>CACYQZ010000025.1 GCA_902776665.1 uncultured Prevotellaceae bacterium
ACTTGTTGTTGCCAATTATTTTCTTGAAAGCTCAGATTTAGGTGGGAAACCAACGAGCCACCGCGTGCTTACGTACCATTTCATCTCGCCGTCAAATCCAGTCAACCCCATGACATTTTTGACCTGCAAAAAGGTCGTTTGCGGGTGCAAAGGTAGAAAAAAATCACAATTCGGGCAAAAAAATCAAGAAAAATCGACTGCTGATACAACAAAAACGCAATTTTTGAGTTATTTTATTATATTTACGAAGTAAAAAACGCAATAAGAATATGAAGAAAACCATTATTTATGTTCTGATTGGGTTGCTCATGCCCTTGGCTGTAGCAGCCCAGTCGTCGATGACAGACGACCAAGTGATTCGTTTCGTACTGAAGGAACACGAGGCGGGTACCGACGAGAAACAAATCGTGACGAAACTGATGCAGCGAGGTGTCGATATTCAGCAGATTCGCCGTGTGAAAAAGATTGCCGAGCGCCAGAAAAAGAATGCCGGACTGGGCATGGTGCAGGACGAGACGATGACGAAGGCCAACGACCGCACGCGCAAGAACAACACTGAGAAGAAGGCGACGGAAATGACGACGCAGCGTGTGCAGGGCGAGCGCACTTGGAAATACAACTACGACGAGGACGACGATGACTTCATTCAGATGCAGTCGGAACTGGAAGGCATTATGCCCGTCGATTCGATTGCCATGCTCGAGAAAATCCTCGCCGAGCGTGAGAAAGAGAAGCAAAAGGTGTTCGGACGCGACATTTTCAGCCAGAAAGACTTGACTTTCGAGCCGTCGATGAACGTGGCGACACCGAAAAACTATATCCTCGGCCCTGGCGATGCCGTATTTATCGACATCTACGGCGCGTCGGCCAAACAAATTGAAACGTCGGTGAGTCCCGACGGATACGTGAACATCGATGGTTTCGGTCCCGTGTATGTCAGCGGAATGACCGTAGAACAGGCCAACACGCGCCTGCGTTCGACGTTGGGAAGCCGCTATCAGAGCAGTCGGGTGAAACTCACCGTCGGACAAACGCGCACCATCACCGTGAACGTGATGGACGAGGTGAAATCGCCCGGAACCTACACGCTGCCGGCTTTCGCCACGGTGTTCCACGCCCTCTATATGGCCAATGGCATCAGCGACATCGGTACGCTTCGTAACATCAAGGTCTATCGCAACAACAAACTCGTTTCGACGGTCGATGTCTATGACTATATCCTCAACGGCAAGCAGACGGGCAACATCCGCCTCGCCGACAACGACTTCATCGTCGTCGAGCCTTACGACTGCTTGGTGAAAATCACGGGTAAGGTGAAGCGTCCGATGTTCTACGAAATGAAGAAAGACGAGAGCATCGGCACGCTGTTGAAATATTCTGGCGGTTTCACGGGCGATGCCTACACGAAATCGGTGCGCGTCGTGCGAAAAACGGGTCGCCAATATTCCGTTTTCAACGTGGGTGAGTTCGATATGGACACGTTCCACGTGGCCGACGGCGACTCGGTGAGCGTCGATTCTATTCTCGACCGTTATGAAAACACCGTCGAACTGAAAGGTGCGGTGTTCCGTGCCGGAAAATATCAGTTGGGCGGCAACATCACCACCGTTCGTTCGCTGCTCGACGCAGCCGAGGGCGTGACCGAGGAAGCCTTCTTGAACCGCGCTGTGATGCACCGAATGAAGAGCGACCGCACGTTGGAAGTGCTGAGCGTCGATGTGAAGGGCATTCTCGACGGAACGGCAGCCGACATCCCCCTGCGCGAGAACGACATCCTTTTCATTCCCACGAAACAAGAGGCACAGACCGAGCGTACCATCACGATTTACGGTGAGGTGATGCATCCGGGCATCTATCAATATGCCGACAACGAAACCATCGAAGACTTCATCTTGCAGGCCGGTGGTCTGAAGGAAAATGCCTCGACGGTGAAAGTCGATGTGTCGCGTCGCGTGAGCAATCCGAAGGCATTGGTGGCTGATAGCGTCATCGCCCATACGTTCTCGATGGAGTTGAAAGACGGTTTCGTCATCGATGGCGAGCCCGGCTTCATCCTGATGCCTTTCGACGAAGTTTATGTGCGCCAGAGTCCGGGTTACTACAAACAGCAGAACGTCACCATCGAAGGCG
This sequence comes from uncultured Prevotellaceae bacterium, assembly GCA_902776665.1. Taxonomy (GTDB): domain Bacteria; phylum Bacteroidota; class Bacteroidia; order Bacteroidales; family Bacteroidaceae; genus Prevotella. The sequence goes on from CACYQZ010000025.1 coordinate 2,131, forward strand.
AAGTGATGTTTGGCGGTTCCTACACACTTTCAAAAAAGACCCAACGACTCAGCGACTTGGTGAAAATGGCCGGTGGTGTGAACGACCGCGCCTTCACGCAGGGTGCGCGACTCGAACGTCGATACACGCAGCAAGAGCGTCAGCGTGCCGAGGCGGTGCTGAAGAAAGCCCGTGAAGACATGGAATTTAGCCTTCAGGAGCAGGCCATCCGCACCGGAAATGCCAATCTTGTGAATTTGAGCGAGTCAGAACAGTTGAAAAAATACCAAATCGGCGACACCTATCCCGTCGGTATCGAACTCGACAAGGCCATTGCCAACCCGGGCGGCACGGAAGACATCGTGTTGCGCGAGGGCGACCGAGTTTTCGTTCCGCAGTTTGAAGCCACGGTGAAAATCAACGGTGAAGTGCTTTATCCGAACACGGTGGGCTATGTGAAGGGCAAGTCGGTGGGCTACTACATCGACCAAGCCGGCGGTTTTTCGAGCAAGGCCAAGAAAAGACAGGCTTACATCATCTATATGAACGGAACAGTGGCAAAAGTCGGTCACAACGCCAAGCCCCTTCCCGGCTGCGAAATCGTGGTGCCGTCGAAATCGACATCCAAGACCAGCATCGCTGAAACGCTGAGCATCACGACCAGCATCGGTTCGCTAGCCGCCATCATCGCCACCATTGCCAATCTTTTGAAATAGTTGGAAATCAGGAATTAAAATATAAGAGCAAATGAACAATAACAATAAAAAAGATGTGATCGATTTGAGGCTTTTGTGGGCAAAAATCAAAGAGCGCAAGCGACTCTTTTATATCACATTGCCCATCGCCTTTGTGCTGTCGAGCCTTTACATCCTCTGCATTCCGCGCAGTTACGACACTGACGTGAAACTTGCGCCAGAAACGGAAAGTCCGCTACCTGGCGGAGCGCTCGGGTCGTTGGCCTCGTCGTTTGGCTTCGATTTGTCGAATATCGAATCGACCGACGCCATTTCGCCGCTGCTTTATCCCGACCTGATGGACGATAACGGCTTTGTGTCGAAATTTTTCAATTTCAAGGTCGTCAGTGCCGACGGAACCATCAACACCAACTACCACGACTACCTTCTCAAACACCAGAAAGCACCGTGGTGGTCGAACTTGATTGAATGGGTGAAATCGCTGTTTCCAAAGAAGGAAGAGGGCGTGTCAAGCGATGGACAATACAATCCCTATGTCCTTTCGCGCACCGAAGACGAACTTATCAAGAAGATTCAGGGCAATGTCAAGCTCTCCACCGACAAAAAGACGGGTGTCATCACCATTCAAGTGCGCGACCAAGACAAATTGATTTGCAAGACCATCGCCGACTCGATTTGTTCGCAGTTGCAGGAGTTCATCACGAATTATCGCACGAACAAGGCTCGTATCGACCTGAAATACTACACGAAACTTGCCGCCGACGCCAAACTTGACTACGAGCGTGCCCGTCAGCGATATGGCAGCTATTCCGATTCCAATATGGATGTGGTATTGGAAAGTTATCGCGCTAAGCAGGAAGACCTTGAAAACGAAATGCAGTTGCGCTTCAACGCCTATTCGGCCATCAACACGCAATTGCAGGCCGCCAAAGCCAAGGTTCAGGAGCGCACACCCGCCTTCACCATCCTCAAGGGAGCCGAAGTGCCTGTCAAACCGTCGGCACCCAAACGGATGATTTTCGTGTTGGGAATGGTATTCGTTGCTGCCATTGGTACTGTTTTTTATATCATAAAAGACGAGTTTTTTATAAAATAGACACCCCCGATTCAATCCAAAAATGGATCCAACAAAAAGGATTATCATCAATACTTTTGCACAATACATTAAGGCCATTTCCAATATTGGACTTGCCCTTTATTCGACGAGAGTAGTGCTTGCTGCTCTTACCACATCTGATTATGGCATTTATTCTGTCATTGCAGGTGTCGTGGGAATGTTAGGGTTTATTACCAATGCACTTGTGATTACCACACAGCGCTATTTGTCATTTTACAATGGCCAACAGAATATCGAACACGTAAAACGCTTATTCACAAACAGCCTGTTTATTCATCTTATGATGGGCTTTTCGTTCTTGTTGATATTCCTTGTCGTAAAAGATACGATCATTGAGGGTTTCCTTACCATAGATCCCGAACGCATTGGTGCTGCGAAAGAAGTTTACGACATCGTTGTGTTTATTTTTATCACAACCATCCTTTCTTCTCCGTTTAAAGCGATGTTGATTGCCCACGAGAACATTGTCTATATTTCAATCGTGGAGATTTTGGAGAGTATTTTCAAGCTGATTCTCGCTTTTCTTCTTTTCTTTTTTTCTGGGGACAGATTGGTCATATATGCAAAAGGATTGGCCTTGATACTTTCTTTTAGCCTTATGGCATTTATTCTTTATAGTTATAGCCAATACAAAGAGTGTACGTTCAATTTTAAGAAATATCCCATAGAAAGCAAATGTGTCAAACAACTTTCTGGTTTTGCCGGATGGACAACTTACGGGATGGTGGCTGGTGTGTTGAGGAACCAAGGAACTGCGGTTATATTGAACCATTTTTTTGGCACAATTGTCAATGCGGCTTACGGGATTGCCTCTCAAGTTTATGGGGCCGTATCCTTCTTTTCTTCCTCATTGCTCAACGCAATGAATCCTCAAATTATGAAAGCCGAAGGGAATCATAGTCGTGAACACATGTTAGACTTGGCTTGCAAGGAAAGTAAGTTTTCAACGGCTCTGATGATTATCATATCAATTCCAATGATGATTGAAATGCCCAGAATCCTTGATTTCTGGCTGGAAGAAGTTCCCGAAAACACAGTCCTTTTCTGCCGTGCCATTTTGCTGGCTTTTTTGCTAGATCAAACAACACTGGGGCTGCATAGTGCCATTCAGGCTATTGGAAAATTAAAGACATACAGCCTCATTATGTTTTCCCCCAAAATCCTTTATTTACCCATCACGATGTTTATGTTGTATGAAAAATCATCTATTATGATGGTTATGATTCTTTATGTAGTCATAGAAGGGCTTGTCGCCATCATGCGCATTCCGTTTTCCAGATACATGATGGGAATTAGTATGCGCAGATATTTGTCTTCTGTTATTTATCCGATTGTTCCATTGGCGGCAACAACTATTTTTTCTGGGCTCATATTCTCCCGTCTGCTGCATTTCGACAATAGCTTTATCGTTACGGTCATCCTTACTGGAGTCATCGGGATGATTGTCGTATGGAATTTCACTTTAGATTCCAATGAACAAGCATACGTAAAAAACATTGTATTTAAGGGGAAAAAACGATATGAAAAAAATTAAGATAGACTCACTTTACTTGATTTCAAGGGAAAGGCTTTCGATAGGACTGTTCTATATTGGAATCCTCATCGCTTTCTATGGCTCTATGTATCCATGGTTTATGTGGTCTGTTGATTCAGTTTATATGATTCCTGCCGCCTTTTTTGTTTTCATATCGATCAATGTCTCATCGTCGTTGAAAAAGCAATTGTTCAAGCGAAACGATTTCCTTTTCCCGTTAATTTGCTATATTACACTTGGGCTTTACCAGATTATTGTCAATAAAATGGTGTTAAATGCCTATTTTGCCTTTATTTTCAACATTGTCATTTTCTATTCCATTTTCAGGTATGACACGAAGTTGCTGCTGAATGTTTCCACGTTCTTGTCCAAGACGATGGCCGTCCTTCTCAGCGTATCGTTGCCTTTATATATCCTCTACATCTTAGGTTTCCCCCTTCCTTATGTAAATATACAATATCACGATGCTGTTTACTCTTTTTCCAATTACTATTTCTTTTTGGTTGACGATCGAGCGCTGTTTGAGTTTTTCCCGAGGTTCAACTCCGTTTTTTTAGAACCGGCACACCTCGGAACGGCATTGGTCGTACTTTTGCAAGCCCAACGGGGTTATTGGAAAAAATGGTACAATGTAATTCTCTTGACAAGTGTCATATTTACATTTTCGCTTGGAGCCTATATATACTTGATTTTTGTCGTATTTTTAAATTCGTGGACAAATGGTAAGAAAATCTTCAAACAATTTGCGGTTTCCTTGACGGTTATGCTCTCTGTCGTTGCAGGTGCATTTATTTACAATGAGGGCGACAATCTTATACACAATCTTATTTTGCTAAGGCTTGAAGTAGAGGATGGAGATATTGCAGGAAATAATCGCGTGTCATCTGATTTTGAAATGGATTATCAGAAATTCCTAAACTCGAATCAGTTCTTATTCGGTACGGATTTTGAGCAGACAACTGGTGCCTCTGGCTATAAAGTATATTATTACGATTATGGGGCCGTGGGCATCTTATTGCTATTTGCCTTCTATGTGGCTGTCTTATCCAGAGCCAAAAATAGGCGTGCGGCAGTTTCTACAGCTGTCATAGCTTTTTTGATTTTCGGTGTAGACGCTTTCGTACTATGGTATAATCGGTTCATTCCTCTTTTTTGTTCAGCGTTTAGGGAAAACGATGAAATCGATAGTGTTAGTGAATTTCCAGAATCTTAAAATCAAATAATATGATGAATATACTTTTTGACTTTTTACCATTTCAACATGCGGAAGGAATCGGGGGACACGCCAGTTTCACCAAAAGAATACTTGACGAACTCCTTCTTCAAAACAAACCCGGCATAAGATGGTATGCCACGACAGATTCAACCATGCAAAAATGTAAAAGTTTTGATGTTAATGGATTTTGCGCGGCAAACAACATTACAACCGTTGATTTGTCTAAAGAAAAACTTTGTGAAGTCATCCAGAAACATCGTATTGATGTCTTTTTCATCTCCATTGGACAATTGTATTCACGATATAATCTTGACAATATCAGTTGTAAGACGATTATGTTTATTCACGATTTATTTGACATTGAGAGATACGATAACAAAATAGACGCGATTATCTATGACAAGAACACCGACAACAGATGGAAACAACTGAAATGTTATATCAATCTATATAGTGGGAGATGGAAGTGGCAAATGACACAGTGCTACCATAACATCATGCAATTATATAATTCCCCGCAAACGATAGCATGTACAGTTTCCAATTATACGAGAAATTCGATAAAATACTATTTTCAATATATAGAGAAAGATATAAAAGTTTATTACTCCCCATTGAAATATACGGAAACAACGGATGAAATCGAAAATGTACACTTGTCGGCAATGATTACTTCAGGGAAACCTTATCTTTTAATGATAGCAGCCAACCGGCGATACAAGAACCCATCAGTCCTTATGAAAGTCTATCGTCGTATCCAAAAGGAATTTCCCGATTTGCACTTGGTAACGCTGAAATACGGAAAAAGTATAGGAGCGCAACATATAGACATTCCATATTTGTCCGATTCAGATCTTGAGAAGGCATACGAGTATGCAACTGCATTATTCTTTGGCTCATTTTTTGAAGGTTTTGGCTATCCTCCAATAGAAGCCGCCAAATATGGAACGCCTGTCATCGCTTCCAACGTCACCAGTATTCCCGAAATTCTGGGTGATGCAGGTGTCTATTTCTCTCCCTTCTATCCGGCCGACCTTTATCGCGCCATTAAAAGCGTACTCCAAAATCGTGATCTTCGCAAAGAAGCCATCATCAAACGGTATGAGGATGTCTGCCGGCGTCAACAGACTGATTTGCAAGAACTTATTAAACAAATATTTTGTTCAGAATGAAAACACGAATTATAGCATTCTATTTACCTCAGTTCCATACCATTCCAGAAAATGATGAATGGTGGGGAAAAGGCTTCACCGACTGGAATAACGTGCGAAAAGCAAAGCCGATATTCGATGGACATATCCAGCCGAGGATCCCTTGGGAAAACAATTATTACGATTTGAGTAAGCCAGAAACAATCAAGTGGCAAGCCCAGTTGGCAAAAGATTACCAAATATATGGTTTTTGCTTCTATCACTATTGGTTTAACGGAAAATTACTATTAGAAAAACCGGCAGAGCTATTGCTGGCAAATAAAGACATTGATACACATTTCTGCTTTTCGTGGGCAAATGAGCCGTGGGCCAGGACCTGGGACGGAAAGGCCCACCACGTCATTATGCCACAAGAGTATGGAGATAAAAGTGATTGGGAACGGCATTTTAAGTATCTTCTGCCGTTTTTCCACGACAAACGCTATATCAAGGAAGACAATTGTCCTATGTTCCTCATTTATAAATCTGGAAGCATAAAACGGGCAGCAGAAATGATGGCTTGTTGGAACGAATGGGCTAAAGAATCAGGTTTTAACGGCATACATTTTGTTGAAACGCTTCGCAATAATGAAGTCGAAAAACGGGAGCTCCCCTTTAAGGCAAAAGTTGAATTTGAACCAATGCGGACATTGTCTCTACAACCTTTCCTTGTACTCAACTATAAACGTCTTCGAAGGAAAATCGTCTATTGCCTCAACAAAATTTTTCATAGTGAGATTCCACTGAACGTTCCCTTTCAGTTTGCTCACGTGACAAAACGTTCTCTAAATCTTAAATCACCGATGGGAACGTATGGCGGCGTTTTCATTGGATGGGACAACACCCCTCGTCGAGGATTATCCAGCACTATCATTCTTCCGCCGTCAAAAGAGGATTTTAAGAATTATATGGAAGAAAAAATGAAGATTACAAGGGAGGTCTATCATACCAATTATGTCTTTGTCAATGCGTGGAATGAATGGGCAGAAGGTACAATGCTTGAACCGGACAAATATATGAAATATGCATATTTGGAGGCCATCAAAGAATTAAACACTGATGATAAAATATGAGAATCCCTTTTGTAAAAAAAAGTAATTATGTCCAACACGGGCATTTCGTAGGAGAGGTTAAAAAAACAATTCAAGGATTTCTCTTTCACCTGCGATTCATTTCCCGTTTCCGTTTTCGAAAGGCAAATAAGAAAGATATTTTTTATTTTGTTTTTGATCCCGATTTCAATCATCCGGGACTGGCCGACAGATTGAAGGCAATAGTCTATTGTTACTACATTGCAAAACAAAGCGGATGTTCTTTTAAGCTAATATGTACAGAACCTTTTGTTTTGGAAGACTATCTCGCCCCCAATCTTGTTGACTGGGTTGCAAGTCCTCGTGATTTAGAGTATTCTGTAACTGAAACACGCTTTTTTATTTATACAGCTCGACGAACTGGCGTTAATTATCGACTTCCCCAAGGGTATCAATATCATTGCTATTGTTATCAAGGTGATGATTTGTTTTATCAGACAGGACATCCCTATGGACAACATTTTGGAGAACTTTTTAATGAACTGTTTCGTGTCAGTCCGAAACTGCAGGCTGCAATCGATGCCTTGAGATTAGTTCCAAAGACATACATATCAGCTCACATCCGATTCGTGAATGCGTTAGAGTCCTTTGAAAACTCCAAATATCCGACGTTGTCTGATGAAAAACGGCTTCAACTTATAAGCCGTTGCAAGAATGCCTTGGTAAAAATAGCGAATCAAAGTGATATGCCAGTGTATGTTTTTTCAGATAGCAAGCGTTTCCTTGATTCTCTGTCAGATGTACCTGTTCAAATGTTAGACATATCCCAAATTGCTCACATCAGCCATACGAAAGATGAAAATGCAATTCTTAAAACATTTGTAGATTGGTACTGCATCGCGAATTCAAAACTTGTGTATCGTCTGCTCGCCGATGAACTATATCAAACGAATTTTTCTTTATATGCAGCATTGGTAGAAAAAACAGAAGTAATCGACTATAACATATAAGACAATGAAAAGAATAGCATTTTATTGTGTTAATTACAACTCGTATGACACCCTTTTAGCGTTTCTTGAATCGATTGACATTGCAAGTGAATCGGTCGAGAAAACGGCAATGGTTAGCGTGTATGTCGCAGATAATTCTGAGACGATTCTTCCCATAGATTATAATCCTCGGAAATTTATGCTCAAACACATTGTTTGTGGTAAAAACAATGGCTACTTTGGAGGTATAAAATATGCAATGAATATTCTTCCTCCTTTGTCGTATGATTATGCCATCTTATGTAATATTGACATTCTGCTTTCGCCCGAAACTTTGGCAAATATTGTTGCTTATAAAGCAGCGGAAAATGTAGGTTGGATAGCTCCCGCCATTTATGAAAAACTTCGGGGAATCAACGCAAATCCATTTGCTGTGAATAGGTATTCGAAATTCAAGTTGCAACTATTGCGATTGTCGTTTAAATATTCTTTCATCCATTACATTTATTCTCAGACTTTGCAAAAGATGAAAGAATACCCAGAATTAAATGAGGATAAGCCCATCTATGCCGGGCACGGATCGTTTATGATTCTCACAAACGAATTTTTCACGAAATGCCCTCAGCTTGACTATCCTGTATTTTTATACGGAGAAGAATTGTTTCTTGCAGAAGAATGCAGAAAACAAAATTTGGAAGTCGTTTATGTCCCCAATATTAAACTCACCACATTAGGAAGTGTTTCCACAGGTAAACTCAAACGCAACACTCTTTACAGATACAATTTTGAAGCATTAAGCTTTATTCTAAACAAATACTATCGGAAACGTGATGACTGACGGTGACGCTTTATTTTTTTTGATAAACCCGTATCCAGTCAAATCGCGTTTCGTAGGTTTTCTTTGTGTTGGGAACAAGTAACGGATGGTTTCCATCGCCCACACTCTGGTTGAGAATCAGGTAAAATAAACGGTCGAAAGTCCATTGACCCTCGTCTTGCATCTGCTTTTCCGCGATGCGGCTGTATCGGAACACTTCGCGCCCGTCAACAGTCCAAATCACCTTGTTTTTGTCCCATTCCAACCCGTAAACATGCCATTTCCTGACATCCAGCTCGATTTTTTGCTCCCGTTTCAATCCCTCTTTCTTGAGGGAGAAAGACCTGTGGGTGTGAATCGTGTGGGCCGAGCGGCTGTCATTTCCAAACATCTCTACGATGTCGATTTCAGCATAACGCCGATCTTTGTTTGTTGGTGACTGGAACAACCATACTGCTGGAAAATTTCCCGTCCTAAGATTCGTTTTCATCCGCACTTCGATCTTGCCGTACTGAAATTCAAATTTTCCTTTCGTGCAGACGGCTCCCGTCAGCATCCGGGCGGTGTCGGACGGCTCGCTCTTATTGGGAATGGCTCGGCAGACCAGACTTCCGTTCTTGATGTAGGCGACTTTCGGCGAAGGGCTGATCCACCGCGCCCATGTGTTGGGTTCTCGCTCGTGCCGAACCCATTTAGCAGGGTCGGGTTGGCTACCATTGGGTTGGTTGAACTCATCGCTGAAAACCAATTGGTATTCCGCTGGCTGCTGGGCGGCAATCGTCAGGTGACTGCCGTCGGAAACAAGCAGAAACAGTGTCAAAACCGAACAAAAAAGTGTGCGCATATTCTGATAAGTTTGGGTTTGCCGACAAAGTTAGCATTTTTTTTCCAAAATCATGATTTTTCATGAGAAATCTTATTTTTTTTACTTAAACTTCTTTTTGTTTTCATTTTATTAGTACCTTTGCAGCCGCTACACTAAAAACTGATATGTCTATCCAAAGCAACGATATACAAAGGATTCTGAAAACCGAGATTCCAGACGTGGGGCTTGTCTCGGTCGTCATGCCGATGCATAACGCATCGCGGTTTGTCGGTGCTGCCATCGAATCGGTGCTTGCCCAGACCTATCAAAACTGGGAATTGCTGGTCGTTGAGGATTGCTCGACTGACAATTCCGTTGAAATCGCACAGAAATATGCCTCGGAGAACCCGAAAATTCAGGTTCTTTTCAACGACAACCCCATTCGAATGCCTTCGGCACCGAGGAATATGGGCATTAGGGCAGCCAAAGGCCGTTTCATCGCTTTCCTCGACAGCGACGACCTGTGGTTTCCCCAGAAACTGGAGCAGCAACTTGCGTTCTTCGGCGACAATCGCACGGCCATTGTCTTCTCCAACTACGAGAAAATCGACGAGGAGGGCAATCGTGCAAACCGCATTGTCACGGCTCCATCGAAGGCAACTTATGGTTCACTGCTCCACGGCAACGTAATCGGTAACCTCACAGGCATCTATGACACGAAAAAAACTGGAAAAGTCATTGTCAAGGACATCCACCACGAAGATTATGTGATGTGGCTCCACATCTTGAAGGAGGGCTATATTGCCCGAAATACTGGCACTACGTTGGCGGCATATCGGGTTTGTACTGAGTCGGTTTCGTCGAACAAGTTGAAGGTTGCTTCGTGGCAGTGGAACATTTATCGGCAGGTTGAACGCTTTTCATTCATCCGCTCGGCTTATTATATGGTGAGTTATGCCTATAAAGCCTTTGCCAAGAGCATTATCTAAATTTTTCCATAATTATTTTTGCGTTCGATGCAATAAAACGGCGATGTGTGCGTTTTTAAAGAAAAGAACCTGATTAAAAACCAGTCATGACGACACTCGAAAACGGATACGTATTGGACGGGATGAACGAGTTGGAGCGCAACACCAAGCGGCTCTTCGACTTTCTTGTCGCGTTGTTTTGCGTCATCGTTTTCTCGCCGCTGTTCCTGATTTGCTACATCGCCGTGCGCCACGAGGACGGTGGCCCGGCCATTTTCAAGCAGGAGCGAATCGGACGTTTCGGTCGTCCGTTCCACATCTACAAGTTCCGTTCGATGCGCATCGATGCTGAGAAAGACGGTCCCGCGCTCTACCAGCACGAAAACGAGACGCGTATGACGAAGACTGGCCGATTCCTGCGTGCCCATCACCTCGACGAGTTGCCGCAGTTGTGGAATGTGTTGAAGGGTGAGATGTCGTTTGTCGGACCGCGTCCGGAGCGCGAATATTTCATCAACCAGATTCTCGAACACGACCATCGCTACACCTATCTCTATCAGGTGAGACCGGGCGTCACGTCGTATGCCACGCTCTACAACGGCTACACCGACACGATGGAGAAGATGTTGCGCCGATTGGAACTCGACCTCTATTATTTAGAACATCGTTCGTGGTGGTTCGACATCAAAATTCTTTTCAATACGTTCACGAACATCGCGATTGGAAAGAAATTCTGATTTTTCGAGGTTTTTAATCGAATTTTCCTCAAATTTTAATGCTTCTTGAACGATAGCCTGAGCATTTCGTTGCTGAGCGTCATCTTGCTGCCCGAGAGTTCATCGACACGGAAGACGACATTCTCAATCTGGTTGATGCCGAAGGGTCGAATGATGTCCACGCTCTCGACGACGGGGTCGCCTTCCTCACGAATGTCATAAAGCACTTTCCAAAGGGTCAGCGTGCCGTTTTCGTGCGAAAATTGGCCGACGAAACGCTGTCCTCCCATCACTTCGGGGCAATAAAGTTGGAAAATGGTGCCTTGGAACATCCAGAAACGGCGTTCTTCTCGCAAGTCACACGTGTTGCCCGTCGCCAGCGAATCAATCGTTTCCAAATGCCAGAAGCCATCGAGGTCGCCGTTCTTGGAACTGTGCAACTCCACCAGTCCGCAAGCCGTCAGCAACCAAAGGCAGAAAAGGGCGGAAATTGAGATGAAAAGGATATTTTTTTTCATATTATTGCTCATTTTTTATTACTCATTATTCACTACTCATTATTTAAAAATTCCCTTTTTCGTCACCGTCAGCTGACCACCGTAGTTGTCGCCGAGAATTTTTCCCGAATCGATGCCGAAAGCCCCTTTCACTTGCCATCCTTTGGGCAGTTGGTACGTGGCTTCGAGCATACCGCTGAAATTGTGCTGCGACTTCGTATAGGGAATGTCGTAAGTTCCGTAGCCCGTCTGATAGGTCGCCAGCAGCCGATAAGAAAGCCGCTCGGTCGGTCTGCCGCTCAGTCCCAAGTGGAAGGCCACGAAACGGGTGTTTTCAAAGCGGATGAAGCCGTTGTCGTTGTAGATGGGCGAGCGATAGAGCGGATTGCCGATGGCCTGTCCCCAGTGGTGCCAACCGTTGTAGAGATAGTGGTTGTAGTAGTTGTCGCGACCGCTGATGTGGTCGGGGAAGGCTTGCGTGTGGTCGTGATAGACAGGACCGCTCTGGTATTTCGTGTAAAGGTATTCAAACACGATGTCGCGCAGCCAAGTGCCGTATTTCTTGTTGAACTCAAACCCGAGCAGGAAGTCCTTCAAATCGTAGAAAAAATAGCGGCGTTTCTTCGCCACGTTCCATTCGTCGCCCGTCCCGTAGCCGTCGTAGTCGAGTTGGAGCATCGACGAGTGATCCTCGAAATATTTTTCGGCGTAAAATCCCAGTTTCCACGTGTCGGCCTCGTAGTTCACGCGCATCAGCCAACTGCCCAATTGGTTTCCCTCGGCATTCTGGTATTCCGTACCCTCTTCGGGTGCGTCGGCACCGCCCGGCATGAAGGCTCGCCACATTCCTTTGAGACCGTTGTTGCCGTGATAGACGCGCCAATTCTCGCCGTCGGGAATATAAATCGTACCACCGAACTGCGCAGCCATTTCCAGACCCAATTCCACTGACAGAGGAAAATATCGTTCAGGATAGCCAATCATCAGGTAGCCAGCCTTCGAGTGGTAGCGTGCACCCTCGGTATAGGCTCGTTTCATTTCCGTGAAATCCTTTTGCCATTGGTCGTCGGTCGTTTTTCCGTAGGCGATGTGACCTTTCATCCGCAGCCAACCGTTGAAAATCGGCAGCACCCAGTAGTCGGGCAGGGCGATTCTGACTTGCGGAACGGGGCGCGCATTGATGCCGAGCGCCTGCGAACCGCTACTCAGCGAGTTGTTTTTCAACTCCATCGGATATTCCTTCGCACCCACCGACAGCACGCCGTGCAACCAGCGCACTTCGCCGTAAGCCTGCTGAACGACCATCTTGCTCGTGTAGTGGTAGGGCAGGGCGACATCGAGTCCGTAGCCGATGCCCCAGCGTCGCAGCGAATCGGTTTTGAGTGGTCGCTCGATGGCTCCGCGCAGGTATCCGTTCGTGCTTTCCAGCGAACTCAGTCCGAATTTATTCGCGTTGAGCCACAGCGGTGTCTGTCCGTCGGCAGCCGAAACTTGCGCCTCGACCTTGTACTCCAGTCCGTCGAGCAGGTCGTGTGCTTCGTCGCTCTCCTGTTGTGCCCACAGCGAAAGCGGCGTCAAAATCATGAAGCAAAGCGATAATATCAATCTATTTTTCATGTTTTCATCCATTTTTCCTTAAAAAATAACGCGCGAAGGGGCGATTTATTGCTAAAAAAGCAATTTTTTGCTGAAATATCATGTATTTTGCTGAAAAATAATGTACCTTTGCAGCCTTAAACATTGAATATTATTTGAATAATTACTTAAAAATGCTTTCAAAGCAGCAAAAGAACCATGAAATTCATTCAAACCAATAACATCAAAGGCGATGTTTTCGGCGGAGTCACCGCAGGAATCGTCGCATTGCCATTGGCGTTGGCCTTTGGTATTCAAGCATTTGGCGGCATCGACCATCCTGCTGCCGCGTCGATGGGTGCACTGGCGGGACTCGTCGGTGCTACGCTTCTGGGCTTCTTTGCAGCCCTTTTCGGCGGCACCCATTCGCAGATTAGCGGTCCGACAGGTCCCATGACGGTCATCACCGCCTCGCTCATCAGTGCCACTTGGGCGACGTCGCAGGGCAGTTTCTCGGCGGTGATCATTTCCATGGCGTTGGCTGGTATCTTCTGCGGACTGTTCCAAATCGTTTTCGGACTGATTCGCATCGGCAAGTACGTGCGTTATATCCCTTACCCCGTGCTTTCGGGCTTTATGAGCGGTATCGGCGTCATCATCATCTTGCAGCAGATTTACCCGTTGTTGGGACTGAAATCGCCCGTTTTGGTGGTCGATATGATTCTTCAGATTCCGGCTCAAGTGAGCAAGGGCGTCAGCGTGGTGCCCCTGTTGTTGGGGTTGGGAACGATTTTGATAGTCGCCCTTTTCCCGCGCATCACGAAAAAGATTCCTTCGACACTGGTCGCCCTTATCGTGATGACCATCGTTTCGCTCTTTTGTAGCATCGACGCCGCACTGACCATCGGCGAGATTCCCGCCGGAATTCCCATGCCGTTTTTTGCCAAGGAAGGATTGGAACTGAGCGGACTGAACTGGGTGGAAATCATGAAGACGGCCATTATCCCTGGCCTGACCCTCGCAGGTTTGGGTTCGATTGACACGCTGCTCACCTCGGTGGTGGCCGACAATATCACGAAAACCAAGCATAACAGCAATCAGGAACTCATCGGACAAGGCATCGGAAACACCATTTCTGGCTTGTTCTGCGGCATTGGCGGTGCTGGCGCCACCATGCGAACCGTTGTCAATGTCAAGGCTGGAGGTCGCACCCAACTCAGCGGAGTGGCCCATTCCCTGCTTCTGCTCGCCGTGTTGCTCGGTTTGGGAAGCGTTGTGAAATACGTTCCCCTGTCGGTGCTCGCAGGAATTCTGATTACGGTGGGATGGGGAATCGTCGATTTTCGCGGTTTCAGAGACTTGTCGCATATTCCTCGTTCCGATGCGTTCGTGCTGATTTTGGTGTTTCTCACGACCGTTTTCGTCGATTTGCTCACCGCCGTGGGAATCGGTATGGTGGTTGCTTGCGTGCTGTTCATGAAACGAGCCGGCGACTTGGCCGAAAGCCAATATAGCAGCATCAGCCTGGCCGATTTCGACAAGGAAAAACCATGGGAAGATGAAGTGACGCTGACCGACGAAATGCGTAAAACGGTCTATGTGCAACGTCTGGAAGGTCCCATTTTCTTCGGTAGCATCACAGGTTTCCAGAAAGTGATGCACGACGTGCCGGAAGGAGTGAGCACAGTCATCATTCGTATGCGTCTGGTCACCTTTATGGATATGTCGGGCGCGTATGCGATGGAAACCGCCATCAAGGATTTGCAGGCGCGAAACATCAAAGTCTATATGACCATCATCCAGCCGCAGCCGAGCCTCATCATGCACAAAACCCACCTCATCCCATCGGTTCTGCCCGAAGATTCCACCTTCGAGACGTTTGAGGCGTGTGTGGAGTATCTGAAAAGTCAGGAGTAATCAGGTCAAATGGAGAAATAGGGAAATTCCCCTACCAGTTTAGGGAAAATCCTTTTCGGGGGCAGGCAAATCGTCGTATCTTTGCATCGTGATAAAAAACGAAATACTAATTTTTAAAAAGATTACGATTATGAAGAAGATGATGACCGCCCTTGTGGCACTGTTCGCATTCGTAGCATCGGCCAACGCCATGAGCTACGAGCAGGCCCGCCAGCAGGCCTTGTTCCTCACCGACAAGATGGCCTATGAGCTCAACCTCACGGAAGAGCAGTATGAAGCAGCCTACGAGGTGAACCTCGACTACCTCATGGGCGTAAACACGCAGGACGACCTTTACGGCATCTACTGGGAGCGCCGCAATCTCGACCTGAGCTATATCCTCCTCGACTGGCAGTACAGAATGTACCTCGACGCCACGTATTTCTATCGTCCGCTGTACTGGAGCGGTGGCTACTGGCACTTCGGCATCTATGCCCGCTATCCGCACCGCACCTACTTCTACTTCGGAATGCCGCGCTTCTACTCGGTTTATCGCGGTGGACACGCTTGGCACAGGAATGGCGGTCGCTCGTGGTATCACGGTCGCACGTTCGCACCCGTCGGACGGCCTCGCAACGAGCACTTCGGAATGCACAACCGCTACCAGCGTGGCGACTACGGACGTGGACATTCGTTCCGCAACGATCGTGGTCCGTCGCACAACGGTCGCAACGGCAATTTCGACTCTCGTGGCAGACAATACGACAACAACTCGCGTGGTGGAAACGTGGGTAGCAGCCGCAGCGGAAACGTGGGTAGCAGCCGCAGTGGAAACGTGAGTGGCAATCGCAGCTTTGGCCAGTTCGGTGGTTCTCGTCCGAGCAGCACTCGCACGACCGTTGGCAGCGAAAGCCGTCCTTCGGTGAACCATCAGCCTTCGACGGGCAGAAGTTCGGAGGGTGGCGTTCCCCGCAACACCTTTACGCCTTCGCGTAGTGGTTCTTCGTCTGGCAGTTCAGCTCCTACCCGTTCGTTCGGCGGTTCGCGCAGCGGTGGTTCCAGCATGAGCAGTGGCTCGACCACGCGCAGCAGCGGCTCGATGAGCGGTGGAAGCCACGGTGGAGGCAGCCGCAGTGGTGGCGGCGGTGGTGGACACTTCGGTGGCCGTCGCTAAATGAAAATAGTCATCAAGCAACAAAAAAAGTGAACCGCACGGTTCACTTTTTTGTTATTCCTTCGATGTATTTGCAAAGGATTCCGATGCCACGATGGTTCTCGCCGCCCTGCGGAATGATGAGGTCGGCGTGGCGCTTCGTCGGCTCGATGAACTGTTCGTGCATCGGTTTGAGCACGTTCAGGTAGCGTTCAACCACCATCGAGACAGTTCGTCCGCGGTCGATGGTGTCGCGCTGGATATTGCGGATGAGGCGCTCGTCGGAGTCGGTATCGACGAAGATTTTGAGGTCCATCATGTCGCGCAACTTCTTGTTGATCAGCGTCATGATTCCCTCGATGATGATGACTGGCTTCGGTTCCACGTGGATGGTTTCGGGCAGTCGGTTCGACAAAATGTAACTGTAGGTCGGTTGCTCGATGGCACGGCCGTGGCGCAGTTCGTTGAGTTGCTTTTCAAGCAGTTTCCAGTCGAATGCGTCGGGATGGTCGAAGTTGATGTTTTTTCGCTCTTCCTCGGTCATCTCGGTCGTGTCGTTGTAGTACGAATCGAGGGGCACCACGGCCACATGGTCGGGCGGCAGTGCCTCTACGATTTTGCTCACCACGGTTGTCTTGCCAGAGCCTGTTCCACCGGCGATTCCGATAATTGTTACTTTTTCCATAGTTTGAATTTTATTGATGAATGAATGATTATTCTGCTGAGTCGATGGTTTACTCGAAGAAACCGAAGCCGCTGATTGCGCTGAGCATTCGCTCGACATAGTCCCACGAGGTGGTGGACCAGCGGAATCCGAGGCGATACAACACTTGTGTGGTGTATTGGTTTTCGCTTGGAATCTCGATGACTTTCTGTCCGTGAGCCATGTCTTGGTAAGCCAAAAGACTGGAAAGGCGTTTGGCCTTCTCGGCATCTTGCTTGGCGGCCTCTAATTCCTTGTTGAAATCTTCTTCCTCTACCTGGCGCGGTCCTTGCGTCACATTTGACAACTCCTGAAGCACGTCGCCGAAATGTACGAAGTGGTTGTTGAACGGATGGAACACGCAACATGCCTGCGGCGTTTCCGAAAGCAAGACGATGGCTTTGGCAACCTCGTTGACGGGGCTGAACTCCATCGGTTCGTCGTTCAGGTCGTAGGGATAGCAACCCAGCATCTGATAGACGCGGATGCGGCCCATCGCGCTGTTGGTATTGAAGTTGATTTGGAACTCTCCATCGGTGGAACGCGGTGACAGATTGCCCACACGCATCACTTTGGCGTTCAGCTTGTGCATGGCGATGGCATCGAGCACGATTCGTTCGGAGATGAACTTGGAATGAATGTACTGATTGCCGAGATTCTGACCGAAATAGAGTTTCTGTTCCGAGTACATCGAATTTTCCGACGGGATGCCGTCAACAGACATACCGGCCGTGCTGTAGGTTGACACGTGAATCAGTCGGGCGTCGTTGAGCAAGCAGAACTTGACGCAGTGGAGCGCTCCACCCACGTTGACATCCTCGATTTCAGTGCCTTTCGAGAAGTGCTTCACCACAGCGGCACAGTTGAACACGGTGTCAATCTTGCCATCGACCTTGATGTCTTGCGTCACATCGCCGTTGACGACGCGCAGGCGGTTGCCGAACAGATGGTTGTAGTTCTTGTTGAAGTAGTAGAACATCAGACTCTTCAGTCGCCGTTCGGCCTTTTCGTCGGTCTCGCCACGCACCAAGCACCAAATGGTGGGCACGTCGTCGCGCTCGAGGAGTTCCTGAAGGATATGGATGCCTAAGAATCCAGTGGCTCCCGTCAGCAATACATTGCCGATGGGTTGCCGTTCTCCGCCTTGGAAAGCGTCGAGCGTGTTGCCTTCAAGAACGGTGTTGATGGCACCGTAGTTGAAGTTGCGAGCTTCTTCGTCAACGTCGTTCGTGTCGCTTGAAATGAAGTTGGACAGTTGGCGTGGGGTGGGGTTGGCAAACACGTCGCCGTAGGCGATATGCTTTCCAGCCTTGTCGGCCTCAATGATGACGCGGGTCACCATGAGCGAGGTGCCGCCCAATTCGAAGAAGTTGTCGGTCGCGCCAATCTTGTCCATCGAAAGGATGTCGCTGTAAATCTTGCAGAAGAGTTTCTCGACCTCGTTGACAGGCTCCACATATTCGTGGTCTGCCGCCTGAATGACGGGAGCCGGCAATGCCTTGCGGTTCACCTTCTGGTTCTGGTTGAGCGGAATGGTGTCGATTTGCATCGTGGCGGCAGGAATCATGTAAGGCGGTTTCTGCTGCCCAATGAAGGCGTTGAGTTCCTTGATATCGACCTGTTCGTCGCTCACGATGTAGGCAGCGATGTATTTGCCACCGTTGTCATACTCAAAGGCTTGCACAGTCACGTCCTTGATGCCCGGGAACTGGCGAATCACAGCCTCTACTTCCTTCAATTCGATGCGGAAACCGCGAATCTTCACCTGACCGTCCTTACGGCCAGCAAACTGGATGTTGCCATCGGGCAGGTAACGCACGATGTCACCAGTGCGATAGATGCGGGAGAATTTCGGTTCGTCGCTGAATGGGTTGTCGATATAAACCTCGGCGGTCTTTTCAGGACGGTTGAGGTAGCTTCTCGTGACGTGAGCGCCGCTGATCCACAGTTCTCCCAATGCGCCTTGAGGCAGGCGATTGAACTGTTTATCAACCACATAAAGACGCGAATTGTCGAGCGGCTTGCCCACGGGAATGTCTTTCAGTTCCTTGTCCACCTCGTACTCCGTGATGAGGATGGTGCCCTCGGTCGGGCCATAGCCGTTGTGCATCTTGAAGTTCTTCGGAGGCACCAACGAAGCCAACTTTTCACCCGCCGCAATCAAGTGCTGCAGCGAGTGGTTGTCCATATTGGTGGCAAACTGGTAGGCCACCTGCGTGGTCATGAACGAGTGGGTGATGTGGTTCTCATTGAAGTAATCGTTCACCTCCGGCAAGGTCAGACGGATGTCGTCACCAATAATATATACACAGGCGCCGCAAGTCAGCGCGGGATACATATCCATCATGCAGCAGTCGAAGCCGTAACTGGCGTAGCACGACACATGATGCTCGGCCTTGAGTTCGAAACGTCGTTGGTACCAGTGGCAGAACGCGGCCAAATTGCGATGCTCCAACTGGCAGCCCTTGGGCGTGCCGGTCGAACCCGAAGTGTAAAGCAGAATGAACAAGTCAGCCGGATTGACGGTGACATTGACATTGACAGGCTCGCTGACCGCCGGCAACTGCTTGATGTCTTTGGTCAACAGCACGTCGCCTTCGTATTCATTCACGATGTCGCGCAACGACTCATCGGCGATGAGGAGTTTGGCGGAAGCGTCCTGAATCATAAAATTCAGACGCTCGGCGGGATAACTCGGGTCGAGCGGCTGATAGGCGCAACCGGCTTTCAGCACGCCGAGGGCGGCGATGGGCATCCACTCGCAACGTGGAATGAGAATCGAGACAACGTCCTCTCTTCCAAGACCTTTCGCAACGAGATAGGCCGCCATGCGCTCCGTGATGTCGTCCACTTCGCGGTAGGTGTATTTGTTTTCGTGATAAACCACCGCCATGTTGTCGGGAGTCAATTCCACCTGACGGCGGAACAGCGAAACGATGGTCTGCGTCGTGTCGTAAGGCACATCGGTCTGGTTGAAACTGTCGAGGAGAGCAGTCTGATTGGCATCCAACAGCGACACTTGCTGCAACTTCATTTCCGGCTGACGGATGAAAGCATTGGCCGCATTGCTGACAGACTGTGCCAGACACTGCATCGTTTCGTGGCTATAGCGTCCTTTGTCGTATTGTAGGCACACGCTCGGCTTGCCCGACGGGTCGTTCATGATGAAGAAGGCGAGGCGGAACTTCGGAGTATCCGACTCGAAGAACTCGATGGCAACCGACTGGCCTTTGTACTTGTAGTCTTCGAAAATGCCCATCTGATAGGCAAACAGGATTTCGGCGGAGAGGTCGTAGTCGGCGGCGATGCGTGCAAACGGATAGGACTCGTGTTGCAGCGTCTCGTCGAAGTTCTTACTGGTCTCGTTGAGGAATTCCAAGACGCTCTGTTCACCAATCTCGGCACTCAGCGCCAACGTATTGACGAACATACCCACCGTGTTTTGGATGCGCAGGTCGGAACGTCCGTTGCTGATGGTGGTGATGCAGAGTTGTTCGTTGTTGGTGAAGCGCGACAGCGTGTAGAACGTGGCGGCGAGAATGTGGTGTGCCGGCGAAATGTTGTGCTGACGGCAGAAATTCTCGATGGCCTCGAAATCCAGTTCGCTATACACCGTTTCCGAGATGGCTTTATCTTGAGGATTTGTCAGGTCTGACGGAACTTCTGTCACGCCCTCCACATTGCCCAGACGCTGTTGGAAGAAGTCGTGGGCGGCAGCGTATTCCTCACTGCTTTCAGCGGCTTTCTGCGCTGCCACGAAGTCGGCATAGGTGAACGTCTCGGGTTCAATCTCCTTGCCGTTGAGCAGGTCGAACAGTTGCGAGAGGAGCACGTCGAATGAACCACCATCGACCACGAGGTGATGCATGTCCATCATTAGGTAAACCCATTGCTCGGTCGTGGCAATTTCGATGTGGTAGAGCGGTCCTTGCCTCAGATTGAACGGCTTGACGAATTCCCACTTGTATTGGGACATTTCTTCCTCCTTGTGCTGGCTTTGAGTGATTTCGATGGGTTGGTCGAAGTCCACAATCTGGATGATGTCGCTTCCTTCGCTTCCGAAATGAGCCTGCAGCATGGGGTGCGTCTTGACGAGCGTCTCCATCGCCTTGACAAGCAACGGAATGTCCACGTTTTTGGGGAAACGGGCGATGACCGGCGTGTTGTAGATGGTGGATTCGGGATTTTTGATAGAGTCCACATAGACACCCATCTGTGCGTACGACAGCGGAATATTGCTCATGTCGGCGTGTTTCGCCTCGGCAGCCTGCTGCTGTGTGGCTCCGCCGCTCATCAGTGCGGTCAGAATCTCGTTCTCGATGCTTTGCACACTGCCTGTCTTGGCCAGTGCCTTCGAATCCAAAGTTACGCCAAAGCGCTTGTTCATCTGGATGGCCAGTTTGATAGCCATGATGGAAGTCAGACCGACGTAGCCCAGCACGGTTGTCACACCGAAGTCCTCAGTGTTGATGATTTGTGCGATGATGTCGTGGATTTCCTTCTCCAGCACGTTCATCGGCACATTCGAGTCCATTTCTACGTCTGCGGCCTTCTTTTCCGGCTTTGGAAGGGCTTTTTTGTTCACTTTTTGGTTCTGGTTCAAAGGAATTGCATCAATTTGCATCGTCACGGCAGGCACCATGTAAGGCGGTTTCTGGTCGAGGATGAAGTCGTTCAACGCCTTGATGTCGATGGTTTCGTCGGAAACGATGTAGGCGGCGATGAATTTGCCACCGCCTTCCTCGTCGAAGGCTTGTACCGTGGCATCTTTGATACCTGGGAAGTCACGAATCACGGCTTCCACTTCTTTCAGTTCGATGCGGAATCCGCGAATCTTCACCTGTCCGTCGCGACGACCCACAAACTGGATGTCACCCGAAGGCAGATAGCGTACGATGTCGCCCGAACGATAGACGCGTGCGTATTTCTCACCATTTTCAGCAAACGGATTGGAGATATACACCTCAGCCGTTTTCTCGGGTCGGTTCAAGTATCCTCGGCTCACCTGAGGACCGCTAATCCACAATTCTCCGGCAGCGCCCACAGGCAGACGGCGACCCTGTGAATCAACGATATAGAGGTGCAAGTTGTCGAGTGGCTTACCGATGGGAATCTCTTTCATCTTTTTGTCCACCATAAAGGTGGTTGTGTAGATCGTGCACTCTGTCGGTCCGTAAGCGTTATAAAAATGATAACCCGTCGGAGGTGTCAGCGATGCCAGTTTTTCACCACCTGTAGAGAGATACTTCAGAGAGTGGCTCTCAATGCTGGTGGCAAACTGATAACCCACCTGTGTGGTCATGAACGAATGGGTAATCTGGTTCTGTTCGAAGTATTCGTTAAGGGCAATCAGGTCCAGACGCAACTCCTCGGGAATGATATAGACGCTGGCACCACAGGTCAGCGCAGGATACATGTCCATCATACAAGCATCGAAGCCGTAACTGGCGTAGGCAGCCACGTTGTGCTCAGGTTTCAAGTTGAAATAACGCTGATACCAATGGCAGAAGCAGACGAGGTTGCGATGCTCCAACTGACAACCTTTCGGAACGCCTGTGGAACCGCTGGTATAGAGCAAGATAAAGAGGTTTTCGGGCTTGAGTTGAGCGGTGAGCGTTGAAAGTTGCGCTTTTTCTTCATCAGTGAGCGAAGGAAGCCCCTTCAAATCCTTTGTCAGCAACACTTCGCCCTTGTATTCATCTACGATGGGACGCAGTTCCTCGTCGGCAATCAGCAACTTGGCATTGGCATCCTGCATCATGAAATTCAGTCGCTCTTTCGGATACGACGGGTCAAGCGGCTGATAGGCACAGCCGGCCTTCAGCACACCCAGCGAGGCAATCGCCATCCACTCGCAGCGGGGAATCAGCACGGAAACGACATCTTCATTTCCCAATCCCTTGGCAACAATGTGGTTTGCGATGCGGTCGCTGATTTCATCGACCTCGGCGTAGGTATATTTTTTGTCCTTAAAGACCACGGCGACATTCTCTGGTGTAGCCTTGGCCTGCTGGCGGAACAGCGACACGATGGTTTGCGTGTCGTCGTAGGACTTGTCTGTCTGGTTGAAACTGTCGAGCAGTTCCATTTGCGATGCCGTCGTGAAGTCAATGTCGCTCAGGTTGGTTTGGGTGAGCAAACCCTCCAAAGTCGCCTCGTAACTCTCCATGAACTGGCTGATGAGTGCCTCGGAGTATTCGCCGGCGTTGTATTCTGCCCTGAGATGGTATTGGTTGCCGATGGTATAGGCCATCATGCAAAGCGACATTTCCAGCGTGAAGTTGGTGAGTTGTATCGTCTGCACGGGCTTGCCCATCATTTGGGTGACGCCCAGCATCTCGCCCCGCCATGCAAACATGGAGTTGCTTTGCAGGTTGAGGTCGCCCATCAGGTCCGTGTAGGAATAAATGTCGTGTTCGCGACAACCTGTCATTTGCTCTTGACGGGCTTTCAGAAAGTCGAGCACGGTGGTTTCGTCGGTGAATTTGGCGTAAACGGGCAGCGTTTTCACCGTCATGCCAACGGAATGTTGGAATTTCGGTTCTGTTCGACCGTTGTAAACCGTCGTGAACAGCGCTTCCTGCTCGTTGTTGAACTTCGCCAGAAGATAGGCGTATGCCGCCGTGAAAAGGGTGTTTTTGTAGATGTTGTTGGCCTTGCAGAAGGCTTCCACTTTCTCTTGGTCGATGCTGAGCGGTCGAACCAACAAGCCTTCGGCGCGTTCCGTTCCTTCGAGGTCGGGAATGAGTTGGGTGAAAGTGTCGCCACAGTCGAAATTCTGGGCGAACCATTGTTTGCTCTCCTCGAAAACAGGCGTTTGGCGCATGTCGGCTTCTGCGAGGGCCAGTTCCTGCATGGTCATGGCTTCGGGTTCGAGCGTCTTGCCGTTGTAGGCGGCGTCGATGTCTGCCAAAATCACTTCCATCGAAACACCGTCGCAAATGATGTGGTGGATGTCGAGCAAGAGATAGAAATGCTCGGCATCTTTCAGCAGACGGATGCGGAACAATCGGTCTTTGGTGAGGTCGAACGGTTTGATGAATCGTGCTTTTTCGGCCTCGATGTCCGTCGGTTCATGTTCGACGGTCAAGGTGAATGACTCGCTCTCGTCGAGGGTTTGAATCGGGTCGCCCTGTTCGTTCACTCCGATGTGTGTGAAGAGGGTGGGGTGGGCCGCAACGACGGTTTTAATGGCGTTCTTGAGTTTTTCTTCGTCCAGACTGCCATCGAGCACGAAAAGATAGGGAAGGTTATAGCAAATCTCACCTTGATGTGCGATGCACTCGGCGTAGATGCCATATTGTACTTTGGATAATGGTGCAGTTTTCATCGTTCAAATGGTTTTAAGTTATTGATCGATTAAATAATCTTGGCTGAATTGAGGAAAATCACTCCACACTCCACACGTCTCACCACTTAGCCGTGAACAGGCTGGGCGAAATGGCCAATGTGAACCAGCCCCAACGAGCCCGTTTGTTGCTACCATCCTGCTTCAGGTTCATCATCGTGTCGGTGCCAAACATCATGGTGTAGCCAGCCGAGAGGCCAATGTCTTTCGTAAACTGATAACTGGCCTCGAGTTCAACGCTGTGACCCAACGTACTGTTGAAATTGTCGAGTTGGGTTGCCACGGCAAGATAGTGGTAGGTGGCACCGAGTCTCAACTTGCTGTTAGGATTGCTGAAAGCACCCACGAATGCGTTTTGCAGACCCGGCGTGAAGCCGTTGGTGTAGGCACTTTCATAGAAGTAGTCCATGATGCCGTAGAATTTCGTTCGCGAGCCGTAGAGTGGGGCAAAGCCGCCGAGCTGGTCGTGCAGCACCATGACCATCGGTCCGCCATAGGCCACGGGCACATAGTCGTCGCCGCTCAGATGGTCGTAGCCAAGCACGAATTCATATTTGTCGGAGGGCTTCACCGTGGCTTTCACACTCGCCATCCATGCTTTGATGGGCAAGAAGTGCTTGTTCGGAAACACCATCTTACCCGTCTGGCGATAGTAAGAACCTTCGATGGTGAAGTGTTTGGGATGGTAATTGACGTAGGCACCCCAAATCTGCTGATATTTCGTGCAAGGCGGATTGTCGGGGTCTTCCATTTTCTGGTCATCGACCTCGATGTAGTCGCCGGCCTGCATACCGAAATTCATAAAGAGCAGCGATGCACCGAGCGGGAATTTGGGCATGTCGTAGTGATACCACAGGGCGTGCATCGTCTTGTAGATTTGGGCGCCATTGTCGTAATAGGTGCCGTTATAGACTTCGTCGCCGTTTTGGTTGTAGGCGAAGATGGCGTGCGCCTTGTGGCCATGACCTTCATAGCCCACTCTGACAATGTCGTGCGACAGCGATGCCGTGGCGAAGTCGTTGGGACCAACGATGCGCTCGTCGTCGTAGGCCAGTGCCACGCGACCCACTTGGGCAAAAAGGCCGTTTTTGGCCGTCATTTTCACCCAACCTTCATAGAGATTGAGGGCCTGATTGCCACTCATGCCCCATACGGCCTTGTTCTGAAGCACGGCATGGGCCTGCAATCCTGGTCTTTCGTAATCTACAACCAAGCGATTGCGCCCGAAGAGAAAGTGCGACTTGTCTTCCGTTCTGACAACGTTGTCGTCGGGTTTCGGAAGACCGCCACCGCACGTTTCACCGTGGGTCACCAATTCCAGGCCTACACTGATTTTGTTGAG
Source organism: uncultured Prevotellaceae bacterium (assembly GCA_902776665.1). GTDB lineage: Bacteria > Bacteroidota > Bacteroidia > Bacteroidales > Bacteroidaceae > Prevotella. The sequence goes on from CACYQZ010000025.1 coordinate 27,702, forward strand.
CGTGTCTTTCTGTGCCCAACTGGCCGTCGATGTCGCCAATGATAGCAAAATAAGAAACTTTCTCATAGGTTGGGTGTTTTTTTTATTCAAAATCGAAAATGCTGATGAATCCCGTCAGTTTGAAGACATTTTTGATGTCGTCGTTCATGCCGCGCATCACCACTTTGCTGCCGTTGGCCTTGGCACCTTTGAGAATGCTCAGCAGGATGCGCAGACCGCTCGATGCGATGTATTCGAGGTTGGTGCAGTCGATGATGACGTCCTTACCTTCGCTGTTGTAGATGGGTTTCAAGACTTCTTCTGCTTCCAGTGCTGCAGCGGTGTCCATTTCTCCTTCCAATGTGGCAAGATACTTGCCGTCGATTTCTTCAATTCTTGCGTTCATAGTGTCAATGATTTTTTAAGTTTTTGATAAGAGTTAATACATTCTTTCCGCCCTCGCGCTCATAGTTGATGGAGTCCATGAGTTCTCGCACCAGATGGATGCCAAGTCCGCCAATCTGTCGGTCTTCGGCCGAGAGGGTGGTGTCGGTTTTTCCTTTTAGCGTGGGGTCGAAGACGACGCCCGAGTCGATGATGATGATTTTGAGGTACTTGTCGTCAGACATCATGTTGATGGTGATGTCGCCGTCGGTGCCAATCGGATAGGCATAGTCAATCACATTGACGACAGCCTCTTCGACGGCCAGTTGCAACTGACGTGCCAACGACTTGTCCATGTCCATTTGGGCATAGAAAGCCTTCTGGAATTGGTTCAGTTTCAACACGTCGTGGACATCGTTCTTGATGCTCAGCGTGTCGGCCAGTTTGCTTTCAAACTGTTGGGGCGTGTAGTGGATGGCGAGCATCGTCAAGTCGTCGCTTTGCTCGGCGTCGCCCACATATTGGTGCACCTCTTCGGTGACGATTTCGAGAATTTGGCTCGGTGTCAGGTCTTTTTCTGCGCATTTTCCGAGCACTTCCTTCACGCGCTCGATGCCAAAATATTGCTTGTATCCCTTTTTGGCCTCGGTCAGTCCGTCGGTATAGAGGAAAAGCGTGCTGTTGGGCGCGAGCACCGTCTCTTGAATATCGTATTTCGTGTCTTCAAACACTCCGATGGGCAGATGTGGCACACATTCCTCCATTCTCACGTTGCCGTTCTCGATGATGAGCGGACTGTCGTGTCCAGCGTCGCAGTAGCGCAGATTGCCTGTGGGCAGGTCGAGCACGCCAATGAACATGGTGACGAAGATGTTGGAGTCGTTGCCCTTGCACGATGCCTCGTTGACAGATTGCATGATGTGGGCAGGATTGTTTTCGTGGGCAGAGAAAGCGCGGAAAAGCGAGTGGACCACGCCCATGACCATGGCCGACGGGGCACCCTTGCCACTGACGTCGCCGATGCAGAAGAAGAGTTTTTCGTCGCGGATGTAGTAGTCGAACAGGTCGCCACCCACCTCACGGGCAGGTACCAGCGAGCCGTGGATATCGACATCGTCGCGCCGCACGAATTGTTTGGGCAGCATGTTCTGTTGAATCTGGCTGGCCACGTGCAATTCGCTGTCGATGCGCTCTTTTTCGGCATTGACCTTGTGGAAACGCTTCAGGTTGCGTGAACTGCGCCAGACGATGAACCACGCGAAGAGCAGTCCGAGAACCAACGGCAACATCAGCATCGAGCGCATCATGCGCAGTCGGCCAAACACTTCGTTGTCGTCGAGAATGTTGATGAGAATCCAGTCGGTTTTACCGCCTACGAGGGTGTAGAAAACGTGGTGTTTCTTGCCGTCGTTCGTCGTCATCGTCAGGTATTCCGACTTGTCCTTGTCGGCTTTCACGAGTTCGAGAATTTCCCTGAAAATCGGATTGTCTTGACCTGCGAGCAGGTGGTAGTTGCCAGTCACAAGAAAGCGCTGGGTCGATTTGTAGATTTTCTCCTCGTTCATCACTTCTTCGAGCAGGTCGGTGGAAATGTCGGCCACAATGACACCAACAATTCGGTTCGCCTTGTCGCGAACAGGCGTGCTATAGGTCGTGATGATTGATTTCGGGCCGACGGCGTTCTCATACGGCTCGCTCCAATGCGAAATCCCCTGTTCGACGGGGATTCGGTAATATTCTTTTTGCGTAAAGTCAGACTTTTCTCTGTCCACTCGCAGCGAAACGATGGAGTCGGTTCCACCGCGCACGGAGTAGGGCACGAAGAATTTTCCCTTGCTGGGATAGTAGTTCGGCTCAAAAACGACGCCGCTGCCCCAGAAAATAGGATTGTTCTTCACCATCTGATGCGACAGTTCGAGCATCCAATCGGGTTCATCGAGCGCTTCGCCCACTACCCACGACATGTTATCGACCGTCACCTCGGCGTTGGCCAGTTTGTTGCGAATGCAAAGGTAGATGGCGTTCATTTCGACACCCACCATTCGCTCCATGGTTCTCTGGATGAAGTTTTGCGCTTGATAGAACATCAGACCCATCATCAACTCTAACAGCAATACAGCCGAGATGATGACCGTCAAACTGGTGTTGCCCTTCAAGAAGTTTCTCAATCGGTTCCACCAACTATCTTGGGTCGCTTCCTTTCTATCCATGTTTCTAACTCCTAATCCCAGTCTTTTGGGTCGAAATCGTCCCAGAGGTTTCCCCACTTGGCACGAGGATCGATTTTTTAGTGCCTTATCACACGCAAATGTACGATGAATTGGGAAAAACTCCAAAAAAATCTTTACTTTTTTGGCGGAAAGGTGAGAAAATTATTACTTTTTAATGGATTTTGCTTTTTTTGCACTTTAGCCGACTCGCCGATGATGTCATAATGTGTATTGTGCACCTACGACAAGGGCGCGATTGCCTGTCTTCTGGCCGGCGATGTTGCGATAGTCGGCATAGACGTTGAGGTGTTTGTTGATGAAATGACTGAGACGTGATGAGGCATAGAGGTTGGGAGTGTAAATGTCGTATTCTCGGTTGCTGATATAGAGTAGGGTAGCGGCGAGACGAGTGTCTTTGGTGATGTTCAGCGACGGCATACATTTCAGTTGGTAGAAATTGTAGTTGGTCTTAAAAGTTCCCATGTCTCCGCGGTCGTGCCTGTGGCTGAAGGCAGCACCGAGGGTCAGCCGCATGATTCCCTTGTGCCACATGGCACTTGACTGGATTGTGAACAGGTTGTAATTTCCGCTTGCAACCTCTATGAAGTTCGTGTTTTGAATACCACCCATGACGACGAGGTCTTTGCTTTGATAGGTGTATTTCAGTTCGGTGACATAGGCCAAGTGACGATATACGTCGGTGTTGTATTGGTAGCGGTTCTTCTCGTAGTCTTTCGTGAAGAACATATTGACCAACGGCATTTCGTATTTATGCGAAAAAGTGCCTTGAATGGTGTGTTTTCCGCTGAAAGTGTATCCAATTCTACCGACATAGCCATGATGGTTGCGAGTGTGGTGCCAAAGGTCTTGTTCTGGAACGTTATAAGGCTTTTGCCAGTAACTCATGATGCGGTATCTGTCGCCGAGACTGAATAGCCATGGACCGTGTTTGTAGTCGAGTTGCACATAGACGTCGTTATACATCGTTTGTGTTCGCTCAATTCCACGAAACCAGACGTTCTCATAGCCGATTTCTGCGCCTACGAGAAGCCATGTTTTGTGATTCATCAAAGGAATGTTCGACTCCACATTGAAGTAGGTGTAGTTGATTCTTTCCTTGGAGTAGGAACCCTGATTGCCGCGATAGTCGTTGTTGGAGTTGGCATATTCTGCCTCAATACAAAGGTCGGCATCCTTGTCGTTGAGTGTGCGGACGTATGTGGTGCTGAAAACGACATCACGCTGTATGCTTGAAAGCGATGTCTCGTCGGGAATATACAGTTTGTCTTTACTGTCGCTCACGCTCTGTACGAGATTGAACTGTATGCTGTCTTTATTCGTAATTTGCCACTTGGCACTCAGGCGCAGGTTCTCGATGGCACTGCGTGTGGTCTCGGAACCAAAATCTTGAGTGATTTTGCGGTATTTGGTGGTGCCCACTGCCGTTGCCGAGAGGGTGAAATGCTGGTCGTCGTTGTAGTGCACCATGTCGGTATAGATACGTGCGCTGCCATAGGTGTTTCCCTGTACTGCCACCTTGCTGTCTGCAGCCGTCTTGCGATACTGAATGTCGATGGCGCCATTGGTGCCATCTGTACCCTTGGATGCTACGGTGTGGGTACAAATCTGCACGGTTTTCAGTTCACGCGCCTTGGTGTGGTAGAGGAACGCCTCCCTGTCGATGTTGATGTCGATGTTGTCAATGCGAATGTCGTACTTCGACAAGACGTCGGTGCCATCATGTGAAACAAATTCTGGACACAGCATGAGGATGTCCATGAGCGATTCGTCGCCGTTGAGTTCGAGTTTGTCGATGTGGATGACGTAACGGTCTCCGCGATGTTCAATAGCTTCTGCATCGGCATTGATACAGAAAGCGGCTCCCAAAAAAGTGAGAGCCAGCTTTAACAGCCACTTATTTTTCATACCACAATGTGTTGTCACACTTCACAAACCTACTTCACCTCCTTTGCCAGATAAACCACGACGGGCAGGTGGTCGCTGAATCCGTCGAGCCAAACGCCGCCGGCGGTTGTGCGCTTCGGCGAACCCTTGTATTTACCCTCGGTCTGGAAGAGGTAGTCGCGGCGGAAAATCTCGTTTTTCCAGAATTTCAGTGTCGAGAAATCCTTCTGACCGTTCTTGTTCAGCAGGTTTTCGCTCATGATAATCTGGTCAAAAAGGTTCCACGCACCGTCGTACATCAGCGTGCCTTTGCCATGCTTGACGAGGATGTTGTACCACGGATTGTACATATCCGTCGGACCCACTTGGTCGATTTCAGACTTGCAGCGGAATCCCTCGGTCATACTCTTGTTGGTCGGGTCGTCGTTCATGTCGCCCATCACGAAAATGCGACGGTGCGGCTCTTCCTCCAATATCTTATCGACCACCACTTTCGCCTGACGAGCACCCAGTTCGCGGTAGTAACTGCTCGAAAAACGGCTCGGAAGGTGACAAACAATCACCGCCACTGGCTCACCAGCGAGTTTTCCCTTTGTCGTCAAAAATCCGCGAGTGGCACGGTTTTTGGCGATGTCTTCCTCAAGTTCATAGACATAGGGGTGGAGCTTCACGTCTTCCACCTCGAAAAATGCGGGGTTGTAGAGCATCGCGCAATCGACACCGCGCTGGTCGGGACCTTCGATGTGGGTGTATTTGTAGCCACGAGCGGCAAGTTCGGGCTGCGCCACGAGGTCGTCGAGGCAATTCGCGTTTTCCACCTCACTCACGCCGATGATGGCACATCCCACGCCCGGCAGCACGTCGGTGCCCAGTTCCGAGAGCACGCGCGCCATGTTGCGCAACTTGTGGTTGTACTTCAGTTCGTTCCAGCGATAACTGCCTTCGGGCAGGAATTCGTAGTCGTTTTTCCCTTCGTCGTGGGTCAGGTCGAAGAGGTTTTCAAGGTTGTAGAAGCCCACGCCGTAGGCTGCGAACTTCTTTTGGGCGGAGGCCGTCACCGATGTCATCAGCAACACGGTCCACAAGACAATCATTTTTTTCATATCGGTATTTTTTTTATGTTTTTTGCAATTTCATACAAATCGACTGCAAATTTCGGAAAAAAATTGAGATTATCAAAGATTTTAACAGAAAAATATGCATAGTTGGAAAAAAAATAGTAACTTTGCGGCCGAATTGTGCATTTTTTTGCACAACAGGCTAACAAATTGATCTGATCAAACGCTAATTTTAACGATTAAAACAAATGAAAAAATGTACCCTTTTCTTTGCTTGTGCATGGGTTCTTGCATTCTTTGCGCATGCTCAGCAGACAATGGCCTTGCCAGAGTTCAGTTCTGATAAAGGCTACTTGGTGAAACATGTGGCTTCGGGCAAATACCTTCTTTTGCACGACAAATATTCCGAAACGAACGTCGTGAATGCCACGACGCTCGACGACGAAGGTTGCCTGTTCCTCATCACCAAGAAAGGCAACGGCTATGTCTTCACCAAGGAAGGCACCAACAAGACGTTGGGACTTTCGACCAACGGCAATATGGCAAACTGGAACACGTCGAACACGGGTTCGACGGCTTGGACGCTCGAGGATGCCGGCGATGACTGCGTTTATCTTACTTCGGTGAAGGGCTATCTCGGTCCGGAGGTGAACGGTTCGTCGGGTTCCTACGTCTATACCAACAAGTCGAAGGGCAATTACACGAAATGGCAGATTGTCGATCCCGACGCGGTGCGTCCGAACTATGTCAGCACCATCACCAGCGGCAAATACTACCGACTGGTGAGCAATGCCTACGACGGAAAGACGATAACGGCCAACGGCAACGGCGGGCTCGACCTTTCTTCTGAACCCGCACTGAGGAAAGACGCTTACGCCTACTATGCCCAACTGTGGCAGATTACCGAGAACAGCGGAAAATACCAATTCAAGAATCTGGTTTCTGGCCGGTCGATTCAAGGTTGGCCCGGACAGAGCCAGCAATGGAAGACAGGCACGGGCACTCCTGCCAAATTCTATTCCGGCAAATCGACTTCGGGCGACAACACGGTGTTCTGGTTCGCTACGGTGAACAACACGAGTGAGCACAAGTCGCTGCACGCCGCCGGAGCATCCAACCAAAACAACACGGTCGTGGGCTGGCAGGCCAGTTCCGACGCGTCGAAATGGCTGCTGTGGGAAGTGGAAGTGACCGACGAAGACATCGTGGCCGCCGAAGACTGGCGCAAGGCCGTCAGTGGCAATGTCGGCACCGAATTTGCGAAATTCTTCAACGATGCCGCCTGCACGGAACTGAAGAGCGAATATGCCTCGATGAGCGACGACGAACTGCGTGCAGTGATGAGCAACCTGCCGTCGGTGATGCGCGAAGAGGCCGTCAGCGTGAAAAACGACCTTTGGGGCAAGGATGCAACATGGAGCAAATACGAAAAAGACTTCCGAATCCACGAATACGAGCCGTATTCAAATCCCGGTGCTTGGGGTGCCAAACTCGGTTTCGGCGACTTCGGACGCCTCACACAACCGACGGGAATCCGACTCAAGGCAGGTGAATTTGCCTACGTCTATGTCGATCAAAATGTCATCAACAACGACGGTGTCCTCAAGGTGGAAATGCCCGTCGCCACGAACAACACGGGTCCTCAGCAGGCACTGAAGAAAGGTTTTAACCTTGTGACGGCGAGCGACGACTGCGAACTCTTCATCTTCTATCAGAACATGAACACCGAAACACCGCTTTCGTCCCATCCCAACATCAAAATCCACATCGTCGGCGGTCGCTGCAACGGTACTTTCGACATCAGCCGAGGCCACACCGACAAAGATTGGCAGTGGCTCAAGAACAATATGTTCAAAGACGCCTATCTCCACCTGCGTTCCGACTATCAGGTGTTCTGCGCCTACCTCGACAATATGACTTCCGTCGACAAACTCGTGAAAGGCATGAAAATGCTCGACTTCACGTTCGAGGCCGAGGAAAGAGCCATGACCACCCGTTTCAACGACGGCTACTATCGTCCGATCATCACCGTTTGGGATAAGCGCGAAGGTAATCCGTCGGCAGGTAACGCTCGCGTTTCGTGGCCAGGCATCACACCCGCCTTGTTCGACGAGGCTGGACTTCGCGACTGCGGTTGGTGGACGAGTTGGGCCTTCCCCCACGAATTGGGACACCTGCATCAGCGTCCGCTGTGGCTCGCAGGCACACGCGAAGGCAGCAACGAGGTGCTGATTCAGATTTTCACCCACCTCTGGGGTAAAAAGACGCAAAAAGGCGCTGTCAGCCTTCTGGCCGACCGCTTCAATAAGAAAACAGGATGGGTTGATAACCTCAGAGACGCAGGCGAAATCCAGTCGTTCACCCAGAAAATGTGGTATCAGCTCTGGCTCTACCACCACCAGAAAGGCGACGACGAATTCTTCCCCCGTTGGATGGCCGCCATCCACAAGCGTGGCAACCTCCAAAACCGCGGTTATTCGAATGAGAATCCTGCCGGCATCGACAAAGACTATATGCGTGCAGCATTGGCCGCTTGCGAGGCAGCACAGGCCGACCTCTACGAATTTTTCAAGGTTTGGGGCTTCTTCAACTATGCCGAAGAATACAACAACAGCACGTCGGCAGGTGTCATCACCATCAGCGACTACGAAGGCTTCTACTTGAAGGTTCCGCGCAAGTCTGTGCCGTCGGAAGTGGCTCAAATGGAGGCGTGGAAGGCCGAAATGCAGAGTTACGAGAAGAAAATCCCCGGCGTGATGTTCATCAACAGCACCGCCGAGCAAGGCAAAATCATGAAAGACTACGAAGTGGCAAAATATTTCCCCTCGCTCGTGGGTACGAACATCGAGAACTTCGGTGCAGGTGCCGACAGTGGCTGCACGGGCTACTTCACCCACTACGGCAAGAACGAGGCCAACAATCTCGGCTTCAAAATCAGTGGAACCACCATCAACATCACGGGTTCGGGTGCTGTGGGCTTCAAAATCTATGACGACAAGGGCGAACTCATA
>CACYQZ010000026.1 GCA_902776665.1 uncultured Prevotellaceae bacterium
TAGAAGTCGCCTTCGGGAATGTTGTCGATGAGCTGTTCGATGATGTTCAGGCTCTGGTACATCTCGTTGATGTGAACGAGGTAGCGGTCCATGGAGTCGCAGCCCGTCAGCGTGCACTGCTCCCACTCCACTTTGTCGTACATATCGTAGGGATGGTTCTTGCGCACGTCGTTCTTCCATCCGGCAGCACGTCCGGCAGGGCCGGTGACAGCGTAGTTGATGCAATCGTCGATCGCCATCGGACCTACTCCTTCGAAGCGGTTGTGGGTGATGACATTGTCGCCGAAGACATCCATATATTCCTGTATCATCGGACGCAGATACTTCACCAAATCCTTCACGTTTTTCACGAAGTTCGGGTCGATGTCGGCCTGCAGTCCGCCAATGCGGTAGTAGTTCTGAATGAGGCGGCCACCGGTGGTCTCCTCCATCACGTTGAGCACATGCTCACGATCGCGCATACCATAGAGGAATGCCGTCAGGGCACCGAGGTCCTGGGCGCAGCACGACGTGTAGAGCAGGTGAGAGTCAAGACGCTGCAACTCGTCCATGATGGTACGGATGTACTTGATGCGGTCGGTGAGCTCAATGCCCAAGCCTTCCTCGATGACTCCCACGAGTGCATGACGGTGCTGCATGGCACCGAGATAGTTCAGGCGGTCGGTCAGTGCGAGGGTCTGCGGATAGGTCATCGATTCACACATCTTCTCGATACCGCGGTGGATGTAGCCAAGGTGGGGATAGATGCGCTTCACGGTTTCACCGTCGAGCACTGTCTGCAGACGGAGCACGCCGTGGGTTGCAGGGTGCTGCGGACCGATGTTGATGACGTAGGCATCATCGTCGAAAAGCGGATTCTTCTTCGATACGAGGCGTCCGTTCTTGTCAAGCTCGTACTGCAGTCCGTAGTCGGGCTCCACATCTTCCTCAAGCGAATACTTGTCGTCACCTTTCCAGTCCTTGCGGAAAGGATGTCCCTTGAAGTCGTTGCGCAGGAAAAGGCGTCGCATGTCGGGATGACCCAGGAACAGGATGCCGTAGAAGTCGAACACTTCTCGCTCCAACAGGTCAGCCACACGCCAGATGTTAATCACCGAGGGGACAACGCTCTGGCCATCGACCACCTTTGCAAGCATCTTCACCGAGCAGCGCTCGTGGGTCTGGGTGTTCTCCAGAATGTAGATACAGCCAAGTCCCTCGTCGGCACCGAAGTCCTCGCCAACGATCGTGACCAGATAGTCGAAGCCTTTCTTGTCCTTCAGGTTTGCCATCTCAGAGGCAAACTGATTGAAATCGAATGTCAGAAATTCCAGTTTCATGCGTTCTCCTCCTGTTCTTTTTTAATGTTCTCAACAAACTCTTCAGGTACGTTGGTCACGACGATGGTCTCACGTCTGTGGTCATCAAGCTTCTCGCGGAATGCCAGCTCCTCGTTCGAGACACCAAGCTCGCGCTCGGCTTTCGTCTGCTTGTGGTTGGCACCGCCGAAGAACTTCTCGGCCTTCACCTTGCGCTGTAGCTGCATCATTCCGTAAAGAATGGCCTCAGGACGCGGGGGACAGCCCGGGATGAACACATCGACAGGAACAATCTCCTCGATGCCTTTCACCACGTGGTAACTCGACTTGAACGGACCGCCCGAAATGGCGCATCCACCCACGGCAATCACGTATTTCGGTTCGGCCATCTCGTCGTACAGACGCTTCAGCGCAGGCGCCATCTTATGTGTAATCGTACCGGCACACATAATCAAATCGGCCTGACGGGGCGAATTTCGCGTCACCTCGAAACCGAAACGGGCGAAGTCGTAACGCGCACAGCCCACAGCCATAAACTCGATGCCGCAGCACGACGTGGCGAAAGTCAGCGACCACAGCGAATTCGACCGACCCCAGTTAATCACTTGGTCGAGCGAACCCACCACCACGTTCACACCACCCTCGTGAAGCTCATCGACGAGCCTTTCCAACGAGGCATTATCCTTAAACTCGCCATAAGGAATGTTCTTGATTTTCGGTTTCCTTACTTCCATTCCAAATCTCCTTTCCTCCAGGCGTAAGCAAGACCCAGAACCAAGACCAGCAGGAAAAAGCCGATGCTGACGAGTGCCATCGACCCAAACTGCTTCACGACGACTGCCCACGGATAGAGGAACACGGTCTCGATGTCGAACATCAGGAAGAGAATCGCAAACAGGTAGAATCCCACCGACACGGGCAGCCACGAGCTTCCTCGCGTGGGGATACCACACTCAAACGGTTCACCTTTTACCGGATTGTACGAGCGCGGACCGATGAGCTTGGCCACGACATAAGCGCCGAGCACCAAGATCACAGCCGTCAGAAAAACGGTAATTAATAAAGTGTAGTTCATAAAAAATTTATAACGTTATAACTTGAAATCCTGACTTTTCATGTCGCCGGAAAGCGGCCTTTTCAGTTTCAGAGTGCAAAGGTAATCATTTTTTCCGTAAAAAATTGACAATCGGGATATTTTTTTGTGCAACAAACTATCATTCATCAAAAATGGCACGTTTTTCTGTGCCGAAAGCGTGCCATTGGTTACCGTTTTATTGACGTGTCAATCGTCGATGTCGATGAGTCGGAACGATTTGTCGAACTTCAGTTCCAGACGGTTCGAAAGTTCCACTTCGTAGGTTCTTCTGTCGCGCTCGAGTTTCAGAATGGTTGTCTGCGGATAGTTTTTCTTGACAAAGGCGGCGATGGCTGCCGGAACGAGCGCGGCGGGCACTTGCGACTGCTTGCACTCGATGTCGGTCCATTGTCCTTTGCTGTCGAACTCGATTTTCTCGCCATTCGTGAAAATCACGTCGTACTTCTTTCCGAGCAACTCGACTTCCATTTTTGCCAAGGCTATTTGGCGATTCGGGAAGTGTTGTTTGATGGTTTGCTGCGCAGCAGCGGGCAGTTGCTCTAACGTCACCGGCTTTTCGATGTCGGCGAAGACTGCGGTTTGCACAAACAAAGCGCAGAACAGGAATAAAATTTTCGTTTTCATTGTCATTTTCTTGTTTTTTAGGGTGAAACATTTGTTATCGAGGGCAAATGTCGGGAAAAATTCTGAAAAAAATCTGTAGTATTCGTGGAAATGCTGATTTTTAGGTTTTATTAACAAATTTGGAACCTGTGGCGGCTTTCTTCGAAGCTGTAGTTGATTTGCAGATTACATTGTTTGCAAATAGTGTGCACGAGTGCCAGCCCGATTCCCGTCGATGTCCATTCTTGGTTGTCATGATTTTTGTCGCTTTGCTCGCGATAGAAAGGCTCGAAAATTCGGTTGGCATCAAGTGGCTGCTGTCCGTCGTTGCTGATGGTGAAATCGTTGGAACGACTCGTGACGACGAGGTTTCCACCGATTTTGTTGTGAAGAAATGCGTTTTTCAGCAAATTGGTGAGCATCATTCGCGCCAGAGTCGGGTCGATGAGGCGCACAAAAGGCGCTTCGGAGTGAATTTCGACCTTGATTTTTCGACTGCGATAGACGATTTGCAATTCGGGCAGGATTTCTTCGGTCAGTTTCATGAAGTCAATGCCTTGCGTGTCATTGAACTGGCCGTTTTCAATCTTGCTGAACATCAGCAGCGAACGGTTTAGTTGCGACATATTTTCGAGCGAATGAATGGCTTTGAGCAGGTCGCCCGTCTGTTTTTCGCTGAGGGATTCCTCGTCGAGAATGCTTTCCAGCCGGTTCATCGTGGCGGCGATGGGCGTTTGAAGTTCGTGCGAGGCCATTCCGAGGAAATTTTTCTGCCTTTCAAACAGTTTTTGGCTGCGCATCATGCTCTCCTCGACGGTTTTGTTCAACTGCGCAAATTCCTGGATGCGCGTCGGGTTGTCGAGGGCTTGGTTTTTCTTTCCTATCTGGAAATTTTCCACCCATTTCAGCAATCGTCGCAAAGGGCGCATGGTGCGATGGATGGAGAAAACATTGATGGCAAGAATGCTCAACAACAGCGCGACGAAAAGCGAGAGAATCGAATAGAAAATGGTGCCTCGCAGGTCGTCTTTCTCGATGTGAGGCGTGGAAACTTCCAGTTCATAATATTGTCCGGCATCGTTTTGATAAATGTACGTGAGCACGCGAGCAGGTTCAAATTCCTGTTTTTCGTGGATGAAAACGTCGCGGTCGGCGTATCGGATATGCTCGGTTTGGAGGGCGTAGTCGGTGCTCACAGGTCGCTGGAAAAACTGGTTGTTCGAGCCGATGGAGGTCGTCGGAATCTCCTCGCCAGCCAACGACCGAATGATGATGGCTTCGGCGTAGTCTTCGAGCGTGTCATCAACTTCGTCGTTGATTTCGTTCATCATCTCGAAGTAGAAAAACAGCGACCAAAAGGCCAAAACGACGGTCGTAAGGGCCAGCAGTCGGAGCGATATGGTGTGGAGCAGTTTCATGTTTCGATGAGTTTGTAGCCAAAACCGTAAACGGTCTTGATTTCGATGGTTGCACCGGCGTCTTTCAGGCGATGTCGTAGGTTTTTGATGTGGGCGTAGATGAAATCGTAATTATCGACAATGTCGATGTCGTCGCCCCAAACAGCCTCGGCCAGCGCAGGTTTCTCGACAAGCCGACCCACGCGGTTCAGCAGGTAGAAAAGAATGTCATACTCCTTGCGGCTCAGTTCGATGGGCTGACCGCCGACTTCCACGCTCAGCCGCGACGGAAACAGCACGACATTGCCTGCGCTCAGGGCTTCCTCGCCATTGTTCCGACGGCGCATCACGCTTCGGATTCGTGCGTGCAATTCGGCTAAATGGAAGGGTTTGGGCAGGTAGTCGTCGGCTCCGAGGTTCAGCCCCGCCACCTTGTCATCGACCGAGTCTTTCGCCGAAAGAATAATCACGTTGCCGAGTTGTTTTCGTTCGCGAAGCAGGTCGAGTCCGCTACCGTCGGGCAGCATGATGTCGAGCAGAATGCAGTCGTATTCGTAGGCAGCCACTTTCGTGCGGGCATCGAGCAGCGTCGCCGCCGATTCCACGACGAAACGCGCCTGTCGCAGCGATTTCACAATGACTTCGCGCAATTCCTTTTCGTCTTCAACTACCAATATTTTCATGCGACAATTTTCTATCAAAATTTTTCTCGGCTACAAAGTTACGGTTTTTCTGAAATTTTGTCCCCAAAATGTTCGTTTTATGTGTTAAAAAACCTGAAACGGGCGTCTTTTTCAGATTTAATTCAGAATTGGAAGAGAAATTTGCATAAAAATTGAATCAGACAATCAAGTTTCACCTAAAAAAGAAAGATTATGAAAGCGAAAATTTTAACCGCAGCCATGTTCGTCCTGATGGGATTCGGGCTGCAAAGTTGCACCACTGACGATGGCGACATCGTGGTTCAAGAACAAACGACGGTTGATGTGCCCGAGCCGGTACAGAAGTTGTTCAAGGAGAACTTCCCGACCGCCCAGAATGCGACTTGGCAACAGAAAAACGATATGTTGCAGGTGGCTTTCTCGGTGGAATCTCAGGCTCACAACGCTTGGTTTGAAAACGACGGAACATGGAAAATGACACGCGTCGGAAAGAATCTTGGCCCGAAGACCAACGGACTGTCGCAGGCCATTCTCGACTACATCGCGGCAAACTATCCGGGCTGGGTCATCGACGACATCGACCTGATTCGCACGCCGACTGACCAGTATTACGAAATCGAACTTGAGAAACGCGGCGAGCCCGACGTCACCATCTTCATCCGCGCCGATGGCTCACTCATCAACTCGTTTGTCGAAAACACGGGCAATGGTGGCGAAAACGTGAACGCCGGTTCGATTCCCACTGCCGTCCAAAATGCTTTCAACACGCGCTATCCAAAGGCTTTGCGCACGAAGTGGGAGCGCGAAGGACAGCTCTACGAGGCAGAATTCATCATGGACAACGTGAAGTACGAGGCCTATTTCCAAGCCGATGGCACGTGGGTTCGCACCCAAATTGAATACAACGCACGGAAAACGACGCTGCCAGAGGCCGTGCAGCAGTATCTCACCACGAACTACGCTGGCTGGACCATCGACGATGCCGACCTGATTCAAACGCCGACCGACGAATATTACAAATTGGAACTGGAAAAGCGCGGACAACAAGATGTGACGCTGCTGATTCGTGCCGACGGAACGCTGATTAGCTCCGTGAACAACGGCGGAAATGGCGGAAATCACAGTGGCGACGACGATTTGAACCCAAATGGCATTCCGAATGTTGTGATGAATGCGTTTAAAACACTCTACCCCACTGCGCAGCGCGTCGAATGGGAGCGCGAAAAGCATTTGTATAAGGCGGAGTTCGACTTGAACGGCTCTGAATACGAAGTGTTCTTCCAGTCGGATGGCACTTGGGTTCGCACCGAAATCGAACTCAATCTTCGGACTACAAAACTGCCACAGGCCGTGCAGCAGTATCTCGCCGCAAACTACGCCGGCTGGACCATCGACGATGCTGACTTGATTCAGACTCCGACCGACGAATATTATGTTCTCGAACTCGAGAAACGCGGTCAGAAAGATGTCAAGCTCTACATCCGCTCCGACGGCTCCACGCCTAACTTCTAAAGTTCAAAAAACGCTATGAGAGGAAGATTTTTTGCCCTGCTCGTCGCCATTTTCCCGATGGCGGCGAGCAGTTGTTACAAAACCATCCTAATGTCGGAAAAAAATAGCCTCGATTTCAGATTTTTATTGCCATCAAGCGATTTTTCGGAAAATTTTGCCTAATTTTGCAGCGTTTTTTAAGCGCTGAATCAATTTTTATGCAAAATCAATTTGAAATGATTGCCAAAACGTTCATGGGACTCGAACCGATTTTGGCAAAGGAACTGATGGAACTGGGTGCCAACGACGTGCAAATCGGACGGCGCATGGTGTCATTCACAGGCGACAAGGAAATGATGTATCGTGCTAATTTTCAGCTACATACGGCCATCAGAATCCTCAAGCCCATCGCCCGATTCAAGGCTCGTTCGGCCGAGGACATGTACGAGGCGGTGAAGAAAATCGAGTGGGACCAATACATCCTGAAAGGGAACACGTTTTCGGTCGATACCGTCGTCTTTAGCGAGGAATTTCGCAACTCGCAGTTCGTCACCTACAAGGTGAAGGACGCCATCGTAGACTGGTTTCGCGAGAAAACGGGCGACCGTCCGAACGTGTCGGTGGCGAATCCCGACTTGCAACTCCACATCCACATCGCCGACTTCGATGCCACGCTCAGCCTCGATTCTTCGGGCGAGTCGCTCCATCGGCGCGGCTATCGGCAGGAGCATACCGAGGCTCCGCTGAACGAGGTTTTGGCCGCCGGACTGATTATGATGACAGGCTGGCACGGCGAGTCGGACTTCATCGACCCGATGTGCGGCTCTGGCACGCTGCTCATCGAGGCGGCACTCATCGCGCGGAACATGAGTCCCGGATTGTTCCGCAAGGAATTTGCCTTTGAAAAATGGCAGGATTTTGATCCAGATTTGTTCGACAAAATCTATAACGACGATTCGCAAGAAGTTGATTTTGAACATCATATCTATGGCTATGACAACAATCCGAAAGCCGTTGCCAAAGCCATGAAAAACGTGCGAGCAGCCGGACTGTCGAAAGACATCAGCGTCGTCTTACAAGACTTCCAAGACTTTGAAAAACCTGCCGAAAAGGCATTGATGGTGACGAATCCGCCTTATGGCGAACGAATTTCGACCGCCAATCTGCTCGAAACCTACAAAATGATTGGCGAGCGGCTGAAGCACGAATTTTCGGGCAACGACGCGTGGATTCTTTCCTATCGCGAGGAATGTTTCGACCAAATCGGACTGAAACCATCCATCAAAATTCCTGTTTTCAACGGATCTCTGGAATGTGAATTCCGCCGCTACTCGCTGTTTGAAGGAAAAATGAAAGACTTCCGACAAGAAGGCGGCATCGTGAAAACTGAGGAAGAAAAGGCTGTGATGGCCGAAAAACGCCGTTTCAAGGCGCATCGCGAATTCAAAAAACGCCTCGATGAACAAGAAGAAAACGCCGAGGGCGACATCCGCTCGTTCACGTTTCACTCGTTGGAACGGCAGCGCGAGGCATTGGCGCGTCGCGAGGCGAAAGAGGCAAAGGAAAAGGAGCGCGAAGAGCGTCGAGCCGAACGTGCCCGTCGCTTCGAGCAGTTCCGTCGCGACCGCGAATCAGGCGGTTTCAAACCGCGTCGAGAAGATTTTCAGCGTGGTGAGGGCTTCAAGCGCAGCGAAGGCTTCAAACGAAATGGCGAAGGATTCGGAAAACGTGACGAAGGTCGCGGTTTCGGCGGTTTCAAGCGTTCGGAAGGTGGCTTTAAACGCGGAGAAGGCAGTTTCAAGCGCGATGGTTTCAAGAAAAACGATTCCGGCTTCAAACGCGACGGTTTCAAACGAAACGACGGCAACTTCAAGCGTAACGACGCTTTCAAGCGCAATGGCAAACGAGGCGGCGACAGATAGTTTTATTCGCAAACTGCTTTCGCGAAGTGACTACTTAAGTACCTGAGAATTGCGCAAGTTGCCTTTTTAATAAACAGGTTTCACGACCTCAACTCTCATTCCAAGGGCAGCAATGATGCGATAGAAAACCCCGACACTGGGTGTTATAATGCCATTCTCGACCTTTGAAATATACGATTTGGTGGTCTGTGTGCGCTCGGCCAGTTCCATTTGTGTCACCTTTGCCTCTTTTCGCGCATCGTGAAGAATTTTCCCGGAATAGAACGAATAGGCGGCCTCCTCAGCGCGTGCACGCTCAGTGGTGCCTTCCTTGCCAAACTTGGCATCAAGCACGGCATCGTAGTCAACGATTTTGTGATTGTTTGTCTGCATAATATGCCTCCTTTATTTTAATTGCTTTTTCAATTTCATTCTGCGGTGTTTTCTGTGTCTTTTTCTGAAAGCCATTGAAGAGCACCACGATATTGCCCTCATCGAAGATGAAGAACACGCGATAGATGTTGCTGCCGTATTCCGTCCGTAGTTCATAGATACCTTCGCGGACGAGTTTCACGAATTTCTTGGGCAGTCGGTCTTGCGACTTCAACAAGAGAAGTCCGTATTGGATTTTCTCCTGTTCCTTTTCTTTCAAGGTCGCCATAAACGCCTCGAAATAACCGCCGTATGTCCGAATTTTTCGTTTCATAGTGCAAAATTACAAAAAGTTGTCGAATCCGACAACTTTTTTCATTGTTTTTTTTCAAAAATCAGGGAGTCTCTCGCCTGATGACTACACGAATCCCTTAACCCCGAAGGGGTGATAAGAATACAGACAGGGGCGAGCGGAGCGGAACCCCTGAAAACTACGGGAAGAACCATTAAAAGCCCTGAAAGGGCGACAGAAACATCATTGCGCGTCTGTCACCCCTTCAGGGTTTATTGCATTGTGGTGTGTCGTGCTCACAGGAGCTTCACCCCTGCCTGTGGTCTTTTGTCCCTTCGGGACTCGCTTCACACTTCACAATTTTACCTCAAGACCTTCCGTCCATTCCAAATATAAACTCCCTTTTTCCTCGGTTCACCGCTGAACTTCACGCCATCAATGGAATAATAATTTTCATTTATCCGTTGTCCATTGTCATTTAGCGAAGCGCCGATAGAGTTTGTTTCGTCGCTGCCCTCGTATTCGTCCCAACTACCATACCAACTATACATTCTCCAACAATACACTCTCCATTCTTTTCCTTTGACGACTGCCACATGAGACTTCGTACAGACATTTCCTTCGTTTTCGTCGGCCGTGTTAATGACATATAATCGACCCCATTGACACGTCGGCAGGCTTGCCACAAGTGCATCCATAACCTTGCCGTTAAGTTGGTTGCTGTAGCAGCTCAAATATGACAAATTAGTTTTTTTCGAGAAATCGAGCGAGGTCAGTTGATTGTTGTTGCACCACAACCCTTCCAGCACGGTGTTCTGCGAAAGATTGAGCGAGGTCAGTTGGTTGTATTCACACGACAAGTCATACAGCGCGGTGTTCTGCGACACATCGAGCGAAGTTAGTTGGTTGTTGTTGCAATTCAAAGATGACAGCGCGGTGCATCCCGACACATCGAGCGAGGTCAGTTGGTTGTTTTTGCAATTCAAAGATGGCAGCGCGGTGCATCCCGTCACATCGAGCGAGGTCAGTTGGTTGCTCTCGCAGTACAACTCTTCCAGCGCGGTGAGCCCTGACACATCGAGCGAGGTTAGTTGGTTGTAGTGGCACAAAAGCGCATACAGCGCGGTGCATCCCGACACATCGAGCGAGGTCAGTTGGTTCCATGAGCACTCCAACTCTCCCAGCGCGCCGCACCCTGACACATCGACATCGAGCGAGGTCAGTTGGTTACGGTTACACCACAACTTTGTCAGGGCAGTGTTTTTCGACACGTCAAGCGAGGTCAGTTGGTTCCATGAGCAATACAACTCTGTCAGCGCGGTGTTTTTCGACACATCGAGTGAGGTTAGATTGTTCCCAGAGCAATCCAACTTTGTCAGCGCGGTGAAATGCTCGATTCCCGTGAGGTTCGCGATGGATTTTTCGGCAATATAGAGCGAAGTCGTTGTGGCGATTTTTGCTTCCGTGATTTCGTCGCCCTCGCTAATTTTAAGAATCGATGCCAATGATGCACGGAAATTTGCGTCGGGGAAGTTCGTGGCATTGAGAATCAGTCCAGACGATTGATTATTGACCACCACCACGACGGGGCGGACACTTAGACCGCCTTCGCAGATGTAGTGGTAGATGCTATTTAGTTCCCCCATAGAGAAGCTCAGGTCGACGGCACGCTCCGTAAATCCAATGCTGAGCGACCGCGACCTATAATTGCCGCGGGAACCTGCGTTGCTAAGCGAAGTGTAGTTGCGCCACCCCGCAGCGGGCAGGAAGATGGACTTGCCGTTAATCTTACTTGTAACCTTGCTACCGTTCACTCCGTTCAACGTTGTCCACTCCCAATCGCAATTATCCCTTAGTTCATTGATTTGGTCAAGGCTTGGCATCTGCCAGTTGCAGCCCCAGTTGGCCGCCGCAGCGTCGTCTTCAAAGTCGAGTTCTGTCTTGTAGTTGCTTCCAGCATATTTATTAGATGAATCATTGTACCATTTATAAGTGTTGCTATCGTAATTCTCCTTCGGCGTGGTTTCGCCCCAAGCGAAGTAGTCGCCATATTCCTCTGGCTTCGTAGCTCCCACGTTACAAGTTGCCCAAAGCGCTCCGCTCGGCAAACCGAGGTCAACGTACTCGTGTCCATCAATTATGTTTTCTTGCGCCGTCGTCGCTATTGCGACGAAGGCGAACAAAAGGGTAAAAAGTTTATTCTTCATATTGTTGATTGTTTAAAAGTAGTCAAAATTAGATGAACATTTTGAGAAAAGCCAACTGTCCCATCGATCGTAATTGTTTGCTTGCAAAATTACAAAAAAAATCCGAACCGCCAAACGATTCGGATAAAGATTTATTTTTTTGAATGATTTCTATTATTGATTAAAAATTTCCTCGCTCGTGTAACTCGCGGGCAACGGACGGCTGTTGTAGTGGCTGGCCATGACTTCGCCGTAGGCTCCAGCGGAGCGGATGGCAAGCAAATCGCCGCGCCGACAGCGGTTGAGGTCGTATGCCTTCACGAAAACGTCGCTCGATTCGCAAATCGGGCCGACTACGTCGTAGGTTTCCGCCGCCTCGTCGCTCGTGATGTTTTCGATGCGGTGGAAAGCGTTGTAGAGTGCGGGACGAATGAGGTCGGTCATTCCTGCATCGACGATGGCAAACTGCTTCGCCGTGCCTTGTTTCACGTACAAAACGCGGGTGACGAGCGTACCGCATTGCGCCACAATCGCCCGACCGAGTTCGAAATGCAGGTGCTGACCGTTGCGCAGTTTCAATTTTCGGGCATAAGTGTCGAAAAAGTCCTTGAAATCGGCTATCGGCAGGTGGTTCGGATGGTCGTAACTGATGCCGAGACCACCTCCGACATTGATGTGCTCAAGACGGATTTTCTGCTGTTCCAAGCGATTTTGCAAGTCGTTGATACGGTTGCAAAGCGCCTCGAAGTCGCCCATATCGAGAATCTGCGAACCGATGTGGAAGTGCAGACCAAGAAACTGAATGTCTTTCATCGTCTGCGCCGCCTCGATGACGCTGTCCATATCGCTCATCGCAATGCCGAACTTGTTTTCAGCCAACCCCGTCGTGATGTTCGCGTGGGTGTGGGCACCGACATTCGGATTGATGCGCAGACAAACTCGCGCCACCTTGTTTTTCGCCTCGGCCAACTCGTTGATAATCAACAATTCAGCCAGACTTTCGACATTGAAGCAGAAAATATCGTTGTCGAGTCCGAAATTGATTTCCCAATCGCTTTTTCCCACGCCTGCATAGACGATTTTCGACGCAGGGAAACCTGCCGCGAGTGCCGCCCGAACCTCGCCACCGCTCACGCAGTCGGCTCCGAAACCTGCTTGACTGATGATGCCGAGCACTTTCGGATTGGCATTGGCCTTGATGGCGTAGTGAACGTGGAAATTCGCGTGTTTACTGGCCTCGCGCGTAATCGTCGCAAGCGTTTCACGCAGCAAGGCAGTGTCATAATAATAAAAAGGTGTCTGCCTTTTCGCGAACGACTCGATGGGGAATTTTCCTTTGATCATCCGAACAATTTTTCGCTGAGGTTTTGCAATGCACGCTTCTTGTCGCAGCCTTTGATGAGGAAGGAAATGTTGTAGTTCGAACCGCCGTAGGAAATCATTCTTACGGGGATGTTCTTCATCGCCTCCATCGCCAAAGTTTCGAAACCGAGGTTGCTCCAGTCGAGGTCGCCCACGACGCAAACAATCGTCATATCGGTATCGACGGTGACAGTGCCGTATTTTTTCAGTTCGTTGACGATGTCGTTCAGGTGGGTCGGGTTGTCGATACTCATCGACACGCCCACTTCCGACGTTGCAATCATATCAATCGGGGTCTGATACGACTCGAAAATCTCGAAAACCTTGCGCAAAAAGCCCGTCGCAAGCAACATTCGGCTCGACTTGATTTTAATCGCCGTGATGTTGTCCTTCGCTGCCACCGCCTTGATTTTTCCGCGCATAATCACGTTGTCGATGATCGTGCCGTCGGCCTTCGGGTCCATCGTGTTCTTCAGTCGAACGGGAATACCAGCGTATTTCGCAGGTTGCACGCAGGTCGGATGCAGGATTTTCGCCCCGAAATAGGCCAACTCGGCGGCCTCTTCGAAGTTCAACTGGCGCACGGCCTCCGTTTTTTCAACCACACGCGGGTCGTTGTTGTGCATTCCGTCGATGTCGGTCCAGATTTGGATTTCCTCGGCAGGCAGCGCGGCACCGATGAGCGAGGCGGTGTAGTCAGAACCGCCACGTTGCAGGTTATCGACCTCGCCGTAGGCATTCCGACAGACGAAGCCCTGCGTGATATAGATTTGATAGCCTTCGTTCTGGCTCATCACGGCGGCGAGTTTCTCCTTGATGTATTGCGGGTCGGGCTCACCGTTTTTGTCGGTTCGCATAAAATCGAGCGCCGAGAGCAGCACGGCCTTCACGCCCTGTTCCTGCAGGTAGTTCACAACCATATTCGTGGACATCATTTCGCCTTGCGCCACGATGCTTTTCTCCTCGAACGATGTGAAAATATCCTTCGTAAACGAGCGCAGATAGTCGAATTCGGCACAAAGGAATTCTCGTGTTTTCTGTTTGTAGGGCTCGGTCGAATAGAGTTCCTCGACGTGCGCCAAATATTTCTTTTCCAACTGGTTGATGACCTCGTTGGCTCCTTCGGGATTCTTTTTGTAGAGATAGTCCGAGATTTCGACGAGCGAATTGGTCGTTCCGCTCATCGCCGAGAGCACGATAAACGTCGGTTCACCCGACTCGGTGACCAGCGCGGCCACTTCTTTCATTCGTTGCGGCGAACCCACCGAGGTGCCGCCAAATTTCATTACTTTCATATTTCTTTTTTTTAGGGAGTTAAGGGGAGTTAAAGGGGAGTTAAAGGGGACAATTCTTATTTTTTAATTCTTAATTCTCAATTCACCATCGGCACATTCATAGACTTTCCCCGGATACTTGTCGAACATCGAATAGTTGTGGGTGGACATCACAACGGCTGTGCCCGACTCCGAGACTCGTTTCAGCAATGCCACGATATTGTCAATCGTTTGGCTATCGAGGTTGCCCGTCGGCTCGTCTGCCACAATCATTTTCGGATGGTTGAGCAGGGCGCGTGCAATGGCGATTCGCTGCTGTTCGCCGCCCGACAACTCCGATGGCATTTTCTTGCGACAGTCTTTCATTTCCACGGCTTCCAGCACCTCGTCGATGCGCTCGGAGATGGCTTGTTTGTCCTTCCAACCCGTCGCTTTCAGCACAAATCGAAGGTTTTTCTCCACCGAGCGGTCGTGCAACAACTGGAAATCTTGGAAAATCACACCCAATTCGCGTCGCAGCGCAGGAATTTCCTTGCGCCGAATCCGTTTCAGGTCGCGTCCCAACACTTCTGCCTTCTCGGCATCGTCTTCGCAGATGTCGATTTCGCAATACATCGTCTTCAACAGCGAACTCTTGCCCGAGCCCACTACGCCGATGATATAGACAAACTCGCCCTCATCGACCTGAAGCGTCACATCTTTCAGTACAGGAACATTCGCCTGATACACATTCACTTTCTTGTAGTCCAGTAACATTTTCGTTCTCCTTATTATAATAATAGGCCTGAAAACAGACCGAAATTGTTCAAATTCCCTGCAAAAGTACAAAAAATCCCGACAAAAATGAAAGTTTTCAGATAAAAAATGATTGCATTTCGCATTTTTTCCGTAACTTTGCCGATAATATTCCTTAAAAAACGACAATTGAATATGAAAGATTTCTTCAAGTATGTGCTGGCGACAATGGTTGGTCTGCTGGCTTTTGGCCTGCTGATGGCCATTTTCGGAGTGATGAGTTTGGTGGGTATGGTCGCCTCGGGCAGTGCCACGCAAAACGTGAGCGACAACACCGTGCTGGTGATGAACCTTTCAGGCCAGATGCAGGAGCAGTCGGGGCAAGACTACCTCGGAATGCTGACAGGTAGCGGCATCGATGCCCTCGGACTGCAAGAAACGCTCTCCGCCATCAAGAAAGCGAAGGAAAACGACAAGGTGAAAGGCATCTACATCGAGGCTGGAATGTTTGCCGCCGACTACGCGCAGTTGCAGGAAATCCGCGATGCGCTCGAAGATTTCAAGAAGTCGGGCAAGTGGATTGTGGCTTACGGCGATGCATACATGCAGGGCGCCTACTACCTCTGTTCGGTAGCTGATAAAGTCTATCTGAACCCTGACGGCCAAGTCGATTGGCACGGCATTGCTTCCGAACCGATGTTTGTGAAGGATTTATTGCAAAAGGTCGGAATGAAAATGCAGGTGGTGAAGGTTGGAAAATACAAGAGCGCAACCGAAATGTACACCGAAGACCGTATGAGCGACGCCAACCGCGAACAGGTGACCGCTTTCATCACGGGTATTTGGAACAATATGGTGAAAGCCGTGAGCGAGAGCCGCAAAATCAGTGCCGACTCGCTCAACGCCTATGCCGACCGCGTCGTGATGTTCGAGGGTGCCGAGGCGGTGAAGAAAGCAAAATTAGTCGATGGACTGCTCTACCACGACGAAGTGAAGGCCGAAGTGAAAAAACTGCTCGAAATCGACCAAGACAAGAAGATTAACCAAGTGAGCATCAGCGCGATGCAGAACGTGAAGCAGAAGCAGAATGGCGAGCAAGTGGCCGTCTATTACGCTTACGGCGACATCGTCGATACACCGTCGCAGGGTTTGCTCACGGGCGGTGGTCCTCAGATTGTGGGCAACGTGATGAACAAAGACCTCGAAAAACTGGCTGAAGACGAGGATGTGAAGGCCGTTGTCATTCGCGTGAATTCGCCGGGCGGCAGTGCCTACGCTTCGGAACAGATTTGGCACCAAATCGAAATGTTGAAAGCCAAGAAACCCGTTGTCATTTCGATGGGCGGTTATGCTGCGTCGGGCGGCTACTACATCAGCAGCGGTGCCAACTATATCTTCGCAGAACCCACGACGCTGACGGGTTCCATCGGTATTTTCGGCGTGTTCCCCGACCGCTCGGAACTGATGACGAAGAAACTCGGACTGAAATTCGACGAGGTGAAGACGAACAAACACGCCAATTTCGGTGCATCGTCGCGTCCGTTAAACAGCGAGGAACTCGCGCTGTTGCAGGGCTACATCAATCGCGGCTACGAATTGTTCCGCAAGCGCGTGGCCGACGGTCGTAAAATGTCGATCGAGCAAATCGAAGAGAACGCACAAGGCCACGTTTTCACGGGTGAAGATGCGCTGAAAATCAAGCTCGTCGATGAACTCGGTGGACTCGACAAGGCCGTTGCGAAGGCAGCAAAACTGGCGAAACTCGACGAATACCACACCGTGCCCTACCCCGCTGCACCCGACCTGATGGAGCAACTGCTCAACAAGACTTCGGGCAGTGGCAACTACCTCGACGAGCAACTTCGAATGGCGCTCGGCGAATATTACAAGCCGTTTATGCTCTTGCGCGAGGCCAACAATATGAGCACGATCCAAGCAAGAATGCCGTTCTATCTCAATATTCGATGAAAATTTCATCCTTGTGAATTGTTAATTGAAAATTGTAAATTGAAATAGAATGCGACACGAAGGCGATCTGATTAGAATCAACGAGTGGCTGTTGCCGCTGAGCTGGATTTATGGCTCGGTGACAGGCCTGCGAAACCGACTGTTCGACATCGGTATTCTGAAAAGTCGTGCCTACAAGATTCCTGTCATCGCCGTCGGCAACATCACCGTCGGAGGAACGGGAAAAACGCCCCACGTGGAGCATCTCGTGCGTCTTTTGCAGGATAAAATCAAGGTCGCCGTGCTCTCGCGAGGCTACAAGCGGAAGTCGAAGGGCTACGTGCTCGCCGACAGTAACACGCAGGTGTCCGACATCGGCGACGAACCCTATCAGATGATGTTGAAATACCCGAATGCCTACATCGCCGTCGATAAAAACCGTCGGCGAGGCATCGAGCGGCTCACCACCGACGAAGCCTCGAACGACACCGACGTCATTCTGCTCGACGACGCGTTCCAGCATCGCTACGTGAAGCCAGGCATCAACATCCTGCTCGTCGATTACCACCGCCTCATCATCTACGACAAAATGCTGCCCGCAGGCCGTTTGCGCGAGTCGATGAAGGGCAAGCAACGCGCCGATATGGTCATCGTCACGAAGTGTCCTCGCGACCTCAAACCGATGGAATATCGCGTGCTGACGAAGGCGCTCGAACTCTTCCCCTATCAGGCACTCTACTTCACGACGCTCGAATACGACGAACCCACGCCGCTCTTCCCCGAAGAGGTCGAAGAACAGCCGAAAGCGTCGCAAAACGTGTTGTTGCTCACGGGCATCGCGTCGCCGAAGCAGATGGAAGAAGACCTGCAAGACCGTTTTAAGAGCATCACGCCGTTGGCTTTCAGCGACCACCACGCTTTCAAATCGAAGGACATCCGCCGCATCAACGAGGCCTTCGAGTCGATGCCAACACCACGAATCATCATCACAACTGAGAAAGACGCTGCTCGACTTCGCCACGCCGAAGGATTGTCCGACGACGTGCGCCGAAACATCTTCGTGCAGCCCATCCGCATCAGTTTTATGAACGAACAAGAAGACAATTTTAATCAAAAAATCTTAAGCTATGTACAAAAAAATTCAAGAAACAGCATCTTGGTTAAAGACAAAGATGCCGTCAAGCCCAAAGACAGCCATCATTCTGGGGAGCGGACTCGGAGAATTAGCTTCCGAGATAACTGACGCAGTGGAAATTCCTTACGGAGAAATCCCGAATTTCCCGATTTCAACCGTCGAAGGCCACAGTGGAAAACTCATTTTCGGCAAACTCGGCAAGAAGGATGTCATGGCCATGAAAGGCCGCTTCCATTTCTACGAGGGGTACGGCATGAAGCATGTGACGTTCCCGATTCGCGTCATGTACGAACTGGGCATCGACACGCTCTTCGTGTCGAACGCAGCAGGCGGTATGAACCCCGTGTTCCGCATCGGCGATCTGATGGTCATCACCGACCACATCAACATGTTCCCCGAGCATCCGCTCAACGGCCCTAACTACCCGACTGGTCCGCGATTCCCCGACATGCACCAAGTCTATGACCCCGAACTCATCAAAATGGCCGACGAAATCGCCGAAAAGAAGAAGATTCGCCTCGTCCATGGCGTTTACGTGGGTGTGCAGGGTCCGACCTTCGAGACACCGGCCGAATATCGAATGTATGCGCTGCTCGGCGGCCACGCCATCGGTATGAGCACTGTGCCCGAAGTCATCGTGGCGCACCACTGCGGCATCCGCACCTTCGGCATCAGCGTCATCACCGACCTCGGCGGCTTCGACGTGCCCGTGCAGGTTAGCCACGAGGAAGTGCAGGAGGCTGCAAACAAGGCTCAGCCCATCATGACCAGCCTCATCCGCGAGATGGTGCAGCGAATCTAATTTTCAAAACAATTTTCACGAATGGACATCGCAAAACTGGGTGAGTTTGGCCTCATCGACCATCTCACGAAAGACATCAAACCACAAAACGAATCGACGAAGTACGGCATAGGCGACGACTGTGCCGTACTTCACTATCCCGACCGCGAAGTGCTCGTCACCACCGACATGCTGATGGAGGGCGTGCATTTCGATTTGACTTATACGTCGATGCAACACCTCGGCTACAAGGCCGCGATGGTGAACATCAGCGACATTTTCGCAATGAACGGCACACCGCGCCAACTCATCGTCAGCATTGCGCTGAGCAAGCGGTTCATCGTCGAAGACCTCGAAGATTTCTATCGCGGACTGCGTGCCGCATGCGAGAAATGGAAAGTCGATATTGTCGGCGGCGACACCACGTCGAGCTACACCGGCCTCGCCATCAGCATCACCTGCATCGGCGAAGCCCGAAAAGACGACATCGTCTATCGCAATGGCGCCCACGACACCGACCTCATCTGCGTGTCGGGCGACCTCGGCGCAGCCTATATGGGCCTGCAACTGCTCGAGCGCGAGAAAAGCGTCTATTTCCAAACGCTCAAAGAAGAACAACAAAAAGCCTCCCCTACGGGGGGAGGTTTGGAGGGGGCCTTCCAACCCGACTTCTCCGGCAAGGAATACCTGCTGCAACGCCAACTCGAGCCCGACGCACGCGGCGACATCATTGAGAAACTGCGCGAGGCAGGCATTCGTCCGACCGCGATGATGGACATCAGCGACGGTCTTTCGTCGGAACTGCTTCACATCTGCCAGCAGTCGAATGTCGGCTGTCGGATTTACGAGAAAAACCTGCCTATCGACTACCAAACGGCGGTGATGGCCGAGGAAATGAATATGAACGTGACAACCTGCGCGATGAACGGTGGCGAAGACTACGAACTGCTCTTCACCGTGCCCATCGGCGACCACGGGAAAATCGAGGGCATCGATGGCATCCGACTCATCGGACACATCACTCGGCCCGAACTCGGTGCGGTACTCGTCAGTCGCGACAATCAGGAGTTCGACATCAAGGCGCAGGGCTGGAATCCGCTGAAAAATCAATCAGAATAAAACCAAAAAACGATATGATTAGAATCGAAAATCTCAAAAAACAATTCGGCGAGAAAACGGCGGTCGATATCGAGCGTTTCGACGTAAAAAATGGCGAAATGCTGGGACTCGTCGGCAACAACGGAGCCGGAAAAACGACTCTTTTCCGTCTGATTCTCGACCTTTTGAAAGCCGACGATGGTCTGGTGGCGATGAAAAGTGAGCAAGGCGAGATTTTTCCTGCCGAAAGCGAGGAATGGAAGGATTTCACAGGTGCCTACATCGACGAAGCCTTCCTCATCGACTTCCTCACGCCCGAGGAATATTTCCAGTTCATCGGCAAGGCCAACAACATGACGCAGGAGGCTGTTGATGAGCGGTTGGCGGTGTTCGCCACGCTGATGCAGGGCGAAATTCTCGGTCAGAAAAAACTGATTCGCGACCTGAGCGCAGGCAACAAGCAGAAAGTCGGCATCATCGCGGCGCTGCTGGCGAAACCGCAGTTGGTCATCCTCGACGAGCCCTTCAACTTCCTCGACCCGTCGGCACAAATCATCCTGAAACGCCTCGTCACCGACTACCATCGCCAAACGGGTGCCACTATCCTGATTTCCAGCCACAATCTGCAACACACCATCGACATTTCGACCCGCATCGCCCTGATGGAAAACGGCCACATCGTGAAAGACCTGCCGAACGAAAATGGCAGTGCAGAGAAGGAATTGGAAGAATATTTTTCGGTGGAAACTTAAATCACCTCATTCGCGTGAGCCGATAGTCGCGATACATTTTTTTCGCCCGAACCACCATCGAGCAAATCACGATGAGAAGGACGTAAAGCAAGAAGGTTTGCAGGCTGGTGAGCCGGATATTTTCGACGCTGGAGCCGGGCCACGACGCGATGGTTTCCAAACATTTGTTCAAGAAGGACGAAATGGTGTAAAGCACGCTTCCGAGCGTGCTTTTTATGGTCATCAACGACATTCCGAACAGTGATTCGACGGCAATCGTGAGGAAAAACACGGCGGCAACGTAAAGGATGATGGTGACGAGGGGAATGGCAACGAAGTTCGTCACGAGGAAATAGGCGGGGAAGCGACCGAAATAGTAGCCGACGAGGGGCGCAGTGGTCATTTGTGTGGCGATGCTGACGGCTGCCAGTCCAAAAATCCAACTGAAAATTCGATGGAAAACACGTTTGATTCGGCTTTCTTTTGTCAATATTTTTCCTAAAACATAGTCAAAAACTTGGTTGAAGGGCGGAAAGAACACGATGATGCCCAAAACGGCCATAAACGAGAGTTGAAAACCGACATCCCAAAGGGCTAACGGATTGAAAACGAGCATGACGATGGCGGCCAACGACAAGGTGTTGAGCGAAAAGGCGGAACGACCGAACAACGCCACGATGCCATAGACGGTGAGCATGGTCGCGGCACGAACAATCGAAGGCGAAAAGCCGACCATCATCGCGAAAAGCCAGATGACGGGCAACGTGAAAAGTTGGCCTGCGACACGCCAGCCCATTCGCACGAAGATGAACGACAGAAGGAAATAGATGATGCCGAGATGCAGACCCGACAACGCCAAAACGTGCGACGCACCGCTGACGGAATAGGTTTCGCGGAGTTCCTTCGTCAGCGACGATTTGTCACCCAAAACCATCGCCGAAACCACCGCCAATTCCTCTTCGTTGAGTCCAGCATTGTGGAGTGCTTCGACGCCTTTTTGTCGGAATCGCATCAGGCGGATTTTCACCCGTTCAGCCAACGACAGCGGCTGCAAACTGACCTGCGTTTTCGTCCATCCTGTATGGGAAATGAAGGTCTGCCCCACCACACCGCGAACCTGCAACCATCGTCGAAAATCGAAATTTCCCTGACTCGACAGCCGCTGAACTACTTCGGGTTGCGAAATGCTTGAAAAAACACGGATTCCATCGCCGAAATGCAGCCGTTCGTAGCGTCGGTGAATCGTGTCGCGAAGAATCGAGGCACGCAGTCGAAACGGCTTTTTTCCCTGCGGCATCGCCATCAATTCACACTGAATCACTTTTCCCCTGACAACGGGTTCGCTGACCAAAACGGCCTCGAATGCCACTCTTCCGTCGGGAAAATGCCGCACGAGGTCGCGTTTTTCTGCCGAAACCAAATAAAAACCGAGCATGAAACAGGCCGTCATCAGCAGAAAACCATAGAATCGGGTGAGGATTCGGCGAAAAATCGTTTTTCGATTCCGCAAATTCCTCAGCAGCAAGTAGATGGCAAGAAAAACGCCCGAAATGCCCAGTCCAACCCACAGCGGCACCGAATGGCCGACGAAATCGCCGACAAAAATGCCCAGAATGAGCATGATGACCATTCTGAGCAGTGGAGCGCGTTGAAAAATGCTGTCGGTTGGCCGCATTTGTCAAGAAAATCTATCGCATCCTTTCAAAAAGATGCTTTTTTGTCAAGAAAATTCAAAAGCCGTAGTTGAAACCAATCGAGAAGAATTCCTTGAACATCCAGTAGCCGTGCTTGTCGTCGCGGGCGCGGTTGTCGTCGAAGCGCGGATGGAGGAAGAGTTTCGAGGAAATGTACTTGTTGAACTGGAACGAGAAGGTGTTCTCCCATTCATATTCAACGCGCTTGTAGCTCGTGAAGCCGTACATGCGCGATTTCCATGTGATGTTTTCGGC
Organism: uncultured Prevotellaceae bacterium; assembly: GCA_902776665.1. Lineage (GTDB taxonomy): Bacteria > Bacteroidota > Bacteroidia > Bacteroidales > Bacteroidaceae > Prevotella. The sequence goes on from CACYQZ010000026.1 coordinate 22,311, forward strand.
CAGTTTCCACGTGTAGTCGATGACGAACTGCGAACCGAAGTCGAGCAGATGATGCTTGTCGGGGTCGATACCGTGGCGCGTGGGGAACCAGATTTCGCTGCCGTCGTTGTTGATGAAAATCGTGCGATCGACATAGCGATAGTTCAAGGCGAGAGGCGAAATGTTGATTGTTCCGGTGAGTCGCTTGTTGAACCACTCCATCTTGTATTCCATACCGAGCGAGAGGTTGAGGTTGAACGGCGACATGAAGTCGGAATAGGTGCGGCGGTCGTTGGCTTTCAAACCGCGTGTAAACTGCGTGTAGCCGATGAACTGGAGCGTGTAGTACCAGCGTTTCGAGGCTTGCAGACCGACCTTCGAAGTCAGACGAATCAGGTCTTCGTTGGTCTTGAATTTATTGACCGTGTCGGAGGGCGAAGTCTGGAAACCGAGTTTCAGTTCGAGTTTGTTATCCCATTTCCACTTCGATTTGTTGTCGTAGTTGGCCTCCAAAGTCAGCGCGGAGAGCATCGAATAGTTGCTTTCGCCACCTTTGTACCAGTTGCCCGACACGTAGTTTTGCAGGAATTGCAGGAATCCGTCGCCTTTGTAGGTCCAGAAATTCGGCTTTTTCACCTCGACATCGACCTGCGGTGCCTCGGGTTCTTCTGGAGCCGTAATTTCGGGTGTCGGCGTTGTCACCACCACCTGCTCGGGCTCGGTGATTTCGGGTGTGTCGTACTGTTCGCGCAACTGACTTTCCGAAGTCGCCACCAAGTCGGGGCGTTTCAAATAGAAATTCAACAACGTCGCGTTCACGTCGGAAGTCTTTTCGTCGAGCGAAAGAGCCTCGTGAGCCACATTTTCATAATAGGTGAAAGGCAGAAACAGCGGTGCGGTAATGGTCGTTGCGTTCTGCGCCTGTACGCTGACAACTACTCCGAGCATCAGCGATAAAAAAGTCAATTTTTTCTTCATGATTTTTATGTAAAATTTCAAATTTTATGCAAAAGTACGAACTTATTCTGATTTGACAAAACAAATCGTATTTTTTCCACAAAACTTTTGCCATTAGACAAAAAAATCGTAACTTTGCAACTTAAAATTAAAATTTGCAATTTAAAATTAAAAAACAAAATCATAACAATGGATAAAAACACAACCACAGGATTCATCCTCATCGCTATCGTTCTGATAGCCTTCAGCTATTTCAACCGCCCCTCGGTCGAGGAGCAACGTGCTGCCTTCGTGCGCGATTCCATCGCGCAAGTCGAGCGAATGAACCAAGAGAAAAAATTGCAAGCCGAAGCAGCCGCTAAGGAGGCTGCTGCCAAACTGCAAGCCGAAACCGACACCACTGCCCTCTTCCACAGCGCAATGAAGGGCGCAGCGCAGACCGTCGTCCTGAAAAACGACAAGGTGGAGCTGACGCTCAACTCGAAGGGTGCAACCGTCGAAAAGGCTGTCGTCAAAGGCTTTAAGGACCGCAACGACAACCCCGACGTGACGCTGTTCCAAGGCGACGAACAGCAGTTGAACTACACGCTGTCGGCCAAGGAGTCGAACATCGCCACGCAAGACCTCTTTTTCATACCGACCAATGTCAGCGACACCACCGTGACGTTCACGGCGACGGCTGGCGAAGGCAAAACCATCACGCTCGACTATCAACTGGGGCGCGACTATATGCTCCACATGCAACTGCGCGTCGAGGGTATGGACGGACTTTTCGCGCCGAACACGCAGACGATGGACGTGAATTGGAAGGAACTTTGTCCGCAGCAGGAGAAGGGTTTTATGTTTGAAAACCGCTACTGCACGCTGACCTACAAGGAAAAAGACAGTTCGACCGACTACCTGAACGAAACGTCAGAAAAACGCGACGAGCAAATCGAGGAAGCACTCGACTGGGTGGCTTTCAAAGACCAATTTTTCTCGTCGATTATGATTGCGAAGAACGATTTCGCCGCCAATTCGCTGATGACGAGCATTCCGCAAGAGAAAGGTTCGGGCTATCTGAAGCAATTCGAGGCAAAAATGAAGACGTTCTTCGACCCGACGGGCAAAACGCCTTCGGAATTTGAATTCTACTATGGTCCCAACGACTTCCGCAAATTGCAGGCCGTCGAAACGGAAAGCACCTTCGGCAAAGACCTTCAGATGAAGAAACTCGTCTATCTGGGCTGGCCCATCGTGCGCTGGATCAACCGATTCTTCACGATTTACGTCTTCGACTTCCTCACGGGTCTCGGTCTGAACATGGGTATCGTGCTCATTCTCATCACCTTGCTGTTGAAGGCGATTACCTATCCGCTGGTGAAGAAAAGTTATATGTCGTCGGCGAAAATGCGCGTGCTGAAGCCGAAACTCGACGAGGCAACCAAGCAATTCAACAACCCCGAAGACCAGATGCAGAAACAGCAGGCGATGATGCAGGAATACGCTAAATACGGTGTTTCACCGCTGTCGGGCTGTATGCCGATGCTGATTCAGATGCCGATTTGGGTAGCGATGTTCAACTTCGTGCCGAACGCCATCCAACTGCGTGGCGAAAAGTTCCTTTGGATCAACGACCTTTCGACCTACGACCCCATCGTCGAGTGGAAAAACAGCATCTGGGGCATCGGCGACCACCTCTCGCTGACCTGTATCCTGTTCTGCGTGTCAAACATCCTCTATTCCTATATGACGATGCGTCAGCAAAAGGACCAGATGGTGGGCGCTCAGGCCGAGCAGATGAAGATGATGCAGTGGATGATGTACTTGATGCCGCTGATGTTCTTCTTCATGTTCAACGACTATTCGTCGGGTCTGAACTTCTACTATTTCGTGTCGCTCTTCTTCTCGGCAGCGATTATGTTCGTGCTCCGCAAGACGACCAACGACGCGAAACTACTCGCCAAACTCGAAGCAAAATACGAGGAAAACAAGAAAAATCCGCAGAAAAAACTCGGTGGACTCGCCGGACGGCTCCAAGCGATGCAGGAAGAGCAGCAGCGACTGCAAAAACAGCGTGAAGAATTGGCCAACAGGCGGAAAAATCTCGGAAAATAACGATTATCAACGATGAAAATAGGATTTGACAACGAGAAATATCTCAAGATTCAGTCTGAGCACATTCGCGAGCGCATCGCGCAGTTCGACGGAAAACTCTACATGGAACTCGGCGGAAAACTCTTCGACGACCACCATGCCAGCCGCGTACTGCCTGGCTTCAAGCCCGATTCGAAGCTGAAAATGCTTGCACAACTGCGCAGTAGCATCGAAATCATCATCGTGGTGAGCGCGGAAGACATCGAACGCAACAAGGTTCGCGCCGACCTCGGCATCACCTACGACGAAGATGTCTTGCGCCTGCGCGACGAGTTTATGCGGCGCGACTTCATGGTCGGCTCGGTCGTCATCACCCACTACAACGGTCAGCATGCCGCCGACCAGTTCCGCCACCGACTCGAGCGATTGGGCATCAAATCCTACGTCCACTACCCCATCGACGGCTATCCGAACAATGTCGAACGTATCGCTTCTGACGAGGGTTTCGGCAAAAACGATTTCGTGGAAACTACCCGACCGCTCGTCATCGTCACGGCACCGGGTCCCGGAAGCGGAAAAATGGCGACTTGTCTGAGCCAACTCTATCACGAAAATAAAAGGAACACGCGCGCGGGATATGCGAAATTCGAGACGTTCCCCGTGTGGAGCCTGCCGCTGAAACACCCCGTGAACATCGCTTACGAGGCTGCCACAGCCGATTTGAACGACGTGAACATGATCGACCCCTTCCATCTGGAAGCCTACGGCAAAACCGCCGTCAATTACAACCGCGATGTCGAGATTTTCCCCGTTCTCAACGCCCTTTTCGAGAGCATCTACGGCGAAAATCCCTATAAATCGCCGACGGACATGGGCGTGAACATGATTGGCTTCTGCATCAGCGACGACGAAATCTGCCGTCAGGCCAGTCACGACGAAATCATTCGCCGATTCTACGACGCGACCAACAAAATGGCCAACGGAGCCGACAACGAAAACGAAGTTAATAAGATTCGCCTGCTTTTCAACCAAGCGAAAATCTCGACCGCCACGCGAAAAGTCACCGTTGCGGCCTACGAACGGAAAATCCAGAGCGGAAACCACGCCGCCGCCATCGAACTCGAAGACGGCACCATCATCACCGCCAAGTCGTCGCCGTTGCTCGGCTGTTGCGCCGCCCTGTTGCTCAATGTCACGAAACATCTCGGCGGCATCGACCACGAGGCAAAACTCATCCCGCAAAGCATGATTGAGCCGATTCAAAAGACCAAAATCGAATATCTCGGAGGACGAAATCCGCGACTGCACACCGACGAGGTGCTCGTGGCACTCAGCGTGCTCTCCACCCACGACGATAATTGTCGCAAGGCATTGGAACAACTGCCGAAACTGCGCGATTGTCAGGTGCACACCACCGTGATGCTCAGCGAAGTCGATCGGAAAATCTTCAAGAAACTGGGCTGCGGCCTGACCTGCGACCCCGTGAAGAAATCGTCCGCAGAATTAGTCTATAACTATTAACTAAAAACCAACCAATATGAAAAAAACATTTCAAATTCTAACCTTCGCCCTGCTTTTCGTGGCGAACAGCATCAACGCACAAACCATGATTCAGAAAAACAACATCAAGTTGCAATCCGACCGCATGACGCCCGAAGCACTTTGGGCAATGGGACGCATCGGCGGCTACGCGGCCTCGCCCGACGGTAAGCACATCGTCTATCAGGTGGGCTATTACAGCGTGAAGGAAAACAAGAGCCATCACATTCTCTACGTGATGGATGCCGACGGTCAGAACCAGAAAAAACTGACGACCTCGGCGAAGAACGAGACCGATGCCGCATGGCTTTCCGACGACCGCATTGCCTTCATCACGGGCGGCGAAATCTGGACGATGAACATCGACGGCAGCGACCGCAAACAGCTTTCGCAAACCAACGGAGAGGTGGACGGTTTCCTGTTCTCGCCCGACAAGAAAAAAGTAATCATCGTGAAGGCAATCCCCTTCCACGACATCATCGAGAAGAAGCCCGACGACCTGCCCAAAACGACGGGACGCGTGGTCAACGACCTGATGTATCGCCATTGGGACCACTATGTCGAGACGATTCCGCATCCTTTCGTGGGCGACGTGACCAGCGACGGAATCACCAATCTGAAGGACATTCTCGAAGGTCAGCCCTACGAGTGCCCGATGGAGCCGTTCGGCGGCATCGAACAACTCGCGTGGAGCATCGATTCGAAGAAAATCGCCTATACTTGCCGCGCAAAGAAAGGCTTGGAATACAGCATTTCGACCGACAGCGACATCTTCCTCTACGACACAACGACGGGAAAGGCTGAAAATCTCTGCAAGCCTGCTGATTACAAAGCCCCGAAAATCGACCCGACGAAGACGATGAAATATCAGTCGGTGAACGCTCCCGAAAATCTGAAAAACAACGTCGGTTACGACCAAAATCCGAAATTCTCGCCCGACGGCAAGTATGTGGCATGGATTTCGATGGAGCGCGACGGCTACGAAGCCGACCGCCAACGCCTTTGCATTTATAATCTGGCAACGGGCGAAAAGAAATACATCACAGAAAGTTTCGATTCCAACGTCGATGACTTCTGCTGGGCTCCCGACTCCAAGACGCTCTATTTCATCGGTGTATGGCATGGTACAGAAAATCTGTACTCGACAAACCTGAAAGGAATTGTAACGCGACACTCTAATTTTCAAGCCGATTTTGGCTCCATACAAATGCTTGGCAATACAAACAAAATCATTGCTGAACGACACAGTTACACAGAACCTGCAGATCTATACATAATCCAACCTGGAATCAGGTCAAATTTCAAAAGTGTTGTCAATACCATTCCTTCTGGGACGGCGAAAAGTATGATAATACAACAAATAACTTTTGAGAACAAACATATTTTAGATCAATTAAGCAAACCATCTGTCGAACCGCGCTGGACAAAAACCACCACGGGCGAAGATTTGCACTACTGGGTCATCAAACCGCCTCATTTCGACCCCACAAAGAAATATCCTACGCTGCTCTTCTGCGAAGGCGGACCGCAAAGTCCCGTCAGCCAGTTCTGGAGCTACCGTTGGAACTTCTATATCATGGCTTCGCAGGGCTATGTCGTCATCGCGCCCAACCGCCACGGACTGCCCGGCTTCGGACAGGAATGGCTTGAGCAAATCAGCGGCGACTGGACGGGACAGTGCATGAAAGACTACCTCGCCGCCATCGACGATGCCGCTGCGAACCTGCCCTATGTCGATAAAGACCGCATGGGTGCTGTCGGTGCTTCTTTCGGTGGATTCTCGGTCTATTACCTCGCTGGTCACCACGACAAGCGCTTCAAGTGTTTCATCGCCCACGACGGTGCTTTCAACCTTGAAGCCATGTACACCGAAACGGAAGAAAACTGGTTCTCGAATTGGGAATACGAAGATGCCTATTGGAACAAGGACAGAAGCGAAAATGCCAGAAAAACCTACGAAAATTCGCCCCATCGCTTCGTCGACCAGTGGGACACGCCCATTCTCTGCATCCATGGCGAACTCGACTATCGCATCAACGCCACGCAGGGTATGTCGGCCTTCAACGCCGCACGAATGAAGGGCATCGAAGCACAACTGCTCATCTTCCCCGACGAAAACCACTGGGTTCTCAAGCCCCAAAACGGCGTTCTCTGGCAGCGCACCTTCTTCAACTGGCTCGACCGCTGGCTGAAAAAATAACTGAAAATCGTTAATTGTAAATTGTAAATTAATATGACACAAGCAATTCAAAAAACTCTTCGCGACTCGGCAGGCATGCGTTGGACTGCCCTGTTGCTGTTGGCACTCGCCATGTTCTGTTCGTATATCTTCATGGATATACTCTCACCCATCAAAGACCTCATGCAGGAGACTCGCGGATGGGATTCTACGGCCTTCGGAACGATGCAAGGCTCTGAGGTTTTCCTCAATGTTTTTGTGTTCTTCCTGATTTTCGCAGGTATCATCCTCGACAAAATGGGAGTGCGCTTCACGGCGGTGCTCTCGGGTGCCGTGATGCTCGTCGGTGCCGTGATTAAGTGGTATGCCGTGGCTGAATCATTCGCTGGAAGCGGACTGGAAACGTGGTTCACGAACAACCTGAACTACATTCCGCTGTTCGACGAACTCGGCGTGTCGCCATTCTACGAAGGAATGCCTGCGTCGGCCAAGTTCGCCGCCGTCGGATTCATGATTTTCGGTTGTGGTTGTGAAATGGCGGGCATCACCGTGTCGCGTGGTATCGTCAAGTGGTTCAAAGGCCGCGAAATGGCATTGGCAATGGGTTCTGAAATGGCATTGGCACGTCTCGGCGTGGCCACGTGCATGATTTTCTCGCCCTTCTTCGCCAAACTCGGCGGACAAATCAGCGTTACGCGAAGCGTCGCCTTCGGTGTTGTGCTCATGTGCATCGCTTTAATCATGTTTGTGGTTTATTTCTTCATGGACAAGAAACTCGATTCACAGACGGGCGAGGCTGAAGAAAAAGACGACCCGTTCAAGGTTTCGGACATCGGAAAAATCCTTTCCGACAGTGGTTTCTGGCTTGTCGCACTGCTTTGTGTGCTCTATTATTCGGCCATTTTCCCGTTCCAGAAATACGCCGTGAACATGCTCCAATGCAACCTCACACTGACCGAGCCTGCTGCCGATTCGTTCTGGGCAAATCCGCAAGTCACCATCGTGCAGTATGTCATCATGCTCGTGGTGGCTGCCGCCGGTTTCGCCTCGAACTTTATGAAAGACAAGACGAAAAAATACAGTCTGCTTGGATTGTCATTCGTCGCCCTCGTCACCTATTGCTACATGGGCTACATGCGTCAGTCGGCAGAGTCGATTTTCGCCGTTTTCCCACTTTTGGCCGTGCTGATTACGCCGATTTTGGGAAGCTATGTCGATCACAAGGGTAAGGCTGCTTCGATGCTTGTTCTGGGCTCGCTGCTGCTGATTGCCTGCCACCTGACCTTCGCATTCGTACTCCCGATGTTCAAAGGCAACACCGTTGGCGGCATCATCATCGCCTACGTCACGATTCTCGTGCTTGGCTCATCGTTCTCGCTTGTGCCGGCATCGCTGTGGCCCAGCGTTCCGAAATTGGTCGATGCGAAAGTCATCGGTTCGGCCTACGCACTGATTTTCTGGATTCAGAACATCGGTCTGTGGCTCTTCCCGCTGCTCATCGGCAAGGTACTCGACAAGACCAATCCTGGTGTCAGCGACCCCACGCAGTTCGACTACACTTGGCCGCTCGTGATGCTCGCCTGCCTCGGTGTGGCAGCATTGATTCTCGGTCTTGTGCTGAAGGTGGTTGATCGCAAGCGCGGTCTTGGCCTCGAAGAACCGAACATCAAGTAAAAATCGATTCATCAAAACAACAGATGCTTGCGTTTCGCTAACGCAAGCATCTGTTTAAACGAACAAATGATCAGCAAAACATATTACAGATACATTTGGCTTCTCGACACGTTGCTGACCAGCGCTCCCTTAACATTCGAAGAGATTAATAAGTTATGGGAAGATTGTCCTGCCAGTGACGGGCCGATACCGCTTCGTACTTTTCACGAACATCGCAAAGGCATCAAGGAAATGTTCGGAATAGACATTGAATGCGACCGCTCAAAGAATGTCTATTTTGTGAAGAACCTTGAGGCGATAGATGAAAACAAACTGTCCAAATGGCTATTGGAAAAGTACAGCATTCCCAAGGACTTTGCTACCTTCAACGGATTGAAAGATAGGGTTCTGCTTGAAGAAATACCTTTGGGGCAAGCATTTCTGCCCCCCATTATGGAAGCGATGATGCATCATCTGGAATTGATGATTGGCTATCAGCAATTTAAAGTTGAGCAAAGGCAAGAATTCCACATGCAGCCCTATGCTTTGAAAGTTTTCAATCGCCGTTGGTATCTGTTGGGGTATCTGAAGCAACAAGAAGGGTTGCGAACCATTGCCCTCGACCGCATACTCGATTTGAAAGTCCTTAAAAAGAGTTTTAAGTTGCCTAAGGATTTCGATGCGAGGAAATATTTTGCCAACGTTTTGGGTATTTATGTGAACGAGAACCTACCCATTGTGAAAGTCAAAATCCGTGCTTATGGTGAGCAACCAGAATACCTTCGCTCTACTCCGCTCCACAAAAGCCAATCAGAAGTCCGCTCCAAATATGGCGAGTTCGCTGAATTTACCTATAGATTGTATATAACACCTGACTTAGTGAGTCAGTTGCTGGCTATGGGGGAAAAGGTGGAGGTGCTGGAACCTCTTGAATTGAGAGAGAAGATGAAAGAGGTCCTAAAGAAGGGACTTGAGAGATATGATTAAACAACTTAATAATCAAATAATATTATTGCCATTATGACAGACAAAGAAATAATTAACATTCACAAGCAGCACATAGAAAATGTAATCATTAAAACTTTTGAAATTATTGAGGAAGTATATAATAATCAACAAGAGATAAATATACCGGAAGTAGATAAATCTGAAAGTAGGATTCTTTTCCCTAAAAAAAGTAGCTCGGAAACAAGAGTAAGTGAGCAAGAATTACGCTTTGTCTTCGCTGAGCAACTTAAAAAAGAGATTGGATATGGTAAAAAATGGGATGTATATTATTCCGTAGAAACACCGACTATGAAAAAATATTTATTTAAGGATAATTTTCCTAAAAGAGATGAAGATTATGGACAGTCTGCTAATTTTGATCTTGTTATTCACGACTCTAATTATAATAGAATCGCTTTAATCGAGTTTAAAGCTAAGAATCCTGATATCCACGATTATCAGAAAGATTTTGTAAAGCTTACAAATGAACAAGAAGATGGCGAATTGAGGTATTTTATTCAGATTCTTGAAAATACAAATAGTAATACAGATAGTAATGTTAAAAGCAAAATAATTCCAACTGATGAGAATTGGATGAAACAATGGGGAGAACATAAGGTCATTGTACACTGTGTTTCATTAGAAAGAGGAAAAGGAAATAGAAACGTTATTAAATTTCAAGAATATCCTAAGAGTTGTTAGTTGCTTCAAAGATGAGGTAGAAAAATCTATAAAATCCACTTCTCTTCTGCGGAGTTTTTGCATGATGCAAGGTTTTTTTGATGATTTCCAGTGTTTTCATTCGTATAATATATATAGGAGGGTACGCTTCTTTAGTAACATGTTTGGTAGTTATAAATGAAAAATCAAAACTAAGGTAGATTATGAAGATAACAATCCATCGTGGCACAGACCAGATAGGTGGTTGCGTCACAGAGTACGAGTTTAATGGTTGGCGGTTGTTCGTCGATTATGGCGAGGAACTGCCTGGTAGTCCAAAGACAGGTGATTTACAAGTCAAAGGCTTAACCCATGGCGATTTATCAAAGAGTGCTTTGCTCATCACCCATTATCATGGCGACCACATAGGGTGCATCACGAAGTTGCCTGAATCTCTGCCCATTTACATGAGTGCAATCGGAAGGGATATACAGCAATATGCATCTGAACACTTGTCGTCTGTCAATGAGAAACATAAACAGATGGATGAACGACTGAAACAGGCGAACACCTTTATTCCAGGCAAAGAGTTCTCGTTCGGTCCCTTCATCATCATGCCAATTGTTGTAGATCATTCGGCTTTTGATGCTTCTGCTTTCAAGATTACAGCAGATGGCGTAAGTGTCTTCCATACAGGCGATTTCAGAACACATGGTTTCAGGAGTAAAAAACTGCCAGAGGTGATTGAGAAGTTTATAGGAAAGGTTGATTATGTGGTTTGCGAAGGGACTAATATTGCCCGTCCAGAAGCAACAAGTCTGTCCGAGCATGAGTTACAACGCCAGTTCGAAGCCTATTTTCGAGAACATAAGAACCATATCGTTTATCTCTCTTCCACCAATATTGACCGTCTGTTTGCTCTCTATCATGCAGCAGCAAGGGCCGGACGTCCGTTTATCGTAAGCCCATATCAGAAAAAGATTATGGACAAGGTCATCGGCCGGGATCCGATTTGGGGTAAATCCAGGATGTACAAATACAGCGAACAGTACGATCCCTTGGTGCTGCAATACGACGAAGATGGAGGATTCCGAGTATCGGACAAGTTTCAATATCTATTGGAGCAAAAGGGGTGCGTCATGATAGCTCAGGCAAACGACCGCTTCGACCACCTGATAGAGCGTCTGCCTGGCGACACCCAGAAATACCTGTCCATGTGGATAGGTTATCTGAAAGAAGGCACGGATGCATACAATCCGAGACTTGCTCAGTCGTTAGGAAACGATTACCAGTATCTGCACACCAGCGGCCATTGCGATATGAAGAGTATGCGCGAGCTCTTCCGTCATCTTCAGCCAAAGGCCATTATCCCTATTCATACGGACAGTCCTGACCAGTTTGCAAAACTGTTCTGCGATGAATGGCCCATTATCACCCTCAATGATGGACAATCTATTTCGCCAATATCTGCATCAAAAGCAGATGCCTGTAGTGCAAGGATATACTGTGCCAAGGAACTTGAAAATGGAACTGTGCATGTAAGCATGGAAGATTTGGAAGATGCTGATGACCTTGATGTTAGGTTCATCGGTAATTTCAAGAGCATTGAGGACTCGAAGTTTGCATTGTGGCATACGTTATACAGACCCGCAGCACTTATTGGCTACGAGATAGAGGAAGAAGAAGACTTGTCGCCATTCGAGATACAAACTTTTGATGCCAACAAGAATCTGGTGGCTACCTATCATTTTGGCGAGCATTAGCCTGGCGGTGCCAAATTTTCGACGAAAAACTCTTTTTCGCCCCTTCTTATGCGGTGTTTTTGCATATCAAGTAGCAAAAACACCTTTTTTTAGTCTTTTTTTTCGTAAAAAAATACATATATATGGAGGGCTATTGAGATTTTAGATATTTTTTTCAATTAAACAAATGACTATGGTAAAGAAAGAAAGGAAAATGACAAAAAAGAAACTTGAGAATTTTACTCTGGCATCAGCATTTGAGATGATATATGAAGAGTCTTGCGACAGTAAACTCTCACCAGAGTTTTACAACAAGTGCGATGACGCTATCAATTTTGTCAGCAAGACATTAAATGTTACCCATTTTCAATCGATTATGCTTGCCATACTCGCTAATAGCGACGTATCTCAATCTCTAAACGACATGTCAAGTTATACGAAATGTTCACCCATCAAATTTCGTATTCACAAAAAAGAACTGGATGATTTACATTACAGGCACTTCGTGCAATGGAGTATGTCAAGATATTCTTTAGAATACCGCATTCGTGAAGAGTTCATGGAAGCTATCATAGACAATATACCATATAACCCCAAGAAATATGAAGACTACACAGCATACGATGTCTATACAAAAATTTCCAAATGGATAGAGATGCTAAAACGCGACAAAGGGCTCTATGAAGACATCGTTAGAAACGTCAGACAACTTTTGGAGGCAACAAGGCATCTGACATTCTCAAAAGACTTGCTGACCTCAGAACTGAACAACCTTGCCGTGATGGTAGTTCTTCTCACTGTGATGGATAAGATAGAAAACAATTCTGAGTATATCTCATCTTCAGAGATATTACGAATTCTCCCTGAAGAAACGGGCATCAAGTCTTTCATCTTCGTTCTAAATGCCAACACTTGTATATTGATGAAAAAAGGGTGGATGGAAAACTACACCGTCAATGGCATGGTTGAACCAGACAAATTCTGTCTTACAGATAAGATTTTAGAAACGACCCTTGTAGAACTTGAGGAATACATAGATACAAAGGATGGAACCATCAGTAACTTATTACTGATGCCAGATGGAGTTGTAGAAAAGCCCATGTATTACAATGAACGTGAATTAGAAGAGATAGAACGCTTGGCCAAACTACTATCGATAGATAGGTTCAAGGATATTCAGCAGCGTCTTAAAGAAGCAAATATGCGTACTGGCTTCACTTGTCTTTTCTATGGTTCCCCAGGCACAGGAAAGACCGAAACTGTGCTACAACTGAGTCGTAAGACTGGACGCCCAATCTTTCAAGTCAATATATCCGAGTTGAAATCAAAGTGGGTTGGTGAAAGTGAGAAAAGGATACAGGGAATTTTCAGTAAGTACGAGGCAATGGTCAAGAAGTATGACATTTGTCCGATCCTACTTTTCAACGAGGCAGATGCGATTTTCAACAAACGCTCAAACAATACCGATGCGGCTGTTGACAAGATGGAGAATGCGTGTCAGAACATCATTCTTCAGGCTATGGAGAATCTCTCTGGAATCATGATTGCCACAACCAACCTCACTAATAATCTGGATTCTGCATTCGAACGTCGTTTCCTTTATAAAATTTGTTTTGATAAACCAACTGTGGCTACCAGAAAACAAATTTGGAACGCCATGTTACCTTCCCTAAGTTGTGAAGAAGCGAGTAGTCTTGCAGAGAGCTACGATTTCAGCGGCGGTCAGATTGAGAATATCGCACGAAAACAGATTGTTGACAGTATCCTCTATGGACACTATCAAGATATTTCAAGCGTTAGATCTTATTGTCAAAATGAAATAATCAGAAATTCTAAAAGAATTGGATTTGTAAATTAACGTGAATTCGACGAGGATTTGTCTGACCCCCCAACTCCGTACTCCTCTACTCCATCCCCCACAAAAAAAAGAGAGCCCGCGTCGCTTGACGCAGGCTCCTCGTAAAAAAAAAGGGGCATCCACCTACTCTCCCGCATTGTCGCGCAGTACCATCGGCGCAGG
>CACYQZ010000027.1 GCA_902776665.1 uncultured Prevotellaceae bacterium
TTTAGTTTTTAATTTCAAAATGTCGCTGCAAAAATACGACGGAAAAGGGGCGGTCGCCAAATTTTTTCGCACGAAATTTTACACTGCATTTACACAATGCGGCAAAAGATGATTTGTAATCGTTTGAAAGCCAATCGATTACGCGAATTTTACACTGCATTTACACAATGGCGATTTTCTTTAGATTTCGGCCCAAAGTCGAGGCTTTTTCTTCGGAAAAAAGTTTTTGGTTCGCACGCGATTTCGCGTTGGTGACGGCCTGCGAAGTGGTGTCGAGCAAGATGGCGGCCTCGCCCGTCGAGAAATCGAGATATTGAAGCAGGCAAACGCGCCACTCTTGTTCGGAAAGTTGCTTTTCGTTGGCGATGGTCGCCGTGAACGACGGAACGTAGTGGGCAAAGGCGTCGGCCAACTGCTTCCATTCGGCCTCCGAGGGCGTCGAACTCTTGAGCGTGTGACGCTTTTTCTGGTTGAAAAGGTTGGCAATTTCGCTTTCGCGCAGGGCTTCGAGTCGCTCATCGCCCCGAACTTGTCGGAACCGTGCCTCGTAGTCGTGCACCCGTTCGTTGAGGCTGCCGATTTCGCTTCGCAGTTCTTGTTTTAGTTTTTCGTTTTCTGCCTGCGTGTTCTCGAAAGCCGACAACATTTTTTCGAGGCGGTCGCGGTCGGACTTGCTCGCTTGGTAGTCGGCTGTGAGGCGGTTGATTTCGGCAATTTTCGCCGTTTTGTAGCGTTTGTGCCTCGCGTGGGCGGCGGCAGCCAACAACAATCCCACAACGAGGATGGCGACGATGGCATATTCGCGGATTTTGGCTTTGTTGGCCTCTTCTGCCGCCTTTCGCTGATGGTGGCTGTAGTCGTACATCGCCGTGATTTGCTGCACTTTCTCCTGATTCACGTGCAGATAGGCCGAGTCGTTGGCGGCGGCATAGAGTTTCGCGTATTTCACGACCGAATCGGGCTTGTTTTTCTTTTCATAGAAGGTCATCAAACCGTGGTAGCCCGCCTCTTTTTTGCCTGCGGCGACGGTCTTCCTGAAAAAATACAACGCGGAATCGACTTGTCCCGTCGCCATCAGATAGCGGCCTTTGTCGTAGCAGTAGAGCACTTTTGCGGCCATCGCGTTCCGCCCGGCGTCGTACCACCCCGATTCCTCTTCAAAAATCTTCATCCGTCGCTGTGCTTCAGCATATTGGCGACGATTCAGCAAGATAGTGATGCTACCGAGAATCGCCTGCGCCGCCTTGTCTTTGTAGCCGTATTTCAGGTAGAGTTCACGTGCCTGTTTCTCGACGATGAGCACGCTGTCGATTTCGTTTTTCAGATGGTAGGGGCGCGAGCGCAGGTCGAAGGCGACGAGGGCCGCCAGCGTGTCTTTTCCCTTCCACGCGACGTGCTCGGCCTCTTGCAGCGCCTTCATCTGGTTGTCGGGCAGATATTGCGCCTGAAACAGACTCACCATCTGCCCATAGACGGCGTAGAGCGTGTGCCAGTCGCAGTCGTCGCGGGTCGTGTCGGCCATCTCCGTCGCGTGCTGATAGGCTTCGAGCGCCTGCGGAATTTCGCGCAAGTCTTGGTGGACGCGCCCTTTCAGGTAGTAGGCCGTCATTCGCTCGTTGGCCGAGGCATGGCTGCGGAAATAATCGACGAGCGAATCCACCGTCGGTAGCCATCGTTTCGTGAAAACGGAATCGGCGTTGTTGCAGTCGGCCACATACTGCATCCGACGGCGCATCTGCTCGCCCCGCGTACAACTTGTCAGCACGGCGAGAAGCGTCATTGCAATCACAAAAAATGAATTCCGATAGCGTTTCATGCTGCAAAAATAAGCATTTTTTCGCAATTCATCACCTTAATCATCTTTATTTTTTCGTTTGTCGGAATAATGTTGTACCTTTGCAGTCGAAATTTTTCCGCTTTTTATGCAGTTGAATCGAAAACTTTTAGGCCATCTGGCGGCACTCCTGACGGTGATTGTCTGGGGCAGCACCTTTGTTTACACGAAATTGCTGCTGCTCGAAGGACTTTCGCCTGCCCAAATCTTCACGTTGCGATTCATCATCGCTTATGTGTTGCTTTTGGCGTTTTCGCTGGCACAAAGGCAGAAACGAGGCTTTCGGTGGCTGTCGCAAAATTGGAAAGACGAACTGCTGATGGTCGGACTCGGCGTTGCGGGCGGTTCGCTGTATTTTCTGGCCGAAAACGAGGCGATGAACCACACGACCACCACCAACACCTCGCTCATCGTCTGCCTGTGTCCGCTCTTCGCCGCCGCGCTCATCAGTTGCTTCTACAAGTCGGAACGACTGCGCCCGTCGCAGGTGCTCGGCACGGTTCTGGCGGCGCTCGGCGTCGTTGTCGTCGTGCTCAACGGCCATTTCGTGCTCCACCTCTCGCCCCTTGGCGACTCGTTGGCGTTCCTCGCGTGCCTTTGCTGGGCGGTCTATAGCCTGCTGATGATTCGCGCCAACAGCCGCTACGACGTCGTTTTCATTACGCGGAAAGTCTTTTTCTACGGCCTTCTGTCGATGATTCCCTACTACGTTTTCGTGCCCGAAATGCCGCCGATGTCGCTGCTGTTGCGACCCGAAATCCTTGCCAACCTGCTCTTCCTCGGTTTTGTCGCCTCGATGCTGTGTTTCGTCGTGTGGAACTGGGCGATGAAGCAAATCGGCACCGTCACCACCACGAACTACGTCTATATCAACCCCCTCACGACGATTGTCTTCGCGTGGCTGCTCCTCGACGAGAAAATCACGCTCTTTTTCCTCTTCGGCACCGCCCTCATCCTCGTCGGAATGTTCTTAGCGGATAGGAAACCGAATTCAAAAACGAACTTAAAAATGGATGAACGATGAGCATTTCCCTATTCCTTTCCAGCCTGCTGACGTTGGTTTCGCTGAATTGCGAAAACCTGTTCGACTGCCGCCACGATTCGCTGAAAAACGACTACGAATGGTTGCCCGAGGGGACGAATCGGTGGACGCAAACGCGCTATTGGCACAAATTGAACAACATCGGGCGAGAAATTCTGGCTTGTGGCGAGCAATGGGGCGATTTTTCATCGGAAAATACTCGAAATTCGACAAAAAAGTCAGAAAAATCGACTTGGAAACTGCCTGACCTCGTGGCATTGTCGGAAATTGAAAACGACTCGGTTCTAAGGGATTTGACAAAGCGTTCCTTGCTTCGGAATGCACGTTACGAATACGTGACAACCAACTCGCCCGACGTGCGCGGCATCGACGTGGCGCTGCTCTATTCGCCCTTCACGTTCCGCCTGCTCAACCACCACGCCATTCGCGTCGAACCGCTGAAAGATATGCGCCCGACACGCGACATTCTCTACGCCAGCGGACAGGTCGTTTCTGGCGACACGCTCCACGTTTTTGTCGTCCACGCACCTAGTCGGTCGGGTGGGGAAGCGGTGACGCAGCCCCATCGTCTGCAAGTGGCAGAGCGGCTCTGCGAGGCCGTCGATTCCGTTTTTCGGCTTCACAAAGCGGCGAAAATCCTCGTCGCAGGCGATTTCAACGACTATGCCGACAACAAAAGCATCCACCGCATCGAGGAAGGCGGTCTGACCGACATTTCTCGCCATGCGACGGGGCGCAACGGTGCAAAGGCAACCTACCGCTTTCAGGGTGAATGGGGCTCTCTCGACCACATTTTCGCGTCGGAAGCGATGACGGCTTGCATGGCGGAATGTTACGTTTTCGATGCACCGTTTCTTCTCGAAGACGATGAGACTTACGGTGGTGTGAAACCGCGAAGAAACTACAACGGACCCAACTATATGAACGGTTTTAGCGACCATCTGCCGCTCGTCGCCCGATTCCGATTTCATGAAAAATAACTTGAAATATGAAACAGAAAATAAAAATAGTCCTGTTCGTGCTCGTCGTGTTGGCACTGCTTGGAGTCGTCGCGCTCCACGCTTTTCCAGCCTTTGAAGCATGGCTTCACAAGGTGACAGGATGGTATTAACCCGAAAAAAACTTGAAACGATGAAAAAATATTTTTTAGTAGCATTGACAGCCGTTCTGACGCTGTCGTCGGCTTGTAAGAAAACGCAAAATTCGACGGAAATGAAGGTCGAAAAGTCGGAAATGAGTGCGATTTACAACAAGGAATCGTCGGTGAAGATGTACGAGGTGCCGGCACGGCTGAAAGACCGTCCCGAGCAGATTCTCCATCGCGAGGGCTTCACCATTTCCTACAACGCAACGACGAAAACGCCCAACTGGGTGGCGTGGCACCTGACGAAGAGTCACACCTACGGCAAAATTCGCCGCGAGGAACGGGCCTTCGAGGAAGACCGCGAGGTGGCGACACCGCGTGCCACACCCAGCGACTACTTCAATTCGCGCTACGACCGTGGCCACATGTGCCCGGCGGGCGACAACAAGTGGAGCGAGGACGCGATGGCGCAGTCGTTTTTGCTGACGAACATTTGTCCGCAGAACCACGGCATGAACAAAAATGCGTGGAACGACCTTGAGATTCAGTGTCGTTCGTGGGCGCGAGAGTATGGGGCGGTCGATATTGTCTGCGGTCCGATTTTCCGCGGTGTCAGCTACGAAAACGGGAAGATGAAACCCTCGCCGTCGCAGCGATTTATCGGTCGGAACAAGGTTTGGGTGCCCGACGCTTTCTTCAAGGTGATTTTGTGTCGCAACCGCTCGCCGAAAGCCCTCGGATTCATCTACGAAAATCGCGGTGGACAGCAGACTTTGGCCGATTGCGTGTGCTCGGTCGATGAAATCGAACGGCTCACGGGCATCGATTTCTTCTACCTCTTGGCCGACGATGTCGAAAATCGCGTCGAAAAGGAAGCGAAATTGTCGCAGTGGCCAAAACGTTAAAAAAATAAAAAAATAATCGGCTGAAAAAAAACGAATCAACTTTTCTTCGTACCTTTGCACCGTTAAAATATTGGCGTGATACTTTCGTTCTATGATTCAGAAAAAAATCAAGATCAGACAAGTGATGGATGCCCTTGAACGATTCGCGCCTCTGCCCTTGCAGGAGAGCTATGACAATGCTGGCTTGCAAGTTGGATTGACAGAGGCGGAGATTTCAGGGGTATTATTGTGTTTAGACGTGACGGAGGCCATTGTCGATGAGGCTGTCGGCAAGGGCTGCAACCTGATTGTGGCCCACCATCCGCTCATTTTCCGCAAGTTGGCGCACATTGGCGGCGGCAATTACGTGGAACGTGCCGTGATGAAGGCGATTAAGAACGACGTGGCGATTGTGGCGGCGCACACGAACCTCGACAATGCCGAGGGTGGCGTGAACTTCAAAATGGCCGAGAAAATCGGTTTGCAAGGCTTGTCGTCGCTGCAAGGACCGGTGGTCGATGGCAAATGGAGTGGAATCGTGGGCGAGTTGCCCGAGCCGATGGCTGCGGAAACCTTTATCAACCTGCTGAAACGGCAGTTTGGCGTCGCTTCGCTGCGTGCCAACGAGTTGTTGGAGCGTCCGATTCGTCGGGTGGCGCTTTGTGGCGGTTCGGGTTCGTTCATGCTCGGCGACGCGATTCGTGCGAAGGCCGACGCGTTCGTGACGGGCGAAATGAGTTATCACGAGTTTTTCGGCCACGAACAGCAGATTCAGATTTGCGTCATCGGCCACTACGAGAGCGAGCAGTTCACAACGGAGATTCTTCGCGACATCATCGTCAAAGAATATCCCGAATTGCCCGTGACGATTGCAGAAACCTGCACCAATCCCATTCTCTATCTCTAAATTTTGAAATCAAAATTGTAAAAAAATAGTAAATAGTAAATCGTAAAATTGTAAATTAAAAAACTATGGCAAAAAAAGATCCTACAGACCTCT
Organism: uncultured Prevotellaceae bacterium; assembly: GCA_902776665.1. GTDB lineage: Bacteria > Bacteroidota > Bacteroidia > Bacteroidales > Bacteroidaceae > Prevotella. Next base: position 5,845 of record CACYQZ010000027.1, read on the forward strand.
CAGTAGAGGAGAAATTGAAAGCGCTGTATCAGTTGCAGATGACGCTTTCGGCGATTGACGAGAAGCGTGCCTTGCGCGGTGAACTGCCGCTCGAAGTGCAGGACTTGGAAGATGAAATCGCCGGTCTGAACACGCGACTTGAGAAAATCCAGAACGAAATCAAGGATTTCCAGGCCGCTGTGACGATGAAAAAAGGTGAGATTATCGACGCACAGGCCAGTGTTGATCGCTATCAGGCGCAACTCAACGAGGTGAAAAACAACCGCGAGTACGACGTGTTGAACAAGGAAATCGAGTACCAGACGTTGGAAATCGAACTTTGTGAGAAGAAAATCAAGGAGGCCGTCACGCGAATCGAAGAGCGCACCAAGGATTTGGAACACGCTCAGGAGTTGAAGAAAGACCGTCAGGCCGCCCTGAAAGAGAAGAAGAGCGAACTCAATGAAATCATGCAGGAAACGCGTGAGGAAGAGGAGAAACTGAAGGAAAAGGCCGCTGAGTTGGAACTGAAAATCGAGTCGCGCCTGCTGGGTAGTTTCAAACGCATCCGCAAGAATGCCCGCAACGGTTTGGGTATTGTCTATGTGCAGCGCGATGCCTGCGGCGGTTGCTTCAACAAGATTCCGCCACAGCGTCAGCTCGACATCAAAATGCACAAGAAAATCATCGTTTGCGAGTATTGCGGTCGCATCATGATCGACCCCGAACTGGCCGGTGTAAAACTGGTTACGAACACGGAAGAGAAGCCCAAGCGCAAGCGCGCCATTCGCAAGACGACGCCTGCTCCCGTGGCACCCGAAGTGGTGGAAGAACCGACGGTTGTCGTGGAAGAGCCGCAAGTGGTCGAAGAGAAGCCCGTAGTCGAGGAAAAAGTCGCAGAAAAGAAGGCTCCGGCGAAGAAAGAAACCGCCAAGAAGGAGACAGCTAAGAAAGAAACGACGAAGAAAACGGCTGAGAAAAAGCCTGCTGCCAAGAAGACAACAGCGAAAAAGGCTTAATCCTCTTTCCAACCTATACGAAAAACTCCATTTGCAACGCTGCAAATGGAGTTTTTTTATTTGTCAATTGTTAATTGTCAATTGTCAATTGGTTGAATCATTCGCCGTAGATTTCAGCCAGTTTCTTGCCGAGAGCCGGACCGCGCAGGTCGCGAGCGATGACCTTGCCCGTCGGATCAACCAAGAGCGACGACGGAATGGCGTTGATGCCGTAGGTCGAGGCGGCGATGGTCTGCCAGAATTTCAGGTCGCTGAGATGTACCCAGTCGAGTTCCTTCTCCTTGATGGCCTTCACCCAAGCGTCTTTCGAGCGGTCGAACGACAGACCAACTACGTTGAAGCCCTTCGCCTTGTATTTCTCGTAGTTTTCCTTCACATTCGGCATTTCCTGCATACACGGACCGCACCACGAAGCCCAGAAGTCGATGAGCACGTAGTTGCCCTTGCCGACGTATTCGCTCAGTTTGTGCATATTGCCATCGACGTCGGGTTCCTCGATGTCGATGAATTGCTGGCCTACGATGGCTTGTTTCTTCGATTCAGCCTCGACATGTTTCTTCACGCGGTCGAGCATCGGGTGGTCGCTATAAGCGTATTTGTCGCTGATGAGTTCCTTGAGTTCGTCCAGTTCGTAGTCGTACATCACATTCGTGATGAAAGCAGCGGGAATCACGTTGTCGGGATTCTCCTTGATGACACGCTTCGTGAACTTGTTCAACTCTTCGGTGACCGGCTCCATGTTCTTCACCACCTCGTTTCGAATCGCCATCAGTTCCTCCTGCGGCTTACCCTCTTTCTGGGCTTGGAAGAACGGGGCGCAAATCTCTTCCAGACGGCTGTCGAACGCGTTGTATTCGGCTTGATAACCGTTGTATTTCTCGTTGAGTTTCGAGCCTTTCAGCGTACCCTTTTCCAAGTCGATTTCCACGGGTGTTCCATCAACGATGAACATCGTGGGGCCTTTCGACGTTGAGGCGGCGACACCGAGGAACGACTCTTCCATCGCCTTGCCGATGTACTGGAATTTTCCGCCCACCACATCGACGCTATCGACGACGGGCACGCGCTGGTTCAGCGACGGGTCCATGATGTACACTTTTTTCACGTCAGCCGGGCAAGTTCCGCTCACCGTGTAGCTGATTTCCTTTCTCTCTTTGGCGCTTTTCTGGGCACAGGCCGAGAGCGCAAAAACACCGACGAATGCGATGGTAAATAATTTTTTCATCATTTTTCTGTTCATTTGTGAATAATTGATTGAATATTAAGTTAATTTTTATCGTTTGCGAGCAATTTTCGTGCCAATTTTTAATGTCTGACCAATGTCGAACCGTTCACCGATGGATTTCCGCTGAGTTGCACGGCGTAGATGCCACGTGGAAGCGTCGGAAGCGAGAAGTGGTAGCGTTGGGTGCGACCGTCGGCCTCGAATTGGGCGACTCGCGTTCCGTTGGTCGAGAAAACGGCGACGCGGAAGGGTTTTTCGGTCGCGTTTTCGGGCATTTGAATCGTCAGTTGCCCCTTGTCGAGCACGACGCTCATGGGCGTGTGGGTCGAAGAGATTTCGTGAATGGCGTCGATGCCGAGAATGTCGAGCAGACCGCGATACGCGTCGATTTGACCGTGTCCGTAGAGGTTGTTGGGGTAGGTGAGCGACGGGTCGTAGTGGCTGCTCGTGCGACTGATGACTTCCATCGCCTCCTCGGGTGTGAGCGTGGGCTTGGCCTGCAACCAAAGGGCAATGGCTCCGGCGACGGCGGGCGTTGCCATCGAAGTGCCGGAATTGGCATTCCACGCGTATGAACGACCCTGAAAATCAAAGTGTTCCACGTCGGAGCGAATGTCGCTGGCTTCGGGGTTGTTTTCGAGATAATAGCTGCTGTACGACGAAATGATGTTCGTCCCTGGCGCCATCACATCGGGCTTGATTCTGCCGTCGTAGGTCGGTCCGACCGACGAATAGCCACCGCGCTGTCCGTTGGTGCCTTGGTTGTAGGGACGGTATTCGCCGAGGTAGTTGGTGATGCCTGTGCGATAGCTCGTCGCCCCGACGCAGATGACACGCGGCGCACTCGATGGCGAATGGATGTTGTGGGTGGCGACGGCATCGGTCAGCAGCGGATTCAGGCCGTTTTCGTACATCGAACCCACACTTCGATAGACCTCGATTTCAGCTTCTTCGCCAATCAATTCAAAGGAAATCGGTGTGTCGTTGCCCACTTTTCCGTCCATTCCAACTTCAATGTCGAAACAAGTTTCCGAAGGCACATAGCACGACGGATAGGCCGTGATGGTGAAAAAATAGTCGTTTCCGCAGGCTGGAATCGTGTCAGTGAGGCACGAATCCTCCAGCGCGATGACGCGGCTCGTCGGAATGTCAATCGTAACTGTTTCTTCGCCGTAAAAAGTTGTCCGAAGTGTGAAGGGAGCGTCGCTTTTTGCTGTGAGTGCAAGGCGTTTGCTCGAATTTCGCATGAAAGTTCCTGCTTTTTCGCGCCCTCGTTCTTTGTGGATATAGGAGAGTTTGCGCCCCTCGTTGCCTGCCGAGGCCACGAGAATGCGCCCAGGACCAACCAGTGCGCTCAGCATTTCGTAGTAAAGCACGTCGTAGCCGTAGAAATCCTGCTGCGAACCCTCACTAAACGAGATGACGCAAGGCTGATTCGTCTGGTCGGCATAGTCGAAAATGTATTTGAAGCCAAGCGCGTCGGTGGCGAAGGTGTATTTGTGGTAGTCGGCGCTGTCGATGAGGGCGATGTCTTCAGTCGTGGCATTGGCAACGAGGCAGATGTCGCTCTCGTAGGCCATTCCGCGATATTTGCTGTTGTAACCGCTGCCGGCCGCCGTGCCGAGCGTGTGGGTGCCGTGGGTTTGCGTTTTGCCGTCGTAGCAACAGCCCAGCGCGAGCAGTTCAGCCTCGGTGGTGTAGTCGCGACCCACGTAGAATGCGCTGCCGATGGTGTCGTTTGTAATCTGGTCCCAAAGCCGACGGATGCGGTAATTGGTGCCCGTCGCGTCGTAGAAATTCGGATGCGTCAGGTCGAAACCAATGTCCATCACGCCCACGACAACGCCCTTTCCCGTGAATGCCGAGGGAAGATTTCGACCTTCGTATATCGGAGTCGCATTCAGTTGAATCGCCACCGAATCCATGTGAATCTCGTGGCCGCGTCGTGCCTCGATTCGCTTGACCTTCTGCTCTTGCGATAATTTTCCCAGTTGGTGGACAGGAATCGAAACGATGTAAATATCGCCTTTTCGAGCCAGTTCCCGACAGCCATATTGGCGGAAAATCGGCTCGGCATCGCCTTCGACGCGGACGAAGGCACAAACCTGCGGTGCCTTTTTCGTCGCGACCAACTGCCGCAGCATCGGCGACATTTTGTGCAACTGCGCTTTCTGCGCATAGCCCGAAAACAGGGGCATCGCAATCAGAAAAAAGAGAAATATCCATCGTTTCATGCCACAAAGTAAATAAAAAAAAATGTTTCTTCCAAATTTTTTCGTACCTTTGCACCACAAATCAGTCAATTATTCAGAAAAAACAATGGAACAAAACGTAAAAAAACAGTTTAGCGTGGCCTACGACCTGTTTTCCCTCGAGGAAGACGGTCGCCACCTCATCGAGCGTGCGACGGCGGAAACACCTTTCGAGTTCATCAGCGGCTGCGGAGTCGCGCTCGAGGCTTTCGAAGAGCAGTTGCAGCCCCTGAAAAGCGGCGACACTTTCGATTTCACGCTGACACCCGAGCAGGCCTACGGCGCATATCTGGAGGAGAGCGTGCTGGAACTCGACCGCGAAATGTTTGTCGTCGATGGGCAGTTCGATCGCCAGCACATCTACGTTGATGCCGTCATTCCCCTGCAAAATGGCACGGGCGACCGCTTCCTCGGGCGCGTTCTCGAGATTCGCAGCGATGTGGTCGTGGTCGATTTGAACCATCCGCTCGCAGGCAAAACACTGAATTTCAGAGGTACTGTGGTACATTGCCACGAAGCTTCCGAGGCCGAAATCCAGCAGGTCATCCGCCAATTGGCGAGTGGCGCTTGTGGCGGTTGCTGCGGTGGCGATTGCGACGACGAAAATTGCGGAAATGGCGGCTGTGGTGGCTGCGGAAAATAAAATTTTGAGGCGATGCGCAACACTTTCGGACATATTTTCAGACTGACTTCTTTCGGCGAGAGCCACGGCGATGCCATTGGCGGCGTTGTCGATGGGATGCCGGCTGGTGTGGAAATCGATTTGGACTTTATACAAGCCGAGTTGAACCGACGTCGTCCGGGGCAGAGTCGAGTTTCGACGAGCCGCGACGAAAGCGACCGCGTGGAACTGCTGAGCGGCATTTTCGAGGGGAAATCGACGGGCTGTCCGATAGGTTTCATCGTCAGAAACGAAAACCAACATTCTGCCGACTACGACGCGCTTCGCGACCTGTTCCGACCCTCGCACGCCGACTTCACCTATCAGCGGAAATACGGCCTTCGCGACCATCGTGGCGGCGGTCGTTCGTCGGCTCGGGTGACGATTGCCCGCGTGGTGGCTGGAGCGTTGGCGAAACTCGTGCTGCGGCGGCTCGGAATAACGATTCAAGCCTATACGTCGCAGGTTGGCGACATCGTTCTCGACAGCGATTACAAGCTGTTCGATTTCACGCTGACGGAAACGAATCCTCTGCGCTGTCCCGACCCCGAAAAAGCCCGTCAGATGGAGGATTTGATCACGAAAATCAAGGCCGAGGGCGATTCCGTCGGCGGAGCGATTTCTTGTGTCATCAAAGGCTGTCCGGTGGGCATCGGCGAACCCGAGTTCGACAAGTTACACGCCCGACTGGGCTATGCGATGCTCGGCATCAACGCGGCGAAGGGTTTCGAGATTGGCGACGGTTTTTCGAGTGCTTTCCAGCGCGGCAGCGCGGCCAACGACCTATTCGATGAGGGTTTTACGACGAAAACCAACCACTGCGGCGGCGTCCAGGGTGGCATCAGCAACGGACAGGACATCTTCTTCCGAGTGGCGTTCAAACCTGTGGCGACGATTCTTCAGCCGCAGCAAACCGTTGATATTCAAGGAAATACGACAACGATGCAGGTGCACGGTCGCCACGACCCCTGCGTCGTACCACGAGCCGTTCCCATCGTCGAGGCAATGGCTGCGATGGTCGTTTTAGACCAAATTCTGCTGCAAAAAACGGTCAAATTGTAAACGAAACGATGATGAAACAGCTGAAAATCGCCCTGACAGCCCTTCTTGGCCTATTTTTGGTCTCGTGCGAGCGTCCCGATCTCGATTTTTTCGAGGACAATGAGGTGGTGACGCCCGACGGTTTCGTCAGGTTGAAATTCAACATCACCCATTTCGAGCAGATTCCTTTCGATGACAACCTGAACTATTCGCGTGCTTCGACCGACGTCAGCAACGTCTGCACGCGCATCAATTTCGCCATTTTCAGCGATGAAGGCAAGTTGAACACCACCAATCAAATCATCGGCGACGAGGAGTTTGGGCAGATTTCGGTCGCCGTGCCTGAAAACAAGCAATACACGGTGGTCATCCTCGCCCACAGCGGCACAGGAAACGCTACGATTAGCAAGCCCGACAGCATCCGTTTCGCCAACAATAAAGTGACCGATACCTTCTTTTATTGCGGCGATTTGGAAGCCGAGGACGAGCGTTCGCACGAGGTGAAACTGCGTCGAGCGGTGGCGAAATTTCAGTTGGTGACGGAGGACGAAGTGCCCGAGAATGTCGTCGAAATGACCTTTAAATACACGGGTGGCAGCAGTACGTTCGATGCGCGGACGGGCTTCGGAAAAATCAATTCGCGACAGACCGAAACGCGCCCAATTACCGACGAGATGCGCGGAAAAAAGGCCGAATTCGAGATTTTCACCTTCCCCCACGAAGAGGAAGACGAACTGAAAATCACCGTGACGGCGACCGATGCCGAAGGGAAAACCGTCATAGAAAAAGTGTTCGAGAAAGTACCCGTGAAAATCAATCAGATAACGCGTTGCACAGGCACGTTTTTCGATGGTTCCAATGGCAATGTCGTCCTGCGCCTTCACACCGACGACGAATGGACGAAAAAAGATTTTCAATTTTAATCAGTTAAATTTTTATTAGAAAAATATTGACAAAAAATCAAATCATTTTTTAATCCAAAAATCTAAGTAAACGATGAAAAAAAATCAAATTCGCACATGGTTGGCACTCGGTGTCGCCATCGCACTGACAGGTTGTCAGCAACCCAAAAACAATGATGAAATCACGGTGGAAACAGCCACCGCAGTACGCCATCTCAACGACTCGACGGGAACGTATGAACTCCGCATCGACTTCCCCGTCGTGAAGAATGGCGAGGCACTGTCCGTTGCCCTCAACGAGTGGATTGACGAGCAACTGGGCGGCACATACGGCGATGCCGAGAATGTCGATTACGACAAGGTTCTGGCCGACACGACTGCCTTGATTGACTACTATAGCAAGAAGATTTTCGAGGGCAATCAAAAGGAGTTTGCCGAAATGGCGAAAGGCAGTCCCGAAGTAAAGGAAATGGGCATCACTTACTATGATTCGCTCGTCATCGAAAAGTTTGCCGAGGGCAAGAATTGGATTACTTACACCAACAAACGCGACATCTATCTCGGTGGCGCTCACGGTGCTGCACCGTATTTCGGACAGACCTTCCGCAAGAGCGACGGTCGCCGCATCGGTTGGGATGTTTTCACAGAAACAAGTGGTGAAAAATTCCAACAAATTCTCAAAGATGGCCTCGTCGAATATTTTGGCGTGGGCAGCGAAGCCGAATTGGCCGACCACCTTATGAACGAGGCTGGAATCCACTATATTCCCCTGCCACAGTGTCCGCCGCTGTTCACCGCCGAGGGCGTCAGTTTCGTCTATAACCAATACGAAATCGCCGCTTATGCCGCCGGTCTTCCCTCTTTCACCGTCGGCTACGACAAACTGCAGCCCTTCATGATGACGGCTGGCAAACGGTTGGTGGTAGAGTAGGGGTTATTCGCAGAGTTTCGCGACCTCTTCCTCGAGTTTTTCGCCGCGGGCATTCGTCGCCACGATGCGACCCTCGCGGTCGAGCAGGAACATAGCAGGAATGGCAGTGACGTTGTAAAGTTTGGCAACGGGACACTGCCATCCTTTTAGCGTCGAGCCTTGCAGCCACGTAAGTTGGTGCTTGTCGATGGCCGAGAGCCACGCCTCGCGCTTTGAAGCCTCGTCGAGCGACACGCCGAGCACCTCAAAGCCTTTTTCGTGGTATTTCTGATAGACTTTTCGCACATTCGGAGCCTCGCGCAGACACGGACCGCACCACGAGGCCCAGAAGTCAATCAGAACGACTTTTCCGCGCAGCGAACTCAACGAAATTTCCTTTCCGTCGGGCGCAGGAAGGGTGAAGTCGGGTGCGATGCTACCCACGCCAATCGAACTGAGTTTTTCCATCGTCGCCGCGAGATTCTGGCCGATGGCCGAGGCTTTTACACGGTCGGAAAGTTGGTCGTAAATCGGCTTCAAATCGGCGTAGCTGTGGTCTTTCGACATAAATTGGTTCATCACGAACGCCGCTACGTAGTTGTCGGGACAATTTCGCGCGATGCTGTCCTGTAACGCCTTGTTGCGCTCCTTGATGCCCATCCACATCTGAGCGAGGCTGTCGCGCATCGTTTCGCCCTGTTCGTCCTTGCTGAAAGCGATGGCCATCATCGTCATCATCTCGAACATCTGCATATCGTTGATGTCTTTCAGCAGGTCGTGTTCCTTGTCGTCGAGCACCTTGATTTCAGGCACTTCAATCGCTTTTCCACGACGCTCGCTTTTCACCCGTTGGAAGGTCATCTGAATTGGTTTTTCGTGCAAAATGATGGCTTCCGACGTGCCGCCCATCTTCACCATCGCCATCTGCACAGTGAGCGGTCCTGTGAGTTGGAATTTTCCGTCGGCCACCACCGTCGAGTCAATCGGCGATTTGTCTTCGCTGACGAGCATCACTTTCGTGCCGTCGTGTCCGATGGCCGTACCCGTGATGTTATAGGTTTGTTGCTGGGCTGTGGCGCAAAGGCTCACGGCGAGTGCCAGCAGCGTTGTCATTTTTCTTTTCATAGTCGGTCAATGATGGATTATTTGTTGAAAATTTCTTGAAATTTCTGTTTTTCTTTCGCCAGTTCCGTGTCGTAGAGGCTCTGCTGCTGCTCGGCCAACTGTTTGTTCCCGAGTCGGCGATTGAGGTCGGCGAGGGTTTTGTAGGCGGTGTATTCGGTCGAGTTGCCTCGGTTGAGAAAACCTTCCATCACCGTAAGATAGTCTTTCAGCACCTTTTTGTCGCGTGTCTGCGGTGCCAGATAAGCGATGTAGTCGCCCACTTTCATCGAATAGAAACCGCTCATTCGCGATTTAACACCCATTTTCACGGCCTGCCACGCCTCGTCGTACTGACCGCGAAGCAGTTGCTTGTGGATGTAGAGGTTGAGTTTGTACAAATCGGCACCAGCCTGCCCCGTTTTTTCGAGATACCAGATGACTTTCTCGGCCCACGCCGTGTCGGTGGCGAGAGCGTCGGCCTGTCCCTGCTCGTTGAAATGAAGGCGGAAGAAGTTGCGCAATTCGCGGTCGCAGGCCGATTTCACTTGGAAATTGATGGCCTGTCGGTCGCGTTTCAGAACGCTTCCGTAGCGTCCCGCGTTGTTTACTAGATAGTCGAAGGCAGGCGAATGGATATCGGTGACATACTTGCCGAATGCTTGCCACACGGGGTCGCTGTCGAGTTCTTTCGGTTCGTGGCTTTTTAGGTATTCGTCGGCCACTTTTCGGGCATCGTCTTTGAGAAATGCACCTTCGAGACTCGCCATATAATCGACCAGGAAATCAATGTCGCGATTACCCGATTGGTACTCTTTTTGAAGCGTGAAAAGGTCGCGTCCTTTCAGTGCCATCTGGGCGTTTTGAATCAGCGCGTTGGCCTCTTGAAAACCAGCCATTTGTTGCTTCACGTTGCCCTGTTTGTCGATGATGAGCAGGGTTGGATAGCCTGGAATGTGCTGTTTGTAACGTTCGTTGAGCATTTTTCCGTCGCCCTTTTCCATATCGTACTTCACACAGATGAAATTCGGGTTGAAAAAGTCGCCGACTTTCTGCTGCGGAAACACCTCGCGAGCCAGCACTTTACAGGGGCCGCACCACGTCGTGTAACAGTCGATGAAGATGAGCTTGTCTTGTTCCTCAGCCATTTTCACGATGTCGGTCCACGGCGTGTTGTCGTGGAAAACGATGCCTTGTGCTTTCGCGTGTCCGACGGATAGAATCGCCAGTGAAAATATGAATAAAAATCGTCTCATTACCATGTTAAAATGTTAAAGGGTTAAAATGTAAAAAGGGTTATTGTGGAATAAAATCCTCGTAGGTCACGCGGTCGTTAGGAAATTTCTTGTTTTGCAACTCGATTAAGTCCTGATTCAACTGCTCGCGATAGAAGTCGATGAAATAGCGGCCACGCTGTGCCAAACGCTTGTAGAACTGCGTGCGCTGGCGAATCCACGAGCCTCGGTTTTGTGTGATGAACCACAGGAAATCGGTGAAATCCTGCTGCTCACCGGGGGCTTGAACGTGAGTGGGCAGATAGCCTTTCACAAAGCCGCAGACATTGGCCTCGTGGTCTTCATTCTCAAAATCGGGTTTGATTTTCAGTTCTTCCTCGATGGCGGGGTCTTCAGGCACAGTCACAAGCGTGTATTTCACGCGCACGCGGCTGTTGATGAACTTCATCGGTTTGACGGGCAGGCGCTGGTAGAAGAATGCGCCGAAAAGATTGCTCAGTTCTGACTCCAACACGGGTGCGGAATAGGCGCGCCCCGTCGATTGCAGATAGGCAATCATCATGGCGTCTTGGTTGTTCGTCGCGGCTGCCACATAGTTGTATTTCAGGCTTGTCTGCGCCGTCTGCAAGTCTTTCAAGAGGAAGATTTTGTAGGGCAGGTTTTGCCGCAGAAATCCCTCTTCGTATTTGTCCAGAAAGCTCTGCTTGATGAGTTTCAAATGCTTCAACAGCAACTCCATATCCTTCTCGCGTTCGGGGTCGAAGGGCGTGTAAATCAAACTGAACTTGCTCGACCACAGCCAGCGAATGTCTTTGTCGTCGATGTGATAGACGAAGGCCGTGTTGTACTGCTTGAACCACTCGTAGATGAGCGAGTCGGCAGATGTGCGCGTGGCATTTTCTACGATGTATTTCTCGTAGGCCGACGATGTATCGACCTGCGGCGTGAGTTCGTCTTCGCCGCATCCGGCTAAGAGCAATGTCGCCAAGGCGACGGCGGTCAAAAATATTTTTTTCATCATCATTTCATTATTGTGGCAAGATGGCTCTGCGATTGGCAGACTCGATTACCGTGTTATAGTCAAGTTCCGATTTGGGCAGTTCCAGCGTGTAGTTCTGGTCGCCTTGTTCCAGTACATAAACCTCGGGCGAGGCGTTTCTGGATGCATAGTAAACGTGTTTCAGACTGGGGCAGCCATAGCGACGCAGGTCGGCCCAACGGTGGATTTCCTCGAAGCAAAGTTCACGACGACGCTCGTCGCGCACGAATTGCAGCAAATCGGCGGTCGTGGCGAAGTCGGCGAGGGTCAATTCCTTGTAGGTTTCAGGCGTAAAACGGTTTTTGCGAAGCAAATTCAGCAGTTTGACAGCCTCGTTTTTGTCAGCATCAGAACCCTTTTGCACGTAGGCTTCGGCAGCGTTTAGCAGGGCTTCACTGGTACGCAAGGCGGTGGAATAATACTTCGAAGAATAGTGCTTGTAGGGCACACAGCGATAGTCGTAATACTCACCTTTGTTGGTCACGGACTGTAGAAAAAAGGCATAGAAACGTTGATCGCCCTCTTCATAAAGCGACAGCAGGCTACCCTCTTCTGTCTGCGAAACGCTGAACATTGCACCTGAAATGAGTTTCGCCCACGACATAAATTTATTGGCATTGTAATCTGGCTGTCCGAAGGTGAAAATAATCTCCGTGTTGCTGTTCGGATTGATGAAAACGTAGTCTTCCTGCGCATCGTACATCCGAAGTTCCTCCGATGGGATTTTTCCGATGTTATAGAGGTCGTAATTTCCGTCGGACAGTTTGGTTCCGTACTCAATGGCGGTGTCCCAATCGCCCGTGAACAGCGCGACACGGCTTTTGAGCAACTGCGTGGCACGTTCCGAAACGAGGTATTTGCTGCTGCTCATGGCGGCTTTTTCCCAGTAACTGAGTGCTTTGTCAAGGTCGCTGTTGATTTGGTCGTAAACTTCTTTCACTGTGTTTCGGGCAGGTTGGTCGCGCACGATTTCGCTCTTCAGGCGCAGCACCACGCCCATATCGGTGGCTGCTGTGGCCGCATTGTAGGGTTTTCCGTAGAGATTGACAAGGTAGAAATAGCACAGCGCACGCAACGTGTATGCCTGCGCCACACACGAGGCCACTTTGCCACGCTCACCCTTCATCGTCTCGGCATTCTCGATGACGATGTTGCAGGCCATAATGTTCGTGTAGCGACGATTATAAAAACCGTCGTAACTCACATCGTAATACTCGATGTCCTGCGCCCACGTGAAGGCTCCCCTGCCCTGTTGCAACGCGGGCAGGTCGTCCTCGTCGGGCAAGACGCTGCGCGAGTCTGTCGTGGTCACAACTTCGACATCGTCAGTCATCAGATGGACAAAATCAGCATCGTTGGCAAAAGTATTGGGACGGTTTCCTGTGTAAGTAAAAAGATAACCTTCGCCATTCAGTACCGACTGAAATTCCTCAACTTTTTCAGGTATGAGCAAGTCGGGCGAGGTTTCTTTCAGATAATCGTCGCAACTGCTCAGCATCAATGCCGCGAAAGCACTGAGCATCATTTTTGATATATGATTGTAATTTTTCATTGTCGTTTCCTCCTTGATTTAGAACATCACATTGATTCCAAGGTTAAAACTCGGCATCAGGGGCATATTAGCGTAAGCCGTTTCGGGGTCGAGGCCCTCCCATTTGCTCGATTTCAGCGTAAAGAGGTTGCTCCCCTGCAAACGAAGGGTGAGTTCGCGAATGTGAAGCGGTCGCAGCCACTCGTGGGGCAGTCGGTAACTCAGCGTCACGTTGCGTAGGCGGAGAAAGTCGCTTTTGGCCACGCGCAGGTCGCTGTGGTCATACATCGACACCATTCTCACGTCGGCCCAAGTGTTGTCGTCGTAAAGTCCCATGAGTTCGGTCGGGAAATTGTTGGCAATCGTCGTATCGTAGAGTGCAGGAATGTCGGTTACGGCCTCGTCGCCGGGCTGTCGCCAACGGTTGTTGAAGAAACTCGGTGCGTTTCTTGTCGGGTCGAAAGCGTAGTTGAGGTTGCCATAGAGCGATGGCAAACGCTTCACGCCACCCAACTGATAACTGAATCCGACGCTCAGGCTGAGGTTTTTCTTGTAAGTGATGCGCGTGTCGAAGCCGCCCGTCAGGTCGGGATAAATGCTGCCCGACGGTACGAGTTCCATCGCCTCGTAGTCGCCTTCGTGAACCTTTCGACCATCGGTCGTGTAGAACAGTGGATAGCCGTTTTCAGGCGACAATCCAGCAAATCGGAACGAATAAATCGTGCCGAGTGGCTGTCCGAGTGTCGCCACGTTGCCTGCCACCATATTTTGGAACATTTCTTTGTCGGTCAGTTTGGCTTCGTAGGCGTAGCGAATTTCGTTGGTGTTGTGCGAGAAGTTGAACGAGAGGTTCCAGTCGATGATTTTTCCACGCAAAACGTCGATGCTGACCGCCCCTTCGTAACCCTCGTTGATGGCTTTTCCTGCGTTCATAGACAGATAACTGCGGCCCGTCGTCGGCGAAACGGTCATATTCGTAATCAAATCTTCGGTTCGTTTGCCGTATTTGTCGAAAGTAAAGGTCAATCGACCCTCGAAAAACGAAGCATCCACACCGATGTTATACGATTTCGTCTTCTCCCAGCGCAAATCAGGGTTCGGCAGGCGGTCGATCACACCCTCGCGCAAGCCTGTAATGTCGTTGTAGTCCTTCATCCTAACAATCAAATAGGGCGTGGCATTGTCGTGGATGTTGCCCTGAATGCCATAGGAGGCACGAATGGCGAAATTGTCGATGAAATTCATCTTTTTGAACCATTTTTCGTTCGAAACATACCATTTTCCTGCCACCGACCATGTGGGCAACCACCGATATTTCGGGTTACTTCCGAACTTGTTGGCACCGTCGGAACGAATGTTGCCGTTGATGACGTAGCGGTTGTCGAAAGTATAGCTCGCGCTACCGAAATAAGAACCGATTTGCGTCAGTTGATTGGTGAGTTGAGGCCGTAGGTTGGCATCTGACTGCAAGATGCTCAAATAGCGTGTCGTGTAGGCCGGACTGATACTCTGACCGTATTGGTCCTCCCAACCGTAGTATTGTTGGCTGTTGCCATTGTACTTGTCGGAACGAATTTCCACGCCGGCAAAAACGTTCAATTCGTGTTTCTTGGCGAAAACATTGATGTAGTTCAGCGTGTTGCGAACCGTGTAGGAGTCGTTGAACGTGTTGGTCAAGGCGTAGATGCCACCCTGCGCAAGTGGCGAGGTGTTGTATTTGCTGTCGCCCCGCTCGTAGGCTCCGTAGGGATAACCGCGAATATTGGAAACGTAGTAGCTGTGGTCGGTTGCCCATTTGTGGTTTTTGTTGCTGTTCCAATAATACGACCCGGTCAGCGTATAGGTGAGGCCTTCCAGCAGTCGAGCGTTGAAGTTGAAAACACCGCCCATACGCCGCGAAGTGCTTTTCATTCCCGTCGTGTTGAGTTCGTTGAGCACGTTGTAGTTCACGCCGTTGTTCGACGTTCCCTTGGAATAATAGTAGAGTTCACCGTCCCTGCCATACACGGGAATGGCTCGCGAGGTGTTGAAGGCTTCCGTGAAGGGTGTCACGGTGAAGAAACCCGTGTTTTGCTGGTTGCTGATTTCGAGTTTCAACTCAGCATCGAAAATCTTGTTGATTTTCACAAAAATCTTGTTGAGAGCCGTGAAACGATTGCTTTCCGAGCCTTTCGCGATGCCCGGACTGTCGTTGTAGCTCATCGAGGAATAATAGCGCACACGCTCCGAACCACCATTGAGCGAGATGTTATGGTTTTGCGTCGTGGCATTGCGGAAAAGAATGTCGAACCAGTCGGTGTTCATCAGTTCGTAGTAGCGCACTTCCCGTTCAAATTCCGCCTGTGTGATGTCTTTGTTGAAGAGTTTTTGCAAGGCACCCTCGTAGCTTTCGAGCGTCGGAACACGCGGATATTGCAATCGTGCATCGAAAATGTCCTTGGAAAGTTGTACGCGCTCTTGCGAATTCATCAGTTGCAAGTGGCTGTACGAGGGTTTTGTGCTCGTGTTCAAATTAAAATCGTAGGTAATGTTGGGTGCCGAAGCCTTGCCTTTCTTCGTCGTGACGACAATCACGCCGTTGGCGGCCTTCACACCATAGATGGCCGTTGCCGAAGCGTCTTTTAAGACGGTGATGGTCTCGATGTCCTGCGGACTGACACCCGAAATGTTGTTGCCGATGAGGTAGGCGGCATCGGGGCTGTTCAAATCGGAAGCCGTGAAGGGAACAATGTCCGACATAATCACGCCATCGACCACCCAGACGGGCGCTTTGTTGCCGTTGATGGTCGAGTTTCCGCGAATACGGATGGTCGGTGTGCTGCTGGGCTCGCCCGACTGAATCATCACGGCCATACCGGGTATTTTTCCCTGCAACATTTGGTCGAGGTTCATGGCACTGGGCGTGAAAACGTCTTTCATTTTCACTTGCGAGATGGCGGCAGCCGATTCGCGTCGGCTCATACGCTGATAACCCGTCACGACGACCTCCGACACCTGCTGATGGTCGGGTTCCATCCGCACCGTCAAGCCCGTTTCGTTCTTGCGAATGGCGACGACTTGCGTTTTCATGCCGATATAGCTGAATTCCAGTTGTGGGGCAGTTCCATTCACCGTAATCTGAAACTCGCCGTCGATGCGGCTTACGGTGGCTTCGTCGCCGTTTTTCTCGCGGATGGCCACGCCAATCAGCGGCTCGTCGTTCTCATCGACCACGTGGCCAGCGACGGTCATCTGGGCTTGTGCCTGAACGGAGGCGAACAGCGCAACGACGCAGAGCAGCACGGCCCAAAGCCATTGTTTCCTCTTCCTTTGCATAATCAATAATAAAAAGATGATGAAAAAGTCAAAAAAAAGAGGGCGCGTCGCATCACGCCAGACACGCCCTCTTCGATATGCTTCAAATTATTTTCGGAAAATTAGTTTCTTTCCGTCGTAGATATAGACACCCTTTTGCTTCGGCGAGGTCACTTGCTTGCCGTCGAGGGTGTAAATCTTGCCGTTCTTCGCAGCATTTTTCTCCGTCACATTGTCGATTCCGTCAACCTGAGCATCTTCTTCCGAAAGGTAGATGAAGTCGGGAATGAAGCCTTCCTCAATTTGGTCGAGGAAGAAGACGGGAATGGCGAGGAACACGCGGTTGGCAGGAACAAAGCCACTGGCAACGCGCTCAAACACGTTCTTCTCTGTGTCGAGCAGGTAACCATTGATGTCGGCCACGACAGAGTCTTTGTCTTCGTAGAAACTGACGGGAATCTTGATGGTGATGGTGTAAGTGCTAAGTTCGATGCCGTCATCGCCGCTCCACTTTTCGAGCGGTGTTCCGAAATAGAACATGGTCGAAGTCTTGTCAGAAGGATCGTCTAAGAAATACTGCGTTCCTTTACCATAGAAATAGGTCGGAGTCATGGCAGGAATGGCTTCTTTGTAGTTTTCAATCTCAAGATAACCCACCTCGTCTTTCTTCTTCAAATCTTCATTCATGCAATTTACGCGCAGCACGGTCGAGGGGAAATAAGCGAGGTTTTCCTCTTTGTAATATTCCACATAACCACCCTCGGCAGGGAATTCCACAGCAAAAAGATTTTCGCTGGTGAACACAGCCTCGTAGTGCTCAGCACCCTTCACAGTAACTGTGTAAGGATTTTGGGTGATTTTGTTGCCAGTGCTTTTTTCTACCCAGTGCAGGAAACTTGCTTTTTTCGTATAGTCGGGCGTTGCCGTCAGTGTGATTTCTGTGCCAACGTCGTTCACCGCCTTGTCGATAGCGACAGAACCGAGGTTCGAGTTGAAAGCATCGATGCCAACCGTCACGCGTGTGAACAGAGCATAGTGAACCTCGTCGGGGTCGTTAGGAAACATTTGGAATGCCTCTTCAGGCGTGGAAGTCATGTCGGCTTTGGCATAAACCTGCGAGGTTAATTTCAGTGTGCGAGGATTGTCTGTCCACTCAACTTCCGTTGGAATCATGGGCTCACCGTCTTCATATTTCTGGGTTGCGAAACCAGCAAGCACCCAGCCCTCATTCGGCACGGCATAACCTTTGTAGTTGCCATTGGGCTGAACGCCACGGCAGGCAAACTTCACATTGACTTCGTCGGCAGGCTCTGCGTAGTTGGCACCTTCTGGCGCAACGCCCAAGCCCGACATCTCGGCATAAACTTTACCTGCTCCAACCGGATAGGCCTTGAGTTGTCCGTAAAGCGGAACGTACTTCAACTGCGCTTGAGCACCTACTGCCATGAGCAGCATCGCAGCGACGAACAAACTTTTCTTAAAAGTAAAAATTTTCTTCATAAACTTACTTTTTTAAATGAAACAATGATAAAAACTAAAATAAATTCAATTTTGAAAGAATTTCGACGGCAAAGATAATCAAAAAAAGTTAAACAAACAAATATTTTTGAAAATTTTATCGCAAAAAAATGATTTTTTGTCAAATTTGCGATGGGATCTGCATCGTCAGGCAGTGGATGGAGCCGTGCTGGCGGATGATGGTTCGGGCATCGATGGGGATGATGTCGCGGTCGGGAAATGCTTTGCCGATGACGCGAAGGGCTTCCGCGTCGTTTTCGGGCTGACCATAAATGGGCGTGAGGACGGCACCATTGAGAATCAAGAAGTTGGCGTAGGTCGCAGGCAGGCGCTCTCGTTCCTCTTTCCTCGTTCCTCCTTCCTCGGAAATCGTTTCCTCGAAAATTGCATCCGGCATTGGCAGTTGAAGCAGTCGATAGGGCTTTCCGTCGGCAGTTTGAAGGCTTTTGAGTTGCTGTTCCAACGCCTGGAAATCGGCAAACTGCTCATCGTTTTCGTCGTCGCAACCCACGTAGAGCAGTGTGTTGTCGGGTGCACAGCGCACGATGGTGTCGATGTGGCCGTCGGTGTCGTCACCAACGAGGTTGCCGTAGTCAAGCCACACGACGCGCTCGGCACGCAGTCGGCGTTTGAGTTCGGCCTCGATTTCCTCGCGGGTGAGCGGTTGGTTGCGATTCGGCGCCAAGAGGCATTGTGAAGTCGTGAAAATCGTGCCGCGACCGTCGCTTTCGATGCTGCCGCCCTCGAGAACGAAATCTTGATGGTTCTCAAGTTGAGAGTTGGACATTGAACATTGAACATTGAACATTGAACATTTCTCATTCCTGGCTTCTCGTTCCTCGTCCCTCGTCATTTCCTCGAAAAACTGCGCCACAATCCGATTGTCATTTTCCGCCGGAAATTTCTCGCCCCAGCCATTGAATCGGAAGTCGAGCCAAAGCCTCCTCACTCCACACTCCTCAACCAGAACAATCGGCCCATGGTCTCGCGCCCAAGTGTCGTCGGTCGGACACTCGAAAATCACCACGCGCTCCATCTGCCTCACTTCCTCGGGCACAATTTTCGCCTTCGGAACCACAATCAAAAGATGTTCACGAGCGGCAATTTCTCGCGACATCGCCACGAAAGTTTCCGTGATTTCCGTTAAATACGGCTTCCAATCCGTGTCCTCGTGCGGCCATGTCAGCATCACGCCCCATTGCGCTTCCCACTCCGCTGGTAGTCTGAAATTTTCCATTTTGTCGAACTTTTTTCTTTGCAAAATTACATCTTTTTTCCAAAAATAAGCACTTTTCCGTCAAGTTTTTGCGAATAATGTTTCGTCAATGACAACTTTTTCGTAATTTTGTGGCGTAAAATTACCCAAAACGATGAATACAGACATGATCAACGACAATCCTGTCGTGGCCATCAGGCCGAAGGAACTGGAGTGCGACGTCGTGCGATTCCAGAACAACAAAGAGAAATGGGTGGCTTTCGTGGGCCTGCTCAACGGGAAACCCTACGAGATTTTCACCGGACTGCAGGACGACGACGAGGGAATCGTGTTGCCGAAAACCGTGACGAAGGGAAAAATCATCAAGCAGGTGAACGAAGACGGCACGAAGCGCTACGATTTCCAATTTGAAAACAAACGTGGTTACAAGACAACCGTCGAGGGACTTTCAGAGAAGTTCAACAAGGAATATTGGAACTACGCGAAACTGATTTCGGGCGTGCTGCGCTACGGAATGCCCATCGACCACGTCGTGAAACTCGTGGCGTCGCTCGATTTGCAAGACGAGAGTATCAACACGTGGAAAGTTGGCGTGGAGCGCGCCCTGAAAAAATACACCGCTGAAGGAAGCGACGAGCAACTATGAACTACAAATTGGTGACCAATCAGGTGACGCTGCGCGGCCTGCGCTTCCACGCTTACCACGGCGTGTTGGAGCAGGAGAAAGTGGTCGGCAACGACTACGAAGTGTCGGTGAAAATGTCGTACGACATGCGTCGTGCCATCGCCACCGACAATGTGGCCGATGCGCTGAACTACGCCGAGGTTTACGAGGTGGTGAAACGAGTGATGATGCAGCCCTGCCAGTTGATTGAGCGGGTGGCGTGGCGCATTTGCGTGGCGCTGTTAAACGAGTTTCCTGCCGCCCGAAATGCTGAGGTGACCCTTGTCAAACGGAATCCGCCGATGGGGGCCGACTGCGACGGCGCGGAAGTCAAGGTAAAGGTGAATAGGAGAAAGGATTAAAAGGTAAAAAAGTAAAGGGTGAAGTTCAATATATTCAATATAATATATAATAAGGTGTCGAAAAGCATTTTGCTGCTGATTTTGGCCATTTTTCTGCCGTTGTCGTCGATGGAGGCGAAGAAATTCGTGCTCGTCATCGATGCCGGACACGGTGGAAAGGACGCGGGCTGCGTGGGGAAAATCTCGGAGGAGAAAAAGCTCGCGCTGAAATACGCATTGGCTTTCGGAAAAAGCGTCGAGCGCAACTGTCCCGATGTGAAAGTGGTCTATACGCGCACCACCGACCGCTTCCTCGAACTCTGGCAACGCGCCGAAATCGCCAACAAAAACAAGGCCGACCTCTTCTTGTCGTTCCACATCAATTCGGTCGCCAATGGCAAGTCGGTGCGCGGCTACCAGACCTACACGCTCGGCCAGAGTAAAACGACGGGCAGCAAGGCTGGCATCAAGCAGAATCTGGAGGTGGCGAAGCGCGAAAACGCCGTCATTTCGATGGAAAAAGACTACAAGCAGCACTATCAGGGCTTCGACCCAAACTCGCCCGAGAGCAACATCCTCTTCGAGTTTATCCAAGACGCGAACATGGAGCGCAGCGTCGAACTCTCGAAACTGATGCAAAAGCACGTTTGTGCTGCGACAGGACGCGCCGACAAGGGTGCCCACCAGAACAATCTGGCCGTTTTGCGCCTCACTTCGATGCCCGGATGCCTGCTCGAACTCGGTTTTATCTCGAATCCCGACGAAGAACGATTCCTCAATGCCGAAAGTTCCGTCGCCCTTTATACTCGGGGTATTCTCAAGGCTTTCATCGCCTATAAAAACAAGTATTTCGACGGTCTGAACGTGCCTTATCGTCCTTCGGATATCAAGGAAGAAAAGAGAAGTGAACCGACGGTTGCTGTCCAAAGGGAAAAGCAAAATGACGTGAAAGAGGAGAAAAAGACAGCTGAACCGAAAGTCACTGAACAGAATGTGAAGCAAAAGGAGGAACCGGCTCGCGCTGAAATGAAGCGAAGTCAGAACCCAACGAACAAAGAGGCCGACAAGAAAGTCGTAGAAAAGAAAGTGGAGGAGAAAAAGGTTGAGGAAAAGAAGATAGAAGAAAAGAAAGTGGAGGAGAAGAAAGTAGAAGAGAAAAAAGCTGAGGAAAAGAAGGTAGAGGAGAAAAAAGTAGAGGAAAAGAAACCTGAAGAGCCGAAAATAGAGGAAAAGAAGCCCGAAGAAGCCCCGAAAGTGGTGGAAGAAGTGAAGGACGATACCCCGATTTTCAAGGTGCAAATCAGTTCGGGACGCACGAAGCGTTCGCCCAAGGACAGCCAGTTCAAGGGACTCGCCAATGTCGAATTCTACGAAGAAGGCGGACTGTTCAAATACACCGTCGGCAACTCCACCGACTATAATGCCATCGCCCAACTGCGCAAGGAAATTTTCGGCAAATTCCCCGGCGCCTTCATCATCGCCTTCAAAAACGGCGTGAAAATCAACGTCAACGAAGCCATTTCAGAATTTAAAGCAAGAAAAAAATGAAAAAAGAGATTAAAATAGCACTCGTCGCCATCGCAGGCATCGTCATCCTGTTTTTTGGCATGAATTTCCTGAAAGGAATGTCGCTTTTCTCAGACAAAAACGTCTATTACGTCACGTTCGACGACGTCAGTGGACTGTCATCGTCGTCGCCGATTCTCGCCAACGGCTATCGCGTCGGTGTGGTCAAGGAAATCCAGTACGACTACACGGGCAAAAGCAACATTGTGGTGCGCTTCAGCCTGAAAGAAGAGCAGATGCAACTGCCCGTCGGCACCACCGCCACCATCGCGAGCGATTTCATGGGCAACGTGAAAATGCACCTGAATCTGCCGCCCACCGACCAGCGTGGAATGGGAATGCTCAGCACGGGCGACACCATTCGGGGCGCTGCCAACGACGGACTGATGAGCCGTGCCGCTGAGATGCTGCCGCAGGTGGAAAAAATGCTGCCGAAACTCGATTCCATCCTCGCCAACCTCAATGCGCTGAGTAGCGACCCAGCCCTCGCCCGTTCGTTGCACAACGCCGAGGCCATCACACGCGACCTGACGACCTCGACGCGCCAACTCAACGCGCTCATGAGCAACCTTAACCAACAACTGCCGCCGCTGATGACGAAGGCCGACGGCGTGCTCGACAACGCCCAGCAACTGACGAAAAACCTCTCGTCGGTGGATTTGGAGGCGACGATGGCACGCGTCGATCAGACCATCGCCAACCTGCAGTCGGCCACGGCCAAACTCAGCGACAAAAATGGTTCGATGGGGCTGCTGCTGAACGACCCGACGCTCTACAATCGACTGAACGAAACGATGCACAGCGCCGAGCAACTGCTCAACGACATTCGCGAGCATCCCAGACGCTACATCAACGTGTCGGTGTTCGGAAGAAAAGACAAATAATTTTTGCTTAATTAGAATCAGTCTAAATAAAAGATTCGATGTTTCACGACTTTCGGAATATTCCGAAAGTCTTTTTTATCAGAATCTTACGTCGATTCGGAATGATGTTTCACTATTAAAGTAATTTTCATTAACGAAACGATGTAATTAAAAGATATTCAAATACTTATAAATGTGCAACACAGGTCAAAAACACGACTCGTAGCCGACACAACGTAAATCGCACAAATATAACCATTTAGACAACATGAAACATTTTTCTTCATAATTCTCCATCAAAAAAAATGCACGATAAGATTTTCATATTACGAAGAAAATGAGTAATTTTGCAGACGGAATTCAAACTAATTCCAAAACCAAAATCAAAAACCGAAAAAATCGATGAATGTAAGTCCTAAAATTGCTTGGGACAAAGCCCTTGCGCTCTTCCGCGAGAATGTTTCCGAGCAACAGTTTAAAACATGGTTCAAGCCCATCGCCTTCGAATCGTTCAACGACGAGACGAAGACGGTGACGGTGCAGGTGCCCAGCCCATTCGTGTATGAGTACCTCGAGGAGAACTATGTGGACTTACTCACGAAGGTTCTTCGGCGCACGTTCTGCGAGGGCGTGAGGCTGGCCTATCGCGTCGTGACCGACAGCGCCCACCAAATCACACAGGTTTTGCAGGGCGACCCAGTCGAAAACGGCACCGAACAGCCGAAACGGCGTGCCAACCAGTCGCCCACGACGCTTGACGCCGCACAGCCGCAGAAACTCGACCCGCAACTCAATCCGCGACAGACTTTCGCCAACTTCATCGAGGGCGACAGCAACAAACTGCCGCGTAGCGTGGGACAATCGATTGCCGAGCATCCGAACAACAGCCAGTTCAACCCGATGTTCATCTACGGCCCGTCGGGCTGCGGAAAGACGCACCTCGCCAACGCCATCGGCAACCGCATCGTGCAACTCTATCCGCAGAAACGGGTGCTCTACGTCAGTGCGCGGTTGTTCCACGTGCAATACGGCGACGCCACGCGGCAGAACACGTTTAATGATTTCATCCACTTCTATCAGAGCATCGACGTGCTCATCGTCGATGACATTCAGGAATGGATGGGCTACGACAAGATGCAGCAGACCTTCTTCCATATTTTCGACCACTTGTTCCGCAACGGACGCCGAATCATTCTGGTAAGCGACCGTCCGCCCGTCGATTTGGAAGGAATGCCCGAGCGCCTGCTCACGCGCTTCTCGTGCGGTCTGATTGCCGAACTCGAAAAGCCCAATGCGCAACTTTGCATCGACATTCTGCACCATAAAATACAGCGCGACGGCCTGCAAATCCCCGAGGAAGTGGTGCAATTCATCGCCGAAACAGCCAATGGCAGCGTGCGCGACCTCGAAGGCACCATCAATTCGCTGATGGCGTACAGCGTCGTCTATAACAGTCCGATTGACATGCGACTGGCCGAGCGCATCA
Source organism: uncultured Prevotellaceae bacterium (assembly GCA_902776665.1). Taxonomy (GTDB): domain Bacteria; phylum Bacteroidota; class Bacteroidia; order Bacteroidales; family Bacteroidaceae; genus Prevotella. The sequence goes on from CACYQZ010000027.1 coordinate 29,688, forward strand.
TCAAGCGTGCGGTGAAGACCGACGACCGTCCGCTTACCGTCGATGATATTCTCGAAACGGTCTGCCACCACTTCGGCGTGACGACGACCGCCGTCAATAGCAAGAGTCGCAAGCGCGAACTGGTCACGGCGCGCCAGGTGTCGATGTATCTCGCGCAGAAATACACGCGGATGCCCGCCTCGCGCATCGGCAAACTCGTCGGTGGACGCGACCACTCGACCGTCATTCACAGTTGTACGCAGGTGGAACAGCGGCTGAAAATCGACCGCTCGTTCTCCGACGAAATTCTCAGCATCGAGAACTCTTTCAAACTGAAAAGACGTTGAAAATCAATGCGAAAAGTGTTGATTTTCTTTTTTTTTTATCGACTTTTTACCTCGTTTTTCATCATTTTCCGCCATTTGTGATAGCCTGCGATGGCAATGACGACGTAAAGGCCGTAGAGTGAGGCTTTAAAGGGAATTTCCTTGTAGAAATACAGGCCGCAGGTGACAATATCGACGACA
>CACYQZ010000028.1 GCA_902776665.1 uncultured Prevotellaceae bacterium
TTTTGGGATTAATGTCAAGAGGATTCGTAACACGATAAACCTGCTTGATATTAAAACTCACACCACCGATAGTTTTACACTCAACGTCAATTGTACCGCCATCGACCCCAATCATTTTTTTATAAACTCCATCTATTGGAATTTGGAAAATTGGGGGGTCGCACGAAACAAAGCATAACGCTAACACAATTGTAAATATATACATCAATGATTTCAAACCGCCGTAGGGGTAGTAGTGATTCATTTGCTCTACTTCGCCATTTTGGTTGGAAACCACGCGGACATTTCCCTGATGGTCGGTCGAAAATTTGTCAAGGTCATGAGTATATTCATATTCCATATTCTTTAAACTTTTTCACTTTTAACTTGCCTCGTTTATTTTTATAAAACATCTCTATCCATCCTCCTGTTCTTATTATTTCTTTCCCATTTTCATAGCAATATGTTGCACACCCAACAGATACGACAAAATACTTTTTAAAATGACGACTTTCAATAGGATATTCTAAGAAATATACAGGTGAATTTTTTGAGGGTTTTTGTATCCGTATTGGAGTATTTTGGAACTTCTGAATAAGTTCATATATAGTTTCCTCATAATCTTTTTTATTTTGATTTATGAATGTGGAGTCTACATTTATTAAAATAAATAGCGTATCGTTCTTATCCTTATATCCTTGTTTACATAGATACTTGTGCAAGGTGCAAATCACGTCATTTATGGTTAATTGTTCAAATTGACAATAACCTGTTGCACAGATAAATAAAAAGAAAATTAATAAAAAGTTTTTTTTCATTCTATATAAAAATCATTAAAGGAATTGTTGCAAAAACACCATATTGATTATATTTGTAGATTAGCCCACTACCCATACCTATGACATATTCAGTTCCAACCGCAGTCTTGATGTCCTGTTTCGTTGGCGCATCACTGCCAGTGCCTTCGCCCATCAAACCGCCGTAGGGGTAGTAGTGATTCATTTGCTCTACTTCGCCGTTTGGGTTGGCAACCACGCGGACATTTCCCTGATGGTCTGTGAGTATCATAAAAAAGACTTTCATAACTTAGGCTATTAATTCGAATATTATGTCTTTGACTTTTTGTTTCATCTCATTCCATACCGATATTTAGCTTGAATAAGGTTAGTTTGCCGTTCCATCTTATTCTGATTAATTTCATATGTATATAAAAGAACGGTATCTGTTGTAAATTTATTGAGTAAAATCATATTTTTCTTCTTTTCAAGAATTTCACCCTTCTGCAGGTTTAAAACATCTTTTTCTTGTTTTGTTAGTCTTATGAGCTCTTCAGTTCCATAAATTGTGTTTTTTCCTGAAACAACGACATAATCACCTTCGGAATGCAATGTCTCGACAATCATATTGTAATGGATTTGATACAAACTGTCAACAAGAACCTTTCGATGGTTATGCTTTTGTTGTGCAAATGAATCAAGATTTTCAATTGCCTGTAAAACAATTCTATCGTTTTGATGTTCTAAAATTAAAGTAGATTCATTTTGTATTGTGACTCTAAAAAAAACGCCATATAAGCCAATATATAAAAGAGAATCATCCTTTATAAACCATTCCTTCTTCCAAATTAAATCTTCAGCAAAGGAGAAGTCATGCAAATGACCGTCAATGTCTTGTTCGGAGACCTGTAATTCACCTGTTTTATAAAACGTAAAATATATGGGCAGGTTCGCGGTATTATTCGAATAATACCATGAACGGTTCTCGCCCTTTGTTAATAAGGTTTTTAGGTCGTGGTCGCTATCGCATGAACATAACAAGACCAACAAAATGCTATAAAAGAACAAATTTTTCATAAAAATCCATTAAAATGAAATACGATTACCTCCATCTATATATTCAAATTGACTGTTTGCGCCATATTTTTCCAATAAATGTTGAGCATCCAAGAAAGACCATTGTACCACCGTGCCCCATAGTCATACCAATCGAGGCCGCTGTGGCGGTCGAGTTCCTTGCCGTTGTATTTGTAGGGCTGCGCGTCACTGCCAGTGCTTTCGCCCATCAAACCACCGTAGGGGTAGTAGTGGTAAGATTTCGTCATACGCTGCAAATTTAGCAAATTATATTGGTTTGACGAAATTTTCGCGTCAGAATCTTACATCATTCCATCTTTTTTCCGAAAGTTTGTTTGTTCTCGAATTATTTTTTGTAAATTTGCAGGCGGAAACTGAACCCAAATGGGTTGTACCCAAACGAGCATAGGTTATGGAAGAAATAAATGCTATATACTCGACGATCGCAGCGAACGGATTTTCGGAAAAGACGCTGCAAAAAATCACCAATTTGACAAACGACATACTATATGGAAGAAAAAATTTTATTGGATTTACTTTATCAGAGCATGCAGGACTCTGCAAAGGAGGCGCGCCTCTCATTGGGGCGGCCATCGTCGTGGGCTACGCGCACAGAAGCCTTGCAACAGGTGGCAATGCTGAATGCGGCCAAGGAAGCAGCCCAACCAATTGGCAGATAGACGAAGTTCAGGAACAGTTGGTTGAAGAATGGTCGAAAGCGGCAGGCCTTTGGTTTGAAAACTCGGACAGCATTATCCAGAAGAACTTCGGTCCGATGATTGCCCAGGGCGCAGAAGCAAAGGTCTATTACAAAGAAGGCGACCCATCGGTGGCCAAAGAACGGGCATCGATTTACGCTACAACCCAAAAAGCTTTGGAGGCCATCGCCTTACACAATTTTCTTTTTCCTGAAACGGCAATGAGAGTAATCGGTTTTACACGCGACAGCGACGGATTGCTGCGGATTGTTCTTACACAGCCATACATTCGCTGCCAACGGCTTGCCACGAAAGAAGAAATTGACAAAATGGTTGCGGAAAAAGGGTTCCACGACAATTGGCAAGGACAAGGCGTAAATTACATTTCAGAACGATTGGTTTTAGAGGATATGCACCCTGCCAACGTGTTCATTGACGAAATAACAGAAAAGCCAATCTGTATCGACTGTATCGTGAAGTTTGTTCGCCATTATTAGAATGTGCGAAGATACGAATATTTTTCTATCAATCAAATTTTTGCTGTTTTTTTAATGCGTCAGCCGAAGGATGTTTTTCGTGTCAGGCGCGACGCGGAAACGGTTGTCGGGTCGTTCGGCGACGAGCCAGACGATGCGGCCAGTGGCATCGGCAACGACGGTCTGCTGCTGTTTTTCGGCGAGCGACTTTTTGCGGTCGGTGAGGTAGTCGCTGACGAGGCGGCTGCCGGTCATTCCGAAGGGTACGAAGCGGTCGCCCTGCCCTACTCGCCGCCAAGTCAATGGGAAGGCGATTTTGTCGGCATCGAGCGTGGCTGTTTCCGGCGTTTTGCTGACAAGGAAATCGGCTGTTTTCGGGAATGTTTCGATTTGCAAAACGGCATTTCCGAGGGAAAACGAACCTGCACCGCTGATTTCAACGGCTTCGGGCTGTTCGACCTGCCGATGACTCAAAACAAGGCGGTCGCGGTCGAGCGTCAGCGTGTGGTCGGGCGAGTGCCACTGCCGTCCGGGCTGCTGCGACAAAGCGTCGATGATTTCGTCGATTTGCGAGCGGTTGAAGCCGTAGGGCGTGAGCAGATGAAACAGCGCATAAGCCGGCGAAGGCTGGGCAAGCAGTTTCGGTATCGATATTTCGCAGAAAATCGGCGACTGCCCAGCAAAAAAGGTCGAAAAAGTCGATGTATTTCGGTCGAGAGCATCGTTGAGAACGCGCTCCGCATCGGCCAAATGGCGTGCCGTCAGATTCAATTCGCTCACCACCGACGGATTGATTTCCTGTAACTTCGGCAGGATTTCGAGTCGAATTTTGTTGCGTGAAAAATCGCTTTGAAGATTGCTTCGGTCGGTGACGAAAGTTTGGCCTTGCGCGGCGAGGTATTCCTCGATTTCTTCGCGTCGAACTTCCAACATCGGACGGATGACGAAATCGCGACGCGGCGACATTCCCGTGAGTCCGCGAAGACCACTTCCGCGAACCAGATTCAACAGCAAAGTTTCGGCATTGTCGTCGGCGTGATGTGCGACGCAAACTCCCTGAAAACCAATCGATTCCAAAATTTCACTAAAGTATTGGTAGCGCAGTTCTCGTGCCGCCATTTCGATGCTGACTTTGTGCTGTCGGGCATAGTCGGAAGTGTCGAAATCGACGCGATGGAAGGGCACGTTCAACCGTTGGCAAAGCGACTGGCAAAACTGTTCGTCGCGGTCGGATTCGTCGCCACGAAGATGGAAATTGCAGTGCGCCGCCTCGACCGAAAATCCCAGTTTTTGCAGCACCAACAGCAGGCAAACGCTGTCGGCACCACCCGAGAGTGCCACCAGATAGCGTTTTTCGCGCTCCAACAGATGGTGACGCTCAATGAAATGGCTGATTTTCGCTTCAAACTTCCTCATTTTCAAGCAGTTCATAGTCGTGGGTGGCCTCGAGCCGGCAAATCTCCCGATACATCCGCAGGCAAGCCCACGCATCGGTGGCGGCATAGCGTTTCTGTCGCTCGGTGAGCACATCGGCTTCCCAGTTCGTCAGTTGCTGTCGCTTGCTGATTTTCTGTCCAAAAAGGTTCGCGTAGAGTTTCTGCAGGCTCATATCCTCGATACCCAGTCCGCCCACCATCTTTTGCAGGTCGATGAAGCGGCCCGGAACGAAATTCTGCCGTCGTTTCAGCGAGAGGATGTCGTCGTGGAGCGAGAGTCCAATCATCGGCACGTCGGTGTTTTCGAGCAGTCGAATGATGGCCGGCGTCATTCCCGTCATATTGAGTCGGAACAGGAAGCAGATTTCGTCGGTGGCAACCTGCAAGAGCGACACCTGATTGAGCCGTCCGCGCCGAAACGACGGTCGCGTCTCGGTGTCGATGCCGAGAAAGGGTTGCGTCAGCAGGAAATCGACGGCTCGCTCGGCCTCGCTTTCACTGAAAACGACGACGATGCGACCGCCAAACTCCGCAACGGGCAGTTCGGCAATCTCCTGCTTGGAAAACCGATTGTATAGAACCTTTTTCATCTCGAAATTCGCTTCATTCGGCGAAAAAATTGCTTCCAAAGAGCAAAATATCGCTTTCGGGCTGCAAAATTAGAAAAAAAAGTGTAAAAAAATGAGTGAATCTGAGTTTTTTCCACTATTTTTGCACTTTAAATCGAAAACACATTGAATTATGGCAAAGAAAAAGACGGAAAAGAAGCCGAAAAACTTGAAAGAAGCCACTGGCTTCCACCACATACTCGACAACGAGAAAATCGATTTCGTATTGGGAATCGTGCTCATCGCCCTCGCCATCTACGCGACGATTGCGATGGTTTCGTACTTGAACACGGGACAGGCCGACCAAAGCCTGCTCGAAGACCTGCGACCGGGCGAATGGCTCAACAACGACCGACAATTCGCCAACTATTGCGGTTCCATCGGTGCCCTGCTCTCCCACCAACTCATCACCGTGAATTTCGGACTGGCGGCGTTTCTCATTCCCGCCTTTCTCGTGCTGGCTGGACTGCGCCTGATGAAAGTCTATCAAGTCAATCTGTGGAAATGGTTCTTCGGAATGGCGCTCGTGATGGTGTGGTGCTCGGTGACGTTTGCGAAATTCCTCTCGCCCATGATGGACAACCAAGTCTATAACCCGGGCGGCAACCACGGACTTTTCTGCGTGCAGCAACTCGAAAACATCGTCGGAGCACCTGGTCTGACGGGCATTCTGCTGATTGTCGCACTGGGATTCCTGACCTATCTCAGCGCCGAAACCATCAACGTGGTTCGGAAAATGCTGAACCCCATCGGCTACGTGACGTCGAAAGTAAAACTCATCGTCACCAACCACCAAGAAAGTAGCGAAAACAAGCCTTCGCCGACGATTGACACGACCGAAATTCCCGAAGACCCGAAGCCGATGGTGGTAGATCTGCCGACTGGCGACGAAAAAGGTGAAAAAGGGACGATTTTGCCCGTTGTGGATACGCCCGACAAAGAGAAAGAGGACGAGCCGGAGCCGATTGTCGAAGTGGGAAAAGACGAGGACAAGGCGAAAGGAAAAACGCTGACCATCGAGGAAATCAAGAGCACGCCCATCGACCCGCGAGAGCCCTATACACGCTATAAATTCCCGACGCTCGACCTGCTGAAAAAATACGACAATTCGGGCAAACCCGAAATCGATATGGAGGAAATCAAGGCGAACAACCAGCGCATCGTCGAGGTGCTCAATTCGTTCAGCGTCGCCATCAAGGAAATCAAGGCGACCGTCGGTCCGACCATCACGCTCTACGAAATCACACCCGCCCCGGGCGTTCGCATTTCGCGCATCCAGACGCTTGAAAAAGACATCGCGCTGCACCTCGCCGCCCTCGGCATCCGCATCATCGCGCCAATGCCCGGCAAGGGAACCATCGGTATCGAAGTGCCGAACAAAAAGCCGAACATCGTGTCGATGGAGAGCATTCTGAATTCGAAAAAATTCCAAGAAACGACGATGGATTTGCCCATCGCACTCGGAAAAACCATCACCAACGAGGTGTATATGGCCGACCTCGCGAAAATTCCGCATCTGCTCGTCGCCGGTGCCACCGGACAGGGTAAGTCGGTCGGTTTGAACGCAATCATCACCTCGCTGCTTTACAAAAAGCATCCGAATGAACTGAAATTCGTGCTCGTCGATCCGAAAATGGTGGAATTCAGCCTCTACCAGCCGATTTCGAGCCATTTTATGGCCGCGCTGCCCGAAAACGAGGAAAAACCGATTATCACCGACGTGTCGAAAGTCGTGCGCACGCTCAACTCGCTCTGCGAACTGATGGACCGCCGCTACGAACTACTTGAACACGCCCACGTGAAAGGCATCAAGGAATACAACAAGAAGTTTGTGAACCACGAACTCGACCTGACGAAAGGCCACGAATATATGCCGTATATCGTCGTGGTCATCGACGAGTTTGGCGACTTGATTATGACCGCAGGCAAGGAAATCGAACTGCCCATCGCCCGCATCGCCCAGAAAGCGCGTGCCGTCGGCATCCATATGATTATCGCCACGCAACGCCCGACGACGAACATCATCACGGGTACGATCAAGGCGAACTTCCCCGGTCGAATGGCGTTCCGCGTGATGTCGCAAATCGACTCGCGCACGATTCTCGACCAAAAGGGTGCCGACCAACTCGTGGGCCGAGGCGATATGCTGATTCTCATCGGAAACGAGCCTGTGCGCGTGCAGTGCGCTTTCGTCGATACGCCCGAAGTGGAGCGCATCAACAAGTATGTCGAGGCACAGCCCGGACCCGTCGAGCCGATTGAACTGCCCGAACCTGTAGCCGAAACCAGCGGCAGCGAAGGCGGCAGCGTCGGTGGTGGCGGTGGCGGTTTTATGGATCCGCTTTTCGAGGAAGTCGCCCGTGCCGTCGTGATGACGCAGCAAGGCTCTACGAGTATGATTCAGCGGCGTTTCTCGATTGGTTTCAACCGCGCCGGCCGACTGATGGACCAACTGCACGAGGCAGGAATCGTGGGCGTGGCGCAAGGTGCGAAACCCCGCGAGGTGCTCATCAGCGACGAAAACACGCTCAACGCGCTGTTTGCAAGGCTGAGAGAGCCGTCGAATGGTTAAACGATAGGCTGATTTTTGCGTCAAAAGTTATAGTGAATAATGAATAGAAAAATGAAAAAGATATTATTTTTTGCAATGATTTTGCTGGCAACCAGTTTGTCAGCAACGGCTCAAACGGCATCGGAAGTACGGAAAAATGCGTCGGAAGCACGAAAAATTCTCGACAAAACGGCTTCGGTGGTCAGTAGAAAGGGCGGCGCGAGTGCGTCGTTCAAAATTTCGAGTCCCAACATCGGTTCGACCAAAGGCACCATCGCCATCAAAGGCAAGAAATTCCATGCCCGCACGCCGCAAGCCATCGTCTGGTTCGACGGAAAAACGCAGTGGAGTTATATGAAATCGACCGAAGAGGTCAATGTCTTCACGCCGACCGAGGCGCAGCAGATGGCGATGAATCCCTATCAGTTCATCAACCTCTACAAACACGGCTATTCGCTCTCGACGACGGGCAACGACCGCAATTTCTACAACGTTCGCCTCGTCGCACAGACCAAGGCCCGCAGCGCACAGGAACTCTTCATCAAAATCAACAAGAAGACCTATACGCCGACGCAGGTAAAAATGCGCGAGGGCGCGACGTGGACGACCATCGACATCACGGGGTTTCAGGCAAAAGACCAGTCGGATGCCACGTTTGTGTTTAACGCCAAGGACTTTCCAAAGGCAGAAATCATCGATTTACGCTAACAACCGCCTATGAAACGACTGGAAATCATCCGAGAACTGCGCCGCCACCGCAAACTGGCCGAGAAACGCGCCATCGACTACGAGCGCAACAAAACCGCCAAATATGTCTTGATGTTTCTCGGCGGTTTCGTCATTGTCTATCTCATTTTCTTCGCCGTCATTTTCTCGCTGGTCGCCAACGAAAGCACCTCGGAGACGGCCATCGAACTGATGATGGGCATCTCGCCCTACATCCTGCTTGTCGATTTTCTCTTCCGATTTGTCGCACAGCAGACGCCCTCGCAAATCGTGAAACCCTATGTGCTGCTGCCGATTCCGAAATCGACCTGCATCGACACGTTCGTCGGCACGTCGCTTTTCACGTGGGGCAACGCCATTTGGTTTGCGATGCTCATTCCCTACGCCATTATGTCGGTGCTGTTCGTCGAAGGATTCTGGCCGACGGTTGGCTTCCTGCTTTGCTTCTACCTGCTGATTCTCGCCAACAGCCAGTGGTATTCCATCGTGCGCACGCTCATCAACAACAGTCTGGTTTATTGGCTCGTGCCGATTGTCGTCTATGCGATTGTCGCCCTGCCGGTGCTGCTGAAAGGCGGTAGCGAGAAGGGTTTTGAGAACTTTTTCGACCTTTACGCAGGCATTGGAACGAAAATCAGCGATGGCAGTGCCCTGCCCTACCTCGGTGCGTTGGTGCTGCTCGTCGTGCTTGTCGCCATCAACCGACGGCTGCAAATGGCGAATGTGATGCGCGAAATCTCGAAAACCGAGCAAACAAAACTGCACAGCGTCAGCCAGTTCGCCTATTTCGACCGATTCGGCGAGGTCGGACAATATCTGAAACTCGAAATCAAGTCGATTCTTCGCAATAAAAATCCGCGAAAAGGTTTTGTGATGGCGACGGCGATTGTACTGATGTTCAGCCTGATTATCGCGCTCACCGACGTCTATGACGGCCAGTTTATGACGAATTTCTGGTGCGTCTATAACTTCGTGATTTATGGTTCGATGCAACTCACTCGCGTGATGTGCAACGAGGGCAACTACATCGATTGCCTGATGGTTCGACGCGAAAACATTCTGAAACTGCTTCGTGCGAAATACATTTTCAACACGGCGATTCTCGTGCTGCCCTTCGTGCTGATGCTGCCGACGGTTTTCGCTGGAAAATGGAGCATTCTGATGCTCGTGGCCTACGCCGTTTTCACGGCTGGATTCCAGTATTTCATCCTCTTCCAGATGGCCGTCTATAACAAACAAACCGTGCCGCTGAACACGAAATTCATCAGCAAAAGCGGTATGGAAAACAACTATTATCAGGTGGTTGTGCAGATGCTGGCGTTCTTCCTGCCGATTGTGCTCATCAGCGTGCTGCAACTCTTCTTGAGCGACACGGTGGCCTACCTCATCATCCTGTTGATTGGCGTTGTCTTCGTGGTTACGCAACCGCTGTGGATGCGCAACATCTACAACCGAATGATGCAACGGAAATATGTTCTGATGGAAGGATTCCGCAGTTCGAGATAGTTGAGAGTTTCTTAGTTGACAGTTGAGAGTTGAGAGTTGAGAGTTTAAAAAAAATATAAATGGAAAATCAAGTTTCTCCTCCCCAATCTGGGGGAGGTCGGGAGGGGGCTCACTTTACCGCCATCATCCCCGCCCGCTACGCTTCGACGCGCTTCCCTGGCAAACCGCTGGCTTTGCTCGGTGAAAAAACCGTGATTCAGCACGTTTATGAGCAAGTTTCAACCGTGATCGACGAGGTTTTCGTCGCCACCGACGACGACCGTATTTTCCGCGAGGTGGAACGCTTCGGCGGTCGTGCCGTGATGACTTCCGCGAACCACCGCAGCGGCACCGACCGCATCGAGGAGGCCGTCGAGAAAATCGCTTCGCAGGCCGACATTGTCATCAACGTGCAGGGCGACGAACCCTTCATCCAACCCTCGCAAATCGAGACGCTTTGCCGCCAGTTCGACGACCCGACGACGCAAATCGCCACTCTCGGCAAGCCTTTTTCAGAGATGGCAGCCGTTGAAAACGAAAATTCACCGAAAATCGTGCTCGACAACAACGGATTTGCGCTCTATTTCTCGCGCAGCGTCATTCCCTTCGTGCGCGGTGTCGAACGAGGCGAATGGCTCGAAAAATACCCCTTTTTGAAGCACATCGGCCTCTACGCCTATCGCCGCGAGGTGCTGCGCGAAATCACGCAGTTGCCGCCGTCGTCGCTCGAACAAGCCGAAAGCCTCGAACAACTCCGTTGGCTGCAAAACGGCTACCGCATCCGCGTCGGCCTCACCGACGTCGAAACCATCGGCATCGACACGCCCGACGACCTCAAAAAAGCAGAGGAATTTCTTAAACTTTAATTTCGACGATGGTCAAAACACCATCGGCGACGCGAAAACGAACATCGCGACCTGCAAAGGGCATTCCATAGACCTTTTGCGGGTCGTTTTGGTAATGCGGACGAGGGTCGAGCGACAAAGTCTGGCGAAGCATCTCGATTTCGGCCTTTTCAAAATGTTTTTCAACGAAATCGGGCACGACGACTGCGAGTTTCGGCCACGACCGCCTATCGACAAAGCCGCTACGGGCGTCGGGATGGCTGTCGGCATAAGCGATGTAGGGCTTGATGTCGAAAATCGGCGTTCCATCCATCAAGTCGGCACCGAGAACGTGAATCACAGGACCTCGAGCGTCGGTCATTTCGATGCTTTCCAAGCGCACCGCCGACAAGCCCAACGGATTGGGACGGAAGGGCGAGCGCGTCGCAAAAACGCCGATTTTCTCGTTGCCGCCAAGCACGGGCGGTCGCACCACAGGACTCGCTGCCGCGTGGCGATTGGCCGAAAATTCCCAAATCAGCCAAAGGTAGTCGAATTCGTCCAAACCCCTGACGAAATCGGCGTTTCGGAAGTTCAGTTCAAAGACAATTTCGCCCCGCAAATCGGCCACGAGACCGCTCTGCTTCGGAATGCCGAACTTCGTGGGAAACGGCGAATGGAAATGGGCTATCGGCGTGAGTTTCATCGACTTAAAAATAAGGAATGACCGAATAGACAAGGAAAACCAACAGCGTGAGCGTTCCGACGGCGATGGGCACGTAGAAATGGCGAATTTCGCTGGGAATTTCGCATTTCGTGATACGCAGGAAGACGAAATAAACCGCCGTCGCACAGATGAAAGCGAGCAACATCCCTGCCAACAAGTCGCCAGGATAATGCACGCCGAGGTAGAGCCGCGAATAGCATTGCAGCGTGGCCCAAAACGCCAGAAACAGCGTCAGCCAACGGTTTCTGAGCAACCAAAACATCAGGAACGTAAGCCCCCACGTGTTGCTCGAATGGGCCGACGGGAAACCGTAACTGCCACCGCGATAGTCATTGACGACATACACCAGCGCACTGACGGGATTGTCGAGGTTGCTCGGGCGCAGTCGTGCCACCGCTGGTCGCAGAATCTGCGAGTTGAAGGCATCGGTCAGCGCGAAAACAAGCCCGACCGCCACGAGCATCGCCAGCACCATTTTCCAATGGAAATTGCGGAAAAGCACGTAAATCAGGGCGGCGTAGAGCGGAATCCACTCGAATTTTCCGCTGACGCACCACATAAACGTGTCCATCACGTCGGCGCGAAGTCCGTTCACGGCGAGCAAGGCCGTCGTGTCGTAGTCGTTCAGCCAAGTCACCACGTCAGTTGCCAAGACCGTGTTCATGTCGTTTCGCTGTGATAGGCCGCACTGCGCACTCGGCTGAGCGTTTCAGGCGTCATTTGCAGGTAGTTGGCGATATAGACGAGCGGTGCGCGAAGGATGACCTGCGGATAGAGTTTGCACATCTTCATGTAGCGATCTTGCGCGGTCTCGAAGCGCATCAAATCAGCGTGTTTCTGCGAGATAATCAGCGATTCCTCAAGGATTTTTCGATACATCATCTGGATGTTCACGCTGTGGAGGGCAACCACTTCGAGTTTGTCCTTCGGCATGGCATAGACGAAGGTTTGTTCGAGCGATTCGACCTGCAAATGCGTGGGTTCCTCGCGGAAAAGGCTCTCGATGCACATGAAAATCGTGTGGTCGTCGCCAAGGTGCTCGGTCACTTCCTTGCCGTTTTTGTAGTAGAACTGGCGAATCAGCCCCTTGTCAATGAAGTAAATGCTGCGGCAAACCTCGCCCTCGCGCAGAATCATCTCGCCCTTGTTGTACTTGAGCGGAACGAGGATTTCCTCGAGCATGTCGAGTTCCTCGTGCGTCATCGTCGAGTAACGCCGAGCTAGTTCGCGGGCAATGTCACGCGGTGTTTTCACAAAACCTCTTTTCATCGTTTCTTTCTTCGTTTTTTAGGTTCGTAGTTTTATATTTTAATTGTAATCACTTCACACTCCACACTCATCACTTCACACTCCTCACTTCACGCATCAATCAAGCTTCAACACCGCGAGGAACGCTTTCTGCGGCACTTCCACGTTGCCGATTTGCTTCATTCGCTTCTTTCCTCGCTTCTGTTTTTCGAGCAGTTTGCGCTTTCGCGTCACGTCGCCGCCGTAGCACTTCGCCGTCACATCCTTTCGCACCTGTTTGATGGTTTCGCGAGCGACGATTTTCGCGCCAATGGCAGCCTGAATCGCGATGTCGAACTGCTGTCGGGGAATGAGTTCCTTGAGTTTTTCGCACATTCTTCGACCCAGCACGACGGCATTGTCCTGATGGGTCAGCGTCGAGAGTGCATCGACGGGCTCGCCATTGAGCAGAATGTCGAGTTTGGCAAGTTTCGACGGTCGGAACGAATCGATATGGTAGTCGAACGAGGCGTACCCCTTCGAAATCGACTTCAGTTTGTCGTAGAAATCAATCACGATTTCGCCCAAAGGCAGGTAGAAATGCAGTTCGACGCGATTTCCGCTGACAAATTCCTGTTTGATGAGTTCGCCGCGCTTGTCGAGGCAAAGTTTCATAATCGGCCCGATGAAATCGGCGGTTGTGATGATGCTGGCGCGGATGTACGGCTCCTCGATGTGGTCAATCATCACCTGCTCGGGCAGTCCCGACGGGTTGTGAACCTCTTTCGATTCGCCCTGTTTCGTATAAACCATGTACGACACGTTGGGCACGGTCGTGATGACATCCATGTTGAACTCGCGGTCGAGGCGTTCCTGCACGATTTCCATGTGCAGAAGTCCCAAGAAACCGCAGCGGAAGCCGAATCCCAACGCCACCGACGACTCGGGCTGGAACGTCAGCGAAGCGTCGTTCAACTGCAATTTTTCGAGCGACGCACGCAGGTTTTCGTAGTCGGTCGGGTCAATCGGATAAACGCCGGCGAACACCATCGGCTTCACTTCCTGAAAGCCCTCGATGGCCTTTGCACAGGGCTTGCTGACGTGCGTAATCGTGTCGCCGACCTGCACCTCTTTCGCGTCCTTGATACCGCTGATGATATAGCCCACTTCGCCCGTGCGCAGTTCTTGTCGCGGCTTCATTTCCATCTTCAAAACGCCCACTTCGTCGGCATCGTATTCCATCCCCGTGTTGAAAAATTTCACCTTGTCGCCCTTGCGAATCACGCCGTTTTCAATCTTGAAATAGGCGATGATGCCGCGGAACGAATTAAACACCGAGTCGAAAATCAACGCCTGCAACGGCGCTTCGGGGTCGCCCGTTGGTGGCGGAACGCGCTCGACGACGGCCCGAAGGATTTCTTCGACACCCTCACCTGTTTTTCCGCTTGCCCGAAGAATTTCTTCGCGCTTGCAGCCCAGCAGTTCCACGATTTCGTCCTCTACTTCATCGGGCATTGCGCTCGGCATGTCGATTTTGTTGATGACGGGGATGATTTCGAGGTCGTGCTCAATCGCCATGTAGAGGTTCGAAATCGTCTGCGCCTGCACGCCCTGCGTGGCATCGACCACGAGCAGCGCACCCTCGCAGGCCGCAATCGACCGCGACACCTCGTAACTGAAATCGACGTGTCCCGGGGTGTCAATCAAATTGAGGATGTAGTTTTCGTATTCCATTTGAATCGCGTGGCTCTTGATCGTGATGCCTCGCTCCTTCTCCAAATCCATGTCGTCGAGCATCTGCCCTTCGGTGATTTGAATCGTTTTCGTGTGCTCCAACAATCGGTCGGCCAGCGTCGATTTGCCGTGGTCGATATGGGCTATGATGCAAAAATTTCTGATATGATTCATACTGATTTCTTCGTTTGAACTGCAAAAATACAAAAAAAAGCGGAAAAACCGCTTCTTTTTCGTAACTTTTTCCTAAAAATCTTAAAAAATCAATTCGACAATTTGCGAATTTTGTTTTTTAATTAATATCTTTGCAACCGAAATACGAATCCATATAATAATCAACAAGACCGCCAACAACATGACATCGTCATTGCTGATACATCCCGGGGAAATGATCAAAGACGAAATCATTGCCCGCGAAATGACTCAAAAGGAACTCGCCAAACAAATGGGCGTTTCATACACCGTTTTCAACGAGATTCTCAACGGAAAGCGCCCTGTCACAACGGAGTATGCCCTGCTGTTGGAAGCCGCCCTCGGCACGAAAGCAGAAATGTGGATTGGACTTCAAGCCGATTACAATTTGCAGGCCATCAAACAAGACAAACCCTTCATGAAGCGTCTTGAAAAAATTCGGAAGATTGCGGCAGTGTTTTGAATTGTTTCTTTCTGCTTAGTCTTGATTAAAGGTTTAAACACTATCATATAATTTGTTTTCCACAAAAGAGTACCAACGGAACCAAATTGGCAAGTTGTATTTTTCCCTTAACAAATGCATATATGCCTTATCCTTTTCGTCTGGGGGCTCTGGTCCCACGATAAAAAGTTTTCTAGCCAAATTTACATTGGGATAATGGGCATATTCCAAGATTTGCCCCAATGCCTCACGAATACTTCTTTTAGCAGACATGGTTTTTACCTCGAAAAAATGCCATTCCTTTTCTTTTTTTGAAAAGCCCTTAATATCTACCCTTTGTGTTAATGTATAATCTGTTCCAGATTCTATTTGCAATTCAGAATACTGCTCTTTTAAGAGATTGACTACTGCATTCTGTATTTTTTTGTGTAGAGGATCTATTAAAATCTTTCCTGCTTCAACAATACGCTCAAATATACTTGTGTCAAGCACCTTAATATTACCATCTTCGTCTTTCTCAAATTCAAACTCGCCTTTCTTGTCCATAAGGTTATACCTATGCCAAACACTTTCATATTTTAAAATAGGCTGGTTAGAATAGTTTATTTTTGCATCTTCGAATCTGAATTTAACATTAAACATAAAAGCTGGCGTAAAATCCTTGATGGTTCCTTCCACAAAAAGAACATCTTTTCGCATCTCCTCTATCCATCCTTTCTTTTGATAAATATTAAAGATGTCTTGACTTTCCTTAGATGATACTCCTATTGCATTTTTCAAATAACCAAGATATACTTTTTGTTTGTTGGGGCTGATAGTGAAAAGATGGATGTCGTAAACCTTTCCTTCATGTTTGTTTCCTTTTATTCGCATTGGCTCTAAAAAACCATAATGATAGCCATCTGGCATGATTTTTGAATCATCCAACAACCACTCTTCATGACCAAATCCCATCATGTTTTCATAGGAGTCATTAGCTTTTGATTTCCCTGAACTTCCAGATGGACGTCTCCATCCCATAGTATTCCAACATAATCGAGCAATTTTTTCCATATCTTAACTTGATATTTTTGGATGTTTCGTGTTGCAAAGATAAGAAAAACAATTGGAGTTACAAAAAAATATTGAAAAAATACCTTTAAATAAATTTCTGAATTGACAATAAAAATCAGCGAAAGAGCACTTCCGACCCGATAGCACCCCCCTTTTTATATCTCAAACTGATGTTCCCCGCACACATATGATACGAACAAATATTGGCGGCAAAGAAATAGAATTTTTAAAAAAAAGAAAATTACTGAAAATAAAATTGTATCTTTGCCATCAAAAAGGACGAAGTTAACATAAAATATATTAGGTATGATGACTATTGACACCACCCATATGTGTTCGCACCTGCAGCGCAAACTATTCAATGAGGATGGAGAATATCATTCTTTTTGGACGGCTATGCTGGAAGATTCTGAGCTGACAGCAGTTGTCCGCTCTCGACAGTTGCATATCTACCGCAACGGCAAAAAGGTGTTGGTGCTGGCTGGAAAGGCTGCTCCAAAGATTATCAGAGAGGACCCGATATGTAGGTTACTGCATCTGCTTGTCAATAATCGTGAAAATCAATAGTAGAGAAGCGATGATGAATGAGGTTATATTATACTACCTGACAGGAATAAACATCTTGACTTTCCTCATCTATGGCATAGACAAGTGGAAAGCAAAGAAGGGCAAGTGGCGCATATCAGAAGCTGCGTTGCTCACTCTTGCCTTCATCGGTGGCAGTATCGGTGCATGGTTGGGAATGAAGGTTTGGCATCATAAGACGATGCATAAGAAATTCAAATATGGAGTTCCGCTCATCCTGATCGCACAAATAGCCATCGTTTTGTTTATAGGCGTCCTGCTAATCAGGAAATAAGGGGCAGCAAAGCTGCAAACACCTCCGACAACTCAGTCAATTCTATTTCTGCTGCAAATTAACTATATAATGTTGAAAGTTCCAAGAAAACGAGAAAAATTATGAAATTTCTAAAACGAAAAAAGGTAGCATCCTCCGAGCTGATGAACTATCAAATAGTTCCACGCTCTCTACGTCCAAGACGAGCGGTGCATCCCTTTCTTCGGGTGCAAAAGTAGCACTTTTTTTAAAAACCAACAAAAGACGATTGATGGTTGTTATTTCCAATTATCCAATTCAAGCCCCTGAATACGTTCAAAATGCTTGAGATTAGAACTTACAAGTGTCATTTGATGGTGCACGGCAGTTGCGCCAATGAGCAAGTCGAATTGGTCAATGCGTTGGCCAGTACGTTCGAGCGTATGGCGGATTTCGCCGTATTCTTTGAAAGAAGAATAAGCAGGTATGACTTTGAACATACGCTGCACCTCTCTGATGTCTTCCAACTTGCGTTTCTTGTTATCGGCTTTGGCTAAACCGAAAAACAATTCTGCAACAGTGATTTCCGAGATATAGCAATTTTTAATGCCCACTTTCAAGAGTGTTTCGCGAACATGTCCTTCGTTGCGAAACATGGAAATACAGACGCAGGTGTCGAGCAGATATTTTGCCATATCGTTACCAAGTTTCAACGGTTCGGGCATTCTCAACATTTTCTCTGCGCAACATCTCGGCATAGTCTTCTGTCGCCATGTCGCCACCCCAATCGGTGGAGAATCGCGCAAAAACATTCTTCGGTTCTTTCTTCGTCGTGACCGCCTTTTTCATCGACTTGATTAGTTTGGAAATTAAGTCGAGTTTATCCTCGTTGGGCAGTGTTCCGAGCATTTCCATATAGGCATCGCTCACGCTAATTGTTCCTATCATTTTCATTTTGTTTTGATTACGATTGCAAAGATACAAAATTTTTATTAAGTGAATGAATAAATACAATTATTTTTCGTAATTTTGCAGAAAATTTTGAATTTGACGATGAAAAAAACGATTTTTTGTGCCATTGCAGCCCTGATGCTGATGGGTTGCCAGAAAAGTCTTGAGGAACGGGCCGAGCAAGAGGCTCGCGACTACACACGGAAATTCTGCCCCACGCCCGTCTATAACCACACGCGAACCGACAGCCTCGTGTTCGACCGGCAGTCGCTCACGTTCATCTATTATTGCACGCTGACCGACTTCATGGACGATGCGAAACTCATCGAGGAGAACCGACAGATGCTCACCGACGGACTGCGGCAGTCGATTCAGGAATCGACGGGATTGAAGGTCTATAAGGATGCAGGCTATAGTTTCCGCTATGTGCTGCGATCGGAGAAGAGTCCCGACACAATTCTCTACGAATCGACCTTCCAAATGTAAAAAAACATCCGTCCGACTCGTCGCGAGCCAGACGGAAGCCTGATGCACCATTGAAAGTGTTATAAAGAAATTCTATTGTAATCGGAACGATACGGGGAGGTTGTATTTCACGCGCACGGCCTTGCCATTCAGCTTGCCGGGCGTCCATTTCGGCATCGATTGAACGACGCGAAGCGCCTCGGCTTCGAGTTCTTGAATGGCTGCCCCTTCACTTGTTTCAAGTTTCTTCACGACAGTGCCGTCTTTCTCGATTTCCACCATGGTGTATTTGTTGGACTTAACGACTTTGGCATTGGAAACCGTGCCGTCTTTCTCGACAATAAACCCAACGATGACGCGACCCTGCTCACCCATTTTCTGGGCCTCCACAGGATATTTCACGTTACTCGAAAGATATTCCATCATTGCTTTCATTCCACCAGGAAATTCGGGCATCTGCTCTACGACCTCATAAGGTTTTTCACCAGAGGAAGCCGAAGGCTGTGCAGTCGGAGAATCGGCAGGACGGGGAGCAGGAGCCGTCTGACCATCGGTTTTCGCGGCTGGTCCATTCAACTGGTACGAAATCGGCACATTGAATTTCACGCGCACGGCCTTGCCTTTCTGCCTGCCGGGCAGCCACTTTGGCATCGACTTCACGACGCGCATCGCCTCTTCGTCGAGCAGCGGATCGACACTTTTAGCCGTCTTCACATCGCTAAGAGAGCCGTCTTTTTCCACGACAAAACCCACCACGACACGACCCTGCAAGCCTTTTTTCTGGGCTTCCACTGGGTATTTAATGTTTTTCGACAGAAATTCCAACAGAGCCTTGTCACCGCCGGGGAATTCTGGCATTTTCTCCACGATCTCAAACGCTTTTTCGTCGTCGTCACCTTTCGTGCCTTCTGCCTCCGTTTTCGTCTTTGTCGTGATGACAATCACGCCGTTTTCACCCTTGCTACCCCAAAGTTTCGTAGCACTTTCTCCAGAAAGCACCGAAATTGACTCAATATTTTCATTGACCAGTTCCATCGCGCTTTCTTTCGAAACGACATTGCCGTCAACGACATACAATTTGTTGTCGTCGTCACTCTTCATCACGGCTTCGTGGACTTTCGTCCTGTCTGTCGTGATTTCAATGACACCATTGGCTCCTTGAGTGCCCCACTTCGATGTGGCCTCCTCTTTTTTGAGAATCTTTATCGACTTGATTTCCTCGGTTTTCAACTTTTTCACATCTTGTTTTTCAACAATATTTCCATCGACAACGTAGAGCGTTTCATCGTCGGGTAAAGTCATTTCCGTACTTGTTTTGGACTCAATAACTTGATAATCCACCACCGTTTTTGCCGTTGCCGCCAGCGAGAGGGCAACGATGGGTACGACATAGAGCAATCTTGCCCAAGCGTACTTTGAAGATTGTTTTTTAGTCATCATAATTACACGTTTTGAAACGATACTCGACATACTGATGCCATTGGCGACGGAGTATCCGGCATCGCCAGCAGCCTTTTGAACCAACAAGCTCAGGTATTGATAAGCGTTGAATCCTTGAGAGAGTACCCGTGCGTCAGCCTCGTACTCGTGGACGGTGCGCAGGTCTTGCCTGAGCAGCCACACCACGGGATTGAACCATTGCAGGGCTACGACCATATCGACAAATAGCATATCGACCGAATGGCGACAGGCCACGTGCCCACATTCGTGCGCCAATACGATGCTCTGACCGCGGGCGCCGTCGGCAAGGTCGTTTTCGTAGTCCTTGCGCGACAACACCACCGTGCGCATCCAACTGAAAGGTTTTACTTTCGCGTCGTCGGCGACAAAGAGCCTCATTCCGCCGATGTCGCCGTGGATATACGACGGCACGGCCACTTCGTGACAGCGGGCAATCAGTCGGCGCACACTCCATATATTGATTGATGTACGCGCGAGGCAGAAAGCCACGCCCAACAGATAGACGACCGCCAGAATTGTGCCCGTCGAGTTGGAATCCTCGTCCTCGACGATTTCGCCTACCTCTGCCATGCCCACCGAAGCCGTCGGTTGCGGCATCGAGCCGACTTCCACGGTTCGATGCACCGTCACCACACAAAGCGGCAACAGCAGCGACAAGGCGAGCGATGCCAAAAGCACCATTCGGTTGAGCCGATGGAAGGTTTCGCGAGCCGCCAACAGCCTATAGAACATATAGAACACGGCGATGAGCAGCGCAACTTTCAAGTCGTAGTGCAGGAATGTCGTCATCGTTTTGCGGTTTTAAGTGTCTTTTTTCGCCTGAATCATATCGATGAGCGTCTGTAACTCATCCACAGAGATTTTCTCGTCGCTGACGAAGGCCGAAACCACGTTCATGTACGAGCCTTTGAAATAGTTTTTCACCGAACTGGCAATCGTTTCCTTGCCATACTCCTGCTCGCTGATGAGCGGATAGTATTGGTAGGTCGAGCCATACTGCTTGTGCCCCATGTAGCCGTTTTTCTCCAATGTGCGCACCATCGTCGAAAGCGTGTTGAAATGGGGGCGCGGCTCGTCGTAATACTCCAGCAGGTCGCGAATGAACATCGGTCCGTGCTGCCAGTACAGTTTCATGATTTCATGTTCTCTTTTTGTCAGTTTCATACTCTTTGATGGTTTAAATTATTCAACTTTTTTCATCGTCCGACCCTCGATTTTTTGAGGAGTCAGAACCATTTTTTATCAATACCTGCCGCAAAGATAACTACTTATATTTTATCTTGCAACTATTTTGATTAGTTTTTCTTCATTTTTAATAAGTTTTAACCATTATGACTGATTTTTACAACATTTCTTCCATACTTCGTCGAATTTTTGTACTTTTGCAGCCCGAAACATCAAAATCGAAATGACAAGAACCATCAGAATCAAGGATATTGCCGAGCGCGCAGGCGTGTCGGTGGGAACGGTCGATCGCGTGTTACACGCACGACCCAACGTGTCGCAACCAGCCCGAGAAAAGGTGGAAAAGGCGCTGAAAGAGTTGGACTACACGCCCAACGCATACGCCTCGGCACTGGCCTACAACCGCAGTTGCACGCTCTATATGCTCGTGCCCGAACACGAACAGGAAGCGCACTGGGTCGAAATTGAAGAAGGCGCGCTGAAGGCGATGGAGGCGCGGCGCGAGTTCCACGTCGATGTGAGAATTTGCCACTACAAACGCCTCAATCCCGACTCGTTCATCGCCTGCTACGAGGCGATTCTGACCGAGAAACCCGACGGACTGGTCATCGTGCCGACCGACCTCGACACAACCCGCAGCCTCACCGACCAACTCCACGAACGCAACATTCCCTTCGTGCTGCTCGACTCGTATATGCCCGACCTGCGACCGCTGTCGTTCTTCGGCCAAGATTCGTTTGCCAGTGGCTATTTCGCGGCGAAAGTGCTGATGATGGTGGCGTCGGGCGAGAAGGAAATTATGATAATGAAGCAGACGCAAAACGGACGGGTGACGAGTAAGCAGCAGGCCAATCGCGAGGTCGGATTCCGTCACTATATGGCCGACCATTTCCCGAAAATCGCCATTCGCGAACTGAACCTGCCGCTTTCGTGTTCGCGGAAAGCCTGTTGGCAGACATTGGAGGACTTTTTTGCGCAGCATCCGCAGATTCACCACGGCATCACGTTCAATTCGCGTGCGTACATCGTGGGCGAATATCTGTTGAAGAAAAATCGCCGAAACATCCAAATCATGGGTTACGATATGGTGCCGAAAAATGCCGAGTGTCTGCGCGAGGGAAGCATTTCGTTCATCATCGCGCAACACGCCTATATGCAGGGCTATTCGAGCATCGACTCGCTGTTTCAAGCCATCGTTTTGAAGAAAAAAATCAATTCGGTGAACTATATGCCGATTGAACTGTTGATGAAGGAAAACGTGGATTTCTATCGGCGGACACAATTGTGAGCCGGTGGCGGTCGGTGTAGTCGATGCGCATCAAGCGCGCCGGCGTGGATTCGTCGCAAGGAATCGCGAGGGCTGCGTGGCCCATCGTGCGGCGAAGGTTCAGTTCGACGCAGGGGTGCAGGGCAATTTCCATTTTTTCAGCACATTTTTTTGAGTCATTGCGAACGACCATCATATCGATGCCGAAAGGCCCTGAATATCGGCCTTGCAGAGCCGTTTTCAGCAATTCGACGATGGCTTCGCGAAGTTCTTCTACTACCTTTTCGGGTACAAATTCTGACAAAATTTTGCGTTTTTCGCGTTCCGAAGCAATGAGGTTGCCCATGTAGGCTCCATTGTTCGTGACAAACAGCGACAAACCCTTGTAAACAATGCTGCCGTCGGCCTTCGCGTCGAACTCCATCGCAAAATCCGCAATTTTCTCGTAAAAAGGCTCGACCATCACGCCGCCCTGCTGCTCGACGACACGACGCGCCCACGATAGATTTCGGTCGAATTGTGTGGCGTTGAAAGCATAGCGAATGCCCCGTCCGCTACTGCTCCACGGCGATTTCAGCACGATTTTTGAAACTGATTCAAAAGCATTCTCATTGTGAAGAATTTCGTCGAAATCCAAGTCGTTTTCATCCGAAATATAGCGCGAAATGCCCACCGTCGGCCACGAAATTCGCGTTCGCAAGGCTGGAAGCAAGTTTTCCGCCGCCCATTTTCGGTTGCTCAAGCGTCGAATCGTTTGAAGTCGCTCTTCCGACGGACAAAAATCTGCCAATCCTGCCTTCGTCAGCGTTTCCACGACGCCCCAATCCCAGCCCCACGGCTCGATTTCGAGGTTTTTCAAACTTTTTTCAGCCCTCACCCACCGCCGCAAATCGTCTTCAGAAACGAACCGAACCGCAGCCATCAGCGTTCCGAACGCTTTCGACTGCCGCACGGCCTCATCGACATCCTCGACCAGCACGAAATCGCCGTCATCGGCCCACAGCGCAGGCAGAAAACCGAGGTCGTGCCGCAGTTGCCGCGCCGCGCTCGGTGCTGTGAATCGCTTGACGTCGGTGGCCAGCGCAATGTCGTGTTCGGGATTAAAAAAATGCAGTTTCACTTGACAAAATTACAAAGAAAAACGGAATCTGACAAATTTTTGTTCTATCTTTCATTGCTTTATTAAAAATAAATAGTACCTTTGCAACGTTTTAAAACAAAATCATCATTTTTAGGTATTGACATAACTTACTTAATACATTTCAAAACATGGCAAAAGAAAAGAAATTTATCACTTGTGATGGTAACGAGGCTGCAGCTCACGTGAGCTATATGTTCTCTGAAGTAGCCGCCATCTACCCCATCACACCGTCTTCGCCAATGGCGGAGCACGTCGATGAGTGGGCCGCTCGCGGTCGTAAAAACCTCTGGGGACAGAACGTTTCTGTGCAGGAAATGCAGTCGGAAGGCGGTGCCGCCGGTGCATTGCACGGTTCGTTGCAGGCTGGTGCGCTGACCACCACGTTCACCGCATCGCAGGGCTTGCTGCTGATGATTCCCAATATGTACAAAATCGCCGGCGAAATGCTGCCTTGCGTCTTCGACGTGTCGGCCCGCACACTGGCTTCGCACTCGCTCTGCATCTTCGGCGACCATCAAGACGTGATGGCTTGCCGCCAGACGGGTTTCGCAATGTTCTGCTCGGGTTCTGTGCAGGAAGTGATGGACCTCACGGCAGTGCCTCACCTCGCCACGCTGAAGACGCAGATTCCGTTCGTGAACTTCTTTGACGGATTCCGCACTTCTCACGAGTACCACAAAGTTGAAATTATGGAACAGGAAGACGTGGCCAAGCTCGTCGATCCCGAGGATGTGAAGCGTTTCCGCGACCGTGCGCTCTCGCCTGAGCGTCCGATGACACGCGGTACTGCCGAGAATCCTGAGACTTTCTTCACCCATCGCGAGGCTTGCAATGCCGCTTACGACAAAGTGCCTGAGGTGGTGGAATACTATATGCAGAAAGTCAGCGAAATCACTGGCCGCGAATACCATCTGTTCGACTACTACGGCGCGAAAGACGCTGAAAACATCATCATTCTGATGGGTTCGGCCACGGAAGCCGCCCGCGAGGCCATCGACCACCTGACGGCTCAGGGCAAGAAGGTCGGTATGATTGCCGTCCACCTCTATCGTCCGTTCTCGGTGAAGCACCTGCTGGCCGCCGTTCCCAAGACGGTGAAGCGCATTGCCGTGCTCGACCGCACGAAAGAACCCGGCGCAGAGGGCGAACCGCTCTATCTCGACGTGAAATCGGCGTTCTACGATGTCGAAAACAAGCCGCTCATCGTTGGCGGACGCTATGGTCTGGGTTCTTCCGACACGACTCCTGCGAAGATTATTTCCGTGTTCAACAACCTCGAACTGCCCGAACCGAAGAACCACTTCACGGTAGGTATCGTCGATGACGTCACCTTCACTTCGCTGCCCGAAGTCGAGGAAATGGCACTCGGTGGCGCAGGTATGTATCAGGCGAAATTCTACGGCCTCGGAGCCGATGGAACGGTTGGTGCCAACAAAAACTCGGTGAAAATCATCGGTGATTCGACGAACAAATATTGCCAGGCTTACTTCAGCTACGACTCGAAGAAGTCGGGTGGCTTCACCTGTTCGCACCTGCGTTTTGGCGACACGCCGATTCGCTCGACCTACCTCGTGACGACGCCGAACTTCGTCGCTTGCCACGTTCAGGCTTACCTGCATATGTACGACGTGACACGCGGTCTGCAGAAGAACGGAACGTTCCTGCTGAACACGATTTTCGACGGCGACGAACTCGTCAATTTCATTCCAAACAAGGTCAAACGCCTGTTCGCACAGAACAACATCACCGTCTATTACATCAACGCCACGAAGATTGCACAGGAAATCGGTCTCGGCAACCGCACGAACACGATTCTGCAGAGCGCATTCTTCCGCATCACGGGCGTGATTCCCGTTGAACTCGCCGTCGAGCAGATGAAGAAATTCATCGTGAAGTCCTACGGCAAGAAGGGCGAGGATGTCGTCAATATGAACTATGCAGCCGTCGATCGCGGTGGCGAATATAAGCAACTGACCGTCGATCCCGCTTGGGCTAACCTGCCCGACGACGAGGCCAAAGCCGACGACGCACCCGCATTCGTCAAGGAACTTGTGCGCCCGATCAACGCACAGGCCGGCGACCTGCTGAAAGTCAGCGACTTCGTGAAGCACAACACCGTCGATGGTTCGTGGGACAATGGCACTTCCGCTTACGAAAAGCGTGGTGTGGAGGCATTCGTGCCCGTCTGGAACCTCGAAAACTGTATCCAGTGTAACAAGTGTGCCTACGTTTGTCCGCACGCTGCTATCCGTCCGTTCGTCCTCAACGACGACGAAATGAAGGGCTTCGACAAACTCGACACCATCGAAATGAAGGCACCTGCCACGATGAAGGGTATGCACTTCCGCATCGAAGTAAGCGTGCTCGACTGTCTGGGTTGCGGCAACTGCGCCGATGTCTGCCCGGGCAATCCGAAACTGGGCAAGGCCCTGGCGATGGTTCCGTTCAACCCCGATGCACCCGAAATGGTTCAGGAGGCGAAGAATTGGGACAAACTCGTCAAGGATGTCACCTCGAAGCAAGACCTCGTCGATGTCAAGGCCAACGTGAAGAACTCGCAGTTCGCACAGCCGCTCTTCGAATTCTCGGGAGCCTGCTCGGGTTGCGGTGAAACGCCGTATGTGAAACTCGTCAGCCAACTCTTCGGCGACCGTCAGATGGTGGCCAATGCCACAGGTTGCTCGTCGATCTACTCGGCTTCGATTCCCTCGACGCCCTACACGAAGAACGCCAAGGGTCAGGGTCCCGCCTTCGACAACTCGCTGTTCGAGGACTTCTGCGAATTTGGTATGGGTATGGTGCTCGGTAACAAGAAGATGAAAGAGCGCGTGACGATGCTGCTCACCGAAATGATTGAGGGCAACGTCAGCGCAGAATACAAGGAACTGGCTCAGCAGTGGATTGACAACAAAGAAGATGCTGAAAAGACGAAGGAAATTGCTCCGCGTCTGCGCGAACTCATCGCCGAGAGCGCTGCGAAGGGCTGTCCCACTTGCGCCGAGTTGCAGACGCTCGACCACTATCTTGTGAAGCGTTCGCAGTGGATTATCGGTGGCGACGGTGCTTCTTACGACATCGGCTACGGCGGTCTCGACCACGTGATTGCCAGCGGCGAGGACGTGAACATCCTCGTGCTCGACACCGAGGTTTATTCGAACACGGGTGGTCAGTCGTCGAAAGCTACGCCGCTCGGTGCCATCGCACAGTTCGCTGCACAGGGCAAGCGCATCCGTAAGAAAGACCTCGGAATGATTGCCACGGCCTACGGCTACGTCTATGTAGCCCAGGTCGCAATGGGAGCCGACAATGCCCAGTGCTTGAAGGCGATCCGCGAGGCTGAAGCCTATCCCGGACCGTCGCTCGTCATCGCCTACGCACCCTGTATCAACCACGGTTTGAAGGCCAAGGGCGGTATGGGTAAATCGCAGGCCGAGGAAGCCAAGGCCGTCGAGTGCGGTTACTGGCACCTGTGGCGCTACAACCCCGCACTGGCCGACGAAGGCAAGAATCCGTTCACGCTCGACTCGAAAGAGCCGCAGTGGGATAAGTTCCGCGACTTCCTCTTGGGCGAGGTCCGCTACCTCAGCGTTCAGAAAGCCTATCCCAACGAGGCTGAGGAACTCTTCTCCGAGGCCGAGCGTATGGCAAAACTCCGCTACCAGAGTTATGTCCGCAAGACGAAGGAAGATTGGGCGGTAGAGTAATTTCTGCCAGCCCCTATCTATACAAAAGAGGTGAAATTTATTTTTCACCTCTTTTTTCATCGATTTTTTCAAAAAATTTCGTAATTTTGCAGATGAAATCAACGCTATCAATTATGGAAATCTACTTCACGGGTGTCATCATCGCCATCAGCACCTTTTTGATTATCGGACTGTTTCACCCGCTCGTCATCAAGGCGGAATATTATCTCGGAACGCGCTGCTGGTGGGCGTTTCTGATCGCAGGACTGGTCAGCATCGGCTGTGCCTTCTTCGTGGCCGATGTCTTTTGGTCGGCCATCATCGGCGTGGTTGGAGCGTCGCTTTTGTGGTCGATTGGCGAACTTTTCCACCAAAAAAAGCGCGTGGAAAAAGGTTGGTTTCCAATGAATCCGAAGCGGCGACACGAATACAACATCAAAAACGAGGAAAAGGATGAAAACAAACTTGATTCTGGTCGGAAAAACAACGAATAAGCACCTCGCGACGCTCATCGACGACTACGTGAAGCGCATCGGCCACTACATGCCATTCGAAGTGACCGTAGTGCCCGATTTGAAGAACACGAAGGCACTTTCCGAAGAGCAGCAGAAGGAGCGCGAGGGCGAACAGATTCTGCAACGCCTGAAACCGTCGGACACGGTGGTTTTGCTCGACGAGCGGGGCGCAGAATTCACCAGTATCAAGTTTTCGCAGTGGCTCGAGCGCAAGCAGGTCGCAGGGAAGAACCTCGTTTTCGTCATCGGAGGCCCTTACGGCTTTTCTCAGGCGGTTTACGACCGTTCCAACGAGAAAATCTCGCTCTCGCAGATGACTTTTTCCCACCAGATGATTCGCCTCGTTTTCACCGAACAACTCTATCGCGCGTGTACAATTATTAAAGGAGAACCATATCATCACGAGTAATCAAACACGATCAAAATGAAGAACATCATCAAAACAATCCTGCCGATGATGCTGTTGGCAACCACGGCATTGGCACAAGAGAACCTACAGCGAGGCGCCATTGCCTCGGACGTGAAAAAATCGTTCAAAATTGTCAAGGAAATTCCCATCACCAGCGTGAAAAACCAGTATCGCAGTGGCACGTGCTGGGACTATGCCACACTGGGATTTTTCGAGAGCGAGATACTGCGCAAGACAGGAAAAGTTTATGACCTGTGCGAAATGTTCGTTGTGAACAAGGACTATATGGATTGCGCCACGCACTATGTCCGTATGCACGGCTACAGCCAGATTTCTGAGGGCGGTTCGTGTGACGATGTGTTGGAAGTGATTCGCCAACACGGCATCTGTCCGGAGAACGCCATGCCTGCCCCTGGCTCGCTGACAGGCGACTCTCTGGCCAATTTCAAAGTGTTCTTCCCCGAATTGGAGCGCATGGTCAGCAGCATCGTCAGAAAAGATGCCAAGGAGCCCCTACCCCACTGGCAAGACAGTGTTCAGACGCTCATCGAACGCTATGTGGGACGCTGCCCGGAGTCGTTTGTCTTTGAGGGAAAGACCTACACGCCGAAATCGTTTGCCGAGAGCCTTGGGCTCGACCTCGACGACTATGTGAGCCTGACAAGTTACACGCACCATCCGTTTTACAAATGGTTCGTCATCGAGGCACCCTACAAATGGCGTTTGAAACCGAGTTACAACATCCCCATCGAGCAACTGATGGAACTGCTCGACAAGGCGTTGGACGCTGGCTACACCGTGGCATGGGGCGGCGACGTGTCGGGCGACTTCACACGAACGGGACTCGCCATGCTGCCCGACGGCGTGAAGCCCACCCAACAGCTGCGTCAGGAACAGTGGGACAACTGGCGATTCACATACGACCACGTCATGCTCATCTACGGCAAGGCCATCGACGAGAACGGCAAGCCCTATTATATGGTGAAAAATTCATGGGGGAAAAGTGGCGACTACAAAGGCATTTGGTACATGTCACGCGACTACATGACGCTCAACACCACCTACCTGTTCCTCAACCGCCATGCGTTGCCGAAAGCTTTTTTAAAAGCGATGAAATGAAAGTGATAAAAAAATCGCGGAGAATCTTTTCAGACTCTCCGCGATGCTCTTGAAGTCGGGGCGACAGGATTCGAACCTGCGACCACCTGGTCCCAAACCAGGCGCGCTACCGGGCTGCGCTACGCCCCGAACTCGTTATTTGATGATTTCTTGTTCGACAAAAATTTTCTTCAAGGCGACAACGGCGCGCTCCACCTGCTCATTCGTGTGCGTGGCCATCAGCGCGAAGCGCACGAGCGTGTCTTCGGGCGCACAGGCCGGCGGAATGACGGGATTGATGAAAACACCTGCGTTGTAGGCCAAGGCCGTGACGAGGAAAGTCTTATCGACATCGCGCACGTAGAGCGGAATAATCGGACTCTCGGTGTCGCCAATCTCGAAACCTTCTTCGCGGAACCGACGCAGTGCATAGCGCGTCACGTCCCAGAGTTTTTCGATGCGCTCGGGCTCCTGCTGGATGATGTGCAGGGCTTCCATGGCCGCTGCCGTGGCCGCCGGCGTGTTCGAGGCACTGAAAATATACGAGCGACAGGTGTGGCGAAGCCAGTTGATGGTGTCGAAATCGCCTGCGATGAAGCCGCCAATGCTGGCGAGCGACTTCGAGAAGGTTCCCATGATCAAATCGACCTCATCGGTGAGTCCGAAATAGTCGCAGACACCGCGTCCCTGACGACCGAAAACACCGATTCAGTGAGCCTCATCGATCGACCACAATCAGTTTCACGGCTTCCTCGGGCAGTTTCTGAAGAACGCGCTCGAGGTCTTCCATGTCGTTGTGCTTGAAGCGCAGTTGCTTGGCAAACGACAGCCGACGTCCATCGACGATGGAAGCGTGGTCGCGGTCGTCGCAGATGATGAAATCGTCTTTCGACAGCAAAGCCGGAATGACACCCTGATTCACCGAAAAGCCTGTGGAGAAGCACATCGCCTCGTCTTTGTTCACGAAAGCGGCCAAGTCCTTCTCTAACTGCACGTGCAGGTCGAGCGTTCCGTTTAGGAAACGGCTTCCGGCACATCCCGAACCGTATTTGTCAAGAGCCTCTTTCGCCTTGGCAATGATGCGCTCGTCGCCCGTCAGCCCTGTATAGGCATTCGAACCGAACATCAAAACTTGGTGTCCATCCATCTCAACTTCCGTTCCTTGTTTGCTTGTGATGGCACGGAAATAGGGATAGATACCTTGCTTTTCGTACTCCTGCGGACGGCGATAGCTCTTGTATCTTTCTTGTAGTTGTCCCATAAAATTATGTAGATAATCTACCTTATTTAATAATTAGGCTGCAAAGGTACAAAAAAATTTTTAAACATGTTCTTTTTTCATAAAAAAACTTTCCAATCTTATAATTTATTCCTGTTTTGGAGGCAAAAATCTCAAGAAAATCGTAATTTTGCAGCGTGAAAAGAATTGTTTTCATCATGAACCCCATTTCGGGGACGGCAAGCAAGGCCAACATTCCCAAACTCATCGAAGAAACGATTGATAAAGGGCTGTTTGACTACGAATTGCGCCTGACGGAACGTGCCGGACACGCCGCGGAGATTGCTGCGGAGGCACAACGCGAGGGCGCCGACATTGTCGTGGCCATCGGGGGCGACGGCACGGTGAACGAGGTGGCGCGGGCGATTATCGACACGCCGACTGCCCTCGGCATCGTTCCCTGCGGCTCGGGAAACGGGCTGGCTCGCCACTTGATGCTGCCGATGAACGCAAAAAAGGCCATTGAAATCATCAATCGGGCTGAAATCCACGAACTCGACTACGGTATGATCAACGGACACCCGTTTTTCTGCACCTGCGGCATGGGATTCGACGCTTTCGTCAGCCATAAATTCGCCGAGGCAGGCAAGCGCGGACCGATTACCTACGTCGAAAATGTGCTGCGCGAAGGGTTGAAATACAAGCCCGAAACCTACCAAATTCAAGACGAAACGGGCACGACACGCGCCAAGGCGTTTCTGATTTCGTGTGCCAACGCCTCGCAATACGGCAACAACGCCTACATCGCGCCGCAAGCCTCGATGAGAGACGGACTGCTCGACGTGATTATCATGGAGCCGTTCGATATGCTCGACGCGCCGC
The DNA here is from genome assembly GCA_902776665.1 of uncultured Prevotellaceae bacterium. Taxonomy (GTDB): domain Bacteria; phylum Bacteroidota; class Bacteroidia; order Bacteroidales; family Bacteroidaceae; genus Prevotella. The sequence continues at coordinate 31,105 of CACYQZ010000028.1, forward strand.
AAATCAGCCTCGACATGTTCAACAAGACGCTCGACAAGAACTCGAAAATCAAGACTTTCCGGTGTCGTCAGTTGCACATCCACCGCAAACAGCCTGGCCTCATCCATTTCGACGGCGACCCGACGATGACCGATGCCGACGTGGAAATTTCGTTGAAGGCAAAGGGCATTCGCGTCGTGGTGAATCCCGATGCCGACAAAAGCCAGCGCCGACCGAACAAGTTGCAAAATGCGGCGAGTTACCTGTTCAACGAAATCAGTGGAATGCGCGAAGACCTCACCAAACAGAGCAGACACGTTCTCGCCCTCAGCAAGGTGCTGCAGCGAAAGGCGCAACACGTTGTCAAGGGCGAGAAATAGGACGTTTTCAGTATTTTCTTCTTATTCAGGCAGGGCGCGGAAGCCTTTGCCGAGAATTTCCGAACTTTCGATGATATTGACGAAAGCGTCGGGGTCGATGGTGTGGAGTGCCGAACGAAGTTTAATCATGTCGGTACGGTTCAGCGTCACATAGACCATCTTGCGCTCGTTGCCCTGATAAAGGCCACTGCCAGTGATGCAGGTGCCGCTACGGTTGAGCTGGTTGATGATGTAGTCGCGGATGGGCTCGGGATGGTCGGTGACAATGAACATCGTCTTGTCGCTCTTCAAACCGTCAACCACGAGGTCGATGACCTTGCCTTCGATGAAGATAACAATGACGGAATAAATCGGCAGGCGAATGTCGCCGAAGGCCACGAGCGTGCTCAGTGTGATGATGCCATCGACAATCATGACGAGTGTTCCGAGCGAAATCTTCGTGTATTTGTGGAGAATCATCGAGATGATGTCGGAGCCGCCACTCGTCGCGCCAGAGCGGAAAATCAAACCGATGGCCAAACCGTAAATCAAGCCTGCGACAACGGTGTTAAGGAAGTAGTCGGGATGGAACCAACCGCCGTGATGCGGAATTTCAACCATCGACTTCATCATCGAAGGCTCGGCATTGGCCACGATGTCGCCGCCGTGGATGACGGGATTGTAGCCCCACCAACTTTCAAGCACAAACGTAAACGCGAAAATCAGCGCGGTCGAGACGATGGTCTTCACGCCGAATTTCGGACCGAGAATCCACGTGCCGATAATCAGCAGCGGAATGTCCATACAAATGGCGTAGAGCGAGATTTTCCACGGCCACAGTGTGTTGAACACGTTGGAAAGACCGTAGGTACCGCCAGGTGCCATCAGGTAGGGGTTCACGAACATCACATCGCCAACAGCGAAAAGCAGGCTGCCGACGGTGAGCAGGAAATAGGCCAACAATTCTCTCTGGAAAAGGCCCTTTTTGGTCAGATTGTTTGGGTTCATAATTGTATATTTTACGAGTTTTTATTCAATTTTCTCAAAATCGGGTGCAAAGGTAATGATTTTTTTGAAAACACAAATATTTTTTGAATAAAAATGTTGTTTTTTTTCAAAAAATCGTTGAAAACCCGTCACAATTAGGTTGTTGTGAAGTAGTAAAGGGCGATGACGGCGGCGATAACGAGCAAAACAATGGTTTTGACGAGGCAACTCGTCACTTTTTTGATGATGAGGAAGCCGACGATGAAGGCGACGAGGGCGACAATGTAAAGCGTGAAATCTGGATTCATAGAAAAAATGTTTTTTGGTGATTGGTTCTTGTTACTTGAAAATCTGTCGGAACGACGTGGGGACGGGCGTGTCGAATTCCATACGCTCGCGGGTGATGGGATGCCAGAAACAAAGCACGCAGGCATGGAGGCAGAGGCGGTGGATGGGATCGTCGCCATTGCCGTATTTCGTGTCGCCGCAGACGGGATGGCCCATATCGGCGGAATGGACGCGAATCTGGTTTTTCCGCCCCGTTTCGAGTTGATACTCCACGAGCGAATGTTCGGTCGTGCGGTCGAGCACGTGGAAATGGGTGACGGCGTATTTTCCACCGTTATCGACGGGCGACGAATAGGTGACGTAGGCCTTGTTGTCCTTCAGCCAGTTGGCAATCGTACCCTCGTTTTCGGCCACTTCGCCACTGACGACGGCCACATAGCGGCGGTCATAGACGATTTCGTGCCAATTATGCTCGAAAATCTGCTCGGTTTCCATGTCCTTCGCATAAACCATCAGGCCGCTCGTGTCGCGGTCGAGGCGATGAACGACGTGGGCACGGCATTTCTGACCGGTTTTCTGGAAATAGTTGTCGAGCACGCTCTTCACGTTGAGCGACTTGTGGCCGGCGGCCATCGAAAGGATGCCAATGTTTTTCTCGACGACGACAAGCCAGCGATCCTCATAGACGAGTTTCACGTAGCGGCTCTTGAACTGGTCGTTTTTCTTCGTCTGGCTGACAGCGATTTTCATGCCTTTTTGCAGAGGAAAATCGAACTGCGTGACGCATTTTCCATTGACTTTGATGCCGCGTCCCTGCAGCGTGGCCTTGATTTTCGAGCGCGAACCCTTGATGTTGGCAATCAGCCATTCCAAAAGCGGTGCCTCGTCGTTGACGACATAATGGTCGTAGCGGGATTTATTTAGTTCATAGTTCATAGTTGAGAGTTGACAGTTGACAGTTGAGAATATCGAATGAACAATTTCTAATCATAATTCTTAATTATCAATTCTTAATTACCTTCCCCAGAAAATTGCTTGATTCGTTGTTCCTCACTCAATTTACAAATGAGCAGCGTACCGTCTTTTTCGGCCACGATACAGTCTTCCAGACCCTGAATCACCACTTTCCGAGCCTCGGTCGTGTGTACAATGCAGTTGTGCGACTCAAACATCGCAATGTCCTTGCCGATGCAGGCGTTGCCGTAGAGGTCGTGTGGCGTATGCGCCATGAGCGAACCCCACGTGCCGAGGTCGCTCCACCCGAAGTCAGCCGGACAGACGAAAATTTCCTCGGCACGCTCCATGATGGCGTAATCGACCGAGATGTTTTCGCACTCAGGAAAATGCTTGTCGATGGCCTGCTGCTCGTCGGGCGTGCCGAAAACATCGCTCAACCCTTGGAAAATCTTGCTCATCGCAGGCTGATAGACGCGGAAGGCGTTCACAATCGTCGAAATGCTCCAAATGAAGATGCCGGCGTTCCAAAAATAGTTGTTTTGCTGAATATACGCCTGCGCCGTCTGCAAATCGGGCTTTTCGCGGAACGAATCGACGCGGAAAATCTCGTTGTTGCGCGGCGAACTGGCACTGAGGTCGGCCTGAATATAGCCGTAGCCCGTTTCGGGACGGTCGGGCTTCATGCCGAGCGTCACAATGGCGTCGCTCTCAGCCGTGAAACTCAAACACGAGCGAATGACACGCTGAAATTCCTCCTCGTTGGTGACGATGTGGTCGCTCGGCGTAACAACGACATTCGCCTTCGGACACTGCGACTTGATGCGCCAACTGGCGTAGGCGATGCAGGGCGCAGTGTTGCGGCGGCAAGGCTCCAAAAGGATGTTGCTCTCGGGCATTTCGGGCAGTTGTTCCTTGACGAGGTCGGCATAGCGCTGATTGGTCAGCACCCACACGTTTTCGGGCGGACAAATGCCGCGAAACCGCTCCACGGTCAGTTGCAAGAGCGAACGACCCACGCCCAACACGTCGATAAATTGCTTCGGGCGCTCGGCGGTGCTCATCGGCCAAAATCGGCTGCCTACGCCGCCTGCCATGATGACTAAATGATTGTTTGTCTGCATATTTTTTCCTCCTTAGATGATGTTTCTTTGAAAATTTCCTGCAAAAATACTCAAAAAAATTAGCATGAAAAAAATTTTGGAGAAAAAAAACGAAAAGAGGGCTGTAAAACGTGTTCTACAGCCCCCTTCTTGTTTGTCGAATCGACTTTTAAGCCAGCGAAATCTTGTTGTTTTCGCCCATGATTTTGCCTTCCTTGAAGAGCCAGCCCATACCGACGAGCACTTCTTCTTCGCTGATTTTGGCGGCCTTGGCAATCTCCTTCACGGTGAGAGCCTTTGCAGCCGTGGCCAGTGCCTGATAGACATCGCCAGCCTTGAAACCGACGTTCTCGGCGTTCAGCGCCACCTCAGCTTTTTTCTCGACCTTCTTAGCGACGGTCTTCTTGGCGGCTGCCTTCACAGTTTCCTTCACTGCGGGAGCCTTCTTCTCGGCTGCCTTGGGAGCGGCAACCTTCTTCGTTGTTTTCTTTTCTGCCATAATTTTTAACCTAAAAACAAAAATAATACCTGATTGGACTCTTAGCGGACAAACCGCGTTGAAATCTGCTGCAAAGTTAGTCAAAAGCGCGTAACAAACCTCTGACAAAGGCAAAAATATTGACAGAAATGGCAGTTTTCTTGACTTATATCAATCATGACTGGCTCCGAGCCTCAACCGACTTGTTTGATATCGATTTTCAGGTCTCGCTGTCGTCGCGAAGGTCGAGTTGAATCTGCAATTCGTCGAGTTGCTGCTGGTCGATGAAACTCGGTGCATCGAGCATCACGTCGCGACCCGAATTGTTTTTCGGGAAGGCGATGCAGTCGCGAATCGAGTCGAGACCGGCCACGAGGCTCACGAAACGGTCGAGTCCGAAGGCCAAACCAGCGTGCGGCGGTGCACCGTATTTGAAGGCGTTGATGAGGAAGCCGAACTGCGCCATCGCCTTTTCGGGCGTGAAACCGAGGATTTCAAACATTTTTTCCTGCAAATGACCTTCGTGGATACGCAGCGAACCGCCACCAAGTTCCACGCCGTTGCAAACGAAGTCGTAGGCCACGGCACGAACTTTTTCAGGCGCGGTGTCGAGCAGGGGAATATCGTCGCGATTGGGCAGCGTAAACGGATGGTGGGTCGCCATCAGGCGCTGTTCCTCGTCACTCCACTCGAAGAGCGGGAAATCGACAATCCACAGACATTCAAACGTGTTTTTGTCGCGCAGTCCGAGGCGGTCGCCCATCTCCAGACGCAGCGTGCAGAGTTGTGTGCGAGTCTTGTTGGCCTTGTCGCCGCTGAGAATCAGCACGAGGTCGCCATCTTCGGCATTCATCGCGGTTTTCAGCGTCTGCCACACTTCGGGCTCGTAGAATTTGTCAATCGACGACTTCACCGTGCCGTCCTCGTTGAATTTCACATAGACCAGACCTTTCGCACCCACTTGCGGACGTTTCACGAAGTCGGTGAGTTCGTCGAGTTGCTTGCGCGTGTAGTTGGCACAGCCTTTCGCGCAGATGCCACCAATGTATTCAGCCTCGTTGAAGACGGGGAACGTGCCCGTGCCTTTCAGCACGTCCATCAGTTCGACGAACTCCATTCCGAAGCGCAAATCGGGCTTGTCGCTACCAAAGCGACGCATCGCCTCGTGCCACGTCATCTGCTGCAACTTCGCTGGCAGTTCCACGCCGCGTGTCTCCTTGAAAATATAGCGAACCAAACCCTCGAAGATTTGCAGCACGTCTTCTTGGTCGGCAAACGACATTTCGCAGTCGATTTGGGTGAATTCGGGCTGACGGTCAGCGCGAAGGTCCTCGTCGCGGAAGCATTTTGCAATCTGGAAATAGCGGTCGAAACCCGACACCATCAGCAACTGCTTCAGCGTCTGCGGCGACTGCGGCAGCGCATAGAACTGACCGGGATTCATTCGGCTCGGAACGACGAAATCGCGTGCACCTTCGGGCGTGGAACCAATCAGAATCGGTGTTTCCACCTCGATGAAGTCGTGCGAGTCGAGGTAGTTGCGCGTCAGAATCGTCATTTTGTGGCGCAACTCCATATTTTTCCGCACACACGCCCGACGCAGGTCGAGATAGCGGTACTTCATTCGCAGTTCGTCGCCGCCGTCGGTGTTGTCCTCGATGGTGAACGGCGGTGTTTCGCTCTCGCTGAGCACGCGGAGCGTCGTCGCCAGAATCTCGATGTCGCCCGTCGGCATCTTCGGGTTCTTCGACTGGCGCTCGCTGACCGTTCCCACAATCTGAATACACCATTCACGTCCTAACTTGTTGGCATTTTCGCAGAGAGCCGCATCTTTCGACTCGTCGAAAACCAACTGTGTGATACCGTAGCGGTCGCGCAAATCGACGAAAGTCATTCCGCCCATCTTGCGAACTCGCTGCACCCATCCGGCCAGCGTCACCTGCCGACCAGCGTCTGAGAGCCGAAGCTCTCCACAAGTGTTTGTTCTATACATCTTTTATATAATTTACAAAATTTCGTGCAAAATTACAACTTTTCCACGAACTGACAAAACAAAATGGCTGTTCTTCTGTTATTATCTCTTAAAAAAAACGTCTTTTTGTGCCGTTTTTTAAACAAAAAACGTAACTTTGCGTCGAATTTAACAACTTAACACGCGAAAAATATGAAAAAATTGTTACTCACGACCATGCTTCTCATTGCGTGCGTCAGCTTCGCCTCGGCACAGCAGGCACAAATCAAGTTCGACAAGACGACCCACGATTTCGGCAAATTCTCCGAGGCACAACCCGTGAAAGAATGCACCTTTACGTTCACCAACACGGGCACGGCTCCGCTCGTCATCAATCAGGCGGTGGCATCGTGCGGCTGCACGGTTCCGAACTACACGAAAGAGCCTGTCGCACCCGGCAAAACCGGCCAAATCAAGGTGACCTACAACGGCAAGGGCAAGTTCCCCGGCCACTTTAAGAAAAGCATCACCATCCGCACCAACGGCAAACCCGAAATGACTCGCCTATACATCGAAGGAACGATGGAGGAAGCGAAGTGAATATTAACATATAAAAAAGAAAGCGCCATCCGCAAGATGGTGCTTTCTTTTTGGTTGGAATCAGATTTCCCATCCCACAGCACTCGCACCGAGCACGGCTGCACTCGAGCCTTCCAATCCGCTGACAAGGAATTTTGCCTTGTCCTTGTAGATTTTCAGCACATTTTCGTCGTAAGCCTTTTTGATGGGGTTCATAATCAGGTCACCGGCCTTCGTCACGCCACCGAAGAAAATAAACGCCTCGGGCGACGAGAACGCTGCGAAGTCGGAACAAGCCTCGCCGAGAATCTGACCAGTAAACTCAAAAATTTCGTTGGCCAACTTGTCGCCTTTTCCAGCGGCAATCGCCACGTCGAGACTGGTGATTTCGTCGGGATTCAGTTCACGCAGAAGCGAGGGCTGTTCGGTCGTGGAAAGCAGTTCGCGAGCCGTGCGAGCCATGCCCGTGGCCGAGCAATAAGTCTCCAGACAGCCTTTTCGACCGCATCCGCAGGGACGACCGTCGCGGCGCACGACAACGTGACCGAGTTCACCTGCGAAACCGTCGCTGCCATATACCAACTGGCCGTTCACGACGATACCAGAACCGACACCCGTGCCGAGCGTAATCATAATAAAGTTCTTCATGCCACGTGCCACGCCATAAATCATTTCGCCGATGGCAGCAGCGTTGGCGTCGTTGGTCAGTGCGACGGGGATTCCGAGACGCTCCTTGAACATGGCAGCCAGTGGCACAATGCCGTTGCGACCCCACACGAGGTTCGGCGCGAATTCAATCGTGCCGTTGTAGTAGTTGCCGTTCGGCGCGCCAATGCCCATCGCCTTGATTTTCTCGATGCCGCCCATCTGTTCGATAATCGGCTCGAGGGCTTTCACCGAAGCATCGACATAGTCCTCTACATTGTCATAAACTTGCGTCTTGATAGCGGTTGTGGCCTTGATTTCACCACGGCTATCGACGATTCCAAACACTGAGTTTGTACCTCCGAGGTCCAAACCAATCACATACGGTTTCAAAGTTTGTTGTTCGTTCATCATTTTTTCCTGAAAATTAAGTTGTTCGTAGATTTGCTGCAAAGGTACGAAAAAATTTTGATAGTTCCAAAAAAAAATGTACCTTTGCAGCCGCTATGCCATTTCAAATACCAATTAACATATTGGATTTCATCTTCAAAGGCATGCTCATTGGCATGATTGCATCGGCTCCGATGGGGCCGGTGGGCATTCTTTGTGTGCAGCGCACGTTGAACAAGGGTCGTTGGTATGGTTTTGCCACAGGAATCGGCGCTTCCATCAGCGACATTTTCTACGCCGCCATCACGGGCTATGGCATGGCTTTCGTGATGGACTTAATCAACAACGACCAAAACCGTTTTTACCTTCAGATTGTGGGTTCGCTACTGCTGCTCGGCTTCGGATGGTACACCTATCGCACCGACCCGATGAAGAAAGTTCACCAATCGGGACAGCAAAAAGGCTCGCTCTGGTACAATACGTGGACGGCTTTCCTCGTCACCTTCTCCAACCCGCTCATCGTCTTCCT
>CACYQZ010000029.1 GCA_902776665.1 uncultured Prevotellaceae bacterium
AACACTTTGGTCGAACTGAACTTGTTGGTAGTCACTCAAATTATTGATGCTGGCAGACCCCATCACCCATTCCTTGTCCGACATTTTTATGCCGAAAGCTTTCGCTAAATAGCGATTTTCTGTACCATAGCCGACCTCGGCATTACCCATATAAGTCTTGGAATACTCCTTTTTCAAGTTCACGTCCATCACATACCGCTTGTCACCCATATCGCGCTGCATGATTCGCGAGGCGACACCAGCCTCGTCATAGACCTTGATTTTGCTCACCGTATAGGCAGGCAGGTTTTGCAATGCCACCTGCGGACTGCCGCTGAAGAAGTCGCGTCCGTTCACGAGCAGGCTCTCGATTTTCTTGCCATTCACGAAAATTTGGCCGTCCTTCGTCAGTTGTGCCCCCGGCAACCGGCTCACCAATGCGTCGAGCATCGAGCCTTCGGCCAAGTTGAAGGCATCGGCGTTATAGACAATCGTGTCGCCCCGCATCACCATCTTGATTTTCGTCGCCTTCACGGTCACTTCGGGCAGGTCGTGAAACGCCTTCATCATCCGAAGCGGTTTCACGCGGATAAACTGCTCACGCTTGCTGCGCAACTCGAAGTTCACGTAAGCGTCGATGTAGCCCTCCATTTCCGCCTTCACGATGTAGCGACCCACTTTCTGAATCGTAAACTGATAGTCGGCGGCACGGGGATAGGTACGGAACGGATAGTCACTGGGAATGGCTGTCATCGTGTCGATAACGACGCTGTCGGCAGTCATCAGCGTGATGAGGGCGGGCAGTCCGTCCTCGGAAAAACTATCGAAAACCACGCCCTCAACGGGGTGGTCGTGTTCTTTGGCGGTGGCTTGTGCGATGCTGAGAATCGCGAAAATTACCGCGAAAACGATGCGATAAATGACAATGCTTGAGAGTCGGATACTTGATTCCATGGTTTTCTTTGGTTTTGGTTTTCTTCCGCAAAATTACAATGAAAAGAATTCGCCTCCCAATTTTTTTTCATAAAAATAACTACACTTTGCCTACACTTTTTGATTTTTGAAAAATGTAAATAATTGATTTTCAATTAGATTCATAAAAAATATACACTTTGCCTACACTCTCTCGTTTTGATGTCTTTTCAGGTTGTTTTCGAGAGATGCAGCAGAGTCTTCATCGAAAAGTTTTTTGTTGGTTTGCCGTTTGATTCGAGTGATGCGGTTACTGTCAGCATCTAAAATCCTTTGCATCGTATAAACTGGATAGAAAAGCCTGATGAGAATGCAAACTTTCAATTGGTCGAGTGTGAGGCTATTTTCCTCAGCGATGAATTTGTAATAATTCGGGAAAGTTTTTCGGAATGAGGAAATCATCTTTTTCCAATCTTCTTTTGTTGGGGCTTCGTGGTTGAATTTATCATCTTTGAACGATGAGAAATAAGAATAAATATCGCTATCATAAAACAATTGTTCTCTTTCCGTAATTTTGTCGGTCAGTTTTGTCTGAAAGATCTTGATTTGCGTCCTCAATTGTTCTATTTCTTGTGCCAAAACAGCATTTTGCTTGGATTGTTCATAACTCTCTTCGATTTCAGCTTGTTGGGCTGTTAAAAGTTTTTCCAACCTTGCATTTTTAACTCTGAAACGGTTGTTTCGATTCTGTTTTTTCGTTCTTTGGTGAAGAAACATAAGAGAAGCATACATTCCCGTCGCACTAAACGCAAAAAGGAAAAGAAGGGTTACTATTCCCGCTCTGTAATAACTCTTGTCTGATTCGTCCAATTCATCTTCTTGATAATTCTCTTTGGCAGTGCTATCTGTGCGTTGCCATATCCTATCAATCTTTGTCGTGCAAGCCACGAGTAGGAAGGAAAAAAGAATAATTATCAACCGTTTCATACTACATATTTTTGTTCATTATTAACCCCAACCGTCACTTCAACTCCCCCGTTTCATAGAATTTCAGCATATCGATGTTGAGGATGGTGAGGTATTTGCTTTGCAATTCGTTTTGCTGCGCTTGCAAGAGGGCATCGCGACCCTGCATCAGTTCGACGATGTTGATGAGGCCCTCGTCGAACTTGCCGCTGAGCATTTCGAAACTCGTTTTCGCGCTCTCGGTCGCCACCTGCGCCGCACGGAACTTCTTTTGGTTCGTCACGGCTTGCAGCCAGTAGTTTTCGAGGGTTGCATAGAGCGCGGTTTGCTTGTCTTTCAGGTCGAGTTCGTAGTTCATTTTCTGCAACTGCGCCTTGTTGGCGGCGGTTTTGGCTGCGCGGTTGTCGAACAGCGGAATGCTGACATTGAGGCCCGCGCCGATGTTGAAATTGTTTTTCAACTGCGCCCCCCACGCATTGCTGCTCATCGAAGTGGTGTTGGTCACGGCACTGCCACTCACGCCGACCGTCGGAAGCCGTTGCGCCTTCGCCATTTTGATGTTGAGTTCGCTGGTTTTGATGCCCACTTCGGCGTTGCGAATCTCTGGCCGCCGGCCGAGTGCCAACGCATAGGCTTCGGCGAGGCTCGGAATGGTTTGCAGCGCCATTTCGTCGGTGGTTTCGGGGATGGCGACGTCGAAATCGTCGTCGTCGGTGATTTGCAGCAGTTGTTTCAGTTGGCGTTTGTAGTTGCGTAGGTTGCTCTCGGCATCGACAATTTGGTATTCGTCCTGAGCGCGTTGCGAGGTCAGTTGGGCGAGGTCGGCACGGCTCATTTTCCCGACTTCTACGAATGCCTTGCCGCGTTCCTCGTTTTTCTGGCTGGTTTCAAGGCTCATCTGATGAACCTTGATGGCCTCAGCGGAATAGAGAATCTGCACGTAGAGTTGGGCGATTTGCTCTTGGATGGAGTTGGCGGTCGTGGCCGAGTCGAGTTCGGCTTGCAGGGCGGCCAGTTCGTTAAGTTCAACGTTGCCCTTGAGTCGTCCGCCGTTCCACAGCGTCCAGTTCGAACTCACACCGTAGCTACCGTTATAAAACACCTTATCGACGCTCTGTTGCACATAGCCGTTTTGCACCTGTGCGCGACCCGTTTCCGGCCACGGCTGAAACGCCACGCTATGACCCGTCGAGGCGTTGAGCGAGGGCAGCAGCGCGGCTTGGCTCTGCCAGATGTCTTCCTGTGCGTTGAGTTTCGCCAGTCGCGTTTTCTGGAGCGCGATGTTGTTTTGCAACGCGTAGTCGATACATTCGCGAAGTGTCCATTGTCGGGCCTGTGTCGTCGTGCTCAGAAGGAGCAGGGCGGCGATGGCGGTGCAGAAAAGGCAGTGTTTTTTCATATTCCGATGGGTTTTATTTCAATTGAAGTTCCTCTTTTTCGGGGTTCTTTTCGACGCTGATGACGCTGTCTTCGGCCAGTTCGCCGTCGATGATTCGCTCGCAGACGAGATCTTCGATGTGGTTTTGGATGGCTCGTTTCAGCGGTCGGGCACCGAATTGCACGTCGTAGCCCTTCGTGGCGACAAATTCCTTCGCTTCGTCGCTGATTTCGAGTTTGAAGCCCATATCTTCGATGCGTTTGTAGAGTCCTTTGAGTTCGATGTTGACGATGCGCTTGATGGCGTCGAGATCGAGTTGGTCGAAGGTGATGATTTCGTCGAGACGATTGAGGAATTCGGGTGCAAATTGCTTCGAAAGAGCCTTCTGTACGATGCTTCGAGCGTGTTCCTTGTCTTTCTCGTCGATGCTCAGTCCGGCATTGCCGCCTGCGGTGAAGCCTACGCCCCGTCCAAATTCCTTGAGTTGGCGCGTGCCGGCGTTCGACGTGAGGATGATGACGGTGTTTCGGAAGTCGATGAGGCGACCGTTTCCGTCGGTCAGTCGGCCTTCGTCGAGCACTTGCAGCAGCATATTATAGACATTCGGATGCGCCTTTTCGATTTCGTCGAGCAAGACAATCGAGTAGGGTTTGCGGCGCACGCGCTCGGTGAGTTGTCCGCCTTCCTCGTAGCCCACATATCCCGGAGGTGCACCGATGAGTCGCGAGGTGTTGAAAGCCTCGGTGTATTCGCTCATATCGATTCGGATGAGCGCGTCGGCAGAACCGAACATAAATTCCGCGAGTTTTTTGGCGAGATAAGTCTTTCCGACACCCGTCGGACCGAGGAACATAAACACGCCGATGGGGTGGTTGGGTTCGCGCAGTCCCACGCGGTTGCGCTGGATTGCCTTCACCATCTTGTCGATGGCTTTGTCTTGCGCCACCACCTCTTTTTTCAATGCCTCGGCCATACCTTTCAGACGGATTCCCTCGGCCTCGGCCATTCGCTGTACGGGTACGCCTGTCATCATCGAAACGACGTTGGCAACCTCGGCCTCGCTGACGGTTTCGCGGTTGCTTTCCTCGTTCTTGCTCCACTGCTGTTGCAGCGTGGTGAGTTCTTTTTCGAGTTCTGCCTGACGGTCGCGGTAACTGGCGGCCAATTCGTAGTTCTGATTGGCGACGGCAGCCTGTTTTTTATCCTTGATAAAACCGATTTCCTTCTCTTTTTCGACGATGGAAGGCGGCACCTCGGCGTGTTGCAAATGGACGCGAGAGCCCGTTTCGTCGAGGGCGTCGATGGCCTTGTCGGGGAAGAATCGGTCGCTGACATATCGGTCTGTCAGTCTGACACACGCCACGAGTGCCTCGTCGGTGTAACTGACGTGGTGGTGCTGCTCGTAGCGCTCCTTGATGTTATGCAGAATTTGCAGCGTTTCCTCGGCGGTGGTGGGTTCGACGATGATTTTCTGGAATCGACGCTCCAGTGCACCGTCTTTTTCGATGCTGTTGCGATATTCGTCGAGTGTCGTTGCGCCGATGCACTGAATCAGACCACGCGCCAACGCCGGTTTCATCATATTCGCGGCATCCATCGTTCCGGCAGCCGAACCAGCCCCGATGAGCGTGTGGATTTCGTCGATAAACACGATGATGTCGGGATTTTGCTCGAGTTCTTTCAATAGTGCTTTGATGCGTTCCTCGAACTGTCCGCGATATTTCGTTCCTGCGACAATCGAACTCATATCGAGATTGACGAGTCGCTTGCCGAAGAGTACGGGCGAGGTACGACGCTTGGCGATGAGTTGTGCCAAACCTTCGACGATGGCACTTTTGCCCACGCCGGGCTCGCCGATGAGAATCGGGTTGTTTTTCTTGCGGCGGCACAGCACCTCGACCAATCGCTGAATCTCGCGCTCACGACCCACGACGGGGTCGAGTTTGCCTTCTTTGGCGGCCTGGGTCAGGTCGTTCGAGAAGTTGTCGAGCACGGGTGTTTTGCTCTCGGCCTTTTTCTTCTTGGCGGTCGTTGTGTTGCCGCTCGTGTTGTCCGACTGGGCGTTCGCACTGCCTTCCTCGAAGTCTTCTTCATCTTCTTCGGGAATGCCGATTCCGTCGCGTGTCGGGGCCGCTTGTGCCTTCAAATACGTGATGGTGTCTTCGTATGTCATATTGTTGATTTCAAGAATTTCTTTTGCGCCATTGTTCACCGAATCGTGCAGAATCGCCAAAAGCAGATGCTCCACATCAACCAGTTGTGTGTGCTGGATGCGGGCCTCCAAAACGGCGAGTTTCAAGATGTTGTTCGCCTTCTCGTTGAGCACGAGGTCGCGCGTGTGAATCGGTTCGCTGAGTTCGTCTTCGCGCACACGCGATTCAAGTTCGGTCTTGACCGATTGCAGATTCACGTCGAGTCGGTGGAATATGTTGGTGATGGCTTCGTTCCGCTCGCGCAGAATACCGAGCAGCAGGTGCTCCGGCCCTACCGACCGACTGGCCAATCGGGTGGCTTCTTCGCGACTGAATGCGAGAACTTGCGATACTTTGGGTGAGAATTGATTTGTCATTTTTTTCCTTTCAAACAATTTTTATTTTGTATGAGAGCAAAGACTGTGCCAATTTTATTTTTGAGCACCTTGAAGGTGTCTTCTGCGAAATTCGGCGCAGGTGATGGCCGTAGCAATCGCCACGTTGAGGCTGTCGGCGGTAGGTCGGTCGGCGGGAAAGTTCGGAATCAGCAGGCGACGGTTGATTTTCTGCGCGATTTCGGGCGAGATGCCGTTGCCCTCGTTGCCCATCACGATGAGACCGTGCGGCGTGAGCGGTTCGGCGTAGATGTCGTCGCCGTCGAGCAGGGTGCCATAGACGGGAAAATCGTTTGGCAGCGCGTCGATGAGCGGCGCGAGGTCTTGATAGACGATTTTCACGCGGGCGAGGCTTCCCATCGTCGCCTGCACCACCTTCGGGGCGTAGGCATCGGCGGTGTCGGGACTGCAGAAAATGGTCTCGATGCCGAACCAGTCGGCAATGCGGATGATGGTGCCGAGGTTGCCCGGGTCTTGGATGCCGTCGAGAGCGAGAGACAGTTGAGAGTTGAGAGTTGATAATTGATAGTTGGCAATCAAATCTCCCCTCTCTATTTGGAGAGGGGTAGGGGGAGAGGCCGACATCTTAAACGTGGCGAGCACCTGCTGTGGATGTTGCAGGAAACTCAGTCGGCGCAGTTCATCGTCGCTGATTTCCGTGATGGTCGCTGCCGATTTTCCGCCCGTCATCGCCGAATTTTCCTCGACAAGCCGTTGGTTCTTTTTCAACCATTCCGCAGTGGCAAAAATCTCACACGCCGCCATCGTAGCCAGCAGGTCGCCGACCACCTTCGGCCCTTCCGCCACGAACAGCCCCGTCTGCCGACGGAATTTCTTCTGTTCGAGTGCCCGAATCCGTTTTATCGTTGCTTTGCTCAGCATTTTTTTTCTCCTTTTCTCGGCAAATTTAGGCAATTTTTCCGAATTACAGCCATTTCGATGGAGAAAAAACGATAAAAACAATATTTTTGACTTTTTTCTTTGGAAAGCCAGAGAAATTTTGTATTTTTGCAACGTGTTTCGAAAAAAGAAGACACGATTACATTGTTGGTTAAGATTTAGCGTTCGCTATCTCATTCATAGGAATCTGAAACGTAGGAAATTTCAAGATATATAACCAAAGAAAGAGATAAGTTGAGTGCTCGCGCGAAAGCGTGGGCGTACTTATATTTGGTTATTTAGGCGTTTCCTACGGCCTCAGATCCTATATGAAGATGTTCACGCATTTTTCTTTTCCTCTAATTTAGTAAAAATTATTAACATGATAAAAAGTAGCGTTATGAAAAAATCAATCACGATTATTTGTGTGTTATTTGCTTTGTTGGCAGGTAATTTGCCCGTGTCGGCTCAGTATGTAACCCAAGAGGCGGCCAGAGAGAAAGCCAATGCTTTCCTGAAACGGTCGGCCAATTCGCAATCAGCGGCAAGAAAGGCACCGCGAAAAGCCCCGATGCTGACTCTTGCCAACAATCGCGACGAGTTCTACGTTTTCAACGACGAAACCAACGGCGGCTATGTCGTTATCAGCGGCGAGGAACGGATGCCCGATGTGCTTGCCTTTTCGTTCGAAGACTCCATCGACCCTGCCTCTATACCCTGCAATATGCAGGCATGGATGGACGATTGTGCCGCGCAGGTGCGTTGGCTACGCGAACATCCGGAGGTGGCGACAGAACGTCGCAAGTCGCCTCAAAGAGCAGACATCGCCCCTATGTTGACATGTAAGTTTAGTCAAGGATATCCTTATAATTTAAAATGCCCCGTAGTGGATGGGGAACACTGTGTGACAGGGTGTGTGGCTACGGCAATGGCACAAATCATGCATTATTGGCAATGGCCCAAGAAGACCACGTTTACCATACCGGCATATACGACAAGAACGCTGAAAATTGAAATGCCCGCGATACCGCCCACCACCATCGACTGGGACAATATATTGGAAGAATATAGGGGTGAGTATAGTCAGGAGCAGAAAGATGCCATCGCCACATTGATGGCACTCTGTGGGACGGCAGTGATAATGGATTATACGAAAAATTCAAGTGGGTCGGCTCCATTCAAAAGTGCATACGAATTGCTGGATTATGACATTGACTCTATGCAAGAGCTATTATATAGAAGTGATTGTTTATATAGAAGTGATTATTCAGACGCTGATTGGGAGGAAATGCTATACAATGAGTTGAATAATCGCCGCCCGATAAATTATGGTGGTACTTCTGCTGAAGGTCATGCTTTTGTGATTGACGGCTATCAATACCTCGACGAAACTGCTTATTGGCATGTCAATTGGGGATGGGGTGGCAGCTATATAGTCGCTGGTCCATATTGTGACCAACAATACTATACCCTTGACAACATGGGTTTTAATAACAATCAGCACGCGTTGATTGGCATACAGCCGGCTTCAAACGGGAGGCTGTATATTGTGGATGAAGCAGACGGCAAGGCTACGTTGTATTACGACCTGGAAGCAGGTAGCAAAGGTGACAAGGCAAGAGCGTTCGGGGACGGGATTGGCGGGGATGTGACGGAAGTGGAGCTTCATCCGTCAGTCGCTAACTACAAACCCAAAAGTTTGCGATTATTTGCAGGGTGTAATAATTTGAAACAAATAAAAGGCATCGAATATCTGAATACTGAAGAAATGACGGATGTGTCGTGGATGTTCTCTGGTTGCTCTAATCTGACGAGCCTTGATGTGAGCAGCTTTAAAACGGAAAATGTGACGAATATGAACGGTATGTTTAATGGTTGCTCTAATCTGACGAGCCTTGATGTGAGCGGCTTCAAGACGGACAAGGTGACGGATATGAGTTGGATGTTCTCTGGCTGCGACAAGCTGACGAGCCTTGACCTAAGTAAATTCAATACGGAAAATGTGGCGAATATGTCGTATATGTTCTCTTCTTGTTCTAATCTGACGAACCTTGATTTGAGTGGCTTTAAGACGGATAATGTAACGACTATTTCCTCGATGTTCTCTTCTTGTTCTAATCTGACGAACCTTGATGTGAGTGGTTTTAAGACGGACAAGGTGACGAACATGCGTTATATGTTCTCTGGTTGCTCTAATCTGACGACCATCTATGCAAGTAACCTTTGGGATATGTCGAATGTTACTTATTCTGACGGAATGTTTTTCTATTGTAGAAATCTTGTCGGTGGTGCAGGAACAACTTTTGATAGGAGCCATACTAATGGCGAATATGCCCGAATCGACGAAGGAAAAATTAAACCAGGGTATTTTACCTATAAGGAGTATTCTGGCATAGAAACTCCTTTGTCAATCGGCGCAGGTGCGTCAGGAGTATATAATCTCGGTGGTGCGAAGGTTCGGAGTGCCCAAGAAGGCGCGAATGGCCTGCCCTCTGGTTTGTATATCGTAAACAAAAAGAAAATCCTCGTGAAATAATCGTTTTGCGTCGGTTGTAAAGAAAATCGGGAAGCCTGCGGCTGAAAACTGCGTGGCTTCCCGAATTTGTTTTATTTACGCTGCTTGCCCTAATTCGTAAAGATGTTCGGGTGCGATGTCGATGCTGCCGTTGAGCCAACAGACCGTCCAGCCGTCAAGGTCGAAATGGTCGAAAACGGCCTTATCGCGTAACGGCGCAAAAAACGGATATTTTTCAATCAGAGGCAGGCAGTCGAAAATCCGATGACAGCCATCGTTGAAAGTCAGATGTAGCACATAGCCGTCCATCAGGTGGGCATCCGTAACCCATTTCAGTTCGTTCTTCTGTTCCATAGGCTTAGTCGAGGGGATTAATAGTTACCAGTGTTTCGCCATTTTCCATCCGCTGCCAATTAGCCATCAGTTCGCTCTTGTGTTGGTCGAGCCATTCAAAAACGAGGTTCAGCGCACGACGCGGCATTTGTCCCGTGACACTTCCCGTCTGAATGTCGATGGTGGCACGATACTCGTTGTAGCGCACGTGGAAGTGCGGCGGATTGTGGTCGGGCAGATACATCGTAATGATGATTCCGTAGAAACGACAAATCTCTGGCATATTGTTCTTTTTATTGATTATGCTTGCAAATTTACGGAAAGTTTTTGAAATTCCATTCAGTTTTACGAAAAAAAATGCAAAAATCACTCGCTCAACTGCGCTTCCAGAAACTCGGCAGCATCGGCGACGCAGTCGGGACATTCGCGCAGTGGCTCTTTCGTGCCAACACCTTTGAGGAACCGACACTGCGTGGCTCCGTTGCGCTGCTGAAACTGCGTCATCACCTGCCGCATCGCCTTCATCGATTGGGCTTTGTCCTTCGTCGCCATACCCAGAACGATGCCTGCACCGACGAGTGCGCCGCAGGTTCCTTCCATATTCCCCATACCAGCAGCAAAGGCGTTTCCGACGTTTCGAGCCGTCGCGTCGTCGAGCCCGATTCGGTCGGCGTAGGTGCAGACGATGGCCTGTGCACAGTTGTGCGAGCCGCAGCGTTTCTTTTCCGCTGCCAGATGTTTCCGTGTTTCCATTTTTTATAGATATTTCAAAAATTCGTCGGGTCGGTCGATGATGGTTTCGATGCCTTCGGCGACCAACCGTTCACGTGGTACAAAACCCCACGAACACGCCACAAACGGCACTTCGGCATTCCGCGCCGTGTCGCGATCGACGAGGCTGTCGCCGATGTAGAGCGCATCGCCGGGCAGTTCCTTGCGAATGTCGAAAACGATTTGCGGACAGGGTTTCCGTTCGATTCCCTCGCGTTCGCCGAGGATGCAGTCGAACGTGTTGGGGAAAATCTGCGCCACGATGTGCTTCGTCGCTGCGTCGTATTTGTTGCTTGCGACCGCCAGCCGATGCCCTTGCGTCTTGAGCGTGGCGAGGAGTTCGGGAATGCCGTCGTAAGGCCGCGTGTAGTCGGTGTTGTGGGCGTCGTAGTAGGGTACGAAATGTTCCCTGACGCGCAAAATATTCTCTTCGGTTCGTGCCGATTCGGGCAGTGCACGGCGAATGAGGTTGTTGATGCCGTTGCCCACCATTGACGGATAGTCCTCGATGGCGTGGGTCGGATAGCCCGTCAGTTTCAGCGCGTGGTTGCACGCATAGCCCAAATCGTCGATGGTGTTGAGGAGCGTGCCGTCTAAGTCGAAAATAATGGTCATGGTCACTTGTTTTTGAATTCTTCGGCAAAGTTACACATTTTTTTTCTTCCGTTGTCTTTTTCGGGAAAGATTCTGCGTTTTTTCTGTTTGGCTGTCGATTTTGGGGCTATCCCTTTAAATTCTTGTAAGCCAAGGGTGTCATTCCCGTCAGTCGGCGGAAATATTTTGAGAAGAACGAGGGGGTTGCGAAGTTCATTTCCTCGGCGATTTGTGCTGCAGGTTTGTCGGTGTGGCGCAGTTCAATTTTGATGCGGGTGATGAGGGCGTGGTCGATCCAATCTTTGGCGGTGGTGCCGCTGGCTTGGCGGATGACGGTGCTCAGATAGCGTTCGGTGAGGCATAGTCGCTCGGCATAGTAGCCGATTTGGTGGTGCTCGGTGCAGTGCTGACCAGCGAGTTGGATGAAACGGTCGAAAATGGTTTGTTCGCGCGAGCGAGAGATGGCTTGCAAGTCGGTTTGTTGTCGGAAAAGTCGGTCGTAATGGTGCATCAGAGCGGCGACGAGTGCCGTGACGGTGGGTCGATGGTAGTCGGCGTTGTGGACAATTTGCCAAATGGTGTCGAGAATCTGGCGAGCCGTGCTGATGTCGCTCTCGCCGACCTTCAACTGAAAGTCGCGCACTTGTCCGTTGAATGTTGAGGGCATCTGTCCTTGTGCGAAGGGCATGGGAAAGTCGGTAAACAGGCCGATTCCGTGGATTTCGAGGTCGTCGGAAAGGCGGATGGGGTTGATGATGGTGCCCGGTCCGATATAGACCAATGTGCCGGCTGTGAGGTGTCGGTCTTGCAGGTTGAAATTGATGTGCGCCTCGCCGTTTACGATGATTCCAAAGCGGTGGTCGTTGATGGAAAAAGGCGGTTTTTGTCGCATCAGCAGGTGGAAAACGGTGGGTTCGCTGCGAACGATGCCGAGTTCGCCGTTGAAGAAAATATTTTCGCGTATCTGCGCCAGATGCGGAGTAAAGATGTCGCGCATCCGCGAGAAGTCCATCAGTTTGGGTTGTTTGTTCATTTTTTTGTCCTTTTTGTCGGCAAAGATAATCATTTTTCCAAAATAAAAGGTCTTTTTTGATACAAATCGTACAAAAAGAACATTTTTCAGTAATGAAAGATAAGCAAGCATCGGAAAAAACACCGTAATTTTGCAGCCGAATCTGAAAACGAACAGAAAAATGAAACGAATCGTATTGATTTTGTCGTGGATGATTGGTTGTGCGGCTTTGGGCGTGGCGCAAACGCTTGAGGAATGTCAGCAGGCGGCGGAACGCAACTATCCGCTGATTCGGCAGTTCGACCTCATCGAAAAGACGACCGAAATGACGTTGGCAAACATTCAGAAAGGTTGGTTGCCACAGGTTTCCGCCACGGCGCAGGCCACGTATCAGAGCGATGTGACGGCGTGGCCCAGTGAGATGAAGGCGATGATGACGGGAATGGGCATCGACCTGAAAGGACTGACGAAAGACCAGTATCGCGTGGGCATCGACCTGAGTCAGACGGTGTTCGACGGCGGTCAAATCAGCAGTCAGCGGCGCATTGCGCGAGAGCATGGCAGGGTGCAGGCGGCACAGGCGGAAGTCAGTTTGTATCAGGTGAGAAAGCGTGTGAACGAGTTGTATTTCGGGCTTCTTTTGCTCGACGAACAAATTGCGTTGAACCAAGATTTACAGGAACTTTTGACTGCCAACGAGCGGAAATTGGCCTCGATGGTGACGCACGGAACGGCGGCGGAGAGCGACCTCAACAACGTGAAGGCCGAGCGGTTGAACGTGGTGCAGCAGATGACGAGTTTAGAGTCGCAAAAACGGCTGTTGCAGTCGATGTTGGCGGTGTTTTGCGGTTTTGATGCCACTGAAACGGGCTCGATTCAGGTCGTGAAACCATCGGTTGAATCGATGGAAACGGTTTCGGAGGCCATTCGTCCCGAACTTCGCCTGTTTGATGCCCAAATTCGCCTCGCAGATGCGCAGGAAAAGGCGTTGAACTCGTCGCTAATGCTGAAGTTAGGCGTTTTTGCACAGGGTTTCTACGGCTATCCCGGACTGAATCTGTTCGAGGATATGATGAATCGGAAATGGAGCGTGAACGGCATTGTCGGCGCACGGCTGACGTGGAACATCGGAGCGCTCTACACGCGTAAAAACGACAAGGCGAAGTTGCAGTTGCAGCGCGACCTGACGGAGTCGAATCGCGAGGTGTTCCTCTTCAACAATCGTCTGGAACAACTTCAGCAGAACGAAAACATTGCCCGCTACCGGCGACTGATGGCCGACGATGATGACATCATCGGTCTGCGTTCGGCTGTCAGAAAGGCTTCGGAGTCGAAGTTGTCGCACGGCATCATTGATGTGAACGACCTCGTGCGCGACATCAACGCCGAAAATGCGGCTCGCGTCCAGCGTTCGATGCACGAAATCGAACTGTTGAAAGCGATTTTTGACCACCAATATACAATGGGAAAACAATAAAAAACAGGAATATGAAAATGAATCATTTTGAAGCAGTAAAACGAATGGGCAAGGGCGTTTGGCTGACCCTTTTGCCCTTCATCGCCGCGTGTTCTTCGGGCGAGAAAAAATACGATGCCACAGGCACGTTCGAGGCGACCGAAATCACCGTTTCAGCGAAGGCGACGGGCGAATTGCAATCGTTCGACATCGACGAGGGGCAGACCGTCGAAAAAGACGCGACGGTGGGCAAAATCGATGCCTATCAGTTGCAGCAGACACGCGACCAACTCGACGCGCAGAAACGGCAGTTGGCATCGTCGCGAAGTGCCACCGACAGCCGTCGGCTCGACCTCGAGAAGCAACTTTCGTCCATCAACCAGCAGATTGCCAACGCACAGCGCGAGCGACAGCGTTTCAGTGAACTGGTGAGCGACGGAGCCGTGCCGCGCAAGCAACTCGACGACATCAACAACCAAATCAAGGTGCTCGAAAGGCAGCGTGAGGCCACTCGCGACCAAATTCGCAGCAACAACGCGAGTCTGGCGGAGCAGAGCAAGGGAATCGGTGCGCAAATGGACGGAATCGACGCGCAGAAACGTCAGATTTCCGACCAGATTGCCAACGCCGAGGTGAAAGCGCCCATCAGTGGCACGGTGCTCGAGAAATTCGTCGAACAGGGCGAGTTTGTGAGCATCGGAAAACCGCTGTTCAAGGTGGCCGACACCGAAAATATGTTTTTGCGGGCCTATGTCACGTCGGCGCAGTTGAAAGACATCAAAATCGGTCAGAAAGTGACGGTTTTCGCCGATTACGGCGACGGTGAGCGGAAGGAATACGAGGGTGTGGTTCGGTGGATTTCGAGTCGCAGCGAATTTACACCCAAAACCATCCTCACCGACGATGAACGTGCCGATTTGGTGTATGCCGTGAAGGTCGCCATCAAAAACGATGGATTCGTGAAGATTGGAATGTATGGCGGGGTTTTGTGGAGTGTGAAGTGAGGAGTGTGAAGTGAAGAAATGAATGCGATTGAGGTAAAAAATATCAGCAAGAGTTACGGGCGCGTGATGGCACTCGACGATGTGTCGTTCAGCGTGGGGAAGGGCGAGGTTTTCGGACTCATCGGCCCCGACGGCGCTGGCAAGACTTCGATGTTTCGCATTCTTTGTTCGTTGCTCTTGCCCGACGCAGGCACGGCCTCGGTCGATGGTTTCGACGTGGTCGGACAGATGCGCGACGTGCGTTGTCGGGTGGGCTATATGCCAGGAAAATTCTCGCTCTATCAGGATTTGACGGTCGAGGAAAACCTGCAGTTTTTCGCCACGCTCTTCGGCACGACCATCGACGAGGGCTACGATTCCATCAAGGCCATTTATCAGCAGATTGAACGCTTCAAAGATCGTCGCGCAGGGGCTCTTTCGGGCGGTATGAAGCAGAAATTGGCACTGAGTTGTGCGCTGGTGCATCAGCCGAGTGTGCTCTTCCTCGATGAACCCACGACGGGTGTCGATCCCGTCAGCCGCAAGGAACTTTGGGAAATGCTCGGAATGTTGAAAGAGCGCGACATCACCATCGTCGCTTCGACACCCTATCTCGACGAGGTGCGCCGTTGCGAGCGCGTGGCGTTTCTCGACCACGGAAAAGTGCGGGGAATCGGTACGCCAGAGGCGATTCTGACGGAATTTTCCGAGGTTTTCAATCCGAAAAGCCTCACCCCCAACAACGTTCAGAATGGAGCAGCAAGCAAGGAAGAAAACATTATCGAAGTGGAGCATCTCGTCAAGGCTTTCGGCTCGTTCCACGCGGTCGATGACATCAGTTTTTCGGTGAAAAAAGGCGAGATTTTCGGTTTCCTCGGTGCCAACGGAGCCGGAAAAACCACCGCGATGCACATGCTCACGGGACTGAACCAACCGACGAGCGGAACGGGCAGGGTAGTGGGCTACGACATTCGCACCGAATACGAGCAAATCAAGCGGCACATCGGCTATATGTCGCAGCGGTTCTCGCTCTACGAAGACCTCACCGTCGCCGAGAACATCCGCCTTTTCGCAGGTATTTATGGGATGAAAGACGATGAAATCAGGCGGAAAACCGACGAGTTGCTGCGTCAGTTGAAGTTTGAAGACCACAAAAACGACTTGGTGGCGTCGCTGCCGCTCGGTTGGAAGCAAAAATTGGCGTTTTCGGTAGCGATTTTCCACGAGCCCGGCGTGGTGTTCCTCGACGAGCCTACGGGTGGTGTCGATCCGGCGACGCGCCGCCAGTTCTGGGAACTCATCTACGATGCCGCCCGTCGTGGCATCACCGTCTTCGTGACGACCCACTATATGGACGAAGCCGAATATTGCGACCGAATTTCCATCATGGTCGATGGGAAAATCAAGGCGATTGGCACGCCCGACGAACTTAAAAAAGAATTTAACCAGCCCGATATGGACCACGTCTTTACCTATTTGGCAAGACAGGCTACGAGGGTTGAGAGTTGATAGTTGAGAGTTGAGAGTTGAGAGTTGAGAGTTGATAGTTGTATGAAGGAGTTTATCGCATTTGTCAAGAAAGAAACGAAGCACATTCTGCGCGACAAGCGGACGATGCTGATACTTTTCGGTATGCCCGTGGTGCTGATGCTGCTCTTCGGTTTCGCCATCACCACCGACGTGAAGAACGTGCGTACGGTGGTGGTGACTTCGCAGATGGATTACCAGACGCAGGCCGCTGTCCATCGACTGGCACAATCGGAGTACTTCACCATCACGCAGACCGTCGCCACGCCACAAGAGGCCGAGCGGCTGATTCGTAGCCAGAAAGCGGATATGAGCCTCGTGTTTGACAAGAATCGAGACGTGCAAATCATTGTCGATGGCAGCGACCCGAATATGGCGCAACAATGGGTGACTTATGCGCAGCAAATTATGGCGGCAGCAAATTCTTCACCCTTCACTATTCACTCTTCACTTTTATACAATCCCCAGATGAAGTCGGCCTACAATTTCGTGCCTGCCATTATGGGAATGTTGCTGATGCTCATTTGTGCGATGATGACTTCGATTTCGATTGTCCGCGAAAAGGAAAAAGGCACGATGGAAGTGCTGTTGGTGTCCCCCGTCCGTCCGCTGATGGTCATTGTCGCCAAGGCCGTGCCCTATCTCGTGTTGGCTTTCGCCATTCTCGTCGTCATTCTGCTGATGGCGCGATTCGTGCTTGGCGTTCCGTTGGCAGGTTCGTTGTTTTGGATTTTGGCCGTCAGCACGTTGTATATTCTGTTGGCACTCTCGCTCGGTCTGCTCATTTCCAATGTCGCCCAAACGCAACTCGTCGCGCTGTTGCTCTCGGCGATGGTGCTGCTGATGCCCGTCGTGATGCTCTCTGGAATGTTGTTTCCCGTGGAGTCGATGCCCACGATTTTGCAGTGGATTTCCGCCGTTGTGCCACCTCGCTACTACATCCAAGCGATGCGCAAACTGATGATCATGGGCGTCGGAATCGGCGATGTGGCGCGTGAAGTGGCTGTTCTGGCAGCAATGACAGCCGTGTTGCTCGCCGTCGCCCTGAAGAAATTCAATGTCCGACTTGAGTAAAAAATCGTCAAATCGTAAATCGTCAAATAGTTAAAATCGTCAAATGATCAAGTATCTGATACAAAAAGAGTTTTTGCAGATTCGCCGCAATGCGTTTCTTCCGCGTCTCATCGTCGCGTTTCCCATCGTGATTATGTGCGTGATGCCGTGGGTGATGCAGATGGAAGTGAAAAACATCGTTGTCGATGTGGTGGACATCGACCGCAGCGTCGAATCGCAACGGCTCGTCGGGCAGATTGCCGCCAGCAATTATTTCATCTTCGGTGGACAGAAATCGACCTATGCCGAGGCGATGAAAGACATCGAGAAAGGCCGTGCCGACGTGATCCTTGAGATTCGTGACGGAAAATATTTCATCGCTGCCAATGCCGTGAATGGTACGAAAGGGTCGATGGGCTCAGCCTATCTCTCGCAAATTGTTGGTAATACGGCAGCAAATTCTTCACTCTTCACTCCTCACTCTTCATTGACTTTGTACAACAAAGGCCAAAACTACAAACTCTTTATGATTCCCGCCCTTTTTGCCATCGTGATGATGCTGATGACGGGCTTTCTGCCCACGCTCAACATCGTCGGCGAGAAGGAAGCCGGCACCATCGAGCAAATCAATGTCACACCCGTGTCGAAATGGGCTTTTATCCTCGCCAAACTCATTCCCTACTGGCTCATTGCGCTGTTTGTCATCACCGTCTGCCTGCTGTTGGCGTGGCTCGTCTATGGCCTCACACCCGCCGGTCCCGTGTGGCTCATCTACGTGCTTGCGATGCTGTTGGCACTGTTTTTCTCGTCGTTCGGACTCATCGTTTCCAACTATTCCGACACCATGCAGCAGGCCATGTTCGTCATGTGGTTTTTCATCGTTTGCCTGATGCTGCTCAGCGGTCTCTTCACGCCCACGCGCTCCATGCCCGACTGGGCCTATCTCACGACCTACATCAACCCGATGCACTACTTCATCGAGGCCATTCGCACCGTCTTCATTCGCGGCGGTGGCATCCAACACATCGCCCATCAAATAATAGCCCTGCTCGCCATCGGCAGTTTTATGGCCGTCTGGGCGGTGCAGAGCTATCAAAAGAACAGCTGAAAATTTTACTTCGTCAGCTTCGAGTTAAACAGGTCACAGAGTTGCTGCGGCTTCATAGTAAAGCCATCAGCAGGCAATGATTCCTGTGTGCCGGCAATTTTTTCATTGAATTTCCTTACAGTGCGTCCTGCGCTACTTGCTTCATTCATTTTCTGCAACTCTACATCTTTTTTATATTTGATAGCAATCTGTTTCGATGACATGACGTTAATCAGATAGAATTCTTCCACATCAGCGAAACGAACTTCCCACTTTTTCATTCCGCTATCCATGCAAATACATTCGTCTGTAATCACATAATAAGGCTTGTTTGTTATTCTTTGCCTCAGAATGATATATAGCATGAACAACCCACCAATGCCAAAGAATAGGGTACTGGCCCAGACGAGGAATGAATTTCTTCCATCCAAAAGTTGAAGGACACCCAGAACGACAAATGCCAAGCATATCGCCACCAATATTAAGTTTTTCCAAATGGAATGATAAATTTTAATCTCTTTCATAAATTTTGATGGTTATCGTTTACTAAAAATGCGTTTACTTCACGGCTTGAACAAACTGATACTTTCTTTCAAGATTTCAGCGACATCTGCTTTCGACAGGTTCAGATAGCCGGCGGGATAGACGACGGTGGTCTCGGTGATGCCGGGAATCATCTCTTCGGTGGCACCGAGTTCGCCGATGGTCAGCGGCAGTCCGACCTCCAACATCCAGTTTTTGAGGGCTTCCAGACCTGCTTCGGCAATCTGTTCGTCGGTCATTCCGTCGCCGTTGATGTTCCAGACGTTTTTGGCGAAGCGCACGAATTTTGGTAGTCCGTTTTCCATCGCCCGACGATAGTACGCCATCGACACCGAAGCCAGTGCATAGCCGTGGGGCGCGTGCGTCCAAGCACCCACCGAGTGGCCAATCATGTGCACCATCCAGTCCTCTTGCTTGCCCAGTCCGATGAGCGTGTTGAGTGCCCACGTGGCGGTCCACATGATGTTCGAGCGAGCCTCGTAGTCCTGCGGATTCTTCACGGCGATTCGGCTGCTGTGGATGAGGCTCCGCATCAATCCTTCGGAAAGATAGTCGCTCGTGTTGTCGTCGAAATCGCTGAAATACTGCTCCATGATGTGGTTCATGATGTCGTAGATGCCGGCCTTCATCTGGTTTTCGGGCACGGTCATCGTGTATTTCGGATTGAGAATCGAGAATTTCGGCATCAGTCGGCTGTCGAAAACGTGGCCGACCTTGAACGTGTTTTTCTCGTCGGTGATGACCGAACCGCCGTTCATTTCCGAACCCGTGCCGGCCATCGTCAGAATGCAGCCAATCGGCAGAATTTTCTGGCCTTCGTCGGGATTTTCCTGTTTCAACCAGAATTTCTCCCAATAGTCGCCCTCGTAGAACACCGATGCCGCCACGCCCTTCGAATAGTCGCAAACGCTGCCTCCGCCGAGCGAGAGAATCCAATCGACATTGTTTTCACGGGCAATTTTGATGCCCTCGTGCATCTTTTCGAGCGTGGGATTGCTCATCACGCCTGGGTTCTCGACGATGGTCTTGCCAGCCGCTTTCAGAATGGCGACCACCTCGTCGTAGATGCCGTTCCGTTTCACACTGCCGCTGCCGTAGTTCAACAGCACCGTCGGTCCATAGTTTTTCAGTTCGTCCTTGAGAAAATTCAATGACTCATCACCAAAATACAATTTGGTGGGATTGTAATACGAAAAATTTCCTTGCATAATATAATGGTTTGGTATTTAAAACGTTTTACAATTTAGAATAAAATTTATTTAATCCGATTAGTATAAAAGAGATCTACCAGATAAATCCTGTCATAACTTGTCTTGAAATCCGTTGGTAACTGATATCCTCTCAATTCTGCATGTTCATTAAAAGGGAAAAAGACGATTAAATAGTATTCCTGAATCGTTTGGTTTTCTGGCCTCATTCTATACTCTTTCAATTTTAATTCTTTCCCATGAATGCAATTTAATAGTACACTTTCATTCAGAGCTTCATATTCAACAACAGAGTCGCAAGTAATAAATGAGTGCTCAACGCCAGGATTCTCCATTGCCACCATATCTTCAATATATTTCCTCTCTAAATGAGTTTCATTTGGAAAAAGGAAACTATCAAACTCTTTGAATAGTTGTTCTTTCTGTTTTTTATAGTTTATATTGATAGGAATTCTTAAATTTTTAAAAAATATACCAATCTCATATCTTTTAGTTGTTTTCTTGTCAAGAACGGTGTCTATATACTCCTGCAAAATCTTATAAATAGCATCCTCGGCTTCTTCATAACGATGAGAACTATAATTAACAACCTCAATACCTATCTGTTTGTCATCAATAGACGGCAAAACAATATCGGGCTTATCCCACCACATATTATTGTTAGGGGAGAAACCTAATTCCCTGATAATAGGGGCTGCTTTTCCCAACTCGTCTATATGTTTGCTTTTTTCTTTATTCATTTCAAACTTTAATTCTGATTCACATCTTACAAAACCCATATGGGTGCATCTTCACGTTCGAGCGCAGGATGATGTCGTCGGATATAACAACCTTACAAAATCCATGCAGGTGCATCGACTCGGTGATGGTGGAGCGTTGGCTTCGGATGTAACAACCTTACAAAATCCATGCAGGTGCATCGAGATATTCTGCACCTTATCCAATCCACGGATGTAACAACCTTACAAAATCCATGCAGGTGCATCCTTTACATTAGATTTCTGTTGTTTTCCTGTTTCAACCTTGCTGGTTGCAATCCCATTCACAGAGAAACGGGAGAGCAGAGCCGTCAAGTCCGCAGGCGTAGATTCGGGATAATCCATCCCTATTTTGTGATTAACTAACTGCCCCAACAGATTGCGACTGGCGTTATAGTCGCGGTCAAACACAGCACCGCATTTCTCGCAGCGATAGGTGCGGTCGCGAAGCGTCAAGTCCTCTTTAACTGCCCCACAAACAGAACACGTCTTACTGCTTGGATAGAAACGGTCAACTTTTAAGACTCTGACGCCATTCGTTGCTGCCTTATATTCAATCTGCCTGCGAAGTTCGCCAAAAGACACATCACTGACGGCTTGCGCCAGTCGATGGTTCTTTGTCATGCCCTTCACGTTCAAGTCCTCAATGGCAATCTCGCCATAATGAGTGGTGAGAACGGTCGTGACTTTATGTAAAAAATCACGCCTGATGTTCGCCACTCTGCCTTGGGCTTGAGCCAGTTTTACAGCCAGTTTCATATAATTGTTTGACTTTTTGACACCTTGCAATCGCTCCTCTTTGGTTTTCGGATGGACGCGCTTGCTGAGTTGTCTGCTGAGTCGTTTTATTTTTCTTAAATTCTTCTTTAGTGGTTTGGGATTGTCAATGGCAATGCCATCGGAAAGTATCAGGGCAGACTTGATGCCGACATCAACGCCCACTTTCCTGTTACTATCGACCAAATCAATATTCGGATGTGTTCTCAAATATTCTTCTTCGGTAATTTCTAAACTGAATGAGGCATAGAACTTGCCACCGCTTTGAGAGATACACACATTATTTATCTTGGAATAATTAAAGCGAATATGCTCTGCCATCTTAACCCAACTATGTTTGGGCATTGAAATATACTGATATTTCCCTTTTTCATTATGCGGAATTTTCTCAAATGTCTTTGAGTTTTTGTTTGTTTCAGACAGCCTTATTTCACTGGATTGAATATAAAAACTTCCCTCGTTGTCCCTTTTCTTTTTGAACTGGGGATAGGAAACTTTTCCTTGTTTCCAATCCCTAAAGAAATTGTCAAATGCAGTCTGTAAATTTGCAAAAGGTTGGTCGGTTGCACATTTCGTTACCTCATAGACAAATGGGAACTGCTCTTTTTTGATGGCATTGAATCGTTTCCTGATTTCTCTGCCGCTTGGTTTCTCGCCTGCTTCATACATACGTTTCCATTCGGCCAACCCCCAGTTGTAGGCCAGCCTTGCACACCCGAAAGCCTTGCGGAAATAGGTTTTCTGCTTGTTGTTCGGTTTCAGTTCTATTCTATGTGCAATGGAAATCATAATTAACTATTTTTATTAGCTGAAAAATCAACTCAATCGAATGCTTGGATACATGCTGTCAGAAATGGAATCTCGTACTTGCTCATCGTCGTTTACCAATGATTTCACGTGCAAAGGTAATAAAAAACTACGAAACCACATCAAATCATTTCAGATTCTTTTTGAAGAATTCCGCCAACGTGTCCCAATTACCCCATCACGACATCGAGCACCATCATCAGCACGAAGCCGATGGCGAAACCGATGGTACTGAGGTTCGAATGACGACCGTTGGAGGCTTCGGGAATAAGTTCCTCGACCACGACATAGAGCATCGCGCCTGCGGCAAACGCCAGCATATAGGGTAGGGCAGGCATCAGCAGCGAGGCCAATAGCAATACGGCAACGGCTCCGACTGGCTCGACGGCACCGCTCAACGACCCAATCAGAAACGATTTCCACTTGGAATTGCCGGCGGCTCGCATCGGCATCGAAATGATGGCACCCTCGGGAATGTTCTGGATGGCGATACCCAGTGAAACGGCAATTGCACTCGCCAATGAAATGTTGGCAATTCCGTTTTCGGCTCCAGCAAAAACCACGCCCACGGCCATTCCTTCGGGCAGGTTGTGGATGGTGACGGCGAGGACGAGCATCGCCGTTCGCGAAAGGTGCGAGCGAGGACCTTCGGGCTTGTCGGTGCCGATGTGCAAGTGGGGCGTGAGTTCGTCGATGAGCAGCAAAAAGCCCATGCCGAGCAAAAAACCGACGGCAGCCGGCAGAACCGACATCAAAGCCTCCCCTACGGCGGCAGGTTGGGAAAGGGCACTCATCTCCATCGCTGGAATCAGCAGCGACCACACCGATGCCGCCACCATCACGCCCGACGCAAATCCGAGCAGCGACTTCTGTAGCCGTTCCGACATCTCGTCTTTCATCAGAAAAACGAAGGCCGAGCCCAACATCGTGCCCAACAGGGGCAGCAGCAGTCCAATCGTCAGTGTTGTTATATCCATCGGCTGCAAAGGTACAAAGAAATTTCGAAAAAATCAAATTTTTCGGATGACAGCGTGCAGACGGAGGCCTTTTCGTTGCTCAAAATGCTCCAGCGTAAGCCCCGTTTTGTCGCAAAGTTCTTGCAGTTCCTCGCGGTTGTAGCAGTGTACGTCGCCGTAGCCGAACCAGTTGAGAATGGGCAGTTCAATCTTGTTTACAAACCAGTGAAGCAACCTGTTTTTCATCGTCATGTCGCGCAAAATCAGCCTGCCGTTTTTCCGCAGACAACGGTGTACACTCTACTTATTGTGTACGAATCAAAGTAGAACCCAGCGTGCCCACTTGTACGGCATAGACACCTGCCGGCTTGCCGACGGGCAGACGGACGCTGCCATGCGTGAGTGGGGCAGAGGCGACGAGTCGGCCATCAGTGGTGTAGATACGGATGGGGGTGCCGTCCTCAGCGCCTTCGATGAAAAGACGGCCTTCCTTCATGCGGAAGGTCACGTTCTTTGGCTGGTGTGTGCTGAGATCGGGAATGCTCGATTGCATGTCGAGAATGTAAAGCAGTCCCTTATAAACGTCGATCTGCCCATAGCCATAAGTGTTGTTGGGATAGTCGAGCGTCGGGTCTGGCTTGGTGCAGGTATGCGCCAACACGTCCATGATTTGTTCGGTGGTGAGAGTGGGATTGGCTTGCAGCCACAGTGCAATGGCACCGGCGACGACGGGCGTGGCCATCGATGTGCCGCTCTGTGCGGTGTAGTAGTAAGTCTTGCCGTTGAAGTTGATTTGGTCTGTCAGTTCCTTGCGGCGACTTTCGGTGATTTCGACATAGCTGTTAAAGGCCGCGTTGATGCTCATTCCCGGTGCTGTGACATCGGGTTTGATGCGCTCGTCGAAGGTCGGTCCTTGTGACGAGAAGCGGGCGATGCGTCCCGGTTGCTCGGCGGCAAATTCGTTCAATTGGGTATTGGCGTTTCCGTCAATGTCGGTAAAGGTCGATTTATAGCCCGTCGCACCTACTGTGATGAGTTCGTCGAGGGTTCCCGGCCACCAAAGCGAATGTCCTTTGGCTGCTTTGCTGTAGGCTTCCACGCCATCAACATTGACGAGCGGTGAATACTTGATGTCGGTATAAACCCATGCCGGATTGTCGCCGCTCAGCAGGCACAATGCACCGCACAGCACCATGAAAAATGGCGAGGACATGTCTGCCCTGACGTGGAAAACGGTTCCGCGAGGGTCTTGGACGTTGCTTTCCCAAATTTTTAGGCTGATGTCGCTGAGGCTCGTCGTAGTGGAGAGGCGGCATGTGTCGTTGAGGGCTGCCACGCTGTCGGTGTTGAAAATGAGGGTCTTTTCGATGTTCGATCCGGTCAGGCGCATACCGAGAAAGTCGAAGCGTACCCGCTGATTGCCCGGTGTGATGATGTCCATGTCGATGATATTTCCTCCTCCCACGCCATAGACGAGACCAGCACCGGCGTTGTAGTCAGATTGCGTTTTTTCCATATAAGATGAGCGTGTACCATCGTTGCCGGCACAAACTACGATGATGCGCCCAGGCCCCGTGAGCCCCACCAGGGCCTCGCTTTCCAGAATGCGCTGCCGGCTGAGGGTGAAACTCTCGCCACTGCTGAAGTTGATGACGCAGGGTTTTCCTGCACGAGCGGCCTCGTCGAAGATGTACTTGAATCCGAGAATCGAGTTGGCCGATGTGGGAGCCTCGGGGTTGTCGAAATCTGCGGGCATGGAGTTGAAATGTACGGCATAAATGTCGGCTTCGGGTGCCATGCCTTGATATTTTCCATTGACAGCGCTTCCTGCCATAATGCCCAAGACGTGCGTCCCATGCAAAGTGATACCTTCGTGGCGCGTGCCGCCGAGGGCGACGATGTCGGCAGTGGAATTCCAACCGCGTCCCAGTGTGCCGTCGCCGTTGTCGTGGTAAAAGTCGTAGTAATAGCGCATCCGCGACTGTCCGTTGGCATCGAGAAAGGCGGGATGGGTGAAGTCGAAACCGTTGTCGAACACGCCTGCTATAACGTTTTTACCAGTGAAGGCCTGCGGTAGCCCGGTGCCGGTATAAACATGGGAAGTATTGATTTGTTGCGGTGTGACATCCATGGCCGGACTCATGGCCACGGGCTCGGCCTCGATGCGTTCAACACGCTCATCGGCAGAGAGTTTCGGCAGTGCTGCAAGGGGGATTCTTACGATGTAAATACGCCCGATGCTGTCCTGAACCTCAAGTCCATAGTCGGCAGACAGGGTGTTGAGGGCGTTTTCGCCTGCCACCGTCATCAGCGTGAGAATCTTCTTCTCGTGTGATTTCTTAACTTCGGTAGAAACCCTCTGACAGCGAACCATCCGTTGTAGATGGGCCGACAATTTGCCGTTGCCTTGCGCCAGAGTGGAAAGCGTCAGCATCGGCAACAATGTAGCAAAAAGGAGTCTTGCAATCACGCCTTTGGCTCCCATTTGCAGCGCACGGGCGACACAATCGCGCCCTCTTTCTTCAATTCGGCAAAAGCCTTATCCACTTCCTTGCGGTCAATACCAGTGATTTCCGCAATCTTGCCAGCGTTCACGGGAGCACCGAACTCGCGCATGGCTTGTAATACTTTCTCTTTCATACTTTTTTCTTTTTTAGAATGATTAAAATTAAATAACGATGCAAAGATACAAAAAAATCCCAATAGCGGTTCATTTTCGCCTAAAAAAAACTTTCGATTTGTTCTAAAGCCTTCTCAAAGGTCTCTGCTCTCGCTTACTTGCATACTTATCCTTGACAATCTCGTAGGAGTTTCGCGTCAGTTCCTTTAGCAAGTCATCGGGTGCAAAATTTGGGTCGATGCCGATCCAGTGTTTGGGCGATTCGTTGTAGGGATTGCCGATACAGTCATGCTGTTCCTTCAACTCTTCAATGCGCTCTGGCTGACATTTCAGTGAGATGACCGAGAAATCATTGCAGTCGAAGAATGAGAACATGTGGCCCATGACGTAAAACACCAATACTCCCTCGCCGTTCTTAAACTTCTGGAATGGCAGCTTTTCCTCAATGTCTTCGCCTAACGAAAGGCAATATTCGCGATAGTCTTCTATGTTCATGATAAATAGGTATTCATATTGCGGTTTATCTGATAAAATTCATGCCTTGCCAGGCCTCGCGCTTCGGATAGTCGGGATTGCCGTCGGCATGAATCTTCTTCAGCAGCCATGCCATGTTGTCGGCCAACGTCCGCATGGTCTGCATACCCTCGGTGTCTTGTGCGGCTTCACCCGGTGCCAAGCCGTAGGCGATGTTCCAGTATTGCGACGTCACCACAGGCATGTTCATCATCTCGTAAATCATGTTCATCGTCTGGTAGGCAGCCGTAGCACCACCTCGACGGCAAATGGCCACTGCCGCCGCGGGCTTGTTCTTCACGTTGGCACCTGCGAAGAAGGCGCGTTGCAGCACTGCCATCACCGCTCCGTTGGGCTGACCGTAATAGACGGGCGAACCCACGATGAGGGCATCGGCTTCGTTGAGTTTTTCGACGATACGATTGCAAATGTCGTCATCGAAGACGCAACGCCCCAGTTGCTTCGCCTGACACTGTCCGCAGGCGATGCAACCACGCACGGGTTTGTTGCCCAACTGCATGATTTCCGACTCTACACCATTCTTCTCGAGTTGCTTGGCAATCTCAGAGAGTGCCGTGAACGTGTTGCCGTTCCGGTTGGCACTTCCATTTAATAATAATACTTTTGTCATATTTTCTGTTTTTTTTAAATGAATTCTTTGCTTAAACATTGAGAGTTCAGAAAATGGAAACTACCAATGAATACAGGTAACTGCCGAAACTGACGAGTGCCCATATCATCAGTGCTATGAGCAGTAGAAGGATGACGAGGACGATGGCTGACTGCCTGGCACGTTGGTTGACTTGCTTGATGACGGTTTCGTCGCCGTCAACGAATCCCTGTATCATCTGCATGTTCTGGACGTTGGCGCGGTGGAAGATGTCGATAACGTCGCCGACAAAGAAGGGTATCATGCCCAGCAGAATATCGCGTAGGGCATTGTTGATGACAGCCAGCGTCAAGGGAATGCTTTTGATCACCATCGACGAGAAATAGACGAACGGCACGACGCAAATCAGGGCAATGGCATCGCCCCAGCCTGGGATTATGCCGATGAGCGCATCGAGATAATAGCGATCCATGTAGCGCGATAGTCCCTGCATCGTCTGATAGGCCTTGTTGTCCATCAGGCGTTTGCGTCGCAGAAGTCGTTTTTCGTTCTTCATGTCTGTATTTCCTGATTACTTCTATCTGTTAGACGTATAGTTGATACGAATCGTTGCAACTATGATGCAAGTCCAACCAATCGCTTTCCCAATTCATAGGCTTTTTCAAGGTCGAGAGGGAATTGTTGATAAATAATGCTTTTGTCATAGTATTCTCTATTCATGCTGTTAGTCAATACTTTTTAATGTCCAACCATTATCGCCATGATATATCATCTGTCTGGTCATACCGCCATCGATACAGATGTTCTCACCCGTGATGAAACCAGCCTTGTCTGAGCAGAGATAGAGCACCATATTGGCTATATCCAATGGGTTGCCAACACGTCCAGCCGGTTGTTGAATGGCATCAGAACCTCCATAAACGGTGTAGGCTGTGTCAATCCAACCAGGCGAAATGCTGTTTACACGAACCTTTCCGGCGAGACTGACTGCCAAGGCGTGAGTCAAAGCCGCAATGCCACCTTTTGCTGCCGTATAGCTTTCCGTCTGTGGCTGACTCATACGGTCGCGCGAAGAAGATATATTGACGATGGCCG
Source organism: uncultured Prevotellaceae bacterium (assembly GCA_902776665.1). GTDB lineage: Bacteria > Bacteroidota > Bacteroidia > Bacteroidales > Bacteroidaceae > Prevotella. Next base: position 27,920 of record CACYQZ010000029.1, read on the forward strand.
CTCCTTTGGCAAAATGTGGCGCAAAGAGTTTGGCGAGATAGAAAGGTGCTGTAACACCAACACTCAGGGCATACTGGAACTCCTCATAACTGCATTCGTCGATGCCCTTCATCAGTGGCAGGGCATTGTTGATGAGATAATCCACATGTCCATGCTTCTCAATGACATCCTTGGCAAACTGCTCCAGCACCTGTTTGTCAGCAAGGTCGCCCACAAAGTGGTCACCCTGCTGTTTGTCGATTACGCAAACCGTGGCTCCAAGTTTCTCAAATTCTTCTGCTATACATCTTCCGATGCCTTGTGCACCACCTGTGACGATTACTATTTTATCCTTGAAATCCATATTTGTATCAGTTCGATAAATTGGAATTTATAAGTCTAAAATAGACTGTATCATTTGTTCATAGTCAGTTTTTATTAAAAAGACCTTTTCTCCTGCAGTCTTAAAACCATCGAT
>CACYQZ010000030.1 GCA_902776665.1 uncultured Prevotellaceae bacterium
CCCTTCAAACAGCGTTCCCGTGCAGTTCTTTCCGTCGCTGTCGTCGCTATCCTCCAGATTGAACGGCAGACAAATGGTGTTCCACCGCCCGTCGCGGTAAATCGTGCGGCCGTTGATTTTCACGTGGCAGACCAAGTTGTTGTTGGCCTGAAGCGTCGAGATGTTGTCATCTCCGCTGTCTTGCAGTTCGACGAGTGGAAACACCCCTTCCACGACAATGTCGCCCGCGTTGGGTACGGCATCGAAATAAACATAGCCGCCGTCCACCTTGTGTTCCAACTTTGCTCCTGCTTGACGGACTTCAACATCCGACCAGCCTCCTGGCAACGGTACGCGCAGCGAGAGCGGATAGTCGTATGGGCTGACATTGTCGGCAATGTTGTGGGTCAGCGAGTAGGTTCGGGAGTGCGTGTCGATTCCCTTCAACTCGAACGTCGATGCGTTGCGCTCCTTGATATACATCGCCACGAAGCCAAGCGGGGCAATCCAGATGTCTTTGTCATTTTGTTGTGCCCATTTAAGGGCTCCATCGATGGCGTTGATATCCGTGGGCGAATAGCTGGCGTTACCATTCTGCTTTCCCTGAAAGCCGTGGGTCAGAAAGGCGACCCAGCCGTTCTTTTGGATGGCCGCCTGCATTTTACCCGTGAAGTCGCTTGTACTCTTGAGTTGTCCCTCTGAGCCAGTCATCAGCGCAGGCACTATCGACCACGTGTCGGGGCCGTCTGTGCCCATCATATCATCCATACCTTGCCAACTGCCATTGCAGATTCGGCCTGCGACGTAGTTTTGCAGAACTGCCGTTTCGTCGGGTACGTTGCAATTCGGATAGGCAACCGTGATGACGCCGTATTTCTGCTTGATTTTGCCTGCGATGTTGTTCTTCGAGGATGCTTCCTCGCCCGTCATAATCCGTGGGTGGCTGTTGCTGTTGCTTCCGATTTCGTGTCCTTCGTCTGCCAGACCCTGAAAGCCGCTCCAGTTTGGGTTCCAGTTGTACACCAGAAAGAAGGTCGCCTTGTAGCCGTACTTTTTGAACAGCGGACCAGCGTCAGATACGTGGCTGGGCGCTCCTTGGTCGAAAGTGAAGGATGCCGCTCCCTTTCGGAAGCCCTGCCAAGTTGCAATCTCCTGTGCCTGCATCGTCAGCGTGAGCAGCGCAAGCAGGGTTGTAAAGATTCTTGTTTTCATCGTTTCGTTGTTTTTAGGTGTTTTTTAACTGCATCAATCCCAAACGCTCCGAAATTCCGGTGCGTAGGCTGGTCCTCCGCCCTCGTGTTCGTGATACTACCGCCGTCGAGAAGTCGCTCGACGTCAAGGCTGCGAACCCGAATGGTGGGTGATAAATAAATTTTTTTCATGTTGGTTTTCATATTGTGATGTTTTATCCTGAATCTTCGGTTGGTTTTTCGTTGCAAAGATACAAAATTTTTCGTCAAAAATTTAATAAAATTTATACTTTTAACATTATTTAATTATAAAGTCTGTAAAATGAAGCGATTTCCGTGGGTTTTTATTCGAAATTTTGTATCTTTGCAGTCGAAAGCATTTAATTTTTACGAAAACATGAGAAATTTACTGTTGATTTTGATGCTGGCCATCAGCACTGCCGTCGGCGCACAGAGCGCGGAACGGCTCTACAACGAGGGAAAGTCGCTGTACGACAAGGAGCGATACACCGAGGCCGTGCCGAAACTGAAAGCATCGGCTGAAAAGGGTCATAAAAAGGCGCAATATCGGCTCGGACGCTGCTACGACAAGGGCTACGGCGTGAAAGAGGACGACCAAGCGGCTTTCAGATGGTATTTGAAGGCGGCGCAACAGGGTCACGCCAAGGCGCAGTATCAGGTCGGAAAGTGCTACAAGAACGGCGAGGGTGTCGAGAAAGACCGCAACAAGGCGTTTTTGTATTTCACGAAGGCTGCCAAACAGGACAACGGCAAGGCGCAGTTGGCACTTGGAAAATGCTATCTGAAGGGCAAGGGCGTGGCTGCCGACCGTGCGAAAGCGACGATGTGGTTCAAAAAGGCGGTGAAGGACGAGCAAGACGGCAAGGAAATCCTTCAGGAACTGCGCGAAGAGGCTTCTTTGGGCGATGAGGATGCCAAACTGATTCTTTCGCTCATCAAATAATCGACATCGTTGTCATGAAAAAAATCGGAGGAACCAACCGTTTCTCCGATTTTATTTTTTTGATGGTTCAAGAAATCAGAACGAAATCGTGAACGAACCGCCGAGAATGAACGTGTGGCGGTTTTTCTTGATGCTTTGCGTATCAAAATACTCGTCTTCAAGATCTTCGGGTGTCCATCCGACCGACTTCACGAGAAAGTCCGACGGGTTGTAGGTCATCGTGTAGGTCTTGCGCGAAAAATCGTAATCGAGGAACAACTTCCAAGCGTAGTTCTCTTTGTAGGCATAGGTCAGCGACAGACCCGTGCCGAACTTCATCGTGTTGTTGCCTCCGACGGTGAAATAGTCCCATTCTGCGGTATAATTCTCGGGCAGACACGTCACTTTGATGTCGTAATCCTCGCCGTCGGGAGTCGGAACAAACTCAAGCCTACGCATTCCACCCGTGAAGAAGGCACTGAGGTCGATTTCCTGCATGATGCTACGGCCCACGAGCAGTTTCGAGCCGAGGGCGAAGCGCTCTGACAGCGGAATATTGAAATACATACCGAGGTCGGCGGAAAATTCGGTCAGATGATCGCTTTTGATGGAGAAATACGACCCTTCATCGACCAGCGGAGCGCTATAGTCGGGGCTTCCGGGCGTGCCCTGACCATCGACCAAACGCTGAAATTCGGGGTCGGAGTAATCTTCACCATAGAGATTGGACAACAAATCAGCCACGGCGAGCCATTCGATGCCGTCCCAACCCTTGATAGGCGAACTGTTCACGCGCAAACGACCGCCCACACCGACGTATTTGTTGAAGAAATAGGCTCCTTCGACACCCACCGCCGTCGATGCGCCAAATTTCAAGTTGAGTTCCGTGTCATTCATGTCAAGACCGCTGATGTCCATCTTGCTCATGTCGAAAGTCAGGTCGCGCGAACCACCGCCCAGACCCATCGAAACACTGAAAAACGACGGATGGTCGATGATGCTTCTGTCTGACGAGATGTCGCCGCGCAGCAGTCCGCGTTTCTTGAAAATCACGTCGCTCAGCGCGTAGGCCAATTCGCCCGACATGATGCCGATGCCCGCGCCCGACAACACGTCGGAAACCCAGTGGCGGTTGTTCAACACGCGCATCACACCCGTGGCCGTTGCTACGCCGTAGCCCGCCACCGAGAACCACGGCGAGCGCGTCAGACCGTATTCCTTGTGGAGAATCGTGGCACCGACGAAGGCCGTTGCCGTGTGGCCAGATGGCCATGAATTGGCGGTGGAACCGTCGGGGCGCATTTCCTTCGCCGTGTATTTGATGCCATTGACGAAGCCGGCCATGATGCCATACGACAATCCGGCGCTGGCGAGCAATCGTCCCCAGTCGCTACGACCTTCTACGCCTGCCACTTTCAAACCGACCGTCATCGCCGGACCGAAGAACTGCGAATAGTCGTCGATGTGGGTCTTGAACTCGGTCAGAAGCACGTGTTTCGTGCCGTCGTTCTGGCGGAACGATTTTTTCTCGCTTTTCGCAATCATTCCAGCCACGAAAAGCGGAATGCCGACGAATGTCAGGTCGTTCATCGCCTTGTATTCCTTCACGTCGGGGTTCGTGCGCATCCATGTCAGTCGATAGGATGGTTCTTGCGCGATGGTCAAACGAGGACTTTGTTCCAGCGATGGCATCTCAACCTTCATCTCGGGAACATCCAGTTTCAGGGGTTCCAATGCGGTGTATTTCCCGTCGTTGGCCATACTTTTTGTCGTTCCGCAGAAAAGCAGGGCGGCAAGAAACAAAATTTTCTTCATCTTCTTAATTTTTTCTATTTACCAATCATCGTCTTCGTTGCCCACAATACCGTTTTTCAGAGCCTCATCGACCTTGTCGAGAATGGCGTTGGAATAAGCGTGGGTCATCACGAGAGCCTTAGCGCAGGTGCGCTTTTTGTTGTCTTTTTCGACGAAGGGATAGTGCTGGGCAATTTCCCAATGTTCGTCGAAGAGATAGGCGTTGGTTTTGTCGTCTTTTTTGCGTTTCGAATCTCCGAAAACCGCCCTATCGTCGCCGAGCGGCGCCATCGTCAGCCATCCGGCACTGATGTCGGACAGCACGTCGTAGTTCTGAACGGTGAATGTGACGCGCACCTTGCCGTCCTTGATGTCGAGGCGAATCACTGGCGAAATACTCACCGAATACTTCTTCACCGTGCCTGTGTGGCGGGCAATGTCGATAATCGGGGCGGTGATGATGATGCAACCAGCCTCCTTGTCGTTGAGCGTAATCGACTGGTGGTCTTGAAACGTGGCCGTAGCCCAATAGTTCAGTGCCACATAGAGTTGTTGCTTCGTCTTTCCGGGTGCCTCTATGACCTGCTGATAGGTGAGCGATTCGTTTTTGTCGAGCGTCAGCCCTGTCGAGAGGTTTTTAGCGGCGTCGATCCACTTGTCGCCATAGCGTTCCATGGCGTATTTCTCCAAGTCGGCGGCCTTCATCACTTGTGCCTGAGCGCCTGTCACAGCCATGATGGCGACTGCAACCATTATCAATACCTTTTTCATCGTCTTCAGTTTTTAAAATTGATAAAAAATTCCGATTGTCCCGTAGATGGGATAAAGTGTCTGTTCGACTGTCTTGAAATCGCGGTTGAAAATGCCCGTCAGACCCCAGTTGAGATCAGCCGAAAGACCGATGTGCTGATGCACCTGCCAATCGACTCCTGCCGCGATGCCGAATTGCAGGGGGCGCATTTCGTCGCTGAAATCGTAAGTGGCCCACTCCCCTTCTTTCGAACCCATGATGATGCGCGGTCCGGTGGGGTCGCCCTGGCGCAGATAACCGTCGGAGGCGATGCCGCTGAAGTCCTTGCTGAGCAGCAGCGAAGCGTAGGGACCTGCCTTGAGGGTCACGTTTCTGCCCACGGCGTAGGTGGCCATGATGGGCAGAGTGAGCATCCACTCAGTTACATCTTGTTGGATGTGTCCCGTGAAAAGTCCTTCGATTTTTTGGTCGCCTTTCGTGACTTCCATACGATAGGCCTTCGTGGTTGCCTCGATTTCCATCGCCTTGTTTTCAAAACGCAGGCCTGCGCTCACGCCCCATTTTTCATTCAAAGGCAGAGCGACGTCGGCTCCGGCCATCACCGAGGGTGTCAGTCGGAAAGCATCGACGCTGCGAATTGTCGCGGGAAAGCCGATGGGGGCCGTTCCGCCGATGCTGTAGCCGAGTCGAGCCTTCACTTGCAGATTTTCCCATGAAAAACCTCCTTGCGCCTTAATCGTTGCGCAAAAAACGGTGCAAAATACGAAAAATATGATGTTTTTCTTCATAACGACCTCCTATTGTTTGGTGATTTCTTCAAATGAAACAACAACTTCATCAACATACAACGTGCTGCCGATGGCTCCTTCGAAAGAAGCGCCGTCTTTGCTCGACGAGAACACCAGCGTCATGTTGTAGCCCTGCGAAGCGAGCACAATCGGGTCGGCATCGCCACCCTCGAAAAACATTTCAAAGGGCGTCCACTCGTCGGTGGGAGGCAGCGACGCCACCTCGGCCTTTCTGACGATGTATTCGCTGCTCAGCACGTTGTCGCCATAGAGAAAGATGGGTTTGTTGTCTTTGTCTACGTTGCGATAGAAAACGGCGTAGATACTGGCCTCATCGACGCGTCCGGGCACGGGTTCCATGTCCTTATTCGTAAAGGTGTCGCCCGGGCGATATTTGTAGTAGCCCGTCACGCGAATAGGCACCCTGTCGATGGGTAATCCGAATTGCGTGGCCTTCAGCGCATCCAACAGCACGTTGTCGAGGATGAACTGCCCGATGAAGAGGTTTCCAGCGGCAATGGGCTTGCCAAACAATCGTCCGAGCATTCCGGCATCTTGCGTGTTCATGCACACGCCACGTCCGACGTAACCTTGTTCGGTGGAATACGTGGGTTGGTCTTCTGGCATCGAATTTTGTTTGATCAAAATGGCTCCCGGATTGCCTGTTGCCCAGACGTTCTGCCGATTGCCTGCTTGGTCAAAAATGTAGAAATTGTGGTAGAGGTTGTTGTTCATTCCTTCGATGGTTTCCACTTCTTCGAAGCCATAGCGATAGGTGGGTTTGACTGCCTCCCTGAAGACGACGGTGTACTGGCGTTGCCACGAACCATCTTGTGAGGTTACAGTGTAAGTCACAGGGCCGTCTTTGAAATGCTGCTCCGAACCGCTGGCTGGCACGACGGTTGCACCAGGTGTCACGGTCAATTGAATGGGCAGTTTTTCAGGCAGCGAAATCATCGATTTCACGGTGAAAACGATTTCTGTGACGGTCGAAGCGATGTTCTCATGCTTCATCTGCGTCACGTCGTAGAAGTAGTTTTCGTACTCCTTGCCCTCGACCCATGCGCTCACAATGTCGCATTCTTGGTTGGCTTCTTCGTCCTTGATGCAGGAAGTCAGCAACGCGAGGGCGACCATAGTCAAAAATAGGTATTTTTTCATATTTTTTTGTTTGAATATACAACGGCAAAAGTACAAAAATCGGTTGAAACAACCAAATTTTTGTACTTTTTTTATCTCGACACGCGATTTTTGCTCCGAGAATGGTCCGATTTTCGTTATTTCACGAGAATGACGAGATACTTGCTCGTGGACCAGAAGAGTTGCGGGTTGGTGATGCGCAGAATGTACTGTTTGTTGGCATCTTGCTGCAACGTGTAGCTGCTCGACGGGTGCATCGTCAGCAGGCGGGCCGACTTCGAATAGAGTTTGATTTCCTTATCGACGCGGATGTCGATTTTCGTGAAATAGCTGTTGTTGAAGTTCGACTGAAGCACGCGGTCGCCGCTGTCGAGAATGTGCTGCTCCTTGAGTTCCTTCTTCGTGCCGAAAACGAACCATGCCGTGTTCAACTGCTTGTCTTGCGCGTTGATGGTGTTGGTCTTTTCCTTGCTCTCGGCGGTGAGGTCCTCGACGTTCGAGTTGAGGTTGTTGATGGTTTCGTCGAGTTCGGCGATGTGGATGTCTTTCGAATCGAGTTCCGAACGCAGTTGCACGAGTTGTTTGTCCTTGTCCTCGAGTTGTTTCACCATGCTTTCAAGGGCTTCTTTCAGTCCATCGGCCTTGACGCTGCTCTCACGCAGTTGCTGACGCAGTTTCTCGATGAGTTCGCGGTTGCTCTTCATCGTGTTCGAGATGATTTGGATGTTCTCGCGAATCTGCTGTGCCTTGTCGGTGCGCTCGCCGTCTTTGGCGATACTCACGCGGTTTTCGGCAAGGGCAATCTCGCGGAAACCTTCCTGAATCTGGTTCAGCGTGGTCATCATGTCGTTGATTTCATTGTCCTTCTGGTCAATGATGCTTTGCAACGAGTCGCGGGTCGTGGTGTCTTCGACAGGTGTGCGACGTTCATTCTCACAACTTGTGGCGAGCACTGCCAGCGCTGCAGCCACGAATAAAAATTTCTTCATTTTTCCTTATGTTTTTTGGTTTTTTCTTTGATTTCTTTTGATTTTTCTTTCGATTTTTCTTTCGATTTTTCTTTCGATTTTTCTTTCGAGATTCCAGCCACGACGACAACGATTTCACCTTTCGGCGCGGTTTGTGTGAAGTGGCTGATGAGTTCCTCCAATGTTCCGCGCACGCTCTCCTCGTGGATTTTCGAGATTTCGCGGCACACGCTGGCTTGGCGGTCGGCGCCCATCACGTCGGCCAACTGTTGCAGCAGTTTCACGAGGCGATAGGGCGATTCGTAGAAGACCATCGTGCGCGGCTCGTCGCGCAGCGATTCGAGATGGCTCTGGCGACCTTTTTTCTGCGGCAGGAAGCCCTCGAAACAGAAGCGGTCGCAGGGCAGTCCCGACGACACCAACGCAGGCACGAATGCCGTGGCTCCAGGAAGCGTCTGCACCTCGACTCCAGCGGCTACGGCCTCGCGAACAAGGTAAAAACCTGGGTCGCTGATGCCTGGCGTGCCTGCATCGCTGATGAGCGCCACGTTTTCGCCCGATTTCAGCCGCTCGACAATGGCTGCCGAAGTGCCATGCTCGTTGAATTTGTGGTGCGACATCAGCCGGTTCTGAATGTCGAAATGCTTCAGCAGAATGCCCGACGTGCGGGTATCCTCCGCCAGCACCAAATCGACCTCTTTCAGCAGCCGAATGGCGCGCAGGCTCATGTCTTCCATGTTGCCCACTGGGGTTGGCACGATGTATAACATTCTGCTTTTCGCTTTGAATTTGGGCGCAAATATAATCATTTAATCGACACCGACAAAAAAACTAACGATTTCTTTGCAATTTTTAGCGGATGGGGCTGATTTTTTTGATTATCTATCCCCATTTTTAGGTATTTTTCGCTTTTCAATCACCTGAAAAGGTCACTAAAAATTGTTTTTCGGAAAAAACTTTGTAATTTTGCAGCGAAATGAAACTATCAGAACTAAAAACGGGCGAAAAGGCCGTCATCGTGAAGGTGACGGGCCACGGAGGCTTCCGCAAGCGCATCATCGAAATGGGGTTTGTGCGGGAGAAGACGGTGGAGGTGCTACTCAACGCGCCGCTGCAAGACCCCGTGAAATATAAGGTGATGGGCTACGAGGTGTCGCTGCGCCGACAAGAGGCCGAAATGATTGAGGTCATCACCGAGGAGGAATTTTCGCGGCTCGAAGCGACGGGAAACGACCTCGGCAAAGGGGTTTTCGTGGAACGCGCCGAGCACCAGAACGACTATCTGCAACACGAGGCGCTGAAACAACGCCGAACCATCAGCGTGGCACTCGTGGGCAACCCAAACTGTGGCAAAACCTCGTTGTTCAACTACGCCAGCGGCGCCCACGCACGTGTCGGCAACTATTCGGGCGTGACGGTCGATGCTGCCGAGGCTCACGCGTCGTTCTACGGCTACGATTTCGACCTCGTCGATTTGCCCGGAACCTACTCGCTGTCGTGCTACTCGCCCGAGGAACTCTACGTGCGCGAACATCTAACAAAAAAAATGCCCGACGTGGTCATCAACGTCATCGACGCGTCGAACATCGAGCGAAACCTCTATCTGACGACGCAGTTGGTCGATATGGACATTCCGATTGTCGGCGCACTCAATATGTACGACGAATTTGAACGGCGCGGCGACCACGTCGATTTGCCAACGCTGAGCATGCTCTTCGGAATGCCGCTGATTCCCACGTCGTTCAAAAACGGTTCGGGCGTGAAGGAATTGTTCCGCGCCGTCATTCAAGTCTATGAAGGCACTTCGCGCGAGGCCCGCCACATCCACATCAACTACGGACACGAAATCGAGGACGGCATCCGACAACTGCAAAGCGTCATCAGGTGCGGAAAATCGGAGTCGAACAACGAGAAATCGCCCTACGCCGAGTGCATTCCGCCCTCGATGAGCACACGCTACATCGCCATCAAACTGCTCGAAGGCGATAAAAACATCGAAAAATTGGTCGAGAACGCCGCAAAAGTGAATGCCGGGGCTACCTCTTGGCGCAACATTCGCGACATTGCCGCCGCTCGTGTGCTCGAAGAGACGAACACCGATGCCGAAACGGCCATCACCGACGCGAAATACGGTTTTATCAACGGTGCACTGAAGGAATCGCAGTTCCGCACGGGCACGAAGGAAGACACCTATCGCACCACCCACCTCATCGACCGCGTCCTGTCGAACCGATGGGCTGGTTTTCCCATCTTCTTCGCCCTACTCTTCCTGATGTTCCACGTCACTTTCGTGCTCGGACAATACCCGATGAACTGGATTGAAATGGGCGTGGAATGGCTCGGAAACGCCGTCGGAACGACGCTTCCCGACGGTCCTGTACGCGATATGCTCGTCGATGGCATCATCGCAGGTGTCGGCTCGGTCATCGTCTTTCTGCCGCAAATCCTCATCCTCTATTTCTTCATCTCGCTGATGGAAGATTCGGGCTATATGTCGCGTGCCGCCTTCATTATGGACAAGTTGATGCACCGCATGGGACTACACGGAAAATCGTTCATCCCGCTCATCATGGGCTTCGGCTGCAACGTGCCTGCCGTCATGGCGACGCGCACCATCGAAAGCCGTCGGTCTCGCCTGATTACGATGATGATCCTGCCATTTATGTCGTGTTCGGCGCGACTACCTATTTATATTATGATTACGGGCACGTTTTTCGCCGCCCAATACCGCTCGCTGGTGATGATTTCGCTCTACGCCATCGGCATTCTGACATCGGTTGTGGTCAGTCGCATTTTCTCGCAGTTCGTCATCAAGGGCGAGGACACACCGTTTGTGATGGAACTGCCGCCCTACCGTATGCCGACAGCGAAGGCGATTGGCCGCCACACGTGGGAAAAAGGCAAGGAATACCTGAAAAAAATGGGTGGCATCATCCTCGTGGCATCGATTATTGTTTGGTCGCTCGGCTATTTCGGAACGATGGGCATTGCGCCCTCGATCGAGGAGAGTTTCATCGGCACGATGGGTCACGCCGTTGAACCGCTTTTCGCTTTGCAGGGCTTTAATTGGCAACTCGACGTGAGCCTCATCGCAGGCGTCGGCGCGAAGGAAATCGTCGCCTCGACCATCGGCGTGCTCGGTGGACTCGACGGCATTTCGCCGCTCGTGGGTTATTGCTACCTGCTGTTCGTGCTGCTCTATTTTCCCTGCATCGCCACGATTGTCGCCATCAAAAACGAAACCAGTTCGTGGCGCTGGGCGATTTTCGCCGCCGTCTATACGACAGTCGTCGCGTGGGTGGTTTCAGCGGCGGTGTATCAAATTGGACAACTTGTCTGATTTTTCAGAAATAAGATTGATTCCAAACGATTTGTCAATGACGATTTCGGGTGATGCTCAGCCCCAAATCGCTCAGTCCGGGCAGCATTTCGCGTTTCATGTTGTGGCGAATGTTCACTTGCAGCGAATCGCCTTCGCGCAGGGAAATCGTGGCAACGTGGAAATTGTATTGATAGAGGCTGACACCCTGCCCTTGCGAGCGACCGCGACTGCTGACCAACGGACACGACAACGTGCGCGAAAGCCGTTCTGGGGCTTTCACGACAGATGAATTTTCCGATTTTTTCGCGATAATATTCGCCTCGAAAAGCAAGGTCAGGCTCATAAACGGATAGTCGCCCGTCGTGCGCAAGCCGAGCGCGAGGTTATAGACCCCGTCGGCAGCCACGGCAGGCACGGAAAAGGTCAGCGTGTCGGTTTTGTCCCAGCCTTCGACGGGAATCTGCTCGTACTCGTCGAAAACTTTTCCGCCGACACACGCCATCGCCGTCCATGCCGCAAAAAGCATGGAAAGCACGACCGTCAGAGCCTTTGAGCGCCTCAACTTCATGCTTGTTCCTTTTTGTCACCCGATGCCTCGCGCCGACGGTTTTCACCCTCGTTGCGACGGGGATTGCGCTGTTTGTTTTTCTTCTTTTTCGCCTTGTCGAAACGGCTCACATCGGCTCCAGCCAAGAGGTCGATGGTGGGTTTCGGGGCGTTCTGGCGATGGTTGTCTTGCAGGGAAATGGGCTTTTCGCCGTTGCGATTCATCTCGACGACCTCGCGGGCGCGTTGTGCGGTAATCGTTTCGAGGTTCGCCGCCATGTTTTTGTCGGTCGAATAGGTGACGAGACCTGCCAAAATGTCAGCCTTGAAGTAGAAATAATCGGCGTCTTGGGTCTGCAAAACGATGTTTCGGGCAGGCAGGCGACGCGATGCCTCCACGTAGTTATCGACCTCGTAGTTCAGGCAGCATTTCAGTTTCGCACACATGCCTGCGAGTTTCTGCGGATTGAGCGAAATGTCCTGAAAACGGGCGGAATTGGTGCCGACGCTGCTGAAATTCTTCATCCACGTGGCACAGCAGAGTTCGCGACCGCAAGGGCCTGTTCCGCCGATGCGACCGGCCTCCTGACGCGCTCCGATTTGCTTCATTTCGATGCGCACGTGGAAAGCGGCGGCGAGGTCCTTGATGAGTTGGCGGAAATCGACGCGCTCATCGGCGATGTAGTAGAAAATCGCCTTGTTGCCGTCGCCCTGATACTCGACGTCGCCAATTTTCATGTCCAAGCCCAGATTTTTGGCAATCTCGCGACTTTCAATCATCGTCGAATGTTCGCGCGCCTTTGCCTCGCGGTATTTTTCCATGTCGATGGGCTTGGCGTGGCGATAGATGCGGCGGATGTCGTCGGGCGACTTGATGTGAACCTTCTTCAGTTGCAGTTCCACCAACCGACCCGTCAGCGTCACCACGCCGATGTCGTGGCCCGGATTGGCTTCGACGGCCACGATGTCGCCTTTCTTCAAATCGAGCTTGTTCACGTTGTGGAAATAGCCCTTGCGCGTGTTCTTGAACTGCACTTCCACGAGGTCGGTCGTGTCGATATTTCCGGGCACGTCGGCGAGCCAGTCGTAGCTGTTCAACTGCTTGTCCTGCCGTCCGCACCCCCGTGCACAAAGGCCCCGGTCGCAGCCGCGCGTTATCTGGTATTTCATGTTTTTGTAATCCATATTCTTTATTTACAATTTGACGATTTACTATTTACTATTTATTTTACGATTTGACTATTTACTTTTTTCTCCTTCCTCGCTCCTCCTTCCTCGTCTCCTCTCCCCTTTCTGGGGGAGGTCGGGAGGGGGCTTTTAATTTTTCTTAATCAATATAATCGTTCGCAAGGCAAGGTCGAAGAAGACGATTTTGCCATTGGCATTCTGTCCGATGTCGCGCAGTGCTTTCTCGAACAACTCGCAGATTTCCAAGACGTTAGCCTCGTTGATGAACTTTGAGAAATTCTTTGAAAAATCCTCCTCAGCCCGCGTCTGATAGTTCAGTTCGGGCGTTCCGAAATTGAACATGAAGTTCTCGCGCACCTGCCGCATGAAATACGTCAGCATCCGCTTCTGTTTTTCGCGTCCGAAAGCCGCCACTTCCTCGCTCCACTGCTTCAGTTCGACAAGTTTTTGCATGTAAGCGAAGCGCATCAGCGACATGAACATCTCGAGAAACTGCCGACTTTCATTGTCGGAGTCGAGGGCTTCGAGGGCGCGTGGCCAACTGCCGTCAGCCAGTCGTGCGATGCGGTGGGCATCGTCCGCTTCGATGCCGCGATGCTGAATGAGTGCCTGCTCAATGGCCTGTGTGTCGATTCGCTTCACGCTGATACGCTGTGTGCGGCTCCGAATCGTCTCCAAAAGGCGTTCGGGTTCCTCGCTGACCATCACGAAAACCGTCTGCCGAGGCGGTTCTTCGAGCAATTTCAGTAGTTTGTTGGCACTCGCGGCATTCATGCGCTCGGGCTGCCAGATGACGCAGACTTTGTAGCCGCCCTGACTCGATTTCAAACTGAGTTTCCGACCCAGTTCGTCGCTCTCGGCAGCCGTGATAATCGCCTGTTGATTTGTCGCGTCCATCGCCGACATCCACAGGTCCATTGAGATATATGGGCTTTGCACGAGCAATTCGCGCCACTGTCGGGCGAAATCGTCGCTCACGGGTTGGTGCTCTGAGCCCATCGACGACGTTTTAATCGTCGGATAGGTGAAATGCAGGTCAGGATGCTCCAGTTTCGCCAGCATCGCCTCGGCCTGCGGGTCGATTTCCATGCCCATCAGCGACGGTCGGCGCGTGCTTTCCGCGATGAGGTGACAGGCGAAAGCCGTTGCCAGCGCGAGTTTTCCGCTTCCCGACGGACCGCAGAGCAACAGCGCATGGGGCACGCGGTCTTCGCGCACCATCTGAAGCAAACGTTCCTTCACTTCCTCTTGTCCGATGACGTCTTCAAACTTCATTCTGCCAGTTTTGGGCGCAAAGTTACGAAAAAAAATAAAATTACCATACTTTGTATTTTGTTTATTCAGAAAAATAGCGTAAATTTGTCCCGAAATTCATTATTGAACTAAAAAAAACAGTATTTTATGCATCATCATATCGAAGGCGAACAGCATCGGCCCGGGCGAATCGAAGTGGTTTGCGGCTCGATGTTCTCGGGCAAGACCGAGGAACTGATTCGGCGCATGAAACGGGCGAAATTCGCCAAACAGCGCGTGGAAATCTTTAAGCCGGCGCTCGACACGCGCTATTCCGACAACGACGTGGTGAGCCACGACCAAAACGCGATTCCATCGACGCCGGTCGAGACGTCGTCGAGCATTCTGCTACTATCGTCCGACATCGAAGTGGTAGGCATCGACGAGGCACAGTTCCTCGACATGGGCGTGGTCGATGTGTGCAACGAATTGGCGAATCGGGGCGTGCGCGTCATCGTGGCGGGCTTGGACATGGACTTCCGCGGCGTGCCTTTCGGTCCGATGCCTGCGCTCTGCGCCATTGCCGACGATGTGACGAAAGTCCACGCCATCTGCGTGCGCTGCGGCAACCTCGCCTACGTGAGCCATCGCCTCGTTCAAAACGAAAAACAGGTGTTGCTCGGCGAGAAAATGGAATATGAACCGCTGTGTAGGGAATGTTATTTGAAGGAGTTAAAAAAATGAAAAGCGAAATCACTTTCGACAAATTCATACGCTGGGCAGGCATCGGCGCACTCGTCATCCTCGTGCTGCTCGCCATCGACCACCTCAGTAGCGTATTGTTGCCATTCGCCATCGCGTGGCTCATCGCCTATCTGCTCTACCCCGTCGTAAAATTCGTACAATACCGTCTCCACGTGCCCACGCGCGCCCTGAGCATTGTCGTCACGATGATTGTCGTCATTGCCGTCGTCGGACTCGTTGTCTGGCTCATCATTCCACCGATGATTGAGCAGTTCCAGAAACTCGGCTCGCTCGTCACGAAATACATCCAAAGCACCGCCCACATCGACAGCATTCCGGGCGCGATTCAGCAGTGGATGAAGGAAAACCAAGAGGAAATCGAGCATTTTTTCCGTAGCAAAGACTTCACGAACGGACTCCAGAAAGCCATGCCACAACTTTTCAGCGTGCTCGGACAAACCGCCAGCATCGTCATCAGCATCGTCGCATCGCTCATCACCTTATTATATATGTTCTTCATCCTGCTCGACTACGAATACCTCACCGACAATTGGATTAAGATTTTCCCGAAGAAGTCACGTCCGTTCTGGCGCGAACTGATGGGCGACGTCGAACGCGAACTCAACAACTACATCCGCGGACAGAGCCTCGTCGCCCTGACGATGGGCATTCTGTTCTGCATCGGTTTTACTATTATCGACTTCCCAATGGCCATCGGCCTCGGCATTTTGATTGGCATCATGGACCTCGTGCCCTATCTGCACACCTTCGCCTTGATTCCCACCGCCCTACTCGCCCTGCTCAAAGCCGCCGACACGGGACAGAATTTCTGGCTGATACTCCTCGCCGCCGTCGCCGTGTTCGCCATCGTACAGGTCATCATCGACATGATTGTCACGCCGAAAATCATGGGAAAAGCCATGCGACTCAACCCTGCGATTCTGCTGCTTTCGCTCTCGGTATGGGGTGCGCTGCTCGGCTTCATCGGCCTGATTATCGCCCTCCCGCTCACCACCCTGCTCATCGCCTACTACCAGCGATATGTCACGAAAGAACAGGAAGATGAGGCCGTTTTGACAGAAATCGAGTCAAAATTAGAAGAAAAATTGCCCGAAAATTTGGCGGAATGAAAAAAAGGTAGTACCTTTGCACCCGATTTCGCAAGAAACCATCAAAAACGGAGACTCGTTAGCTCAGTTGGTAGAGCACAACACTTTTAATGTTGGGGTCTTGGGTTCGAGCCCCAAACGAGTCACAAAAAAGAGGTCTTAACGACCTCTTTTTCATATTCCAAACAACTGCCGATACTGCGCGGCGAGGTAGTCATCGACCCATTTGTAATAGGTTTCGATGGCCTTGAAGTCGCGTTTTTTGCGAAGTTTTTCGATGTTTTCAACGCCTTTTTTCACGACTTCCTGCTCGACGGGTTGGAGTAGCTGAACCGTTCCCGTCTGGGCGCGATTCATCAGTTTCGAGAGGTCGATGTAAGCCTTCGTGTTACCGCTTTGCAGCGAGAAAATCCGATTTTTCAGCGTCAGCGAAAGGGTGTTCAGGCGAGCGCAGCCCGTACCGTCGTCGCCGAGCATCTGCGGCAGTTTTCCCGATGGCAACAGCACAACGGGAACGGCAACGGCGGTCATCGGCGAACCGATAATCGTCCAACTCACCATGTTTTCGGGTCGCTCGTCGGGCAGAATGCCTTGTACGAGGATGGCCGAGGCCGTGGAATAGCGCGTGATGTAGTCGCTGATGGGGAACATTCGAACATCGTTTTCGGTCGCAGGCATGAAATCTTCCATTTTCATCTTCGTCAGACCATGCGTGGAATAGCGCGGAATCGACGTAATCAGGCATGTGGCATCGAATTTTCCCGTGCCGACAGCCTCGTTCATATAGTCGGTGATGGCGCAAAAACGCTCGACACCCTGGTCTAACTTGTGGTTGCCGGTCGTGCCGAAATTCGTGCGCATCAGATAGCCGTCGGGGGCCACTGTCGGGTCGTTCACATCGAACTTCACATATTTATAATGGCCCGTCTCGAAATAGGCGCAGCAGCCGTGCGCATCGAGTACGCCGAAGTTGGAATTGACGTGCATCGGCTTCGTAATCGTGTCGAGTAACATTTGGAAGTCCTCGACCGAAGCGCACAGGCTCAGTGCCTTGCGAATGAGGATGCCGTCGCCGTCGGTGTCGCCCTCGTCGCCGTTGAGGTTGTAGGCCGCCGTGTTGATGATGGCGAAACCAGCCTCGTTGTGGCCGCCCCAGACGTGTTCGGCCAGCGTGTCATTGGTGTTTACGAGGCCGACGTAGCGGAAACGCTCTCCTTGAAGCACCATCATTCGATTTTCGAGCGTTCCTGTGTCGCGATTCTTGAAAATCAACGGGCGACCATCGGTCGTGGCCTTTCCCGACACGATGACGGATGTGCAAGCCGTCATTTTTTGGACATTCAGGCAAAAGATTACCAACAGCAATAAAAACAATTTTTTCATACGGTTTTATTAGGTTTTTAGTTCATTTTTTTACGATTTATTCAGTCTTCAGACCCATTTCTCGAGCCTTTTCCATCAGCAATTGCAGAAGCGGCTCACGCTCGTTGGGCACGCGGTTGTCGAGCACGGCATCTTTCAGCGTTTGTTTCAATTCGCCGACCTCGCGAGAGGGTTTCAAATGGAACATTTCCATGATTTCGTTGCCGTCGATGACGGGTTGCAGCAGGCGTTTGTAGTCGCGCACCTGCAAGTCGGCGAGTTTTTCGCGCACAATCTGGAAATTCTGCAGGAAACGCTGTTTGCGCTGCGAATTTTTCGAGGTGATGTCGGCCTCGCAGAGCATCATCAGGTCGTCGATGTCGTCGCCGGCATCGTTGAGCAGTCGGCGCACGGCGGAGTCTGTCACTTGGTCTTCGGCGATGACGATGGGGCGCATGTGCAAATCGACGAGTTTCTGCACGTACTTCATTTTCGCGTCCATCGGCAGTTTCAGCCGTCGGAAAATCTGCGGCACCATCTTCGCACCGACGTAATTGTGGTTGTGGAATGTCCAGCCCGTCGAGGCTTCCCAGCGGCGCGTCTTCATCTTGCCGATGTCGTGGAGCAGGGCGGCCCAGCGGAGCCATAAAGCCCCCTCCAACCTCCCCCCGACGGGGGAGGCTTTCACTACATTTTCGAGGACCTCCAGCGTGTGATAATAATTGTTTTTATGGGCACGTCCCGCCACCGTCTGTACATCGTCGAGTGCCGTCAGTTCGGGCAGGATGATTTGCAGCAGTCCCGTGCGATAGAGGTAATCGAAACCCGTGCTCGGATGCGGCGACAGGATGATTTTGTTGAGTTCGTCTTGAATGCGCTCGCCACTGATGATTTTCAGGCGGTCGGCGTTGCGCTCTAGGGCTTCAAAAGTCTCGTCCTCGATGAAAAAGCCGAGTTGTGTGGCGAAGCGAACGCAGCGCAGCATCCGCAATGGGTCGTCGCTGAAGGTGATGTCGGGATCGAGCGGTGTGCGAACAATGCCGTCCTCGAGGTCGTAGATGCCGTCGAACGGATCGACCAATTCGCCGAAACGCTCTTTGTTCAGGCAAATCGCCATCGCATTGATGGTGAAATCGCGGCGGTTCTGGTCGTCTTCGAGTGTACCGTCTTCGACAATCGGTTTTCGAGAGTCACGCTGGTAACTTTCGCGGCGAGCACCCACGAATTCCACTTCAAGAGCCCCCGCTTTCACCTGCGCTGTCCCAAAGTTTTTGAAAACACTCAGATGCGCCTTTTTGCCGAGTTTTTTCTTCAGTTGCTCGGCCACGCGAATCCCACTTCCGACCACCACCACATCGATGTCTTTCGAGGGTCGTTCAAGGAAAATATCGCGCACATAACCGCCCACGACATAACATTCCACGCCGAGTTCGTCGGCGCAGTCGCCAATCAGGTGAAAAATCGGCTGATTGAGCAGTTCGGACAGTTCTTTGTCGCTGTAAAGTTTCATCGTTTTCTTAATTTCGAGCGCAAAGGTACTAAAAAAATCGATTGATTGAGTAAAAAAATGTTATTTGTTTTGTTTTGTGTGCAAATTCCACTACCTTTGCAAGCATGAAACGAACTTTTTTCCTCATTGTGGCGTTGGTTGTCGCACTGACGGCTTGTCAGCAGAAGTCTGACGACGGGGCTGCGCAGTTGCTCACCGAGATTGAAAAACTCTATGAAAAGGGGCAGTATCGCACGGCACTCGACTCGATTGAATCGCTGCGCCGACGGTTCCCCACCTCGGTGGAAGCGCGGCGGAAAGGACTACGGCTGTGGCAGGAAGCATCGCTGAAAATGGCGCAGGCCGACATCGCCGTGACCGACTCTGCCCTGCAAGCTACAACGGCGCAGATGCAGGCCGAAAAACGCATCTACGAGCGCAATATGCTGGGCGTGAAGAAGGATTCGCTGCAGGCACGCTACGAGGCGCTCATCGGCGTGGTGAGAATGATTAGAAAACGAATGGACGAAATACACAAATGAATACTGAAAACCAATTCCGCAGCGTGATGGCCGAGTGCCGCGCGCTTTTCGAGAAAAAATTGCACGACTACGGTGCTTCGTGGCGCATTCTGCGTCCGTCGTCGCTCACCGACCAACTTTTCATCAAGGCGAAGCGCATCCGCTCGATTGAAGAAAAGAAGGAGTCGAAGGTTGGCGACGGCATCCGTGGCGAATTCATCGCGCTCATCAACTACGGCATCGTCGGACTGATTCAATTGGAACGTGGCTACGCCGATGAGGTCGATATGACGCCCGACGAGGCGATGGCGCTCTACGACGAGCACGCCAACGAGGCATTGGAACTGATGCTGAAGAAAAACCACGACTACGACGAGGCGTGGCGGTCGATGCGCGTGAGCAGTTACACCGACTTCATCTTGACGAAGTTGCAGCGAATCAAGGAAATCGAAGACCTCGAGGCTCGTGGCGAGTCGTTGGCGGCCAGCGAAGGCATCGGCTCGAACTATCAAGACATCATCAATTATGCGGTGTTCGGGGGAATTAAGTTGAAGTAATTGAGGAGTAAAGGGAGTAAGGAGTAAAGGGAGTAAGTAAAAAACGAGGAAAAATTGGAAAAATCAAAGTTGAAAAGCATTCTGGTGAACATTTGCCGCTTTCTGTTGGCTGCCGTGTTCATTTTTTCGGGCTACGTGAAGGCCATCGACCCGCTCGGCACGCAATATAAACTGCAAGACTACGCCGAAGCGGCGGGACAATTTACAATTTTCAATTTTCAATTTACCTTTTTCTCACTCATTCCCGACTGGCTCACACTCACTGGCTCAGTCATCCTTTCCGCCCTCGAATTTTGCTTGGGAATCTTCCTGCTTTTCGCCATCCAACGACGGCTCGTTTCGCGAATCACACTCATTTTCATGGCCGTGATGACGCTCGTCACGCTGTGGCTCGCCATCGCCAACCCCATCGAGGATTGCGGCTGTTTCGGCGACGCGGTGAAACTCACCAACGGACAGACACTCGCGAAAAACATCGTACTGCTGATTTTCGCCGCCATCGTCGCGTGGCAACCGCTGCGAATGGTTCGTTTCATCCCGAAATCGACGCAGAGCATTGTCATCAACGCCGCCATCATTTTCATCGTCGGGTCGAGTCTGTGGAGCCTCTACACGCTGCCGCCCTTCGACTTCCGTCCCTACCATGTCGGAGCCAGCATCCGCGAGGGGATGGAAATTCCCGAAGATGCACCACAGCCGAAGTTCGAGACGACATTTTTGATGGAAAAAGACGGCGTGCAAAAGGAATTTTCACTCGACAACTACCCCGATTCCACGTGGACTTTCATCGATTCGAAAACTGTTGAAATCGAGAAAGGCTACGTGCCGCCGATTCACGATTTTTCCATCGTGCTTATCACTCAACCGTCATCACCCAACACCCAACACCCAACACCCAACATTGGCGACGACATCACAGAGCAGGTGCTCAACGACCCGAACTACACCCTTTTGCTCATTTCGCCGCATTTGGAACAAGCCGATGACACGAATTTTGGCGAAATCAACCAACTTCACGAATACGCGCAGGAGCACGACATCGCGTTTTATTGCCTCACCGCCAGCACCGAAAAGGCCATTGCCCGCTGGATGGAACTCACGGGAGCCGAATATCCCTTCTGCACCACCGACGAAACCACGCTGAAAACAATTATTCGCTCGAACCCCGGACTGATGCTGTTGCGCGATGGCGTTGTCGTCGGAAAATGGAGCCACAACCGACTGCCAAAAGCCGAATCGTTGCTCTCAAAATCAATAAAATGAAGAAAAAATACAAAAAAGGGATGAAAATTAAAAAAATATTCGTACCTTTGCCACGTTATACGAAAACGTAACTTCAATTAGCAAAAAAACATTTAAGGAAATGAGAAAAAAGATTGTGGCAGGTAACTGGAAAATGAACATGAACCTGCAAGAAGGAATTGCATTGGCACAGGAACTCAACGAGGCTTTGAAAGCCGACAAACCGCAGTGCGACGTGGTGATTTGCACGCCGTTCATCCATTTGGCGAAAATCGCCGACTTCCTCGACCAGAACGTCATCGGACTGGGTGCCGAGAACTGCGCTGACAAGGAAAAAGGCGCCTACACGGGCGAAGTGTCGGCTGAAATGGTGAAATCGACGGGTGCGCAGTACGTGATTCTGGGTCACTCGGAGCGCCGCGAATATTACAACGAAACGCCGGAAATTCTGCGCGAGAAAGTGCTGTTGGCACAGAAAAACGGCCTGAAAGTGATTTTCTGCATCGGCGAATCGCTCGAAGAGCGCGAGGCCGGCAAGCAGAACGAGGTGGTGAAAGCCGAACTCGAAGGCTCGGTGTTCAACCTCTCGGAAGAGGATTTCCGCAAAATCGTCATCGCCTACGAACCGATTTGGGCGATTGGCACGGGCAAGACCGCCACGGCTGAGCAGGCTGAGGAGATCCATGCCTACATCCGCTCGATCATCGCCGAGAAATATGGTCAGGCCGTGGCCGACGACACGTCGATTCTCTACGGTGGTTCGTGCAAGGCATCGAATGCGCCCGAGTTGTTCTCGAAGCCCGACATCGACGGCGGCCTCATCGGCGGTGCATCGCTGAAAGCTGCTGATTTCAAGGGCATTATCGACGCTTGGAAATAAAAGAAAAGTAAAAAGGTAAAAAAGTAAGAATTATGGAAAAAAGGCTTCAAATCATGAAAAGGGTATTGAGCATTTTACCTTTTTGCTTCTTTACCTTTTTACCTCTCTCTGCGCAGTCGTATCTGGAGCATCTGCAACAGAAAACGCAGGGATTGGGAACCGTTTCCGTGCACCAGAGCAAGGAAATCGACGACTTGGTGAACGGTGCTGTGCCCGTGGCGAAACCTGTCGCGAAAACAACGACAAGCCCAACTCAAAACACGGCTGCAAATACCGAAAAAACGGCTGAAGAGGAGAAAAAAGAGGAACCGAAGGAGCGCGTGGCGCTGAAACCCGACATGCCGAAAACCGAGACCGAAAGTGGTACGGAAGTCGAGGTCGATATGAGCAAAAAGGTAATGCGCAACAGTTACAAGGTGACGGGATTCCGCGTGCAGGCTTTCGCTGGCGGTAATACGCGCGAAGACAAGCGCAAGGCCGAAGAAGCCCGCGACAAAATCAAACGAGCCTATCCGTCGGAACCGGTGTATGTGCATTTCTATTCGCCGCGCTGGATTTGCCGCGTGGGCAACTATCGCACACAGGAAGAAGCCAACCGAATGCTTCGCAACATTCGCAATTTGGGCTATCGGCAGGCGGTCGTGGTCAAGGGAAAAATAACAGTACAATATTGATATGATTGAGTCAGAAATATATGTACGCGAGGGAGTTGATGAGTTGGCGGCGCATTATCGCGCAGCCATTCAGCTCTTAGGCGAAGACCCGACACGCGAAGGATTGCAAAAGACGCCGATGCGCATGGCGAAGGCGATGCAGGTGCTCACGCGAGGCTATTCGGAAGATGCCCACAAGGTGCTCACCGACGCTCTTTTCGCTGAAAAATACAACCAGATGGTCATTGTGAAAGACATCGACGTGTTCTCGCTCTGCGAACACCATCTGCTACCTTTCTACGGAAAGGCGCACGTGGCCTATATCCCCAACGGCCACATCACCGGACTGTCGAAAATCGCCCGCGTGGTCGATATTTACAGCCATCGACTGCAAGTGCAGGAGCGACTCACGCAGCAAATCAAGGACTGCATCCAGCAGACGCTCAAACCGCTCGGTGTGATGGTCGTCATCGAAGCGAAACACATGTGTATGCAGATGCGCGGCGTGGAGAAACAGAATGCCATCACGACGACGAGCGACTTCAGCGGTGCTTTCAACCAAGCGAAAACACGCGAAGAATTCATGAACCTTCTTCGTGGTTCATCACCCACCTCCTAACACCCATCACCCATGAAACTGATTTCTTGGAACGTAAACGGCCTTCGCGCCTGTGTCGGCAAGGGTTTTGCTGATATTTTCGAGCAATTCGATGCCGATTTTTTCTGTTTGCAAG
Organism: uncultured Prevotellaceae bacterium; assembly: GCA_902776665.1. Lineage (GTDB taxonomy): Bacteria > Bacteroidota > Bacteroidia > Bacteroidales > Bacteroidaceae > Prevotella. The sequence goes on from CACYQZ010000030.1 coordinate 23,134, forward strand.
AAACGAAAATGCAGGCGGGACAACTCGACTTACAGTTTTTGGGCTACCAGTCGTACTGGAACTACGCCGACAAGAAAGGCTACTCCGGCACGGCGATTTACACGCGCCACACGCCGATTTCGGTCGCTTACGGCATCGGCATCGACGAACACGACCACGAAGGTCGCGTCATCACGCTTGAAATGGCCGATTTTTACCTTGTTTGCTGCTATACGCCGAACTCGCAAGACGGTTTGAAGCGGCTCGACTATCGCATGAAATGGGAGGACGATTTTCGCGCCTATCTGATGCGACTCGACGAAAAGAAGCCCGTCATTCTTTGTGGCGACTTGAACGTAGCACACGAGGAAATCGACCTGAAAAATCCGAAAACCAACCACCAAAACGCCGGTTTTACCGACGACGAACGCCAGAAAATGACGCAGTTGCTCGACAGCGGCTTCACGGATAGTTTCCGCTTCAAATATCCCGAGGAAGTGCAATATTCGTGGTGGTCGTACCGTTTTCAGGCGCGTGCGAAGAACGTCGGTTGGCGCATCGACTATTTCATTATTTCCGACCGTCTGCAAAACCGTCTGCAAGACGCGAAAATCCACACCGAAGTCATGGGCAGCGACCACTGTCCCGTGGAAATCACCATCGATTAAAGCCGAAAACCAATCGTTTTTTCGGCCATTCATCAAAAATCAAAAATTATAGGAAAAGATCGCGAAGCGTCGTTCCATACGTAAACGAATCGAGGCTCACGTCATAGACGATGCCTGGAATCGTTCCCTGCGTGATGCGCCTCCAAATATAGAAATGCTCGGCTTTCACCATCGGCTGGCTCTCGCTTTCATCGACGATGAAAAGCGGATAGTCCTCGAATCGGGGAACGAGCCGCGTCTCGTAAAAATCTTTCGTAGTCTTGATGATGGGCAGACTGCCGTAGAAATCGTTGACGAGCCACGCAAACAACGCCAAACTGTCTTGCACCTGCTGCATCGACCAACCGCGAACGCTCGCCTCGTTGAGTTCGACCATCGGCAACAGCCGCTGCGCACTGTGTTCGACGTTTTTGTTGAAATTAAAAAACTGCTTTTCGACGCTCGAATCGGAGGTAAAACGATGGTAGGAACCGATGAGAAAACCATAGTTGTACGCTGCCGTGACATTCGCCATATAGCGAGAATCGACATGCGTAGAACCCTCGGTCGCCTTCAGATAGACGAAATCAATCAAGCGGTCCATCGACACCGACTGCCAATCGACATAACCCTGTTCTTGCGAAAGGTCGATGCCGTTGTACGGAAGTGCCGACATGTTTTGCACGAAGAGTTTTTTCTCGACCCAAGAGTCACTATCGGGTTTCGGCTGCCACCAAATCATGTGGTACAGCACAAAGATGGCCAACAGAGCGACTGCCGCCGTCAGGAAAACCGTTATGACTCTTTCCCACTTCATGGCCGGCTCACTCCCCCACAATCATTTCGCCAGAGAAAACCATCGTGTCGCGGTTGTCGCTGTGGACGGTGACCGTCGCACGACCATTGTCGAAAATGTCGAAACGATAGACCAACATCTCCAAATTGCGTCGCACGACCAATTCCACGGCATAGCGGTCGTTTTTCACTTTTCCAGCCTGGTATTGCACGATTTTGTCGGAAAAATTCAAACCCGTCTGCTCGCCAAATTCCGCACGATAAACCTGTCCGAAGAAAGGCAGATAGCTCTCGATGAACTCGCCGTCGCGAACCTTCACGCCGTAGCCGTAAGAGAGCATTCGTGAGGGCATTCGCTGCGGATTGACATGATTGACCTCGATGGTGAACGAGCGGTGGCTGAGCGAATCGGCCACTGCTTGCGCCACGCGAGCCTGCCGAGCGGCTTTTTCGGCCTTGCTCAACTGCGATGTGGCACAGCCCGAAAAGCCCATTGCCAACGAAAAGACAAGGACTATCGCAGCCCAAAAATATGACTTTTTCATGTTCATTTCTTACAATTTGCGTGCAAAGGTAATAAAAAATTCGCGAAGAATGGAAAATATTACAATATTTTTCGTAACTTTGCCAACAAACTACAACCTAAGAATCGTATGAAGAGAGTTTTTTTCATTGCCATTGCCCTGTTTGCTGCCATCTGTGCCGAAGCACAAAATCAGGAGCAGAAAATCGCTGAAGACAGCGAAAAAATCGTGCTGAGCGGAACGGTTCGCGACGAGCGCAGCGGTGCTGCCATCGCACAGGCCAACGTGTCGGCCACGGGAACAAGCGTTTCTGTCGTCACCAACGAAGACGGCTTTTTCACCCTGAAAACCGACCGCCTGCCGAAAGGCATCACCATTTCCCACATCGGCTACCAGTCACGCCAACTCACGACGCGCGAAGTCATGAAATCGCCCTTGAACATCAAGTTGAAAGCGACGGCCATCGCGCTCAACGAAGTGGTCGTGTGGACGGGAGATCCGAGTGAACTCGTCAGGATTGCCATCAAAAAAATCCCCGAGAACTACAGTCGGACGCCGGAACTTTATCGCGGTTTCTATCGCGAAACAGCCATGAAGCGACAACGCTACATCTACGTGGCTGAGGGCGTTGTCGATATGTATAAAACCGCCTACACGCACTCCGACCGACGCGACCGCGTGGCCATCAGAAAGGGTCGCCGACTGCTCAGTCCGAAGAAAAGCGACACGCTCAGCGTGAAGGTGACGGGCGGACCGCTGCAACCCATCCAACTCGACATCGTCAAGAACCCCGAAATCTTACTCAGCGCGACGGAACTCACCAACTACGACTTCGAAATGCTGCCCTCGACCACCATCAACGACCGCCTGCAATACGTCGTCGCCGTCAAACCGCACATCAATGCGCCCTACCCGCTCTACAGCGGACTGCTCTACATCGACCGCGAAAAGCTGGCATTCACGCGGGCAGAACTCTCGCTCGACATGAGCGACCGCGTCAAAGTGACGGAAATGATGCTCGTGCGCAAGCCAACGGGTGTCAAGTTCAAGCCGAAAGAACTCAGTTTCCTCATCGACTACCGCAACGAAGACGGCATCACACGCCTGAGTTACATTCGCAGCACCTTCCGCTTCAACTGCGACTGGAAGCGTCGCCTGCTCGCCACCTCGTTCACGGCCTGCTGCGAAATGGTTGTCACCGACCACCACGCCACAACTGAAACGCATCCGATTTCTGGGCGCGACTCCTTCGACTCACGCGATGCGTTCTACGACAAGGTGGAATATTTCCGCGACCCCCAATTTTGGGAGGATTACAACATCATCGAACCGTCGGAATCGCTCGACAATGCCATCGAAAAGCTCGTAAAAAAGCAGAAAAGGGAATCGTCTAACAACACTCTCAAGAAATAGCATTTCTATCTTGAAAATTCAGGAGAAGTCTGCTACAGCTTGCATGTCAGTCCGATTTTGGTCTCAAACGTATTCGCTTTGACGTTGTCGTAATACTTATAAAAAGTGCGACGTAAATAGTAAGCACCTGACACGGTGGCGGCCCAACGGGGAGAAAGGCGAACCTCCATCACAGGATTGACGACCATCAGCATCGCATTGCTCCGGTCGCCCTGCACATTCAAATAATGCAAGTCCTTCGTGCCATCAGCATAGGCATGAAGGTCTTTGTCTTCGTAACCTTTCCACGTGTAGATACGGAAATATTTGGCATTGAGCACCATCCGTCCGAACCTGCCGAAATCGAGTTGCGTCTTCGACTTGATGCTGAAACCGCTGCCCATGTTGTAATCGCGCTCAATGACGTTGTAATAGTCACTCTTGGTACCGCCCAACAAAATAGCGCTGAGGAAAATTCGCTGTTCCAGCCTTGACAAGGCTCCTATTTCCGGAAGTGAGAGAATGAATCCAGGACCAATGCCGGCTGCTTCGCTGATGCGATAGGGAGTCAAATCTGAGGCGTCTTTGATGGGTTTTGCATCGTAATAATTGAAGTGTTGATAGATTCCGAACTCACCTGCCATGTCTTTCTTGTCGAGAATGGGCGTGCTCCAAAGACGTCCCACGATGTTCAGGGTATTCACGGCAGGCTGACCGCCGCCGAAAGCCACGTTGGCCTCTACGTCGAAGAAATCGTAAGGTTTGAAATGGCGCTCTCCATCGACCGACGTGCCATACATCAGCGTCAGATTGATGTAAGGTGCATGGATGCCGCGAAACAGGGCTCCGTTGTCGGCCAGATAGCGCCATCCGACCGACAGCGACACATCGATGGGATGCTCTTGGGGGTTGTGATGGAGATAGTGGTCTTTGCGCACGCGCCATGCTTCGCCACTGATGATGCGGTGAAGTCCCTGAATCGGATTGACGATAGCGGCACCTGCCTCACGAAGGAAGCGCCGAAAGCCGCTTGTGCGGTCGTCGAGAAAGGTCTGGCTCAACCGATGGGTTATCTCGCCGATGGCAATGCCGCCCATCGAAGTGGCAATCAGGTCATTGATGGCAGGCGGTTCGGTTTCTCCCAAAAATTCCCACATCAGCGAACCGCCCAAGGCGTAGGGTGCCGACTCCCAGAAAGAGAGTCCGTGGGTTCGTGCGGAATTGAAATACAGGTTGCCGTGATAGGGATGGGCAAACATGTTGGTGATGAAAAAGTCGTTGTCCCACACCATGCCGTCGGTGAAGTTTCGTTTCAGCGTGCGCAAGGTCGTTTGGGCGAAATCAGAGTTGATGACAAAGCGGTCGAACAAATGCACACCTGCGTTGATGGCCGTCACCTCGGCAGCAGCCAGCCAATAGCGTTTTTTGATGGGCAAAGCCATCATGTCGTCGGTCATTTCGAACGAACGAGGCTTTTCCGTCAAAGTTTGTTTCCAAGTGTTGTATTGATTGCGTTGGCGTCGGTAAGTAATTCCCAATTCCAACAAAGGCCGATTCTGATAGGTTTCGTTGCGGTCGTAATAGCGCGTGAGCCCCCACCCCACAGAAGCGAAGACTCCAAGTTTCTGACTAATCTGATAGTCGGCATTGATACGAGCCTGCAAGGAATAAAGTCGCTCGGGCTTGTCGCTCGAATGTTTCTCGAAAGTTTCCACATGATAGAAACCCACATCACCGCTCAGACTCCATTTTGGCGACAACTGCACATACTGCCCCAGACGATAGAACAAGGCGCCCGAGAACTTCGAATCGAGACCCATGTAGTGAGTTCCTACGCCAATGATGTTATACGTACTGCGGTTACGATAGCGCACGGCGATGTTGCCCTTCGACAAGGTTCCACCATAAGCCATCACGTCGATGGTCGTCAACGGATTGACATTCACCAAACCAATTTTATGGCCAAGGCTGTCGTACGACAAATTGATGAGGCCTATCTGCCAACCTTTCGGACGCTTGCGGGCGATGTTCAACAAACCGATTTGCGCTCCGTTGAGTGAGTCGGTATAGTTCGCGGCACCCAACTGCCAACCACCCATCATCGCCTCAGAGACATTCAAGATTCCCGACAGTTGCAAACCGCGATTCATGCCCCTCGTGATGTTGCTGACCGAACTGAACTGAAGACCATTAAAGGTGTGGGCGGCAACATTTGAAACGCCCGACAATTGCAACCCGCGCCCACCATCGGGAGCCACCGACGAAATGGCACCAATCTGAATACTTTTCACAGAATCTTGTACGCTGACAATGCCGACCGGACTATTCTGCGCCTCAACACCGGTTGCTGTCATCAAAGCGACTGTAAGTATCAATAGGACCTTCTTCATACGTCATAGATTTATTGCACAAAGTTCGTCATTTATTTCGACTTTGTTCCAAATTTAATCTTAAAAAGTGTTTATCGACATAAAAAAAGAAGCCAATCAAACGATTGGCCTCTCTTTCAGTCGGGATTACTGCCCTACTTCGCGCAAAATCCATTTAATTCTATTAAATTCGAGAATTTTCTATGTGGTTTAATATCAGTGCGTTACAAGATGTGTTGTAGTTCGAACCAAGAAGACGCAATCATACTAATTACAAATTATCACGCCAAAAACACGCCAAAAATTTGGTAGTATCCATTGTTTTCCCTACTTTTG
>CACYQZ010000031.1 GCA_902776665.1 uncultured Prevotellaceae bacterium
GTCGATTCGCCCTCCAGGCACAGCGCCAGATACTCCTTCATCTCGGCGATGCTCATGTTCAGACCGAATTGCTCGTTGAGCAGTCTGATCGTGAAGGCACCGTCGGCAGAGCCTCCGCCCATGCCCGCCTGCATCGGTATCTGCTTGTCTAATATAATATGTACGGGCGGGAGCGTGTAGCGTTCAGCCACCATTCGGTAGGCACGCACCACCAGGTTCTTCTCCGCATCGCCCTCTACGGGCTGCCCCTTTATCTCGAGCTTAGTCTCCGTAGCTTCCCGAATCTCTATTTCGTCGTAGATAGGCACGGGGTAGAACACCGTTTCCAAGTCGTGGTAGCCGTCGGATCGCCGCGCCACCACATTCAGTCCCAAATTGATTTTTGCGCAGGGGTAAGTCATATTCGTCGATATTTTTTGCAAAGGTACAAAAAAAATCGTAACTTTGCAGTCCAAAAATTTGATTTTATGCCAGAAAATAATACGAAATCGAGCAAAAGTCGGCGCACAACGCAGCCGATTGACAATACCTACGGTCATCTTCAGCCGCAGGCTCTTGAGATTGAACGCGTCGTGCTGGGTGCGCTGATGATCGACAAAGACGCTTTTTCGATGGTTGCCGACATTCTGAAGCCAGAATCGTTCTACGAGCCGCGCCATCAGAAGATTTATCAGGCGGTGCAGTCGCTGAGTATGGACGACAACCCCGTCGATTTGCTGACGGTGACGGAAGAGTTGAAACGACAGGGCGACATCGAGCTCGTCGGCGGTGTGCAGTATATTATGGACCTGACGCACCACGTTGCCTCGTCGGCCCACATCGAATACCACGCCCACATTCTGGCGCAGAAATCGCTGATGCGACAGTTGATTTCCTACACGAGCCGCATTCAGGAACTGGCTTTCGACGACACGGTGGACCCCGAATCGGTGATGCAAGAGGCTGAGGGCAGTCTGTTCGAGATTTCGCGAAAAAATATGAAGTCGGACTTCACGCAAATCGACCCTGTGCTGCATGAGGCGGTGACGATTCTGCAAAAGGCGGCGCAGAACACGAGCGGTCTGACGGGCGTGCCGACGGGCTACGACAAACTCGACGATATGACGGCAGGCTGGCAACCGAGCGACTTGGTGATTATAGCAGGTCGTCCGGCGATGGGTAAAACGGCCTTCGCACTGAGTTTGGCGAAGAATATCGCGGTCGATCATCAGGTGCCAATCGGCTTTTTCTCGCTTGAAATGAGCAATGTGCAACTGTCGAACCGTCTGATTTCGAATGTTTGTGAAATCAGTGGCCAAAAGATTCAGAACGGTCAACTTGCGAAAGACGAATGGGAGCGACTTGACCGCAATCTGCGCAAACTCGAGGGTAAGCCCATCTATCTCGACGATACGCCCGGACTCTCGATTTTTGAACTTCGTTCGAAGGCGCGTCGATTGGTACGTGAAAAAGACGTGAAAATCATTATGATTGACTATTTGCAGCTGATGCACGCCTCGGGAATGCGCTTCGGCAACCGTCAGGAAGAGGTTTCAACGATTTCGCGCTCGCTAAAAGGCTTGGCGAAAGAATTGAACATACCGATTTTGGCGCTGTCGCAGGTGAACCGTGAAGTTGATAAGCGCGAAGGCAACGAGGGCAAACGTCCGCAACTCTCCGACCTGCGCGAGTCGGGTGCCATCGAGCAGGATGCCGATATGGTGATTTTCGTGCATCGCCCAGAATATTATACTCGAAATTCTGTGGATGAAAACGGAAATCCGATTCGAGGAAAGGCAGAAATCATCATTGCGAAGCATCGTAAGGGTAGCACGGGAACGGTCACTTTGAAGTTTGAAGCCGACTGCACGCGTTTCTCGAACCTTGATGAGAACTATGCGCCCATCTCTTCAGGTATGAATGGTGAGGTGATAGGAAGTCGAGTCAATGCCGACGATGACCCATTAGGACCGCAGCCGCAAGAAGTTCCTTTTTAAAACCTAATTGATAAAATTCCAACTCACACCAAAGCGGAAAACACGTTGGTTGAGCGGGTAGTGGGGCGTGAAGAAATAGTCTTTCTTGCCCATCGACTCGTTGATGTGGCTCATCATCACGAAGAAACGCGTGTGTTTCAGATGGAAATTCGCGTAAGCATTCACGATGGGTCGATTTCCTGTTTTCACGCGATAGTCGTCGCCCGTGGGAGTCAGTTCCTGTTGGGTGAATTGACCGATGGCAGGGCTGTAGTCGGGTGCGTAATACGACGTGAAAAAGCGGGCATCGGCACCGAGATCGACGCTCAGCACGCGAGCAATCTTGAATCGTAGGAAAAGATTCGTGTAAATGTTCAAATCGGGCACCGAAATCGCGTCTTCGTTGGTCGATTTCTGGTAGGTGACAACACTTTCCCAGTTGAGCGGGCCGAGCGTTAAATTCTGCGAGAGCGAAGCCGTCAGCAGCGTGATGGCATCGCCACATTGCCGCACGCCGACCGTGTTGTTCGTGCGTCCGTAGTTCTCGGTGATGCGATACGACTGGCCGAAATACGTGTGATTCTTGATTTCATCGACCGCCACGCGCAGTGTCGTTCGCGTTTTCTGATAGCTGAAAAGTCCTTCGATGCGCGAATGGATGATTTTGCTCAAATCGCTGTTGTCCCACCAGAAGTGGCGGCTGTGGTAGTGGCGATAGTAGAATGTCGGGCTCAACCGATGGAAGAATCCGCGGGCGGCCAGCGTCACTGTGTCGCCGAAAAGTCGGAAATTCAGGTCGATATTCGCATCGATTTTCAGTTGTCCGGCATCTTCTCCGAACAGCCAAGCCTCGGCCACAGCGTTGTAGTGCAGCGTTTTTCCTTGTGTTTTTGAAAGTTGTCCACCGATACTGAGCGTGTGCTCGTTGTACGACGTGTGTGCGTCGGCGGTATCGGGCAGTTCAAAGTGGCGCAGGTAGTGTGTTCCAAAGACTTTTACGCCCGCTTTCGCCCATTTGTTGAAGCCTTCGAGCATCGAAATGGCGAAAGTGTTGCGCAGTTGGTAATGGCGCGTCTGGTCGTAGATAGAATCGGCGGCAAACGGCCCGATGGTCGGAAACGTCTCGGCATAATAGTCGCTGGGCGTTTCGTAGGCCTGATAGATGCGCTTGAAATTGTCGAATTGGGCGGTGTGGATGAAACTGGTGACGGGCACATACTCGTTTTTCATCCAAGTCGTGTCAATCGGCGCGGCTTCTTCCGTCATATTTTGCAGGCTGTCGGAGCTTTCGAGTCGTTTTTTCTCAGCCTGTTCTTGTTGCGAGGCGATGGCGAACTTCTTTGCCTCGATTTCCTCGTCGGTCATTCGCACTTTTCGGTTGAATCCGACGTTGTAGCGATGCGTGAAAAACACGTGCTGATTGTCGTTTCGGTTCCAGTTGCGCCGCAGCACAACGGGAATTTCGGAAGTCGTGTAGCTTTCTCTGAAACTTTCGGGGTGGACGATGTAGTCGTCGTCGGTGATGCCGCCATTTTCAGCCACTTTCTGATGGTTGAGCGAGGCGAGCAGATGGGCTTCGTAGCGTTCGCCGAGGTAACTGCCATAGAGCGTGTAGTTGGCGTGCGACGTGCTTTGCGAATCGTAATATCCGCGTCCGTAAATGTAATCGAAATTCGCTCCGAAACCAAGCCTTTTATTGACATTGACACCGAATTTCGCCGTGAAATGGTCTTCGCCGTTCAGTCGGTCGCCGCAGGTGTTGTAGGTGAGGTTGGTAATGGGCGAGAGCGTATTCGTAAAAAGGAAATCCTGCGGTCGTTTGATGAAAAAGTCGTAGGGCTGGGTGAAAATGAACTGTCCGTCGGCTTGTCGGTCGATGAAAATGCGGTTGATGCGCGGTGAGCCGAGGTTTCCCAGAGTGTTGTATTCGCCACGCAGACCCGTCGTGAAAATCGTGTTCATAAACATCGGCGAGAGCGTGTCGGGCTCGGCATTTCGACGGTCGCCAAAGCGCTCATCGACCTGCCAAACTTTCAGTCCGACGGGAATTTCCTTGTTGTTGCCGCCCTCCTTGTCCTGGTTTCGACGGTCGAAACCGCCGCCACCGCCGAATCCTCCGTCGTTGATGGGTTCTTCAAACTGCGCCAACGAGGTGGTCGAAATCGACAGCAGTATATATAATAATATGTGTAGGCGTTTCGGCATCAGCGAATCAGTCGGAGTGAACATTCGACAATTTTAAACGACATGGCAGCCAGAATGACGATGGTGCCGATGGTGGTGTCGCCGAGCAGGTAGATGGCGACGCCGATGATGGCTCCGAGCATGAAAATGATGTTGAGCACGTTGCGCAAGCGCGGATGGCGACCGGTATTTTTTTCCATAGTTGAGAGTTGATAGTTGAGAGTTGACAGTTTTTTTACCTTTTCACCTTTTCTCTGATGATTTGAAAAATTTCATCCTTGCGATCGATGGTTTTCTGGCGGAACTTTCCTGTGTGACGCAGCAGTTTCGTTCTCGCCTTATTAACGGCGTATTTGTCGATGATCCACTCCTCGGCACTCGTCTGCATTCCCGACGTGTCGTCGCGATCCATCTCGTAAGCATAATTGATGCGCGAGAGCGTCAGATTCAGATGTCCGTCGCTGCAATTCGCAATGATGGTGTAGTTGAAAACCGTGCGGTCGAGCACCAGCGCAGTGCTTTTGAACACGAGCCACTCGCGGAATTTTGCCGCGATGACGTGCTCCGACTTGTTCACCAGCGCAATTTTGCTCTCCTCGAACTGATTTTCCGTCTTTGTTAGACTGTCGAGCGTGGCATAGACGATGTTGTAAATCTCTTGCGCACTCTTGCCCGGCACGTCTTCGTCGAGCGTGAACACCACTTTCCCATCGACCATCGGCACAGCGTCGGCGGTCAAATATTTCGGGTCAATCGTTTTTTTCGACTTGCCGAACAGCGTCTGTCGCTCCTCTTTCGGCTTTTGGTCGGGAACTTCCCATTCGCTTTGCGCTATCGCCGTGCAAGGCAGGGCAATCAGCGTCAGCGTAGCCAATATTTTCCTTAGTTTTTTCATATTCTCAAATGGTTTTCGCTGGCAAAGGTACGAATAATTCTTCGTATTCGGGTGGTTTTCTTGACTTTTTATTTTGATTTTTCGGTTTTTATGATTACTTTTGCAGCAAATTACATACGATAAAAGAAAATGAGAAAGACTTTTATTCATTTCTTGTGGAAGGCATTTTTTGCCGTCCTCTTGTTTGTGGCTGTGGCTTTTGCGGCCATTTGGTTCGGTCTGATAGGCTATATGCCCGACCTCGAGGAACTGCAAAATCCCATCAGTCGGTCGGCTACGCAGGTGTTCTCGGCCGACGGGAAGGTCATCGGAACGTGGAACTACAACCGCGAAAATCGAATCCTCGTGTCGTACAACAACCTTTCGCCCCATCTGGTGAAAGCCCTTGTCGCCACCGAGGATGAGCGTTTCTACGAACATTCCGGCATCGACTTCATTGCGCTCGGACGTGCCATCGTGAAGCGCGGAATCATGCGACAGACCAGTGCTGGCGGTGGTTCGACGATTACGCAGCAGTTGGCCAAGCAGCTCTATTCCGAAACGGCACACTCGAAACTCGAACGCATTCTGCAGAAGCCGATAGAGTGGGTGATTGCCGTGAAACTGGAGCGATATTACACGAAAGAGGAAATCGTGGCGTTCTATCTGAATTATTTCGACTTCTTGCACAACGCCGTGGGCATCAAAACCGCTGCCAACACCTATTTCAGCAAAGAACCGCGCGATCTCAACGTCGAGGAATCGGCCACGCTCATCGGACTCTGCAAAAACCCGTCGCTGTTCAACCCCGTGCGCTATCCCGACCGCTGTCGTGAACGTCGCAACGTGGTTTTGTCGCAGATGCAGAAGGCCGGCTATTTGTCGAGGGCAGAAATGAACGAATATTCCGACAAACCGCTCGTGCTCAACTTCCATCGCACCGACCACAAAGACGGTGCAGCGCCTTATTTCCGCGAGTTCCTCCGTCATTATCTCATGGCGAAAAAGCCCAATCGCGACGATTATCCCTCGTGGAATCAGCGGCAGTTCGTCATCGACTCCATTGCATGGCAAACCGACCCTGTTTACGGCTGGTGCAACAAAAATATGCGCAAAGACGGCAAGCCTTACAACATCTACACCGACGGTTTGAAAGTTTATACGAGCATCGACACACGCATGCAGAAATATGCCGAAGATGCCGTCTATCAGCACGTTGTGAAGTATTTGCAGCCTGCTTTCACCCGTTCGATGCGTTCGAAACCCAATGCACCGTTCACCAGCGACCTCACACCGAAGCAGGTGCGCCAGATTCTCAACCGTTCGATGATGCAGAGCGAGCGCTATCGCACGATGAAGGCCGCCGGCGCGTCCGACGAGGAGATTCGCGAGGCTTTCAACCGCAAAATCGACATGACCGTCTTCACTTATCGGGGCGATAAAGACACGGTGATGTCGCCGATGGACTCAATCCGCTACTACAAGTCGTTCCTGCGCTCGGGATTCATGAGCATGGACACGAAAACCGGCCTTGTGAAGGCCTACGTGGGCGGACTCGACTTCACCAATTTCATGTACGACATGGTGATGACGGGTCGCCGTCAGGTGGGTTCGACCATCAAGCCTTATCTCTATTCGCTGGCGATGGAAAACGGTTTTTCGCCGTGCGACGTGGCTCCGAATGTGCAGCGAACCTACATGGTCGCAGGAAAGCCCTGGACACCGCGTAACGGCTCGCGTAGCCGCTATGGTCAGATGGTGACGCTGAAATGGGGATTGGCGCAGTCGAACAACTGGATTTCGGCCTATCTGATGAGCAAATTGAATCCCCACCAGTTCGTCAATCTATTGCATGAATACGGCATCAACAATCCCGAAATCCATCCCTCGATGGCGCTCTGTCTGGGTCCGTGTGAGGTGTCGGTCGGCGAGATGGTCAGTGCCTACACAACGTTTGCCAACAATGGCATTCGCGTGGCGCCGCTCTTCATCACCCACATCGAAGACAACGACGGCAACGTCATCGCCCGTTTCCAGCCGCGTATGAACGAGGTCATCAGTGCTGAAAGTGCCAATAAGATGCTGGTTCTGATGCAAGCCGTCATCAATGAGGGTACGGGTAGCCGCCTGCGCCGTCAGCACAACATTCAAGGCGATGTGGCAGGCAAGACCGGTACGACGAACAACCATTCTGACGCTTGGTTCATGGGACTGACACCGCAACTCGTCAGTGGTTGCTGGGTCGGTGGCGAGGACCGCGACATCCACTTCGATTCGATGACCTACGGACAGGGTGCGGCGATGGCGCTTCCGATTTGGGCCTATTATATGAAAAAGGTGTATGCCGACCGCTCGTTGGGCTATTCGCCGAATGCGAAGTTCGACATTCCTGCCGATTTCAACCCCTGCGATTCGGGCGACAGCGAAATGGACGAGTTTGAAATCGACGAAGTGTTCGAGTAAGACCATTTCGACACGTCGAGAAAGACGATTAATAGATACGAAAAACAGGCTGATTCCCCATTCGGAACCAGCCTGTTTTCTTTTGTTGATGTTGATTAAAACATGTAGATATACGCTACAAACGCCATCAGGATAACAGCAAGAATGCTCAGAATGATGAACGCAGCCGAAGCAATTCTCCTGCGCCAAATATGTCGCTGGCGAGGTTTGCGCCAACTCTCTCGCTTTCCTTCAAGATTTTCGCCATGACTGCGATGACGATGATGACGATGGCTGCGGTGATGGTGATGCTCGCCGCTATGACGCTCATCACCGCTATGTTCAGCCGTTGTTTTCAGATTTTCTTCCATGGTATATCAATTGGATTCAGTTGATTTTTAGATAAATGCAACCGTCAAGCCTGCCATGACGATGCTAACCATCGACATCAGCTTGATGAGGATGTTGAGCGACGGACCAGACGTGTCTTTGAACGGGTCGCCAACGGTGTCGCCGACAATCGTGGCCTTGTGGGCAAACGAACCCTTGCCGCCGAAATTGCCTTCCTCAATGTTCTTCTTGGCATTGTCCCAAGCACCACCGGCATTCGCCATAAACACGGCGAGCGTGAAACCACCGGCCAGACCACCCACGAGCAGACCCAACACACCTGCCACGCCGAGCACGACACCCACGATGATGGGAATCAGAATGGCGAGAACAGACGGAAAAATCATCTCGTGCTGAGCGGCGCGGGTCGAAATCTCAACGCAACGACCGTAGTCGGGCGTGCCCGTGCCTTCGAGAATACCTGCGATTTCCTTGAACTGACGGCGTACTTCGACCACCATCTTCTGAGCGGCACGACCCACGGCTTCCATCGTCAGACCGCAGAACAAGAAGGCTGCCATCGCGCCGATAAAGGCACCGACGAGCACTTTCGGGTTCATCAGATTGACTTGGAAGAAGTTCATAAAGTCGGGAATCGTCGCCTGAGCAGCCGAAATGGCCTCGCCCTTGACGTTGGTCATCATCGTGCCGGCGCGTTCCATTGCAATCTTGATTTCCTCGATATACGAAGCCAACAGTGCGAGAGCCGTCAGCGCAGCCGAACCAATCGCAAAGCCCTTACCCGTGGCAGCAGTCGTGTTGCCGAGGGCGTCGAGAGCGTCGGTGCGGTGGCGAACTTCCTCGCCGAGTTCACTCATTTCAGCGTTACCGCCAGCGTTGTCGGCAATCGGGCCGTAAGCGTCGGTGGCAAGCGTGATGCCGAGCGTCGAAAGCATACCAACGGCAGCAATACCCACGCCATAAAGACCGTGAGCAAGGCTGTCGGACGACATCGAAAGGTCGAAACCATTGGCGCAGAGGTAGCTCAGCATAATGGCTACACCAATCGTGATGACGGGAATACAGGTCGAAATCATACCCGTTCCGATACCTTTAATAATAACGGTGGCAGAACCCGTAAGACCTGCCTCGGAAATCTTCTGCGTCGGCTTGTACGAGTGAGAAGTATAGTATTCAGTGGCTTGTCCGATAATCACACCGGCAGCCAAACCCGTGATGACCGAGAAAGAAAGACCTTTCCAGTTTTCCACGCCCAGCAGATAGAGGATAATCGGTGTTGCAACGGCAATCAGCACAGCCGAAACATTCGTTCCGAGCGACAGCGAGCGCAACAGATCGCGCATCGTAGCACCTTCCTTCGTGCGGACGAGATAGATGCCGAGAATGCTCAGGAATACGCCTACGGCGGCAATCAGCATCGGGGCGATGACGGCCTTCAACTGCGTTTCACCACCTACAGCGGCGAATGCAGCAGCACCGAGGGCAGCTGTCGAAAGAATCGAACCGCAATAGCTCTCGTAGAGGTCGGCACCCATACCGGCAACGTCGCCCACGTTGTCGCCCACGTTGTCGGCAATCGTCGCGGGGTTGCGCGGGTCGTCTTCGGGAATATCGGCCTCGACCTTACCCACGATGTCGGCACCCACGTCGGCAGCCTTCGTGTAGATACCACCGCCGACACGGGCAAACAACGCCTGCGTCGAAGCACCCATACCGAAGGTCAGCATCGTGGTCGTGATGGAAATGAGTCCGTCGGGGTCGAAACGGTTCAGAACGACGAACCAGATGGCGATGTCGAGCAAACCAAGACCGACCACCGTCAAACCCATCACAGCACCCGAACGGAAAGCAATTTTCAGACCTGCGTCGAGGCTCTTGCGGGCTGCATTGGCGGTACGACCAGAGGCGTAAGTGGCGGTTTTCATACCGAAGAAACCAGCCAAGCCAGAGAACAGACCGCCCGTCAGGAATGCGAAAGGCACCCACGGATTCTGCACGCCAAGGCCATAGGCCATAAAGGCGAAGAGGGCACAAAGTGCCGCAAAAACAATGAGCACAACCTTGTACTGCTGCCAGAGATAGGCCATCGCACCGTCGCGCACATACTTTGCAATCTCACGCATACGCGGCGTTCCCTCGTCGGCACTGATCATGCTCTTGAAGAAATACCACGCCATGCCTAATGCCACGATTGATGCCACCGGCACCAACCAGAATACATTTGGAATGTTGTTCATAACTTTGAGTTTTTAGTTTATAGATATTGAAAAATTGTTTTCAGAAACGGAAATCGAGTTCCACATCGACGAGGTTGTAATTCGTGTGTGTCGCACGCTCGTTGACGCGGGCATACTCGATGTTCAACTGCACATTCTTGCTGAAAAGGTAGTCAGCACCAATTTCGTAGAAAGTCTTCGACGAATCCCACGTTTTCTGGTCGCGATAGCAGTCGTAGCGGGCCTTCACGTGCATTTTGTTCTTGATGATCGGGGCGATGGCAAGTGCATACCAACCGTCGGCCTTGTCGCCCTTGTCCCTGTTTTCGGCATAACCCTGACTGTGGACGTATTCCGAGCGAACGGTCCAGTCGTCCTTGGCATATTCGGCACTGAGGGCATAGCGGTTTTTCGCACCAACGCTGGCACGTGAACCCGTCCAACCGAAAGCACCGATGCGCAGACCTTGAATCGGCATCACCCACAGGCCACCGATGATGTCTTTGCGGTTGTCGCGGTCTTTCTGATTCATTCCCTCGCCGTTGAAAACGCCAATTTGGTAGTGGAGCAGGTTGCGTCCGGCCTGATTTTTCAGGAAATCGCCCTGAATCTGCAAACCGATGTCGCGACCGTTCGACGATTGCTCGCCCGTGCGGTCACTGAAACCTGCGAGTTTAGAAATCGGCTGCGAATACGACATGAAGCCCTGCGTAATCGGGTGCATCGGGTTTTCAAACGTGAAAGGACGCTTGAACTGACCAGCCTTCACCATAAAATATTTATATTTCTGCCACTCGGCAAACACATCGACCACACGCGGCGAAGCGTTCAGCGACGATACGTTGCCATTGATTTGCATCTGCAATTTCCAGTACCAGTCCTGTTGGATTCGGCCTTCCAATGCCAGACGCACCAGTCGCAACTGGAACGAATTTTCGTGGGCATTTTCCTTGTCGTGTCCCTGATACTGCACCATTCCGTAGCCCGACAGTTTCACGTTCTGAATCCACGCGGGCAACTCAATTGTCTTTTTCTCTTGTGCGCTGATTGTTGTCGTGAAGACGGTCATCAGCGCGATGGTCATGATTCTTTTCATGATGTTGTTTTTTGATAATTTTGACTCGTTTTTTTGTTAGAATGTGCAAAGGTATATAAAAAAACTTTTAACATTCTCACTTTTTAACTTTTTAACTTTTCAAGCATCACCACGTTTTCAACGTGGGGCGTGTGTGGGAACATATCGACAGGCTGAATTTTCACGATTTTGTAAGCCTCGCAGAGAATTTCGAGGTCGCGTGCCTGCGTCGCCGGATTGCACGACACATAGACGATGCGCTCGGGTGCGGCGCGAAGAATCGTTTTTACTACGTCGGGGTGCATTCCAGCGCGTGGCGGGTCGGTGATGATCACGTCGGGACGACCATGTTCGGCGATGAAATCGTCGGTCAGAATGTCTTTCATATCGCCTGCGAAAAACAACGTGTTGTCGATGTTGTTCAGTTCGGAATTGACTTTCGCGTCCTCAATCGCCTCGGGCACATACTCAATGCCGACGACTTTCCGAGCCTGCCGCGCCACGAAATTGGCGATGGTGCCCGTGCCGGTGTAGAGGTCGTAAACGAGAGGAGCCCCCTCCAACCTCCCCCCAACGGGGGAGGCTTCCTGTCTGTCGTTACTGGAAGGGGCAGGGGTGGAGTAGGCGAAGCGGCGAACCACCTCGTAAAGATGATAAGCCTGCTCGGTGTTCGTCTGGTAGAACGACTTCGGCCCGACCTTGAACCGCAGGTCTTCCATTGTCTCGAAAATGTGGTCGTTGCCCTTGAAAAGATGAACGTCGAGGTCGCCGAAAGTGTCGTTGCATTTTTGATTATTTACCCACAATAATGAAATGATTTCCTTGAATTTATCTGAAATATATTCAAGTAATTCTTTGACTTTCTTTCCATCCTCGGAATCCGAGAGCGAAGAACCTTCCAACTTCACCTGCACAATCACCATCCACTCGCCTGTGTTCGAATTGCGAATGATGACGTCGCGCAACACGCCCGTCTGCGTCCGAAGGTCGAAAAACGGAATGTTGTGGCCGAGGGCGTAGTCGCGAATTTCGTTGCGAATCTGATTGTGCAAATCGTCCATCAAATGGCATTTCTCGATGGGCAGAATCTTGTCGAAAGCGCCTGTAATATGGAAGCCGAGGGCGGGAACGTTCTTCGCCCCCTCATCGGGAAGGCTCTGAATCTCTTCCTTCGTCAGATAGCGCTTGTTCGACGCCCCAAAATCCAACTTATTTCGATATTCATACTGCTTCACCGAGCCCATAATCGGCAGAAACTCGCAGCCGTCGGCACTCGTGCCGGGTTGGGGTAGGGCGAGGTGGCCGATGCGCGTCAGTTGGTCGAAAACCTGCTGTTGCTTGAAGCGCAGTTGCTCTTCGTAGGGCAAATTCTGCCATTTGCAGCCGCCGCACGTACCAAAATGCTGACAGCGAGGCACTTCGCGCACCTCGCTCAGACGGTGGAAACGAATCGCCTCGGCCTCGGCGTAACTGTGCTTTTTTCGCTTCACCTGCAAATCGACCACGTCGCCGGGCACACACCAAGGAACAAACACCACGAGTTGGCTCTCAGGCGTCCCGTCGTGGGCTGGAATGGTGATTCTCACAAGCGATTTTCCCTCGGCGGCGATGTCGGTAATCGTCACGTTTTCAAAAATCGGTAATGGTTTCTTTTTTCGTGCCATATCTGATTAAAAAACTTGATTGTCAAAAAAAACTTAATTTTTCACGTGCAAAGGTACAAAAAAAGATGAATAAGTGGTATTTTCTCGAAAAAAAATTTTGTTATTCACAGGTTTGTTATTAACTTTGCAAACCGAAACAGTTTTTGTTCAAATTGAAATAAATTTTAACTTTTAAATACTAATCATTTTATGATGTCACAGAAAAAAGGACACATTTCTCAAATCATCGGTCCCGTCATCGACGTTTATTTCGACACCGAGGGACAGGATGCCGAGAAGATTCTCCCCAAGATCCACGATGCCCTGAAAATTGACCGTGGCGACGGACGCACGCTCATCGTCGAAGTGCAGCAGCACATCGGCGAAGACACGGTGCGCTGCGTGGCAATGGACAACACCGACGGACTGCATCGCGGACTTGAGGCCGTGCCGATGGGTTCGCCCATCCAAATGCCTGCGGGCGACCAAATCAAAGGCCGTATGCTCAACGTCATCGGACAGCCCATCGACGGTATGAGCGACCTCTCGATGGAGGGCGCATACCCGATTCACCGCGAGGCACCGTCGTTCGAGCAACTTTCGACGAAAAAAGAGATTCTCTCGACGGGAATCAAAGTCATCGACTTGTTGGAACCGTATATGAAAGGCGGTAAAATCGGACTTTTCGGTGGTGCCGGCGTAGGAAAAACGGTGCTGATTATGGAGTTGATCAACAACATTGCCAAGGGTCACAACGGATTTTCGGTGTTTGCCGGCGTTGGCGAGCGCACGCGTGAGGGCAACGACCTGATTCGCGAGATGATTGAGTCGGGTGTGATTCGCTACGGCGAGAAGTTCCGCAAGGCGATGGACGAAGGCAAATGGGATCTTTCGCTCGTCGATCCCGAGGAGTTGAAGAAATCGCAGGCCACGCTGGTCTATGGACAGATGAACGAGCCGCCGGGCGCACGTGCAAGCGTCGCTCTGTCGGGTCTGACGGTGGCCGAGGGCTTCCGCGACGGTGGCGGAAAAGATGGCGGTGCAGCCGACATCCTCTTCTTCATCGACAACATTTTCCGTTTCACGCAGGCAGGTTCCGAAGTTTCGGCACTGCTAGGTCGTATGCCTTCGGCTGTGGGTTATCAGCCGACGCTGGCTTCGGAAATGGGTACGATGCAGGAGCGCATCACCTCGACGAAAACGGGTTCGATTACCTCTGTGCAGGCCGTCTATGTGCCTGCCGACGACTTGACCGACCCCGCACCTGCCACGACCTTCACCCACTTGGATGCCACGACCGTGCTCGACCGTAAAATTGCTGAGTTGGGCATCTATCCGGCGGTGGATCCGCTGGGAAGTACGAGTCGTATCCTCGACCCGCTCATCGTCGGCAAGGCTCACTACGACTGCGCCCAACGCGTAAAAGAGATTTTGCAGCGTTACAAGGAGTTGCAGGACATCATCGCCATCCTCGGTATGGACGAACTTTCCGACGAGGACAAACTGACGGTGAACCGCGCTCGTCGCGTGCAGCGTTTCCTCTCGCAGCCGTTCTCGGTGGCCGAGCAGTTCACGGGACTCCCTGGCGTGATGGTCAGCATCGAAGACACCATCAAGGGCTTCAACGCTATTCTCGACGGCGAGGTCGATGACCTGCCCGAACAGGCGTTCCTCAACGTCGGTACCATCGACGATGCGAAGGCGAAGGCACAGAAACTCTTGGAGGCAGCGAAGGGATAATCTCTAAAATCTAAATTGAAGAACGATGTTAGAACTGAAGATAGTTTCCCCTGAGAGAATCGAGTTTGAGGGCGAGGTAGAGAGCGTGGTAGTCCCCGGCACACTGGGACAGTTCGAAATCCTCGTCAATCACGCACCGATTATCTCGTCGCTCGAGAAAGGAACGGTGACCTACACGACGCCGACCGGCGAGAAAAACCTACTTGAAATCGCCGGAGGCTTCGTTGAGGTGCAGAAAAACGTAGTCAGTTTGTGTGTGGAAATCAATTAATAACGAAACGCAAGAGAATGGACATCAATCAACAAACGAAAAAATACATTGTTCAGTGCATTATACTGGTGTTTGTGCTCAATCTGCTTGGTCATTTGGTAATGAGATTTTGGGCATTTGACATCGTAGTGCCTATGGCAGTTAGTATGATATTCGTGCTAGTAGTTGAAATTGCGTCCGTGCTGATTTGGCGATGGGTGGCATTGAAACACAGGGATATGCTACCGTCGTTTTTCACTGGCGTTTCTGGATTCCGTTTTCTGCTGGCATTGGCTGTGATGTTCGTTGTGTGGTATGTCGTGGAAGACGCCAAAACGATGAAAACCTTTTTCATCGTCTTTCTGATTTACTATATGACATCAATGATTCATCATTCCATCTTCTTCTCGAGAATGTCAAATCGTTTGTAACGAGCTTAAAATAAACACGTTAGAATGAAACAGTTAAAGTATATATTCCTCTTTTCAATGCTGGCATTTTTGCCCTTGTCGCTCTCTGCGAGTGAGCACAATGGGGAGGAACTGAATATTCCGGAAGTGGTGCTCGAGCACCTCGCCGACTCATACGAATGGCACATCGCCTCGTATGAGGGCAAGCACTTGAGCATTCCCCTGCCCATCATCATCAGGAGCAAACTGACGGGAGAATGGCATTTCTGCACCCACCATTCGCTGCCCGACGGCTTCTTTTTCAACCAAGAGGCCCACGGGAAAATCTACGAGCGGATGGACGACGGCAGCATTGTTCGCCCACTCGACCTGAGCATTACGCGCAACGTGATGCAAATTTGGATTGTCGTGGCGATTCTTCTGGTGGTGTTCCTCAGTTGTGCCCGTTGGTACAAGAGCCACACCGAGAAGGACGACGCACCGAAAGGCTTTGTCGGGGCGGTGGAAATGCTCGTGATGATGATTCACGACGATGTCATCAAAGAGTCGATTGGTGAGAAGCATTACAAGAAGTATGCGCCCTATCTGCTGACGGTGTTTTTCTTCATTTTGGTGACGAACCTCGTCGGACTGATTCCGATTTTCCCGGGCGGTGCTAACGTGACGGGCAACATCAATATTACGTTCTTCCTCGCGCTGTGTACCTTCCTTGCCATCAATCTTTTCGGAAACAAGGAGTATTGGAAGGAGATTTTCTGGCCCGACGTGCCCATTTTCCTGAAAGCCATTCCTTTGATGCCTGCAATTGAGCTTTTCGGCGTATTCACCAAGCCGTTTGCGCTGATGATTCGTCTTTTTGCCAATATGATGGCAGGTCACGCGGTGATTCTTTCGTTCACCTGCGTGATTTTCCTCGGTTGGTCGATGGGAGTAGGCTACGGACTGGGATTGAACATTTTCAGCATCATTATGTTGCTGTTTATGAATGCGTTGGAATTGCTCGTAGCCTTTGTTCAGGCCTACGTGTTCACGATGTTGAGTGCCGTATTCATCGGACTCGCCCATCAAGACCATCATCAAGAATAATTAAACATTCAAATATTTATTAACAACCAAAAAAATTAAAAAAATTATGATGACAACAATGTTATTGGCCGCTGAAGGTCTGGCACAGCTGGGCTGCGGCATCGGAGCTGGAATTGCAACAATTGGTGCAGGTATCGGTATTGGTAAGATTGGCGGTAGCGCCGTCGATGCCATCGCCCGTCAGCCTGAAGCTTCTGGTAAGATTTTCACGCAGATGATTCTGACTTCTGCATTCGTCGAGGGTTGTGCCCTGTTCGCCATTGCCGCTTGCGCATTCTTGATTAAGTAAGAAGGAGGCTACGTATGGATTTCAGTAAACTGCCAGCAATCCTCACCCCCGATTTGGGACTTCTGTTCTGGATGCTCTTGGCGTTTGCCGTCATCTTCTTTGCCTTGGCGAAGTACGGATTTCCGGCTATAGTCGGAATGGTGGAGGAGCGCAAGAACTTCATTGACGAATCGCTTCGCAAGGCCCACGAGGCACAGGAGCGGCTCGCCAATATCGAGAAAGAAGGTGAATCCATCTTGCAGGAGGCTCGCGAAAAGCAGGCTCAGATTCTCAGAGAGGCTGCAGAGACGCGCGACGCCATCGTGGAACAGGCGCAGGAGAAGGCTCGGACAGAGGGTGCCCGACTCTTGGACGATGCGAAAATCGCCATCGAACAGGAGAAAAAGGCCGCCATCGCCGACATCCGCAGTCAAGTGGCCGCGCTGAGCGTCGAGATTGCCGAGAAGGTTCTCAAGCAGAACCTCAAGGACGAGCAGTCGCAGATGGATTTGATAGACCGAATGCTGGATGACATTTCTGCTAACTAATCATGAGGGTGCTATGGATTTAGGAATTATTTCGACGAGATATGCAAGGGCGCTGCTGAAAGGTGCGAAGGGAACGGAGCTGGAAACGCAGGTCTATCACGAGATGATGACTCTGGCGAAAAGCTACGCCGACGTGCCTGCGCTGCGTCAGGCCATCGACAATCCGATGCTTGCGAAGGACCAGAAGGTGTCGCTGCTGCTCACAGCCTGTGGCGAACATCCTTCAGACCTCACAAAAGCGTTCATCAGCCTTGTGTTGAAGGAAAATCGCGAGCCGATGATGCAGTTCATCGCCCATTCGTATGTCACGCTCTATCGTCAGCAGAAAAACATCATCAACGGCCGACTCATCACCGCCACCGCCGTCAGCCCTGCCACCGAGCAGCGGATGCGGCAGATGGTGGAGAGTAAGACTAATGGAACTGTGGAGTTCGAGACCGAGGTGAACCCCGACATCATCGGTGGCTTCATCCTTGAATACGACACCTACCGAATGGATTCGAGTGTCAGGTCGAAACTCAACTCCATCTTAACACAATTGAAAAAATAAAGAAGAATGACTGATAAAATCAAACCAAGCGAAGTAAGTCAGGTGCTACTTGACCAGCTCAAGGGCCTTTCCAATCAAGAGAAATTCGACGAGGTGGGCACCGTGCTGACCGTCAGCGACGGCGTTGCCCGCATCTACGGACTGCGCCACGCCGAGGCCAACGAACTCCTGGAGTTCGAAAACGGCACGATGGCCATCGTGATGAACCTCGAGGAAGACAACGTCGGTTGCGTGCTGCTCGGTTCGACGGCAGGCATCAAGGAAGGAATGGTCGTGAAGCGCACCCATCGCATCGCATCGATTCGTGTAAACGACAATATGCTCGGTCGCGTCATCAATCCGTTGGGCGAAGCCATCGACGGAAAGGGCGACATCGACCTGTCGAACGCCTTTGAAATGCCGCTCGACCGCAAGGCTCCGGGTGTCATCTATCGCCAGCCCGTGAAAGAACCGCTGCAAACGGGTCTGAAGGCCATCGACTCGATGATTCCCATCGGACGCGGACAGCGCGAACTCATCATCGGCGACCGCCAGACGGGTAAAACCGCCATCGCCGTCGATACCATCATCAACCAAAAGAGTTTCTACGAGGCAGGAAAGCCCGTTTATTGCATCTATGTGGCCATCGGACAGAAGGCTTCGACCGTGGCGGCCCTCGTCTCGACGTTGCAGGAACACGGTGCTATGCCTTACACGATTATCGTGGCGGCGACGGCTGCCGACCCTGCCGCTATGCAGTATTACGCACCGTTCGCCGGTGCTGCCATCGGCGAGTATTTCCGCGACCGTGGTCTGCCCGCGCTCGTCGTCTATGACGACCTGTCGAAGCAGGCTGTGGCCTATCGCGAGGTGTCGCTGATTCTGCGCCGTCCGTCGGGTCGCGAGGCCTATCCGGGCGACGTGTTCTACCTGCACAGCCGCCTGTTGGAGCGTGCCGCAAAGATGAACGAGCAGCAGGAAGTGGCCGAGCAGATGAACGACTTGCCCGAGTGTATGAAAGGTCACGTGAAGGGTGGCGGTTCGCTCACCGCACTGCCGATCATCGAGACGCAGGCAGGCGACGTGTCGGCTTACATCCCCACGAACGTGATTTCTATCACCGACGGTCAGATTTTCCTTGAGTCCGACCTCTTCAACCAAGGCTTCCGTCCGGCCATCAACGTCGGTATTTCGGTGAGTCGTGTGGGTGGTTCGGCGCAAATCAAGTCGATGAAGAAAGTGGCTGGTACGTTGAAAATCGACCAAGCGCAGTATCGCGAACTCGAGGCATTCTCGAAGTTCTCAAGCGATATGGACGCAGTGACGGCGATGACGCTCGACCGTGGTCGTAAGAACAACCAGTTGCTGATTCAGCCGCAGTACAGCCCGATGCCCGTCGGCGAGCAGGTGGCGATTCTCTATTGCGGTGTCCACGGCCTGATGCGCGACGTGCCCATTGCGAAGGTTCGCGAGTGTCAGACGCAGTTCCTCGACAAGTTGCGCAGTGCGAATCCCGAAGTCATCGAGACGCTTGCCAGCGGAAAAATCGACGACGAGACGACGGCGAAAATCGAGGCTGTGATGGCTGATATTGCAGGAACGTACAAGTAATAATTTACAATTTGACGATTTCACGATTTACAATTGATTGATCAATTTTGTGAATTGTACAATATTTATGATTGTTTCTCGTCAAGGGAAAATCGTCAAATTGCTAAATGGAAAAATAAATAGTAGATTGTAAATTGTTAAATTGTAAATTCCAAAGATGGCTTCATTAAAAGAAATCAAAGGCCGAATCGCCAGTGTTCAGAGCACGCGGAAAATCACCTCGGCGATGAAAATGGTGGCTTCGTCGAAGTTGCACCACGCGCAGGTGGCGATTCAGAATATGCTGCCCTACGAAACGATGTTGGAGCACATTCTGAAGTCGTTTCTCGCTGCCGAGGCCGAGGCGCAGTCGATTTACGACCAAGAGCGTCCCGTGAAGCGAGTGGCGCTGGTTGTCTATTCGTCGAACTCGTCGCTCTGTGGCGGTTTCAACGCCAATGTCATCAAAATGATGCAGAAAATCGTCGATGAATACACGGCTGAGGTGGGGCTCGACAACATCGAAATCTATCCCATCGGGCGAAAAGTGGCCGAGAAAGCCGCGAAACTCGGAGTGAAAACGATGGGCGACTTCAACGAATTGGCCGACAAACCCAACGTACACGACTGCATCGACCTCGCGAGGGAACTCGGACGGAAATTCCGCGATGGCGAAATCGACAAGGTCGAACTCGTCTATCACCATTTCAAGTCGGCTGGCTCGCAGATTCTCACGCGAAAAGTATTCCTGCCCATCGACGTCGAGGAAGAATTGCAGCGCGACCGCGAGCGCGACCTCACGACGATTATCGCCACGAAGGAAAGTCAGGAGTATCTGAAGAAACGTGGAACAAGAAACGAGGGACGAGAAAAGAAGGAAGAGGCAAAACCGCTCAACGACAATTTCCTCGTCGAGCCCGATATGGACACCGTCCTGTCGAAACTCATTCCGAAACTGCTCCACCTGATGCTCTTCACGGCTTTGCTCGACTCGAATGCGTCGGAACACGCCGCCCGAATGGTGGCGATGCAAACCGCCACCGACAATGCCGACGAGCTGCTGCGACAACTTCGTTTGCAGTACAATAAGAGCCGTCAGCAAGCCATCACGAGCGAACTGCTCGACATTGTCGGCGGCAGCGTGAACAATTAGTTCGCCTTTCGCTTAGAATCCGCCCCAAGTCTGCCGCCAGAAATGGCGTGCCATCTCATCCCAACGCTGAATGGTTGCACCGAAGAAATCTGCGGTGTAGCCATTTAGCATTTTCTGAGCCTTTTTCGGGTCGTTTTGGTGCATTTCCTGCCAAGTTTTCTCGACATAAGGCAGTTCGCGAAGACCTTTTTCGATGAAATAGTCGCGCATGGGTTCCATCATTTTGCGATACGTTCCCCAGCGCACGGTGGCAAGTCGGTTGGCCTTACGATAGTGCCACAGGGCAGCATCGTCGCGGTCGGTGTGCTGTCCGCAGATTTGCAACATTTTTGGGAGTTCGGTCGTACCGCTGAAGATGGGGAATCGCGGACTTTGCCCCGGATTGTCGAGTGCCACCCACGCCACGCCGCCGATTTCATCGGGCAGCCACGAGCGCAGTTGAATCACCGTGCTGTAAGAGCACCACGGCACGCTGACGGTTCGGATGTTTTTCATCACCGAGTCGCCCATCGCGTAATACATATTGATTTCGTCGGGGCGCATCCACGGGTTCGAGAAGGGTGAAACAATGCTATCGGGCTCATTTTCAACCAGTTTTCCGTCTTTTCCCTTGCGTTTCGGATTCGGAATTTTGTGTCGTCCGCTCAGGTTTTTCTCCGTGCCTTCGTAATACGAGCCGAGCAACTGCATCACGCGCTCCACGCTGACTTTTTCGTCGGGTTTCACACTCAACGGCAGACATTCGATGGTGTCAGAAAAATGCTTCGACGGTGCCAGCGCATTCATGATGAAATGCTCGCGCACGCTGTAATTCTTCTTTTGCTTGAAATAATTGCCACCGCTAAACACCTTCCAGAACGAAAATTCCTCTTTTCCATCCCAAAGTTTCATTTTTTTAGCTACATCGAACATGTTGTCGGAGTACATATAGTTCGCCTTGTCGTTGGTGTCGATTGTGTGGATGCGCGAAATGTTGGCCGATACGGCGATGTGGTCGTCGGGAATGCGCACGGCAGCCCATACACCACCAATTTTCTGGGGTCCTTCGCCATAAATCTCGAAAATCCACACCTCGTTTTTGTCGGCAATCGTCAGACATTCGCCGCTGTCGCCATAGCCGTATAACTTCACGAGTTCGCCCATCAGTCGGATGGCCTCGCGAGCCGTCGAACAGCGTTCCAGCGCGATGCGTTGCAGTTCCTCAATCATGAACATTCCCTTTTTGTTTCGCAGCGTGTCGCGACCCGAAATCGTTGTTTCGCCGATGCCCAACTGCTTCTCGTTCAGGCACGGATAGGCGGTGTCGAGGAAGCGATAGGTGTGCGCCACCTGCGGAATCGCGCCTTTTTGATACATTTTGGTGCTGTCCAACGGCGATTGCGTGTGCATTCTGCCATTGAAAATGTTGTTTTTCGCATCAGATTTGTGGTCTTTTGCCGGAACGATTTGCATCCATGTGCGATACCACGAGTCGCAGGTGTGCGACGTGATGACGGAGCCGTCGGTAGAGGCGTTTTTGCCGACCATAATACTGGTGCACGACATTCGTGCCATTCCTTCGCGCGTGGTTTCGTCGATTTGCGACCATCCCGCCACAGGCATCGCCAGTAGCACGGCCAAAGTCCATGATTTAAGCATCTTCATAATGGTTGAGGTTAGAGTCGATTAAAAGGTTTGTTAGTCATAAAAATGAAATTTCCGATGAAGAAAAAAATGCTCTCGTCCACATTCAAAACGGGTTGAGAGCATCTTTTTCGATAGAAAGAATTACTTGCCGAAATAACGCTTCAGCAGTCCAGCGAAGCCAGCACCGTGGCGAGCCTCGTCCTTTGCCATTTCGTGAACCGTGTCGTGGATGGCGTCGAAGCCGGCAGCTTTCGCGTTCTTCGCGATGCGGAACTTGTCTTCGCAAGCACCAGCCTCGGCAGCAGCACGCTTCTCAAGGTTCGTCTTCGTGTCCCAGACACACTCGCCGAGCAACTCAGCAAACTTCGATGCGTGCTCAGCCTCTTCGATGGCGTAGCGCTTGAACGCCTCAGCGATTTCGGGATAGCCCTCGCGGTCGGCCTGACGGCTCATCGCCAGATACATTCCCACCTCGCTACATTCGCCGTTGAAGTGGCAGCGCAGGTCCTCAATCATTTCCTCGCTCACGCCCTCGGGCTTGCCGTCGCCAATCTTGTGGACGGTGGCGTATTCAGCCTCTTCTTTCAGTTCAGAAAACTTGCTGGCCGGAGCCTTGCAAATCGGGCACTGTTCGGGCGGTTCGTTGCCCTCGTGGATGTAGCCGCAAACGGCACAAAGAAATTTTTTTGCCATAATTTTTTCAATTTTTTTGTTAATGTATTACGTTAATAAAATCGGACGCAAAGATAATTAAAACTCTCCGCATCGCCAAAGAATTAACACAATTTTTATTTTTCCCCGATAAAAAATTGATGTAAAATCGTCGTTTTCCGAGAAATTTTGTATCTTTGCAATTTATTATTTCTTTCTAAGAATATTGAATATTTATGAACAATCAATTTATTTATAAAAGCGCATTAATGGTCTATTTCTTTTAAAAAATATTAAAAATCAGTAGGAAAATAGTTCTTTTATGATTAAATTTTCTATCTTTGCAAGATAGAGTAGGGAGTTCGCTTATTTATAATTATGGCAAAGAAAAGAAATTTCAACGTGATAGACCTTTTTGCAGGAGCAGGAGGGTTGTCTCTCGGTTTGTATCAAGCCGGATGGGATGGTTTGTTTGCTATTGAGAAGAATCACTTTGCTTTTGAGACTTTAAAATATAATTTGATAGATAATAAGAAACATTTCGCCTGGCCGGAGTGGTTGCCACAAACCGAACATGACATCGACGAAATTCTGAATAAATATCCCAAACAATTGAAAGCATTGCGGGGTAATGTCGATTTAGTAGCTGGTGGACCTCCGTGCCAAGGCTTTTCTATGGCGGGTAAACGAATAGAGGATGACATTCGCAATCAATTGGTGTTCTCTTATATCAAATTCATAGAGTTGGTGCAGCCTAAAATGATTCTTTTCGAGAATGTGAAAGGTTTTACATATGCTTTTGATAGAGGTAAATCAGAATCTTCTAAAAAAGAGCCATATTCTCACAAGGTTATTCGAGAATTGGAGCGTTTGGGATACAATGTGAAGCCACATGTGATTGATTTTTCTGATTATGGTGTACCCCAACGCCGTAAACGTTTCATCCTTGTTGGAATCAAAGATAAGTTGGGTTCTCCAGAACGTTTTGAAGAATTGTTGAAAGCTAATCGGGAAACATTTTTGTCGCAAAAAGGATTGAATACTACCAATACCTTGCAGGATGCCATTTCAGATTTGCTTCGTTCCAATGGTGAAATGCCAACCCCCGACCGTAAAGGCTTTTATTCTGGCTTATACGGCAAGAAAAAATTGACAGTTTATCAAAAACTGATGCGAGGTGATTATCCCCAAACGCACGAAATTGCGGATAGTCATAGTTTTGCCAGACACACATCGGATAAAATCAATTGCTACGAACGATTGTTAGCAGAATATCCTCGTCGTGGTAAACGAATTGATGGTGATGCCCGAGAACAATGGGGAATTAAGCAGCGTGGAATTACTATTTTAGATCCAAATGCTGTTTCTCCAACCATTACCGGACATCCGGATGATTATTTGCATTATTCCGAACCCCGAATCATGACGGTTCGAGAATGTGCACGTATCCAGTCGTTCCCCGATTGGTACGAGATAAAAATGAAATACACCACCGGCGGCAAGATGCGCAAGGTTGAAGTGCCTCGTTACACCCAAATTGGCAACGCCATACCGCCATTGTTTGCGGAGCAGGCGGGAATTGTATTAAAAAAGATGTTGAAAAATGGGAAAGCTTCACTTTAAAACAAACGTCCAAATAAAAAGTATCATTGGTAAAGACTTAATCAATGATGATAATATTGCCATTTTGGAATTGGTAAAAAACTCTTTTGATGCTGATGCTAAAAGAGTTGATATTACTTTTTGCAATTTGAAAAACAATGATGACAAAGAAGAGAAAAAAAATGAGCCTTATACGGATGAAACATCTCGATTAATCATTCGAGATGACGGAGTTGGTATGGACTTGTCTGATATTGATGACAAGTGGTTGAATATTGCTTATTCGGAAAAGAAAAGTAATTCCAAGCAATACGATAGAATGATGGCGGGCGCAAAAGGTGTCGGACGTTTTTCTTGTGACAGACTCGGTCAGTTCCTGAATCTTTATACAAGAAAAAATGGCAAAGAGTGTTTCCTTTTGAAAATTGATTGGAGAGAGTTTGAAATTGACAATCCAAAAAAAGAAATTCAATCAATTGATATAGAATACGAAGTTTTAAACGATATCGAACTAGAAAAAAAAGGTATTTCATCATTTGAACAAGGTGTCATATTGGAAATCATTCAGCTTAGAAGTAATTGGGTTAGATTAGAAGACAATAAATGGAATACAGATAAGCTTGCTGGATTAAAAAAATATCTTGAGAAACTCATAAATCCAAATCAGGCTTTTGAAAAAAATGATTTTGGCATTTACTTAAATGCCTTAGAGTTCGTTTCAGAAAACGAATCAAAAAGTCAAAATGAAAAATTCATAGGGAAAGTAGAAAACACTATTTTTCAGAAACTTGATTTCAGAACGACAAGTATTGAATGCAAATCCATTGAAGATGGGAAAATTATACTGACCACATTAAAAGATAAAGGAGACACTATCTTTTGGATAAAAGAACTATCGGATTTTTATCCAGAGATTCAGAATTTCAAGATAACACTCTATTACTTGAACACCTATGCCAAAGCCTTCTTCACCAAACAAACAGGTATGCGTCCTGTTTCGTATGGCTCTGTTTTTCTGTTTTTAAATGGTTTTAGAATACCACCGTACGGAGAAGAAGGCGATGATTGGTTGAAACTTGAACAAAGAAGATCTCAAGGATATGCACGTTTTATCAGCGCTCGTGATTTGGTTGGACAAATAGAAATATTGGACTCTAACAATTCTTTCCAAATAGTGTCAAGTCGCGAAGGACTTGTAAAAAATGATAGTTATGAAAAACTAGCTGAAAAGGGAGGTTTGTTTTACCGAGTATTGAGAAGACTTGAAAAATATGTTGTTGATGGGCTAAATTGGGATAGTATACCAGAAGGGGACAAAAACAAAGTTTCGGTAATTGAAAAAAAAATAATAAGCGGAGAACTATCAGAAGAGGATTTGAAGTATCAAGAGGATGCAAAGACTAAAAGAAGAAGAATATATGAAAGCATTCATTCGATAATAAATGCGAATCCTAAAAAAGTTGTTGAATTATATATTGACGAGGGTTTAATCGAATCAAAAATAATTGAGGAAAAAGAACTTGCTGAACAAGAGTTTTCCAGACTTTTGTCTGATTTTGAGAACAAGAAGATTTCGGGCGACCTTTTAGCACAAATACTTCAAAAGAAAGCACAAGAAAGTAAAGATTTGGAAAAACAGCTTGCCGAATTTTCCAAATTTACGACAAACGAGGCTACTACAAAAGCGATTGCAGAACTCCAATCGTATAAAGAAACCATAGAAAAGCAAGCCAAAATAATAGAATCTCTTCAAAAGCAGCTTGAAGAAAAAGAGAAGGAAATAGTTTCGACTCAAAAGAATGCTAGTGAAAGGATTAAAGAGGCAGAAAATAAAGCTGAAATAGAAAAGAAAAAAAGGGAATATGCTGAGCGTGAGCGTGATGTCCAAATACAGAAAAACAAGTATTTGGCGGCAACAAGGAACACAACTAAGGAGGTGCAAGACCTGATACATGTTATATTGATTTCTTCAAATGATGCATTAGGTGTTATTTCAACGGCAAAAAGCCAATTGGCTAATAATGATGTAAATGATTTAAGGGCTACTTTGGATGAGTTTGAATACCACATTACCAAAATCAATATATTGTCAAAGCTTATAACAAAAGCAGATCTGGCTTTATTGGCACAAACGGGTTTGGTAGATATTCAAGCTTTCATGGAGGAATATCTGGCTAATTATAATAAATCGTTTAATGTACAGTATCATTCAACTCTTGTAGAGCCGTTAGAGAAAAAGATCTCCATATTGGATTTGTCCATCGTGATAGACAATCTTAAAAGTAATTCGGAGAAAGCTGGCGCAACGGAGTTAAGATTGGATTTCTCTCGGAATGGACGTACTTATATTGTTGATTTCACAGATAATGGTGTAGGGGTAGATTTGAATGCCTTTACACCTGAAAACATATTTGAAGAAGGAGTCACAAATCGAAGAGGTGGTTCAGGTATAGGATTGAGTACGATCAAGGAACGCATGAGAGAGAATCTGAATGGTGATATTACATTTCTCGGAAATGGTTTACATTTCAAGACAGGGGCTACTTTCCGTTTAACATTTGAATAATGATTATGAAACAGAAAAAATGTATATTGGTGATTGACGACAAATCGCAGAGTGCAGTAATAAAAGGCTTTACATCGAAATATTCAAAGGATTTCGATTTGGACTTTATTGCGATTCGCATTGGTGCAGCAGAATTAAAGAAAGATGATTCTGAAGATTTGGATATAGATAAATTGAAAACTGAAATAGAGACTAAAATAAAAGGTAAACATCTTGATGTTGCATTATCCGATTTTGATTTGGAATGTCCCTATTTCACGGGATTAGATGCTGTTCATTTGGTACATGAGATTCGTAAGAATGTGAGCTTCTTCGTTTATTCTGGTAATTGGAATGAGGTTATTAAATCTGTTGTCGGCCAAGAATACCAGAAAGCTTCGATAGAAGAACTTGTTGGGGGTGTCAACAAATTATTAAAATCTCAGATTATTGATTGTATTGATAGAACTGATTATCAGGAGATATTGATTGATTATTTGAAAAAAGACAAAGGTAATTCAATAGAACATCAATTAGCAACATTATTACGGGCAAATGGCGAGATGAAATTCGAGTCTTGTTTCCCTGAGTTCAAAGGCATGACATTTAATGAAATTGCCGATATGATAGAGAGTCATTCAGATGCTCGTTCTGAGGAATGGATAGAGGCAATATTAGCCCAAACTATTGCGTATATTGTAAAAGTAAATCAATGAGTAAGATTGTTTGTATATATCCACAAGATGCCACAACGGACTTTCTTCGTCCGCTGTGTGACCATATTTGTGCAACCTTTGATGCCGTGGAAGTGGGATATGACACCTCTGGTGACGATGAGCCGATGGAAATTATTTTTAATGAGATTAAAGATGCTGAGACCATTTTCTTTCTCGGTCACGGAATGAGCACATGTCTTTATGCCAGCATTTTAGACAATGTAGAACTTT
>CACYQZ010000032.1 GCA_902776665.1 uncultured Prevotellaceae bacterium
CGATGGTGACGGTCGGCCTGAAGTGTGAGGGTTTCCGCGTGGAGATGATTATCCGAGGCATTTTGACGGGTTCGGCGTGGCGCGACTACAAAAACGGTGTGCGCGAGATTTGTGGTGTTCGACTGCCCGACGGAATGCGCGAAAACGAGCGTTTTCCCGAGCCGATTATCACGCCGACGACGAAGGCCGATGAGGGTCACGACTTGAACATTTCGCGTGAGGAAATCATTGCGCAGGGGTTGGTTTCGGAAGATGATTACAAGGTGATGGAGGACTACACGCGACGGCTGTTTGCGCGCGGTCAAGAGATTGCCGCCAAGCAGGGGCTGATTCTGGTCGATACGAAGTACGAATTCGGCAAGCGCGACGGCAAAGTCTATCTGATTGACGAGATTCACACGCCCGACTCTTCGCGCTATTTCTACGCCGACGGCTACGAGGAAAAATTCGCGAAAGGCGAACCTCAAAAACAGTTGTCGAAGGAGTTTGTGCGCCAGTGGCTCATCGAGCACGATTTTATGAATGAGCCTGGCCAGACGATGCCCGAAATCACCGATGAATACGCGGAAAGCGTGAGCGAAAGATATATCGAACTCTACGAGAATATCGTGGGTGAGAAATTCGACAAGACGATTGACGAAGGGGATATTGCTGCGAGAATCGAACGGAATGTTTCTGAGTATTTGAGGAGTAAGGAATAAGGAGTTGTGGAGTAAGGAGAAAATGTACGAGCAAGAGCAGATAAAACCTTACGGCGAGGGCGAAAAGGCGCAGCAGGTGGAACTGATGTTCGACAACATTGCGCCGACCTACGACCAGTTGAACCATCGGCTGTCGTGGAACATCGACCGTGGCTGGCGGCGAAAGGCGATTCAGTGGCTCGCGCCATATCGTCCGCAGACGCTGCTCGACATTGCCACCGGCACTGGCGACTTCGCCATTCTCGCTGCTGAAATGCTGCACCCGAAAAGCATCGTCGGAGCCGACATTTCCGAGGGAATGATGGAAATCGGACGGCAGAAAGTCGCGCAAAAAGGTCTTTCGGAGGTCATTCAATTTCAGAAAGAAGACTGCCTCGCACTATCCTACCCCGACAACTCGTTCGACGCGGTCACGGCGGCCTTTGGCATCCGCAATTTCGCCGAACTCGAAAAAGGTCTCAGCGAAATGTATCGCGTATTGAAAAACGGCGGTCACCTGAGCATCGTCGAACTGACCACACCGCCAAAATTCCCGATGAAACAGCTCTTCCGCCTCTATTCCCACACGATTCTGCCCATCTACGGCAATCTGATTTCCAAGGACAAAAGTGCCTACAAATATCTCACGGCGACCATCGAAGCCTTTCCGCAAGGCGAAAAAATGGTTGAAATTCTGAAAAAAACTGGTTTTGCGCAGGCCCAATTCCAACGAATGACATTCGGCATCTGCACACACTATATGGCGACTAAATAATAGAAAAAAATGGACAAATACGGACTCATCGGCTACCCGCTCGGCCATTCGTTCTCGGTCAGTTACTTCAACGAGAAGTTTGAAAACGAAAACATTGACGCTTGCTACATCAATTTCGAGATTCCCACGATTGACAATCTTCGCGAGGTGCTCGACAAGAACCCCGAACTCCGCGGACTCAACGTCACGATTCCTTACAAGCAGCAGGTGATTCCCTATCTCGACGCGGTGAGTCCCGAGGCTCGTGCCATCGGTGCGGTGAATGTGATTCGCATTCGTCGAAAAGGCAAAAACATCCATCTGAAGGGTTTTAATAGCGATGTCATCGGCTTCACGCAGAGCATCGAGCCGCTGTTGGAACCGTGCCACAAGAAAGCCCTGATTCTGGGCACGGGCGGCGCTTCGAAAGCCATCGACTACGGTCTGCGCTCGCTCGGACTCGAAACGGCCTTCGTCAGTCGGACGGGGCGCAACGGGGCATTTTTCTATGAGGATATTACGCCCGAAATCATCCGCGAATACAAGGTGGTTGTCAATTGCACGCCGCTCGGAATGTATCCGCACGTCGATAGTTGTCCGAATCTGCCCTACGAGGCGATGGACAGCCACACGCTGCTCTACGACCTGCTCTACAACCCCGACGAAACGCTGTTTATGAAGCGCGGACAGGAACACGGAGCGACGGTCGTCAATGGGTTGGAAATGCTGCTCTTGCAGGCATTCGCGTCGTGGGAATTTTGGCACGGGGAGGATTGAGATATGAAAGGAATGACGAAATTCTATTTGGGATTCATCCTGTTGGCGGTGGCGATGTTTGCGCTTCCGTCCATCAGTTTCACGTCGTTTGCCATCGTGATGGCAGTGGCGGCTGGCGGCGGTCTTTTGGCCGATTTGACCCTCAATTCTGGCAACAAGAAACTGCTCGAACAGAAACACGCTGGAATGTCGAGCATTACGTCGAAATACAACGAGCAGATTCGTGCTCTCAACAATGAATATGAACGCGAGAAAAAAATGCTCAATCTTCACGGAAATGCGAGTACGAGAAGCCTGAAACGAACCTATTCGACGCGCTACGAAACGCTGCAAAAGCAATATTTGAACGAGCGGAAAGGTTTTATTGATTTTTGCAAAAAGTCGGAGACGAAACGATACAAAATTTTCCGAAATCTATGGGCTTGGCTGCTCATTCTCGGCTTCATCGGCACGTTTTTCTGCTATAGTCGCGAACAGATTGCATTGGAGGCTGGAACGCAGGGTGCGCCGAAAGAGCAAGTCACCTATTGGAACGCCGACAACATCGAACTGCCCCACCTCACCGACGGCACGCAATACGTCTCGAACCCCGACCACGTGCTTGCTGAATCGACCGTCAGTCGCATCAACGAGCGAATGTTGCAACTCGACAACGAGTTTGGCATCGAGTCGGCGGTGATTGTGGTGAATCACATCGAAAACGACGACCCGTTCCGAATGGCGCAGGATGTTGGAAATCGCTTTGGCGTGGGTCGCAACGACCTCGGACTGGTGATTGTCGTGGGCTACGAAGACCATTCCATCAACATTTCGCCCGGACGAAGCCTCGAAGCCCATCTGACCGACGCGGAATGTCATCGACTCGAACAGCGCTACGTGGTGCCGGCGATGAGGGCCGAACTGCCCGACAGCGCGATGATTTACTTGGCCGAAGGTCTCTACGCCTTTATGAAGGCCAAACCGATGCCCGAAATGGCGTTGCCGCGCAGTGCGCCCGACGAAGAGAGTGCTCTCGGACTCTTTTTCTGGTTCATTGTTGGATGGCTGATTCTCACCTTTGTGATGGAGCGTAAATACGAGTGGCTGGCCGTCTATGGCGTTGGCGCGCTCATCAGCAATCCGTTCATCGAAACGCCTGTCTATGTCAGCACGGGCGGTAGCGGCTTCGGTTCGAGTGGTTCGCGTGGCGGCTTCGGCGGAGGATTCGGAGGCGGTTTCGGTGGTGGCTATGGCGGTGGCAGTTTCGGTGGCGGAGGTGCTACGTCGAGATGGTAGTCTCACTTCGTGAGAAATTAAGAATTAAGAATTAAAAATGAAAATCTTTCGTTCCTCGTTCCTCGAAAATATCGATCAATAACATTTAATATTAACAATTAAAAATTTTAGAAATCATGAAAAAAGGTTTGATTTTACTGATTGTCGCAGCCATCGTCATTGGCGGATGGGCTGCAAGTGCTTACAATTCAATGGTGGGTGTACAGGAAAAAGCCACGACCGAACTGGCTAACGTGCAGTCGGCCTATCAGCGTCGTGCCGACCTCATTCCCAACCTCGTGGAAACGGTCAAAGGCTATGCCAAGCACGAGCAGGAGACGCTCGAAAACGTCATCAATGCTCGTTCGAAGGCCACGCAGGTGACGCTCGACCCCGAAAACATGACGCCTGAGAAACTCAAGGAATTCCAAGAGGCACAGGGCGAACTTGGCTCGGCTCTCGGTAAGTTGATTGCCATTCAGGAGAACTATCCCGACCTGAAGGCCAACGAGAATTTCAAGGACTTGCAGGTGCAACTCGAAGGCACGGAAAATCGCATCAACGAGGCTCGCAACAAGTTCAACCTCGCCGTGCAGAACTACAATGTCGTCATCCGTGCATTCCCGAAGAACATCCTCGCCGGTCTGTTCGGTTTCGACAAAATGACGAAGTTTGAGGCTGAAGCAGGAGCGCAAAAAGCACCCGAAGTGAAATTTTAATATGTCAAACAATCGCTATATGATGCGCGGCGTGAGCGCAGCAAAAGAAGACGTTCACGCCGCCATTAAAAACATCGACAAAGGCCTCTATCCGCAGGCGTTTTGCAAGATCATCCCCGACATCCTCGGCGGCGATCCCGACTATTGCAACATTATGCACGCCGACGGTGCCGGAACGAAGTCGTCGCTGGCCTATATGTACTGGTGCGAGACGGGCGACCTCAGCGTGTGGAAAGGCATTGCGCAAGATGCCATCGTGATGAACACCGACGACCTGCTCTGCGTGGGCGCGACGGACAACATCCTCGTCAGTTCGACCATCGGGCGCAACAAACTGCTGATTCCGGGCGAGGTGATTTCCGCCATCATCAACGGCACCGACGAACTGCTGGCCGAACTGCGCGAAATGGGCATCGGCATCTATGCGACGGGCGGTGAAACGGCCGATGTGGGCGACCTCGTGCGCACAATCATCGTCGATTCGACGGTTACCTGCCGAATGAAGCGCAGCGATGTCATCGACAATGCCAATATTCGTCCAGGCGACGTGATTATCGGACTTTCTTCGACAGGTCAAGCGACCTACGAAAAGCGTTACAACGGCGGAATGGGCTCGAACGGTCTGACCTCGGCCCGTCACGATGTTTTTGCGAAATATCTCGCCGAAAAATACCCCGAAAGTTTCGACCATGCCGTGCCCAATGAACTCGTTTATAGCGGCAAGTACAAGTTGATTGACAATTTGGGCAGCACCCAACAACCCTCAACTGTCAACTCTCAACTGTCAACTCTCACCGTAGGTGAGTTAGTCCTCTCCCCCACTCGAACCTACGCGCCCGTCATCAAGAAAATCCTCGACCAACACCGCAAGGACATTCACGGAATGGTGCATTGCACGGGTGGCGCACAGACGAAAGTCCTGCATTTCGTGGGCGAGAATTGCCGCGTCATCAAGGACAATATGTTCCCCGTGCCGCCGCTGTTCCGCATCATCCACGACTGTTCGCAGACCGACTGGCGCGAGATGTACCAAGTCTTCAATATGGGTCATCGAATGGAAATCTACGTTCGTCCCGAATTGGCAGAGAAAATCATCGACATCTCGCGCTCGTTCAACATCGACGCGCAAGTGGTCGGCCACATCGAAGAAGGAACGAAAAGTCTTACCATCCAATCGGAATTCGGGGAATTTAACTATTGAAAATGCCGATCATTGAAATCACCGACCTCGCCCACCCAGGCGTCGAAATTTTCAGTTCGCTGACGGAAGCCCAGTTGCGCAATCGTCTGGAACCCGAAAAAGGCATTTTCATTGTGGAGAGTCCGAAGGTGATTCGCGTGGCGTTAGACGCTGGCTATCAGCCCGTTTCGTTGCTTTGCGAACGGAAACACATCGACGGCGACGCTGCCGACATTGTCGAGCGTTGTCCGTCGATTCCCATTTACACAGGCGAGCGCGATTTATTGGCGAAACTGACGGGCTACACGCTGACGCGAGGCGTTCTCTGCGCGATGAAACGCCCTGCTGCTCGGTCAGTCGCTGATATTTGTCGCGATGCCCGACGCATTGTCGTCATCGATGGCGTAGTAGATACGACGAACATCGGAGCCATTTTCCGCTCGGCAGCGGCGTTGGGAATCGATGCCGTACTGCTGACACCCAACTCGTGCGACCCACTCAATCGTCGGGCTGTGCGCGTGTCGATGGGGTCGGTGTTTTTGGTGCCGTGGACGTGGATCGACGGCGATTTCGCACCCTTGCGCGAATTGGGTTTCAAAACCGTCGCAATGGCCCTCACCGACAACTCGATCCCCCTCGATTCGCCCATTCTAAAACAAGAAAAACGACTGGCAATTGTGATGGGAACCGAGGGCGACGGACTTCCCTCGGAAACCATTTCCGCCGCCGACTACGTCGTTCGCATCCCGATGGCTCACGGTGTCGATTCGCTCAATGTCGCAGCGGCATCGGCGGTCGCGTTTTGGGAATTGCGAATCCCTTGAATCACTATATGATAATGAATAAAAATCCAAAAAAATCTGTGATTTTCTCAAATAATTTGGATTTTCGCCCGATTTACAGTAACTTTGTAGCCGATTATGAATAACAACAGCATACTACAGAAACTCGACGGCTTGGAAGCGCGATTCGAGGAGGTCTCGACGCTGATTACCGACCCTGCGGTGATTGGCGACCAACAGCGTTTCGTGAAGCTGACGAAGGAATACAAGGATTTGTCGGACATTATGGATGCCCGCCGCCGCTACATCGCGTGTCTGAACGGCATCAAGGAGGCGAAGGACATTCTCGCCAACGAAAGCGACCCCGAAATGAAGGAGATGGCGCGTGAGGAACTGGCCGAAAACGAGGCGCTGCAGCCGCAGTTGGAAGAGGAAATCAAGATTGCGCTGATTCCGAAAGACCCCGAGGACGCGAAAAACGTGCAGATGGAAATCCGCGCCGGAACGGGCGGCGACGAGGCTTGTCTGTTCGCGGGCGACTTGTTTAAAATGTACAAAAACTACTGCGAATCGAAGGGTTGGCAGTTGGCCGTCACCGACTTCAACGAGGGTGCGGTCGGCGGATACAAGGAAATCGATTTTGCCGTGAGCGGAGCCGATGTCTATGGCACGTTGAAGTATGAATCGGGTGTTCACCGCGTGCAGCGCGTGCCCGTGACGGAGTCGAACGGACGAATGCAGACCTCGGCGGCGACAGTGGCCGTGCTGCCCGAAGCCGACAAGTTTGAGGTGCACATCAACGAGGGTGAAATCAAGTGGGACACGTTCCGAAGCAGTGGTGCTGGCGGCCAGAACGTGAACAAGGTGGAATCGGGCGTGCGCCTGCGCTATATGTGGAAGAACCCGAACACGGCCGAGAGCGAGGAAATTCTCATCGAATGTACCGAAACACGCGACCAGCCGAAGAACAAGGAGCGTGCGCTGAGCCGCCTCTACACCTTTATCTATGACAAGGAACATCAGAAATACGTCGATGACATTGCTTCACGACGGAAAAGTCTGGTTTCGACGGGCGACCGCTCGGCGAAAATCCGCACCTACAACTTTCCGCAGGGTCGCGTGACCGACCATCGCATCGGATTTACGACGCACGACCTTCAGGGTTTCCTCAGTGGTGACATCCAACCGATGATTGATGCGCTGACGGTGGCGGAGAATGCAGAGAGAATGAAGGAAGCAGAACTCTAAAACAATAATAACTATGACCAGAGAACAACTAATCCAACAAATTTTCGCGAAGAAATCGTTTCTTTGCGTGGGACTCGACACCGATGCGAAGAAAATTCCGGCGCATTTGCTCGACCTGCACGACCCCATCGTGGAGTTCAACAAGGCCATCATCGACGCGACGGCACCCTACTGCGTGGCGTTCAAGCCGAATCTCGCTTTTTATGAGGCACACGGCACGCACGGAATGATTGCCTTCAAAAAGACGGTCGAATACATCCGCGAAAAGCATCCGAACCACCTGATTATCGCCGATGCGAAGCGTGGCGACATCGGCAACACGTCGAAAATGTATGCGCGTACGTTTTTCGAGGAATACAATGTCGATGCACTCACGGTTGCGCCGTATATGGGCGAGGACAGCGTGACGCCGTTCCTTGAATATAACGAAAAATGGGTTGTGATGCTCGCGCTCACGAGCAACAAGGGAAGCCTCGATTTCCAACTGATGAAGGACGAAAACGGCGAGCGACTTTTCGAGAAAGTGATGCGCAAGGGTATGGAATGGGGAACGCCGCAGAATATGATGTTCGTGGTCGGTGCGACTCGCGGAGAACTCTTCGCCGACGTGCGCCGCGTGGCCCCTCACCACTTCCTGCTCGTGCCCGGCGTGGGTGCTCAGGGCGGTAGTTTGGAGGAGGTTTGCCACTACGGAATGACGTCTGACTGCGGTCTGCTCGTCAATTCGTCGCGTGGCATCATCTACGCTTCCGACGGCGACGATTTCGCTGAAGTGGCAGGCAACAAGGCTCGCGAAATGCAGCAGCAAATGGCAGAATTATTGAAAAAATTATCAATTAACAATTAAAAAAATCAAGTTATGAAAAAGTTAATGACAATGTTTTTTTGCGCAGGACTGGCTGTTGTCCTCGCATCGTGTGGTAACGGCGGAACGACGCTTTCGGGCATCGACATCGCCAAGTTCGACACCGTCATCAACGAGAAACCCGTGCAACTCTACACGCTGACCAACAAAAACAATATGGAGGTCTGCATCACCAATTTCGGTGCACGCGTGGTTTCGCTGATGGCCAAAGACCGCAACGGCGCGTTTGTCGATGTCGTTTTGGGCTACGACAACATCGCGCAGTATATGGATTCGGTGGCATCGCCCAGCAAATTCGGTGCGCTGACGGGAGGAAAAGACTGGGAGTATCAAGTTTTCGACGCCGAGCAAATCGACAAGCAGACGCTGAAACTCACGCTCAACTCGCCTGAAGACGGCACCGTGACTGCTACCTATCAACTCACTGACGACAACGCGCTCGACTGCACTTTCGAGGCCACGCCCGAGGATGAGAAATTCCTCGCTCTCACCCCCAACAGCTACTTTACGCTGACGGGCGACCCTGCACAGGCTGGCACGAATATGGTTCTGCGCATCTATGCCGACAAATTCATTCCCGTCGATACGACGTTCACCGCCACTGGAAAATTGCGCGACTGCTACGGCTCGTCGATGGACTTCAACAAGGGTCGCGCCCTCTACGAACTCATTGGCGACACCACCGAGCATCAAATCAAGATTGCCGACGGTTTCAACCACCAGTATGTGCTCAACAGCTTCAAGAATGGCAAGGGCGAAAGTATGATTGCAGCCAGTCTGTTTGCTGAAAA
Source organism: uncultured Prevotellaceae bacterium (assembly GCA_902776665.1). Classification (GTDB taxonomy): domain Bacteria; phylum Bacteroidota; class Bacteroidia; order Bacteroidales; family Bacteroidaceae; genus Prevotella. The sequence goes on from CACYQZ010000032.1 coordinate 9,051, forward strand.
CACAGGTATTTTCCTCGAAATTTTCACCAACGAACCGACACTCAAACTCTATTCGGCCAACGATTTCGGAAAAAGCGATGTTGCTGGAAAGAATGGCGTGAAATATCCGAAGCACGTCAGCGTGGTTTTGGCTCCGCAGAATTTCCCGAAAGCACCTGCAAAAGCCGAGTGGACGAGCGCCAATGTGAAGTCGGGTGAGACTTACAAGAGCCACACCATCTATCGCTTCTCAACGAAGTAAATACGCTGCGCACATCTCTGCACAACGCTCGCCGTCGATGCCTGCCGACACGATTCCACCGGCATAACCGGCACCCTCACCGCAGGGGAAAAGTCCCTGAACAGTGACGTGTTGAAGGGTTTCGGACGAGCGAAGGATGCGCACAGGACTACTCGTGCGGGTTTCCACGCCAATGAGCACTGCCTCATTCGTGAGAAATCCGCGACTTTTTTTGCCAAAAATCTTGAAGGCTTCTTGCAGACGATAGGCAATGAAGGGCGGAAGCCAGAAATGAAGCGGACTACTGACGAGGCCAGGCGCGTAGGAACTTTTCGGAAGGTCGAACGACAATTTTCCATTGACGAAATCGGCCATTCGCTGTGCTGGCGCGGTTTGCTTCCGATTGCCTTGCTGCCAACAATCGCGTTCCAACTGCTCTTGAAAAGCCATCATTTTCAAGGGATTTTCTGCGTTTTGTCCCTCAAAATCGATGTTTTGCGTCAATTGTTCGATGTCTTCCGTGCGAATTTCCACCACCATTCCCGAATTCGACCACTGTGTACCGCGATTCGCCGGACTCATCCCATTGACAACGATTTGCTGCTTGTCGGTAGCCGCAGGAATGACGAAACCGCCCGGACACATACAAAACGAATAAACGCCGCGCCCCTCGACCTGCTGCACAAAGGAATATTCGGCGGCAGGAAGATATTCGCCACGCCCCTCGCGACGGTGATACTGAATTTGGTCGATGAGGTGCGCCGGATGCTCCAACCGCACACCGACGGCAATGCCTTTCGCCTCCATTTCGATGCGAGCGGTGGCCAGATAGCGATACACATCGCGGGCGGAATGGCCTGTAGCGAGGATGACAGGGCCGCGAAATTCCATTTCTTTTTCTGGCGAAACCGCCTCCACGCCAACCACTTTCCGATTGGCAGAATCGATGATGAGGCGTGTCATTTTCGTCTGGAAATGCACCTCGCCGCCGCACCGAAGAATCGTGTTGCGCATCGCCTCGATGACCTGCGGCAACTTGTCGGTGCCGATGTGCGGATGGGCATCGCTGAGAATGTTCGTCGATGCTCCGTGCTGACAAAAAACGTTCAGAATCTTCTCCACCGAACCACGTTTTTTCGAGCGCGTGTAGAGTTTCCCGTCGGAATAGGCACCAGCCCCGCCCTCGCCGAAACAATAGTTGCTTTCGGGGTCAATTTGTTGCGTTTTCGTGATGAGTGCGAGGTCTTTTTTTCGGTCGCGCACGTTCTTTCCGCGCTCCAAAACGATGGGACGAAGGCCGAGTTCGATGAGTTTCAACGCGGCAAAAAGTCCGCCTGGCCCTGCCCCGACCACAATCACCTGCGGTCGCTGGGAAACATCGGGATAATCGACGTGCTCAAACGGCTCGTCGGTCGGCATTTCGTTCAGATAAACGCGCACATTGAGGTTCACGAAAATCGTCCGCTGTCGTGCGTCGATACTGCGTTTCAGCACACGAATGTGGCTGATGCTGCCCCTCTCAAGCCCTTTTTCAAGGCTCAGATAGTCGGCGATGGCCTGCTCGGAGGCTGCTTGTTCGGGTAGGAGTCGGAGTTGAAGTTCGTTTGTCAAAATTCAGAATGTTATATTTCGTTGTAAAAGTACAAAATAATGCGGTCTTAAAATACCTTTCTGCCATCTATAAGCACTTTCCCAGACAACTTACTTTCGATGATTACTTTACCGTCAATGAGCCGCTTAATGGGATTTGAATGACGAATTGGCTTATTGTCAAGTTTGATTTCTTCAATTGCTGTTACATCTTCTACTATATTCCTGAAATTAGACCAGTATTGGGTATTCGCATATTGTTCAGCAGTCCCCACTGGAACATGTAGTGTCATACCAAGTGTGTGTTGGTAACTGTCGAAAATATCATTTTGAAGTACGAGAGGTTCTTGCCATTGCACATAAACATCTTTCAGTTTGAATCCGTATGCAAAAGCATCTGAGCCGATGCTCTTAATGCTCTTGGGTAAAGAAATCGATTCTAATTGCCCCAATTGCGAAAAAGCGAAATCTCCTATGGCAATCAGACCTTCTGAAAAATCGATTGTTCTTAAGTTTTCGCAAAAGGAAAATGCAGAGTTGCCGATGCTTGTGACAGACGCTGGAATCTTGATATTTTCCAGTAAAGGAATCTGCCAGAAAGCATAATCGCCGATGCTTTCAATACTTTCCGGCAAATGCACTTCCTTGACTCCCATACACATGTTAAAAGCATCATCCGGAATATAGGTAATAGAAGCAGGTAGTGAAACCGATTTCAGTGCACTGCATCCATAGAACACAGATATTCCCAAAGTGTCGATATTGGAAAGGTCGGGTAACTCTGTAAGCGATCTACATTGATGAAACGAATAGTCGCCTAGTTTATGCACTGTTTCTGGATAAGAGACTTCTGATAAATCTGTGCAGTTGGCGAAAGTTTCAGCAGGGATGCTATCCAATGGGGTTTCTATAACAACTTTCTTCAGGTCTGTTGCATAGAATACGCGCTTGCCGAAATTCTTTACAGAAGCAGGTACGACAATCTCTTCCAAGCGAGTCTGACCAAAAGCTTGATATCCGATACTCTCTACAGATGTTGGTATGTTCACCCTCTGGATATCACTACCATCAAATGCCCAGTCTGATATGGTTTTCACAGAGTTAGGAATCACGACCTCTTGTAAATAGGTAAATATAAAGGCTCCCTCGCCAATTACTTCAATACCCTCTGGAATACAATATGTATCGCCCCCTGACCGATATCCCATGGGGTAATTGAAGAAATACTTGTCGTTGTAAAGAGGCGTAGTCATTTTAAAGCATCCATATAGAGCTTCATACCCCATATACTCCAATGACTGGGGAATATTGATGGATGTTAGTTCTTGGCATCCCTCGAATGCAAGCTGTCCTATAGCTATCAGATTCTCATTCAGCACCACTTTCTGCAAATCCTTGCACCAATAGAATGAGGCAGCCTGCAAATACAACATCGTGAAGGGGAGATGCACCTCTGTCAACCCATCACAATGATCGAAGGCTTTGAAGCCCACTCCTATAACGGGAATCTTTTGTTCCGTTACATAAGAGGGAATCGTGACAATACCCGTATATTTTTCAGGCCCAGCTACTAACTCACAATAAAATTGTTCCACATAACGATAGTAGAGCATTTTTCCATCAGAATTAGGCTCACAGAAGTCGTAGCCAGCAGTATCATCGACAGCCTTTCCTGAAAGGGCGAAGAAAACTAAAAAAAATAATAAGAGAGTTTTTTTCATTTGTATGAATTTATGCAGATTATAATAAATGTTTCAACGATCAACTAAGAACTTTAAAAATCCCCTGTTCGCGGTGGCAGATCCGAACTTCGACGCCGAATTTCTCGTGGATATGCTCGGCGAGATGCTGCGCCGAATAGACGGAACGATGCTGACCGCCCGTGCAGCCAAACGCGAACATCAGAGAGGTGAAACCGCGCTCCAAATAGCGTTCGACATGGGTGTCGGCGAGTTTGTAAACGCTTTCGAGAAAGGTCGTGATTTCGCCGTCGTCTTCGAGGAAGCGAATCACGGGTTCGTCGAGTCCAGTGAGTTGTTTGTAGGGTTCGTAACGGCCTGGGTTGTGGGTCGAGCGACAGTCGAAAACGTAGCCGCCACCGTTGCCACTTTCGTCGTCGGGAATGCCTTTTTTGTAGGAAAAACTGAACACGCGGACGACCAAAGCCTTTTTTTCGGGCACTTCCGTCGGTTTCGGAATGGCTTCGATGGTTGGTTCTGACGATTTTGAGATTGTCTCGCAGGTCGTTTTCCCCTCGTCGCACAGTTGCAAAAGCACCGTTTTCAAATAGGGATAAGCGTCGCAAACCGTCGAATTTTTCAATAATTTTCGCAAGTTTTCCTTCGCAGGCGGAATGCTCGCGATGAAATGTTGTTTGCGTTCGAAATAGCCTCGGAAACCGTATGCACCGAGCACTTGCAGCGTGCGGAACAGCACGAAAAGGCGCAGTCGGCGGTCGAAATCCTCGCGCACGCGAACATTTGTAAATTTCTGCAGTTCCTCGTAATAGACATCGACCAAATACTGCCGCAATTCGTCGGAATAGCGGGCCGAAGCCTGCCAAAGAAATGAGGCTAAATCGTAGTAAACCGGACCGCGCCGACCGCCTTGGAAGTCGATGAAAGAAGGATTTTCCTTCAGCATTACATTCCGCGCTTGAAAATCGCGATACATAAAGCCCCAGTCGTCGAACTCTTTTCTGGTAGTTAAATCGGCAGCCATTTGGCGGAAATCGGCCTCAAGTTTCAGTTCGTGGAAGTCGATTTCGGTCGCTTTCAGGAAGCAATATTTGAAATAATTGAGGTCGAACATCACGTTCTGCTCGTCGAACGACGGCTGCGGATAGCACACGCTCCAGTCCAAACCCTCGGCACCGAGGATTTGCAGGCGAGGCAAAAGGCGAATCGTCGTTTCCAACAGTTGGATTTCGGTCTCGTCGTATTGTCCACCAGCCTCACGACCCTTTTTCAACGCATCGAAAAGCGATGTCGCACCCAAATCGGTCTGCAAATAGCGCGATTCGTCGTCGCTCACAGCAAAAATCTCGGGCACAGGCAATTTTTTCTCCGAAAAATGCCTCGAAAGGGCGATGAAAGCACGGTTTTCGTCGCGACTCGTTCCCACGCAACCAATCACCTCACGCGGAATCGACAAGGCAGAATCGGCGGGAGCCGTCAGCCGGTAATAAACCCGATTGCTGCCGGCTCCTGCCAGTTGTTCGACGTGGGCGGGCACTACCCCGCTCCACTGCCGATAAAGTTCACGAAGTTGCTCCATCGGCGCTTACGACAGTTTATGGATGACCAGTCCCGAGCGCAGTTTCGGCTCGAACCACGTAGCCTTCGGCGGCATAATTTTTCCGCTGTCGGCAATGTCCATAATCTGCTGCATCGACACGGGATAGAGTGCCAAAGCGGCCTTCATTTCACCTGAATCGACGCGACGCTTCAGTTCGCCGAGTCCGCGCAGTCCACCGACGAAGTCGATGCGCTTCGACGAACGCAAATCGCCGATGTTCAGAATCTTGTCGAGAATCAGACGGCTCGAAATATCGACGTCGAGCACGCCAATCGGATCGTTGTCGTCGAATGTGCCGGGCTTGGCCGTCAGCGAATACCACACTCCCTCGATATAGAGCGAGAAATTGTGCAGTTTGTTCGGCTTGTAGTTCTCCGAGCACGTGCAGTGGCACGGGAATTCGCAGTTGCACTTGCCACCGTCTTTCGTGCAGTCGCACTTACATTCGATGTCGAAATCCTTCGACAGTGCCTCGAAAAATTCTTTCGTCGTCAGACCATTGAGATCCTTCACCACGCGGTTGTAGTCGAGCACGGTCAGTTGCGATGCTTGGAACGCCACAGCCATAAAATAGTTGTACTCCTCGTCGCCTTTGTGGTTGGGATTCTGCTTGGCCTTCTCGGCACCGACAAGCGCAGCCGCAGCCGAACGATGGTGACCGTCGGCAATGTAGAGCGCAGGCATCTTGCGGAATTCCTCAGTGATGGTCGCGATGTCTTGTGCGTCGGAAATCACCCAGAATTTGTGGCCGAAACCGTCGATGGGCGCGATGAAATCATAGACCGGCTCGGTGGCGGCATAGCGCATAATCAGCTTGTCGAGCACCTCGTTGTCGGGATAGGCGAAGAACACCGGCTCGATGTTCGCATTGTTCACGCGGACGTGCTTCATACGGTCTTCCTCCTTGTCGCGACGCGTCAGTTCGTGCTTCTTGATGGTGCCGTTCATATAGTCATCGACGTAGGCACCGATGACCAGTCCGTACTGCGTCTTGCCGTTCATCGTCTGGGCATAGATGTAGTAGTTTTCCTGTTCATCCTGCACGAGCCAGCCCTTGTCTTGGAACTCCTGAAACACCTCTGCAGCCTTTTCATAGACGCGTGGGTCGTACTCCGAAGTGCCTTCGGGGAAGTTGATTTCGGGTTTGATGATTCGATAGAGGCTCATCTCGTTGTCGCCAGCCTCGGCGCGAGCCTCGTCGCTCTCGAGCACGTCGTAGGGACGGCTCTCCACTCTCTCTACAAATTCTTTCGGCGGACGAATGCCGCGAAATGGTTTGATTGTTGCCATGATATTTTACTATTTGACAATTTTACGATTTACAATTTACTTATTCACTTGGAAACGAGTGTCACCCGTAGCGAAATAGGCGTTGATTTGCTTGGCGGCAGCGATACCTGCGTTGATATTGGCCTCGGCGGTTTGTGCGCCCATCTTCTTCGGGGTCGAGAAGTAGCGGCCTTCCATCTTGACGAACTCGTCGTGGGCATCGGGCATGATGTCGGTGACGAATTTCAGGTCTTCGCGCTCAGCCATCAGCTTCAGCAGTTCGGGCTCGTTGATGACTTCCTTACGAGCGGTGTTCACGAGGATGCCACCCTTGCGCATCTTGCCGACCAAAGCGTAGTTGATGCTCTGCTTCGTCTCGGGCGTGGCGGGAATGTGCAGCGAAACCACGTCGCACTGCTCGAAGAGTGCTTCCTGATTGGCGACGGCGTGAACGCCAGCCTGTTCGATGACGTCTGCGGGGCAATATGCGTCGTAGGCAAAAACGTCCATTCCGAAGCCCTTGGCGATGCGAGCCACGTTGCGACCAACATTTCCGAAGGCCAACAGTCCGAGTTTCTTACCGAGCAGTTCCGTACCTGCCTTGCCGTTGTAGAAATTGCGCACGGCAAACACGAGCAGACCCATCACGAGCTCTGCCACGGCGTTGGCGTTCTGTCCGGGCGTGTTCTCGGCGACGACATTGTGAGCCGTAGCGGCGGCGAGGTCGATGTTGTCGAAACCGGCACCTGCGCGAACGACGACTTTCAACTGCTTGGCGGCGTCGAGCACCTCGGCATCGACCTTGTCCGAGCGGATAATCATCGCGTCGGCATCTTTCACGGCATCGAGCAGCTGTGCCTTTTCCGTGTACTTCTCGAGCAGCACGAGTTCGTGACCTGCTCCTTCAATCTCTTTTCTGATTCCCTCGACAGCGACGGCTGCAAAGGGTTTCTCTGTTGCAACTAATATTTTCATTGTTGAATGTTTTAATATTTAATCGTTGATGGTTTAATTGTTGAGCTCAACAAACAACACTTCAACATTATTTATTTGCTTTTTCAAAATCCTGCATACAAGCGACCAATGCCTCGACATCCTCGACGGTGCAAGCGTTGTAGAGCGATGCGCGGAAACCACCGACGCTGCGGTGACCCTTGATGCCGACCATGCCGCGCTCCTTGGCGAATGCCATGAAAGCGTCCTGCTTGTCCTCGTGGCCCGGAGCCATCACCCAGCAGTGGTTCATAATCGAACGGTCTTCCTTCTCGGCCACCGTACCCACGAACATGCTGTTGCGATCGATTTCGTCGTAGAGCAGGTTCGACTTCTTCACGTTGATCTTGTTCATCTCTTCCAGACCGCCAATCGTCTCCTTGATCCACAGCAGCGTCTCGTGCATCACGAAAATCGGCAGCACGGGCGGCGTGTTGAACATCGAAATGTTCTTGGCTTCCTCGGCAGCATGTGTGCGATAATCCACCATCGTCGGCAGCGGATTCATATAGGCGCGCTCGCCAATCTGACCGAGAATGTCCTTGCGAACAATCACAAACGTCACACCTGCGGGACCCACGTTCTTCTGTGCACCGCCGTAAATCAGGCCGTACTTCGTCACATCGACGGGACGGCTCATGATGTCGGACGACATATCAGCCACGAGCATCACGTTGTTCACTTCCTCAGCCGTGAAGTCCTTGCGGATTTCCGTACCGTAGATGGTGTTGTTCGTCGTGATGTGGAAATAGTCGGCATCGGCAGGCACGGTCCAGCCTTTCGGAATGTAGTTATAGACCTTGTCTTCCGACGAAGCCACGATTTCCGTCACACCGAAGTTCTTGGCTTCCTTCGCGGCCTTCTTCGCCCAAACACCCGTCTGCAGATAGGCAGCCTTCGTCTTCATCAGGTTGGCCGGCACCATGTAGAACTGCGTGCTGGCACCACCGCCGAGGAACAGCACCTCGTAGTTGTCGGGGATGTTGAGCAGGTCGCGCCACAGTTGGCGAGTCTCAGCCATAATGCGTTCCCAACCCGGTGTGCGGTGCGAGATTTCCATCAGGCCGATGCCTGTGTTGTCAAAGTTACGAATAGCGTTGATGGTCGATTCAACGGCTTGTTTCGGGAGGACACAAGGTCCTGCATTGAAATTGTACATTTTCATAAAAATAAATCGATTTATAAGATTAATAATAAAAATTTAGATTGTGTTGCAAAGGTACGAATAAGTGAGCAAAATGCCAAAGAAAAACGCATTTTTCTTTTCATTTTCGAGCGAAAGTACCTTATTTAAAGGTACGAAAAAAGTCCGAACCGCCAAACGATTCGGAGATATTTTGTTTTAGGAATTTGAAAAACACATTAGTTGCTACGAATCACACGGTCGATTTCGTCGAATTTGTCGCCCATGTTCAGGTTGAGATAAATCGTGTAGAGCGGCAAAGCCCAACGGTTGCGCTGGTCGGGTGCCAACTGGCGGAAATGCTCCAAATAGTGACGGGCCGACTGGTATTTCTTCGTCATCTGCTGCTTTTGTTTGGCCGTCACTTTCGGGCTTTTTCCAATGTTCACCGCCTGCGAGAAATAGGCCATTCCGAGGTTGTACCACGCATCGACGAGGGTGCTGTCGGCGGCAATCAAAAGTCCACATTCGTGAATCACGGTGTCGTATTGCCGCTGGTTGAGCAGCGCCGTCGTACGCACGAGGCGGAAGGCGGTGTTGGTCGTGTCGGCGGCGATGGCGAAATTGGCGGTTTTCAGCACTTCGTCCCAGTCGGCGTGTGCCGTGTGATACTCGACCAATCGCGGAAAGAAATAGGAAAACAGCGGATATTTTTCAAAGCCCTCGTTGAGCGTCGCGATGTATTTTGCCGTGTCGTTTTGCAGTTTGTAGGTGTCGGCGAGATATTGCAGTGTCATCGGATAGTGGGCCGTGTCTTTCAGTGCCAAATCGGTGTGGCGGAGCGTGGCCTCGGGCTGTTGCATCTTATAGCCGCAATAGGTCGCCCAATACGATGCTTCGGGCATTCGCTCGTCGGTCTGGCGGTAGTCGTAGGACTCGAAAAGCGGCTGACGGGCGCAGTCGATATAACAATCGAAAAAGTTGTAAGCCTCGGCGAATTTCTGTTTTCCAATGAAATAAACGCCTCCGTTGAAAAGGTTGGCGCGGTATTTGTCGAGAAATTCGCTGTGTTTTTTGCGGTATTGCGCCTTGATTTCGCCCTGTGGATTGGGTTCAGCATCGATGGAATCGAAGGTTTCCAAAATGGTGAACATCCGTTTCGTAAGGTTGAAAAAGGCGGCCGTGTCGTATTTTTGCTTCAGATAGAGCTTCATATTTCCCTGTTCGTATTGCTTTCTGACGGCATCGAACATCATCAGCCAAAGCCGCTCGTTTCGACGGTTGGCAGAGTCGGCGAGGTGCTTCTGCATCAGTTGTTCAGCCTTGTCAAGGTTGTTGCCGGCCTTCAAATAAGTTTTCGCCTGTGCGATGTCTTTCTTCAAGGTCGAATGTTTCTTTTGAGCCGTTGCCGGGGTCAAAAGGACGAGTGAAAACAATAATAAAAAGAAAAATCTGCTCATATCCTTCAAATAATTTTCACGATGATTAGATTAAAGTTTTAAATAAAAATCGGTAGGGACGGAAATTTCTCCGCCCCTACACGATTGTTAAGTTGATTTTATTTCAACATTTCTTCCAACTCCTTCGTGCGCGGGTCGTTGGCACTGTAGTTGATGTAGTAGCATTGGTAGAGCGGATAAGCCCAGTTGGCTTTCTGACGGTCGGGGTCGATTGACTTGGCCTTCTCGAGATAGACCATCGACTCCTTGTAGAGAGCCTTCTGTGCAGGGATGTCGCCCTCGATTTCAGCAGCGCGGTTGTTCATGCAGAAGCCGAGATAGGTAAGCACGATAGCGTTCGTGTCGTCAATGTCGATAGCTTTCTTGAACGACTCGATGGCGGCAGTGTAGTTCTGCTCGTTCATCTCGGTCTGGCCCTTCAGCGCCCAAGCCGTGTAGTTATTGGGGGTACGGGCGATTTTGTCGTTGATGAGTTCTATTACTTCGCTCTTCTTGTTCATACTCGAATAGAGGTTGCAGAGTGTTCCGAAAGCGGCTTCGTTGTCGGGGTTCTCAGCATAGAAAGCCTTGAGTTCGTCGATGAATTTCAGGCTGTCGGCCTGCGTCTTCAGGTTCGACTGGCTGATGGCGAACTTCTGAGCCTGTGCCTCCTTGGCCTGCTCGGGGTCTTTCATCGCCATGTCGAGATACTTCAGAGCGCGGTCGGTCTGCTTGGCTTGATTGGCATAGAGACCCGTGAAATAGGCCACCTGACCGAAGAAACCAGCCTCGTTCGACTTGTCGATGCTGCTGAGGAACTCGCTGTCCTCGGTGTCGAGGAAGGCACCCCAATACTTCAGCACACCCTCTTCGTTACCAAGTTGTGCCTCGCGCTGACCAGCATTCACAAGTTGGATGCGGGCATTGGCGACACGCGGAAGGTTGCCCTCGCGGAACTTGGGCTTCACCTTGCCCTTTGCGTCGGGCATGTAGTCGTACTTGTCACACTCGATGGCGTTCATGAGCGCGTTGTAGGCGGCTTCATAGTAGCCCACGGTGTCGTAAGGCGTCACTTCGTTGGCCTTGCCCGTCTGCACGCGAGCCATGTTTTCAAGTTCAGCGTTGTTTTCCTTGTCGAACTTCTCCATGGCGAGCTGCACGAGGTGGTTGTAGGCTTTCGCGCGCTCGGCATCGCTGGCGAGTTGGCTGACCGACGACTGCAGCATGGCTGCTGCCTCGGCGTAGTTTTTCGATTTCAGGATGCTCTTCAGAGCGTCGCTGTCGGCTGCAAATGCGGTCGATGTGGCAAACATCATCAGAGCCGCAAACATGATTTTTTTCATAAGATTCATTTCTAATTAAAAGGTTTATACTGTTGTTTCGTCTCTCGATTCGATGGCATTACCGCCGATTTCGTCCTGCGGAACCGTCGTTTCTGCATCATTTGACGTAGCGTCGCCCGATTCGTTTAGTCGGCTGTATAATTCTGCGCTCATCACCTTGCAGACGCTGGCGATGGTGTCGTTCTTCTTTTCGAGGTTGATGAGGCGGACGCCCTGCGTGGCACGACCCATCACGCGACAGCCTGCAACGGCCAAACGAAGCGCAATACCACTCTTGTTGATAATCATCAAGTCGTTGTCGTCGGTGACGTTCTTGATGGCTACCAGACGACCCGTTTTGTCGGTGATGTTCAGCGTTTTCACGCCCTTGCCACCGCGATTCGTCTTGCGATAGTCCTCGACCTGCGAGCGCTTGCCGTAGCCGTGTTCGCTGACGACCATAGCCGTCTCGTTCTCAGCGTCGTTCACGACAATCATACCCACAACGGCATCGTCGCCCTCGTCGAGTCGCATTCCGCGCACACCCGTTGCCACACGACCCATCGTGCGCACGGCACTTTCGTGGAATCGCACGGCACGACCGTTGCGGTTGGCGATAATCAGTTCGTTCTTGCCGTTCGTCAGGCGCACATCCACCACTTCGTCGCCTTCGACGATGTTGATGGCATTCACACCGTTGGTTCTCGGACGCGAATACGCCTCAAGAAGCGTCTTTTTCACCGTTCCGTTCTTCGTGCAGAACACGACGTAGTGCGAATTGATGAACTCCTCGTCTTCGAGTCCACGACCGCGCAGGCGCAGGATGTTGTTCACCGAATCGTCGGGCTCGATGTTGAGCATATTCTGGATGGCGCGACCCTTCGCGGTACGGTCGCCTTCGGGAATTTCGTAGCACTTCAGCCAGTAGCAACGGCCTTTCTTCGTGAAGAAGAGCAGCGTCTGGTGCATCGTGGCGGGATAGATGTACTCCGTGAAGTCCTTGTCGCGGCTCGTGGCACCCTTCGACCCCACTCCACCACGCGACTGCTCGCGGAAATCGGCCAGCGGCGTGCGCTTGATGTATCCGAGGTGGCTCATCGTGATGACCACAGGGTCGTTCGGATAGAAGTCCTCGGCATTGAATTCGTGCTCGTCGGGGATGATTTCCGTGCGACGCTCGTCGCCGTATTTCTCCTTCACCTCGTTCAGTTCCTGCTTCATCACTTCCTTGCAACGCTCGGGGTTGTCGAGAATTTCCTGCAAGTCCTTGATGAGTTGCATCAGTTCGTCGTATTCCTGGTGAAGTTGATCGACGCGCAGACCCGTGAGTTGTGCCAGACGCATATCAACGATGGCTTTCGACTGCAATTCGTCGAGGTCGAAACGCTTTTCGAGGTTGCGCTGGGCATCGGTCGGGGTCTTGCTATTTCTAATAATGTGTACGACCTCGTCGATGTTGTTCACAGCGATGATCAAACCTTCGAGGATGTGGGCACGTTCCTGTGCTTTTTTCAAATCGAACTTCGTGCGGCGAATCGTCACGTCGTGGCGATGCTCAACGAAATATTTCACACATTCTTTCAACGAAAGCAGACGCGGACGACCTTTTACCAATGCGATGTTATTGACTGAGAATGAACTCTGTAGAGCTGTCATCTTAAAGAGTTTGTTCAAGATGACATTCGCGTTGGCGTCACGCTTCACATCGACCACGATACGCATTCCTTGACGACCCGATTCGTCGTTGGCATTGGAAATTCCTTCAATTTTTCCTTCCTTCACCAAGTCGGCGATATACTCAATCAATTGGGCCTTGTTCACGCCGTAGGGAATCTCCGTGATGACGATTTTGTCGTGCGAGTCGTCGCTCTCGATTTCGGCCTTCGCCCGCATAATGATGCGACCGCGACCTGTCTCGTAAGCGTCTTTCACACCCTGAAGACCGTAGATGTAGGCTCCCGTGGGGAAGTCGGGTGCAGGAATATACTGCATCAGTCCGTCGGTGTCGATGTCGGGGTTGTCGATGTAGGCACAGCAACCGTCGATAACCTCGCCCAGATTGTGCGTCGGCATATTCGTCGCCATACCCACCGCAATACCGTTTCCGCCGTTCACCAGCAGGTTCGGCACCTTCGTCGGCATCACGCTCGGCTCCGTCAGCGAGTCGTCAAAGTTATTCACCATGTCCACGGTGTCCTTCTCCAGGTCGTCCATGATGTGCTCACCCATTTTCGACAGGCGACACTCCGTGTAACGCATCGCCGCCGCCGAGTCGCCATCGACCGAGCCGAAGTTGCCCTGTCCATCGACCAGCGTGTAGCGCATATTCCAGTCCTGCGCCATACGAACCAGTGCGCCATAGACGCTGCTGTCGCCGTGCGGATGGTACTTACCCAGCACCTCACCCACCACGAGGGCGCACTTCTTGTAAGGTTTGTCACTCGTGTTTCCGATGCCCGCCATACCGTAGAGAATACGGCGATGCACAGGCTTGAAGCCGTCGCGCACGTCAGGCAGCGCACGGGCCACAATCACCGACATCGAATAGTCAATGTACGAGGATTTCATTTCCTCCTCGATGTTGATTTTGATAATTCTGTCGTTGTCAACGGTTTGCATACCGTCAAAAGTCTGATTTTCGTCCATTATTTTTAATTGTTATATAATTTGTTTTTGTTTCACTCAAGGGAACTTCTTTTATTCCTTTTATTTTTTTCGAAAAATCGCCCAGAATGCCCTTTATTTTCGTTCTAAGCCATTTCCTCCGATTTTTAAGCGCACAAAATTACTAAAAAAATCTGATTCCCGAAAACTTTTAAACGCAAAAAATCGCTTTTTTACGCTTATTTCATATTTCCTATAAAATTAGTTGATTTTTTACGATGATTTCTGAGAAATTTCTTCCTCGGCAGCCATCTCGAAAGCCTCGTTTTCCAAAGTCGGATAAGGTTTGTGTGTCGAGTGGTCTTGCAGATAAATCCTGTTCAGCGTGAAAGCCAACGAGTCGAGCGTCTGTTCGCGCCGTTTCGGTGTCAGTTCGCACTCCCAAACGGTGATACAGTGCCAGCCCATCCGCGCCAGTTGCTGCTGCGTCGCGAGGTCGCGCTCCTGATTCCGACGGATTTTCTCCACCCAAAACGTTCGATTTGTCTTCGGAATCTTGCAACACGCACTATCCACTATTCGTTTTTCACTATTCACTTGTGGCAACGCCACACTGTGTCCGTGCCAGAAACACCCGTTCACAAAAATGCAAGTCCTGTATTTCCGCAACACCAAGTCAGGATGCCCCGGCAATCGTTTGTGATTCAGCCGATAGCGAAATCCCCTGCCCCACAGCCCTCGCCGCACAATCCATTCAGGCTTCGTGTCCTTCGACCGAATCGCCGACATATTCGCGTGCCGCTGTTCCGTAGAGAGTTTATCCATGGACTCAACTTTTATCAATATATAATTTATTTGTTGAAAATAGTGTCACGATGATATTCTAGAAAACTCGGATTGGGAAGGTATTTCTTTGGTTCAATTAGTTTTTCGTTCTTGATAGGTTCAAAATATTTTGAAAAATAATCCTTACCCACATTGGATTTTAGACGATTAGAAAAGAGTACCGATCCATCATCCAGAAATGTGATGAGTCCCTTATCGAACGCTTTATCTATCAAGGAAGAAAGGCATATTCCATTTTGTGGATTCAATCGTTCTTTTTCATTGTCTGACCATGGTATAATATGGCTTGCGACAAGTAATTCCATAATGTCTATACCTGTTAAAGCACACTTTCCGCCGTAGTTTGCAAGCACCATTTGTCGGAAAAAATTTTGGTTTACCCTTGTTTTAACCTCACGGATTCGTTCTTCACCTTTTATTGTTTTGGGAATATCCAACAAATCTTCTTCAAATTTTTCCTCAATGGCTACACCTTGATACTCTGCCAAAATTCTCTCGCTTTCAAACACCAACGTATCCCGATTGTCTACAAATTCATCCCATATCGGCTGACATTGTTTCAATCCGCCTTTCATTCCGCTTATGCCTCTGGATTGTAATTGAGGGTCGCAAGACGCATAATTAACCAACCTTAAGGCCACAGAATTGACAGATCTGCCCATTAGTTGGGCAAGTTCAATGATTTCAGGCGTTCTTGTATGTAGTTTTCCAAAGGGCAATTTCAAATATAAATTGAATGCCAATATCATTTCTTCTCGTGTCCAAAGAATACCTCTCATAATTCAATCATTCCTTTTTTAGCAAAAAACTTCTTTACCCTGCAAAGTTACGAAAATTTTTCAGAAGACAATTGTTTTATATCATTATTTAGTTTCTTCCGCTCACATAGTATACATTGAAATAATAATATAGAAAAAAAACTATTATAATCACCAATTTATTTATTCATTACACACGCTACTCCACACAATGTAATAGCCTTGAAACCTTCTCTGTAAAAAACCTCCAGAAAGGCCACCACATCCAGCAAACAGATCAATGAATGTATATTTTTCTTAGCCATTATTTTATCTTACAACCATGTCTTTATACAGATAATACAACTCATCCGCAACAATTCTATATTTAGTAGATTTCTTATTTACAATACAATCTACGATTTCTTTACTCGTGTTGAACAACATTCGTTCTTTCAATAAATAAAAATCGTTCAATGTTTCTTCTGAAAGCGTATTTGTGAGGCATTGAACAAGAGCGGTCTTAAAACATTCCACATCAAGAATACTTGTCATTGAAATATCTAGTTTGTGGTATTGCTTTGTTCTCTCAATGTCTTCTTCGCTTGTTGGTAAGAAGCCAAAGCCTATAGCATTTGACAGTTTGAATTTAGTAATGAACTGATCGGAATTGCATGCCAACAAAAATAATCGCTTGCCTTCCAATAGGGATATATTGTCCTTGTGGAAAAGTTCTACATTGTCTAAAATGCTGGCATAAAGACATGTGCTCATTCCGTGACCGAGAAAGAAAATG
>CACYQZ010000033.1:0-4279 GCA_902776665.1 uncultured Prevotellaceae bacterium
CCGTCGATATGAGCTCTTGGGGGGGATCAGCCTGTTATCCCCGGAGTACCTTTTATCCTTTGAGCGATGCAGCTTCCATACGCATGCACCGGATCACTAAGCCCCAGTTTCCTGCCTGATCGGCATGTCTGCCTCCCAGTCAAGCACCCTTGTGCCTTTACACTCTAAAAGGGCCGGTTACCAATCGGCCTGAGGGTACCTTTGGAAGCCTCCGTTACACTTTTGGAGGCGACCACCCCAGTCAAACTGCCCACCAAGCAGTGTCCACATAATACACGTGTTAGGACTCAGACAGCAGAAGGGCCGTATTTCAACAGCGGCTCCAAGGACACTGGCGTGCCCCCTTCAAAGCCTCCGGCCTATCCTACACATCCGATGACCAAGTCCAGTGCTAAGATGCAGTAAAGGTTCACGGGGTCTTTTCGTCCCATCGCGGGTAATCGGCATCTTCACCGATACTACAATTTCACTGAGATCATGGCCGAGACAGCGTCCGGGGCTTCAATTCATACCTTCACCCAAAAGGGCTGAGCACTCCTCTTAACCTTCCGGCACCGGGCAGGTGTCAGGCTGTATACCTCATCTTACGAGTTCGCACAGCCCTGTGTTTTTGATAAACAGTTGCCTGGACCTATTCTCTGCGCCTCGCCGAAGCGAGGACCCCTTATCCCGAAGTTACGGGGCCAGTTTGCCTAGTTCCTTGGCCATGAGTCTCTCAACGCCTGAGTATGCTCTACACGACTACCTGTGTCGGTTTGCGGTACGGTTCCCAACTCGGATGAACGCTTAGCGGGTTTTCTAGGGAGCATGATTACCTGCACTATCGCCACTGCCCGGAGGCAGAGGCGTACTGTCGGATCTCGGATCGGCGGGCGTACTTCACTACACGCCTCAACTCCTACCTTCCTTCAACGGGCGCGTCCGGCAGCCCGCGGCAGTTCCACTTCTCCGTCACCGCATCGCTCCAAGAGGGAGTTACGGAATGTTGACCGTATGCCCATCGGCATCGCCGCTCGGCTGAGCCTTAGGGACCGACTGACCCCGGGATGAACGGCATGGCCCGGGAAACCTTAGTCTTACGGCGGGGGGAGTCCTCGTCCCCCTTGTCGTTACTTATACCTACATTTGCCTTTCCGTGCGCTCCAGGATAGGTCGCCCACACCATTCAACGCACACGGAATGCTCCCCTACCGATACTTTTTAAACATGCTATCCCGCGCCTTCGGTACCTGTCTTATACCCGATTATTATCCACGCAGGGACCCTCGACCAGTGAGCTGTTACGCACTCTTTGAATGAATGGCTGCTTCCAAGCCAACATCCTGGCTGTCTCAGGGACCCCACTTCGTTAGACTAACTCAGACAGGATTCCGGGACCTTAGACGGCGGTCCGGATTCTTCTCCTCTCGGGCACGGACCTTAGCACCCGCGCCCTTACTGCATGGCTACAAACTGTGAGCATTCGGAGTTCGTCAGGTCGCGACAGGCGGCGAAGCCCTCTTGACCTATCGGTCGCTCTACCTCTCACAGCAAACACCACACGCGGCACCTAAATGCCTTTCGGGGAGTACGAGCTATCTCCGAGTTTGATTGGCCTTTCACTCCTACACACACCTCATCGGGAAGCTTTTCAACCCGGGACTTCAGCCTGGACATGTGTAGATCACTCGGTTTCGCGTCTGCCACCACGTACTAAAACGGCCTGTTCAGCCTCGCTTTCACTGCGGCTCACGCGCCTCGTGGCGCTTAACCTCGCACGTGACGGCAACTCGTAGGTTCATTATGCAAAAGGCACGCCGTCACCGGCAAAAGCCGGCTCCGACCGCTTGGAGGCGCACGGGTTCAGGTACTGTTTCACTCCCCTCGCAGGGGTGCTTTTCACCTTTCCCTCACGGTACTGGTTCGCTATCGGTCTCACGGGAGTATTTAGCCTTGCGGGATGGACCCCGCGGATTCAGACAGGATTACTCGTGTCCCGCCCTACTCAGGATACCACCAGGCCACATCTCGATTCGTATACGGAACTGTCATCCTCTATGGTTGAACTTTCCAGAACATTCTACTCTCGATCTGAGTGCCAAAACGTGGTCCTACAACCCCTGCGATGCGTCGCCACAACACAGGTTTGGGCTGATCCCCGGTCGCTCGCCGCTACTGGGGGAATCACTCTTGTTTTCTTTTCCTGCGGGTACTAAGATGTTTCAGTTCCCCGCGTTAGCCTCCCTGCAAAAAAGCAGGGATGACGGCCGAAGCCGCCGGGTTGTCCCATTCGGAAATCGCGGGATCAAGGGTCATTTGCACCTACCCCGCGCTTATCGCAGCTTATCGCGTCCTTCATCGCCTCCGTGAGCCAAGGCATCCACCGTGCGCCCTTACTCTCTTCTCGCATAACTCAGAAGACACCGTCCCAAACAACACCATCAAAAAACGACGGCATCGCAAACAACAAGACGGCGTCACGCTGATTCTTATCTTGTGTCTTTTCTGTCGCAGTATGTCAAAGAACGCAATTCGTCTCGAATTTTCACTGATTGGCTGCGCCTATCAGCAATTCTCACGAATTCGTGGAGAATAACGGATTCGAACCGTTGACCCCCTGCTTGCAAAGCAGGTGCTCTAGCCAGCTGAGCTAATCCCCCGATGTAGTCCCAGGCTCTTGAAGCCTGAAGCACATTGCCTGACGGCGATGTGTAGTCCCAGGCAGACTTGAACTGCCGACCTCCACATTATCAGTGTGGCGCTCTAACCAACTGAGCTATAGGACTGTCACGGCCTGCCGCAAGGGCTGGTATGGGGTACACAGAGCAGAAGACAGGTAAGCCGCGTGCAGAACCCTGACGAACCAAGATTCCAACATGAAACCCGGAACAAGCATCCCGGACTCCAGAAAGGAGGTGTTCCAGCCGCACCTTCCGGTACGGCTACCTTGTTACGACTTAGCCCCAATCNNNNGTACAAGGCCCGGGAACGTATTCACCGCGCCATGGCTGATGCGCGATTACTAGCGAATCCAGCTTCGCGGGGTCGGGTTGCAGACCCCGGTCCGAACTGGGACGCGATTTAAGGATTCGACGCATGTCGCCATACGCCTGCCCTCTGTACGCGCCATTGTAACACGTGTGTAGCCCCGGACGTAAGGGCCGTGCTGATTTGACGTCATCCCCACCTTCCTCACTCCTTGCGGAGGCAGTGTCGCGAGAGTCCCCGGCATCACCCGATGGCAACTCGCGAGAAGGGTTGCGCTCGTTATGGCACTTAAGCCGACACCTCACGGCACGAGCTGACGACAACCATGCAGCACCTCCACAGCGGCCATTGCTGGCTTTGGAATCTCTTCCGCATTCCGCTGCAGTTCAAGCCCGGGTAAGGTTCCTCGCGTATCATCGAATTAAACCACATGTTCCTCCGCTTGTGCGGGCCCCCGTCAATTCCTTTGAGCCGCTGAACCCAAAAGGCCCAACAGCGGGCATCCATCGTTTACAGTGCGGACTACCAGGGTATCTAATCCTGTTCGATACCCGCACCTTCGAGCATGAGCGTCAGTAAAGCAACGGGAGGCTGCCTGCGCTATCGGAGTTCCTCGCGATATCTAAGCATTTCACCGCTACACCGCGAATTCCGCCTCCCTGCCGCCTACTCAAGCACAACAGTTCGCGACGCAAAACGGGGGTGAGCCCCGAAATTTAACGTCACGCTTGAAGTGCCGCCTGCGCTCCCTTTAAACCCAATAAATCCGGATAACGCCCGGACCTTCCGTATTACTAGCCGGTCCTTATTCATGCGGTACCTGCAAAGCACTACACGTAATGCCGTTTATCCCCGCATAAAAGCAGTTTACAACCCGTAGGGCCGTCGTCCTGCACGCTACTTGGCTGGTTCAGAGTTGCCTCCATTGACCAATATTCCTCACTGCTGCCTCCCGTAGGAGTCTGGACCGTGTCTCAGTTCCAGTGTGGGGGACCTTCCTCTCAGAACCCCTAAGGATCGAAGGCTCGGTGGGCCGTTACCCCGCCGACTACCTAATCCTACGCATCCCCATCCCGCAGCGATGAAATCTTTCGTCCAAATCGGATGCCGTCAATGGACAACATAGGGGATTAATCCGTCTTTCAACGGGCTGCACCCTACTGCGGGGAAGGTTGGATACGCGTTACGCACCCGTGCGCCGGTCGCCATCATAGGTTGCAAGCAACCTACATGCTGCCCCTCGACTTGCATGTGTTAAGCCTGTAGCTAGCGTTCATCCTGAGCCAGGATCAAACTCTCCATGGTAAATAAA
>CACYQZ010000033.1:4285-28340 GCA_902776665.1 uncultured Prevotellaceae bacterium
TCGCCAGAACGCTGCCGAATGTCATGATTAAAGGAATCTATATGACGGTTCGTATCATTCTACCACTCAAAGACCTATTTCCGAAAAAAATCAAAAAAAAAGCCTCGGCTTCCTGTACTACCTTCTGTCTCTATGTAAGTCTGTCAAAGAACTCTATTCTTTCCACTAAGCCAAATCTTCGCAAGACACTATATATTATATAAGGTGAAACGCTAAAATTTCAGCGAAGCGGGTGCAAAGGTACGACTATTTTCAATAACAACAAAATTTTTCGAGAAAAAAAATAAAAAAATCAAGAAAAAAACTGATTTTGGTCGAAATTTCGCCCCAAAACGAGGTGTGAAAGGCAAAAAAATGATGATTTTTTACCTTCCAAGCCATGCCTCGGGATTCAGTTTCGAGCCGCCTTTGTGCAACTGGAAATGAAGGATGTTGTCGGGGCCGACGGTTCCGAGCATTTGTCGGGCTCGGACTTTGTTGCCTCTAAAGACGCTGGGGGTGCGGATATTGCAGTACACCGAGTAATAGGAGCCGTGTTTGACGATGATGATCCACAAACCGCCGTACTGGCTGACTGCGCGGACTTCGCCGTCATAGACGCAACGGGCTTGGCAGCCGTCGGAACCTTTGATGTTGATGCCTTTGTTGTCGAGATAGACTCCGCGCAGACCTTCCACAGAATTGACTCCGAAGCGGCTCACAATGCGGTAGGAACCCGTGATAGGCATAGGCAGGCGGCCTTTGTTGAGTTCGATTCCGCCACTCATCATACGATCGGCCTTCGTCATCGTGGAAGATTCCTTCATGTCTTTCTCGGCGGCATCGATTTCCTTTTTGCTGCGGTCGGCATCGGCTTTGGCCTTACGCTCTGCGGCGAGACGATTTGCCTCAGCCTCGCGTGCTCGCTGATTGGCGGCCTCGCGGTTTCTTGCATCGGCTGCCCTTGCCTCAGCCTTGGCTTTGGCTTCACGCTCTTTGGATTCGGCAACACGACGGGCATTCTCGCGGGCTGCGGCTTCAGCAGCCGCTTTCTTCCGTGCCAATTCCTCCTCGCGCTTTTTCTTCGCCGCAGCCTCAGCCGCAGCTTTCTGTCGAGCCTCTTCCTCGGCTTTCTTCCGTGCTTTTTCCATTTCAATGGCAATCAACTTGTCGATTTGCGCATTGAGGGCGGCATCCTTCTGTTTTTCTTGCGTGATGATGCCTTGGATGGTTTTTTGTTGCTTTTGCAACGAATTCACCATATTTTGCTGCTCCTGTTGCTGGTTTTGCAGGGCGATTCGCTCCTGCCGACCCTTGGCAAGCAGGGCGTTTTTCTGGCCTTTTAGCGTTTCCAACTGCTGTTTTTTCTCCTCCACCTGCTCCTGCTTCACCTTCACGACCTCGCCCTGTGCCTTTTGATAAGAGCCGTATTGACGAACGAAGCGCATCCGACGAAACATCTGTGCGAAATTGTCAGCGGAAAACACGAACATCAGCGAGTTGGTGGAATTGCGGTGGCGCGAGAGGTAGTGCATCGACTTCACGAACTTCAGTTTGCGCTCTTTCAGTTGTCCTTCGAGCGTGGTGAGTTGGGCGTTAAGAATGTCGATGTCACCGTCGAGGCCCGTGATGTCTTTTTGAATATTGTCGATGTTGCGCTGCCGTTCGTCGATGGCGGAATTGAGCGAAAAAAGGTTTTGCATCCGTTGTTTCACGTCGGCCTGATTCGCCTTGAGCGCCTGTTCTTGCTGACGGATTTTCTGCTGAATTTCCTTGCGCTGATTTTGCAGGTTTTTGATGTTGGCATTGGTGTAAGTCTCGGTTTTCGCCTTCGACTTCGTGCTTTTTGCAGCGGGTTTGGCCTTCGATTTCTTCGGCGCAGGCTTTTTCGCGACAGCCTTTTTTGCAGGTTGCCTCCGCTGTACAGAAGTCGATTTTGCCGGCGTTTTTTTCTTCGTTTGGGCAAAAGAAGGTTGTGCGACGGCGACCAAAGCCGTCAGCACGCACAGAAACCATATTTTCAGATACTTTTTCATTGTTTTATCCATCGTTTTGCCCTTGTTTTTTTCTTGATTAGCTTAAAATTTCAGTAATTTTCCGAGAATGTCGGCAGCTTCCACCTTTTTATATTTAGAAGAGACTGTCGTCGTCACGTCCCAGTCGTTTTTGTCCTTCACGTTGTCCAAATCGAGCGTCACCTTCACTGTTTTGAGTTGTTTTGTGGCCGACGTTGTGAACGTAAAGTCTTGATGTGCAGGGAATTGCGCGATGCCGAGCGGTTTAAAATCGGAATACATCCAAAGCAGCGACGAAGCACCGCTTTTGGCCGTTGCATAGTTGATGTTTGTCATCACGATTTGACCCGTCGGAGCCGTTGCCCAATTGTACGTCATATTGTCTTGCGTCAGTTTGATGCTTTTTCCTTCGATGCTAAACCGCTGATAATCAGACTTTTCAATCGAATTTTTACCCGGAACAGCCAACTGGTTCCAGAACAGCGCTTGCAGGCTATAAAAGTTCAAATCGTTGTTTTTGAGGAAGTCGAGTTGCGTGTAATCGGCCTCGATGTATTCTTTGTGCAGGCGGTCGATGATGAGCACGCGATTGGGCGAAAATTCGAGGCGACCGACCTCCGTGCCGAGCAGCGGAACGAAGAGTTGGATTCGAATCACCTCGTCGCGACGCATCCGCAGCGAGCCAGGCACGGTGATGTCTTTCGACCCGATTTTGATGTTGAACGTCATATCCGATACGATGTTTTTCGCCGTGACGCGATTGTCGAGGACTTTTTTCAGGAAGTCGGTTGTGCTGGCAAGCGGCTGATCGACGGGTTTCGCGGGCGTCGGTTGGGTTGTCGTTGTAGTTGTGGTTGTAGTTGTCGTGTTTCCCGACGAGGTTCCCGTCGGCAGCGGCATTTCCGTAACAACATTTTTCTTCGACGCACAAGCTGCCGTCATCATCATCAAACTGAATGCTAACAATTTGATTATCAACGATTTCTTTTTCATTTTTCTTCTTCTTTAATATATTTTTTTTCTCTGATTTTCCTTTCTAACAAGTCGCGGTTTTCGGGTTCGCTCTCCAATGCCTTTTCCCAATAGGAAATCGCTTTTTCGGGTTCACCATTTTTATAATAAATATCGCCTGCGTGCTCGATAATCACGCTGCTCTGCACCGAATCCGTGTCGCACGCGACCGCCTGATCGATGTAGATTTTCGCCTCGGCATAGCGCTCTTGCATAAACAAAATCCACGCGTAAGTATCGAGATAAGTGGCATTTTGCGGCTCTTCCTTCACCGTTTTGTAACTCATCAGTTCGGCGCGGTGCAAATCCTGCCCTTTCACACTCAGATAGTAGGCATAGTTGTTCAGGCAGGGCACGTGGTCGTCTTTCCATTGCAGACAACTGTCGTAGCAGACAAAAGCCTTGTTTTCCTGCCCTTTTTGGTGGTAGAGGTCGCCCATAAAATAGTACAAATCGGACACCAATTCCTTGTTGCTGTTCTCCTTGACCTGCGCCACACCGCGCTGGAACGAGCCGAGAGCCTCCTCGTGCTCTTCTTTTTGGTAGTAGGCCAGACCTTCGTAATAGTAAAAAGCCATTTCCTCGGGCGTGTAGCGCGAGCCTTCGTTGCAAATGGCGATGACACTGTCCCAATCCTTGCTGCGCAGGTAGCTGCCCAAGAGTTGAAGTCGGGCGCCAGCGTTCTCGGGCGCGATGGCGAGCAGTTGGCGAATCGCCCCATTGATGCTATCGGTCGGCATCTGTTTCAAAGTCATATAAGCCACTCGCATCTCGGCCATATCGGAATCTTTAGGATTCACTTGTAGAATCTTGTCGTAAAGAGCCAGAATCGCCGTGCTGTCGCCACCCAACTGCTCATTTTCTTGAATCGCCTGTCGCATCATAATGGCTTTGCTTTCGGTCGAAGCCTTCGGACTGACGATGATGTCGAGCATCATTTTCCGAGCCAGCGAATCTTGTCCCGACTCGCGGTAATAATCGTACATCGACGCCTGCACATAGCCGTTGTCGGGCTCTTCTTTCAGCGCATCGGCGAAGATTTTGTAAGCCTCTTTCTGACGATTGTTCTGCATCAGCCAGTTGCCCATCATCACGCGATAGTTCAAGTCGCTCGGATGCTTGTCGGAAAGGGCTTTCAGCGCGTTCCAAGCCGCTTTTTTGTCGCCCTTCATCTCATAAACGCGCATTTTCGAGAGTGTGATTTCCTCGTTGGCACCCTCGATTTCCTCGATGCGGTTGATGACATCAATCATACCGTCGTAGTTCTTGTTTTGCTGATAGAGTCGGATGAGCATTTGCAAAACGTCGGAACGCTGACGGAAATTCTCGGCCAGTTGCTCATAGACCGCCGTCGCCTTGTCGTATTGCCGCGCATTGAGGTAATGCTGCGCCAACTGCTCCTGATACGTGGCGTTGTCGGGGCGCAGTCGGGCTGCTTTTTCCATACTGGCAAGCGCGAGCGAATCGTGTCCGAATTCACCCTGATACATCGACAGATAGAACCACGCCTCCGCCGCATTCGGATTGATGTCGAGACAGCGGTTCAACAAGTCGAAAGCGGCATCGTAATGCCCTGCATTCTGCTGATTCATCGCCTCGAAGAAGAAATAATTATAGCGCAACGAGGTTTCGGGTGATAGTTTCGGCGATGGATGTTGGGTGATGGGTGACGTTTTTTTGATGGATGACGATGATGGGTGAGAAACACCACACGAAACGAGCATCACAGCCATTCCGACTGCGACTAAAACATCTTTTATCCAGCGTTTCTCTCTCATTTTATTTCACTCCCGTATGCCCATATCCACCAGCACCGCGTTCAGTCTCATCGAGTTCAGAAACTTCGATGAAATCGGCGATTTCATGCCGTGCGATGACCATTTGCGCCACTCTTTCACCGTCATTGACGACGAAATCCTCCTGCGACAAATTCACCAACAACACACCCACCTCGCCGCGATAGTCGGCATCGATGGTTCCTGGCGCGTTCAGCACCGTGATTCCCTTCTTAAAAGCCAGTCCACTGCGGGGTCTGACCTGCGCCTCATAACCCGCAGGCAGGGCGATGAACAAACCCGTCGGCACCAAACAACGCTCCAGCGGTTTCAGCACAATCGGCTCGCTCAGATTCGCACGCAAATCCATTCCAGCGCTCTGTTCGGTGGCATACGCCGGCAGCGGATGATGACTTTTGTTGATTACATTGATTTTCACCATTTTTTCCATTTTCTTCTTCAACTAAAGTGCAAAGTTAGCAAAACTTTCGCTTTCAAGGCACAATCGGTCGTTAAATAAAATAAAATCAAGGTATTTTTTTGATTTTTCGACGATTTTCTGCCTCATTTTTCGTAACTTTGCACACATGAACTGGAAACAACTCATCTCAAACAAGCGGCTCGGACAGGAATATCGCCATGCCGACCGCCACGACGACCGCTCGGAATTCAAGCGTGACTACGACCGTCTGATTTTCTCGGCACCGTTTCGTCGGATGCAGAACAAAACGCAGGTTTTTCCGCTGCCCGGCAGCATTTTCGTGCACAACCGCCTGACCCATTCGCTCGAAGTGGCATCGGTGGGAATGTCGCTCGGCAACGACGTCGCCCGCGAACTCACGAAACGCCATCCCGAACTCGCGGGAACGCTGTTCGAGGAAATCGGAACCATCGTTTCGGCGGCTTGTCTGGCCCACGACATGGGCAATCCGCCCTTCGGTCATTCGGGCGAGAAAGCCATCCAGACATTTTTCTCCGAAGGACCTGGTCAGACGCTAAAATCGGCGGTTTCATCGGGATTTTGGGATGATATTACGCATTTCGAAGGCAACGCCTACGCCTTCCGACTGCTCACGCACAGCTTCCTCGGGCGGCGGCGCGGCGGTTTCGTCATGACCTACTCCACCCTCGCCAGCATTGTCAAATATCCGTATTCATCGACCAACGCCACAAAAAAAGGTAAATTCGGCTTTTTCTACACCGAAGCCGACGCCTACAAACGCATTGCCGACGAACTCGGCATTCCGCCTTCGACGCGCCACCCGTTGGTCTATCTCGTCGAGGCTGCCGACGATATTTGCTACGAAATCATGGACATTGAGGATGCCCACAAATTAAAGCTCCTCACCTACGATGAAACCGAGCATTTTTTACTCAATTTCTTCGATGAAACCGAGCAAAATCGCATTTTACAGCGTCTGAACGACGAGCCTGTCACCGATGTCAATGAGAAGGTGGTTTATCTGCGTTCTTGCGTCATCAATCTGCTCGAACACGCCTGTGTCGAAGTGTTTGTGGAAAATGAAAAGGCGATTCTCGACGGCACATTCGAGGAAAGTCTCATCAAGCACACGCCGAAACGCATTTGCGAGGCTTACGAAGCCTGCGAAAAACTCTCAAAAGACCGAATTTATCGCAGCAAACCTGTTCTCGACGTGGAACTGAGCGGTTACAAAATCATCGAAACGCTGATGCAGACGTTCATCGGCGCGTCGATGCACCCAGAGCGTTTCCATTCACAGCAGTTGCTTGCGCTCGTCAGTTCGCAGTACGACATTCGTTCCGACAAGGTCGAAACGCGCATCATGGCCGTCATCGACTACCTTTGCGGCATGACCGACGTGTTTGCCCTCGATGTCTATCAAAAAATCAATGGAATTTCGCTGCCCATCGTGTAAAACCGCCTAAGAACGCGGCTTGTAGAACACTTGATTGGCTCCGCTCGTGATTTGCAGGGCCTCGGGATGCTCGTCGATGAAGGAATCGATGTGGCGGACGCGCTTCTCCTCCAAAATTTCATCGACGGCAATCAAAATGCCCGTTTCCTCGACATCGCCAAAACCGTAGTTGATGCCTGTTCCAAAGAGTTTCATCGTTGGCGAAAGGCTCATGTAGGCATTGACGAGCGGCGGAATATTGTATCCCAAACGGCGAATCTCGGTGTTCAGAATCCGATAGTCTTTCTTAAAATCTTCTTCACAGAAAAGTTCAGCCAATTCTTGGGGGTCAGCCTCAATTTTCAGCGGTTTCATCGGGACTATCAGGTTTTCGGCATCGCCAAAATGCTTCTGTAAAAAGTAGAGAATCATGTCGCGACCGCGACGCACATACGACGGGTACATCGTCACTTTTCCGAAGAAATATTTCACGTGCGGATTGAGCACGGTCAGAGCACCGATGCCGTCCCAGAGATTGTCGAGCGCGAAAATGCTTTTCGTGTTTTTCCGCACGTTTTGGTAGTCGGGCGACACGAACGAACGTCCCAACTCCACGGTGTAGGGCATGTATTCCTTGATGAATCGCTCCGAGAAATGGAACATGTGGCTCGTGGCCAGTTTCGGCTGCCCATTCTCATCGAGTTCCCAGTCGGAACCGAAAATGTAGCGGTAGCCGCCGATGATTTCCTCGGCCTCTGGATTCCAAACGATGAGCTGCTTGTAGCAGTTTTCGCAGGTGTCGAAATCGTCGATATCGACCGCCTTCCCGGTGCCTCCGCCAGCCTCGCGGAAGGCGATTTCGCGCAGTCGGCCAATTTCCTGCATCACGTTCGGTGCTTCGTGTGCCGTGACGACATAAATCTCGTTGTTGCTCTTATTCGTGAGGCGAAGTTGGCGCTCGGGCGTCAGTTCTTGCCTGAGCAAATGCTTCGCAACGGGTGGTATGATGGCTTGTTCCATATCTGATAGATTTTTTTACAGCGAGTAGGCCTGCTGCTTAACCCACTGGGCCCATTGCGCAGGCGATTTCGACTTGTCGAAAGTCTGCCACGGAATCGGTTTTCCGATGGCTACGCGGAAAGTTTTTCCTACATTTTTATACATTTCATCGACGAGAAACAGCATTGCCACGTTGAATTTCAGGTTCAACCGTTTACACCAGTTGGCAATGTTGTAGAATTTCTCGGAATTTTGGCCACCAAAATGGATGGGAACGACGTCGCGCTGCGCCTCGACGCTCTTCGTGATGAACGTTTTTTTCCATTCGAGGTCGCAAATTTGGCCATCACTGCCCTTGCGCGAGCAAAGACCTGCCGGGAACATTAGCATGTGGTGGTCGGAATTGAAGCCGGCCTCAACCATTGCCGGAAAATCGCGGCTCTGCTTGCCCGTTTTGTTGATAGGGATGCAAAGCGGCGCCAGGCCTGGCAGATTCATCAGCAAATCGTTAACCAAATAGCGGAAATTGCCGTCGTAGTGCTCGCCGATGATAGAGCCGAGCGCCACGCCGTCGATACCGCCGAGTGGATGATTCGACACGAAAGTGTAGAGACGTCCGCCGTCTTTCGGCGGCAGATTCTCTATTCCCTCGACTTCCAGCGTCATTTGCAAATATTCAACGCAAGCCTTCAGCCACGGTGTACCTGTCAGTTCGCGACTTTCCCAAAGAAAATCGTTCACCTCATCCTGATGAATCGTCTTTTTCAGCCACGACACCGCTGGACGCGGAATCCATCGGGCTTTTTTGCCCATTTTTCCGCGCAGCACTGCGTCGAGGTCAATCGTTTTCTGATAATCTTGTCTTGTTTCCAAAATAGCTCGTTTTTTGTCGTCGCGCCTTGCATTTTGCGACAAAATATCCTTTACGAACTGCAAATGTAACGTTTTTTTTCTAAAAAGTGACATTTTTTGTAAAAAAACAAACTAAAAATGATAAAAAAAATTTCGCGCGCGTACCTATTATAAAAAAAAGAGAGGGGGAGCTTTTCTAATCAGACAAACGAAAAATCAAGGCAAACGCTTGACTTTCATACAGTTGCATTGCCTTTGTGAAAGAAAATCTAAAACGAAACCAAAAATTGAGAAAATCGACGGAAAAATTTGATAAAAAATCGGATGAACATCAAAAAATACATCGAAAAATATTGCACGAAATGGCGAAAATGAGCAAAAAAAAAATTTTTTTTGATTTTTTTGAAAAAAAAGTGGAGAAAAGTGGTGGATTGTGGGGAAAAATGCGTAATTTTGTTGCGAAATTCCATTTAAGTAATGTTCGTATGCGATTTTTAGGTAACATAGAAGCCAAAACAGACGCGAAAGGACGTGTTTTCCTGCCGTCAGTCTTCCGCAAGGTGCTCCAGTCATCGGGCGAGGAGAAACTGGTGATGCGCAAAGACGTGTTCCAACCGTGTCTGGTGCTGTATCCGGAGTCGGTATGGAACGAGCAGATGGACACGCTTCGCCAACGTCTGAGCCGCTGGAACGCCCGCCATCAGCTGATTTTCCGTCAGTTTGTGGCCGATGTGGAAGAGGTAACGCTCGACGGCAACGGTCGCTTCCTGATTCCGAAGCGCTACCTGAAAATGGCGGAGATTGAGCAAACGGTGAAGTTCGTCGGCATGGGCGACACGATTGAAATCTGGCGCTCGGCAGACGGCGACAAACCCTTCATGGAGGCCGAAGAATTCGGACAAGCGTTGGAAGAAATCATGGGCAGTAGCACTGAAAACGGCCTATGACGACAAGCGAGACGACATATCACGTTCCCGTGTTGCTGCGGGAGAGTGTCGATGGGCTGAGCATCCGCCCAGAGGGCATCTATGTGGATGTGACCTTCGGCGGAGGCGGCCATTCCAAGGAGATTCTGTCGCGACTGGGAGCCGGAGGGCATCTCTACAGCTTCGACCAAGACGCAGACGCGGAAAAGAACATCGTGGCCGACGACCGACTGACCTTCGTGCGCAGCAATTTCAGGTACTTGAAAAACTGGATGCGCTACTACGGAGTGGAGAAAATCGACGGTCTGCTGGCCGACTTGGGCGTTTCGAGCCATCATTTCGACGAGGCCGAGCGCGGTTTTTCGCTTCGTTTCGACGCACCGCTCGACATGCGAATGAACAAACGCGCCACGCTCACGGCTGCCGACGTTCTCAACAACTACGGCGAGGGGCAACTGGCCGACGTATTCTATTACTACGGTGAACTGAAAGCTGCACGGCGAATGGCCTCGCTGATTGTGAAATCGCGGGCCGAAAAGCCACTGATGACCACTGGCGACTTGCTGAATGTGCTGCAACCGCTGTTGCGCCGCGACCGCGAGAAAAAAGAGGCGGCACAGGCGTTTCAAGCATTGCGAATCGAGGTGAACCACGAGATGGATGCACTGCGCGAAATGCTGCTCGCTGCAAC
Source organism: uncultured Prevotellaceae bacterium (assembly GCA_902776665.1). Classification (GTDB taxonomy): domain Bacteria; phylum Bacteroidota; class Bacteroidia; order Bacteroidales; family Bacteroidaceae; genus Prevotella. The sequence goes on from CACYQZ010000033.1 coordinate 14,411, forward strand.
GGAACTGCTCGCTGAGGGTGGTCGGTTGTCGGTGATTACGTATCATTCGCTCGAAGACCGCATCGTGAAGAACATCATGAAATCGGGAAATGCCGAAGGAAAGGTGTCGCAAGACTTTTTCGGACGCGCGGAAACGCCGTTCCGAGCCGTGAACAGCAAGGTGATTACACCGACAGACGACGAATTGGCGCGAAATCCGCGCAGCAGGAGTGCTAAACTCAGAATTGCAGAAAAGAAATGACCGACGAGAAAGACATCAAACTGACCATCGAGGCTGGTGAACAGACGGAGCCTGCCGTGAATGAAGTTTCTGAAAATCAGGAACTTATCGACGAGTCGCCCTCGCTGAAGGAGGTGATTCGCGAACAGGCCATCGAAGACGAGGCACCGCAGTCGAAAACGTTCACACTGCGGAAAATCCTCGGTGGCGACATTCTCACGACGCAAACCGTGCGCCGTCAGGTGTGGCTCTTGTTGCTCATCACGCTGTTCGTCATCATCTACATCTCGAATCGCTACAGTTGCCAGCAGGACTTGATTATGATTGACAAACTTCAAAAGGAACTGAAAGACGCAAAATACAAGGCGTTGTCGAGCAGTAGCCAACTGACGGAGAGGAGTCGCGAGAGCAAGGTGCTGGAAATTCTGCAAAACAACAAGGACAGTGTGCTGAAAATCCCAAGTCAGCCGCCGTATGTGATTAGGATGGAAAGGGAGTGAAAGGGGAGTGAAAAGGAACTGAAAGTGACATTTGAAAGAAGTTAGGAGATAAGAAGATGAGTAAATTTAACCATAAGAAGATTATGCCGCGCTACAGCGCCATTGCGATTGTGATGACGCTGTTGGCGTTTGCCGTTGTGGGTAAAGCGATGTATATTATGACCGCCGAGCACGACTATTGGGAGAAGGTGGCGAAGCGTGTGAAGAACGACAGTGTGAGTGTGAAACCCAACCGTGGCAACATTCTCTCGTGCGACGGTCAACTGATGGCGTCGTCGCTGCCGGAATTCAAGATGTATATGGACTTTCAGGCTCTTGAAGAGTCGAAAACGGATACGCTCTGGGACCAGAAAATCGACACGATTTGTCTGATGTTGAGCCAAATCTTCCCTGAAAAATCGGCCAACGAATTCAAGAAACACCTCGACGAAGGTCGTCAACAGGTGCAGAAAAACGGCAAAAAAGGCTCGCGCCACTGGCCGATTGTGAAACGGCGCGTCGATTTCAACACGCTTGCCGAGGTGCGCTCGATTCCCATCTTCGACATTCCCTTCAACACTGAACAAACCACGAGCGACGGTTTCATCGTGAAAGCCTCGTACAGAAGCGGTTTCAGCATCGAGGAATACAACTCGCGGCTGCGTCCGCACGGTTCGCTCGCCGGTCGTACCATCGGCGACCTCTACAAAGGCAAAGATTCTGCCCGATATGGCCTCGAACTGAGTTACGACAGCATTCTGCGCGGCGAAAACGGCATCATCCACCGTCGCAAGGTGCTCAACAAATGGCTCGACATCACCGATATGCCGCCCGTTGACGGTGCCGACATCGTGACAACCATCGACGTGGGCATTCAAGACTTGGCCGAACGTGCCGTCATCGACGAGTTGAAGCTCATCGGTGGCGACGTGGGTGTGGCGATTGTGATGGAAGTCGAGACGGGCGACATCAAAGCGATTGTGAATATGGAAAGTTGCGGCAACGGCCAGTATCGCGAAATGAAAAACCGCGCTGTAAGTGACCTGTTGGAGCCGGGTTCGGTGTTTAAGACGGCATCGATTATGGTCTGTCTCGACGATGGCAAGTGCGACACGACGAAACGCGTGGAAACGGCCAGCGGTATTTGGACGATGTATGGTCGGCCAATGAAAGACCACAACTATCACAAGGGCGGTTACGGAACGCTGACGCTGCCGCAGACGCTGCACTACAGCTCGAACATTGGCGTGAGCCGCATCGTGGATGAATACTATCACAACCAACCCGAAAAATTCGTCGAAGGCATCTATCGCACGGGCTTGGCCGACAATTTGGAGATTCCGCTGATGGGTTCGTCGCCTGCGCGTATCCGTATGCCCCAAAAGGACAAAACGGGCCGCCATTGGGCCAACTGGAGCAACACTGCACTGCCTTGGATGTCGATTGGCTACGAGTCGCAAGTGCCGCCGATTTCGACGCTGACATTCTACAACGCCATCGCCAACAACGGCCGGATGATGCGTCCGCGCTTCGTGAAACAAGTGGTGAAAAATGGCGAAGTCATCAATGAATATCCGCCTGTGGTGTTGCGCGAGCACATCGCCAAACCGCAGACAATCAAGAAGATACAACCGATTCTGGAGCAAGTGGTCAGTATCGGAACAGGTAAAAATGCCCGTTCCAAGTCGTTCAAGGTGGCTGGCAAGACCGGCACGGCACAGATTTGGACAAAAGCCGGAAAAACCTCGGCCTATCTGCTGTCGTTTGTCGGCTATTTCCCTGCCGACGCGCCCCGCTATTCGTGCATCGTCTGCATTCAGAAAAGAGGAATGCCAGCTTCGGGCGGTATGTCGGCGAAAGTTTTCCACCACATTTCCGAGGGCATTCTGGCGCAAAACCTGAAACTCGACGTGAAAGATGCGCGTGACTCTTTGTCGGTGGTCATTCCGAACGTGAAAAATGGCAATCTCGTGGCTGCCGACTACGTGTTGTCGCACTTGGGAGTCAGCACGGTCAACGATTGGACAGGCGACGGAAGCAACGCTGTTTGGGGCTCGGCGACGCAAAAAACGAAGCAGCAAATCGGGCTGACCCAAGAAAAACAGTTCGGCGGCGGCCATATTCCGAATGTGATTGGAATGGGTGCGCGCGATGCCGTCTATCAGATTGAGAAGCGCGGCGTTCGCGTTCGACTGAAAGGTCGCGGACGAGTCGTGAAACAGAGTTTGGAGCCAGGTCACGCGATCAAAAAAGGCGACATTTGCGAGTTGCAACTGGAAGTTTAGGTCATAGGATTGAGCAATAAAAAGAAACGAGATATGAAGTTAAGTGAACTGCTGAAAAACATCAAACCGACGGCGATTGTCGGCGATTCGGAGCGAGAAGTGACGGGCATCGAAATCGATTCCCGAAAAGTTGCTGCGGGAGGTTTGTTCGTGGCAATGAAAGGTACGCAGGTCGATGGTCATCGATTCATCGAAAAGGCCGTTGAACAAGGTGCTGTGGCCGTTTTGTGCGAGGATTTGCCCGAAAAAATGCCTTCCGACGTGACTTTCGTGCAGGTGGAATCGACGGAAGAAGCCGTCGGACCCGTCGCCACGGTCTTTTTCGGCGAACCGTCGCTGCGGTTGAAACTCGTCGGTGTGACGGGTACGAATGGTAAAACCACCATCGCCACCTTATTATATAATATGTTCCGCCAGTTCGGCCACAAGTGCGGACTGCTCTCGACCGTCTGCAACTACATCGAAGACGAGGCCATTCCAGCCTCGCACACGACGCCCGACGCCATCGAGCTGAACCGATTGCTGGCGAAAATGGTGGAAAGCGGTTGCGAATACGCCTTTATGGAGTGTTCGAGCCACGCCATCGCCCAGCAGCGTATCGGTGGATTGCAGTTTGCAGGCGGACTTTTCACGAATCTGACCCGCGACCACCTCGATTATCACAAAACTTTCGAGAACTATCGCGACGCAAAGAAAAAATTCTTCGACGACCTGCCGAAGAGCGCCTTCGCCATCACCAATGCCGACGACAAAAACGGAACGTTTATGGTGCAGAACACCCGAGCACAGGTGAAAACCTACTCGACGCGCTCGATGGCCGATTTCCGCGCTCGGTTGTTGGAATGTCATTTCGAGGGGATGTACCTTGAAATCGACGGTCGCGAAGTCGGCGTGCAGTTCATTGGTAAGTTCAACGTTTCCAACCTGTTAGCCGTCTATGGCGCAGCCGTGATGCTCGGCAAACAGCCCGAAGAGATTCTCGTCGCGATGAGTACGCTCAAGAGTGTCAATGGTCGGCTTGAGCCCGTCCATTCGCCCGACGGTTTTACGGCTATTGTCGATTACGCTCACACGCCCGACGCGTTGGAAAACGTGCTCAACGCCATCCACGAGGTGCTCGACGGCAAGGGCAAGGTGATTACCGTTTGCGGAGCCGGTGGCAATCGCGACAAGGGCAAACGTCCGTTGATGGCGCAGGAGGCCGTTCGCCAGAGCGACCGCGTCATCATCACGAGCGACAATCCGCGCTTCGAGGAGCCGCAGGCCATCATCGACGATATGCTCGCCGGTCTCGACGCGAAGCAGATGAAGAAGGTTTTGAGCATTGTCGATCGGCGCGAGGCGATTCGCACGGCCTGTATGATGGCCGAAAAAGGCGATGTCGTTCTGATTGCCGGCAAAGGCCACGAAGATTATCAGGAAATTCAAGGAGTAAAACACCATTTCGACGACAAGGAAGTGGTGAGGGAGATGTTTAAGGGTTAAAAAGTTAAAAAGTTAAAAAGCTAAAAGGTTAAAAGGTTATGTTGTACTACATTTTTCGATTTTTAGAGCAATACGATATTCCGGGCGCCCGAATGTGGGGTTACGTATCGTTCCGCGCCCTGCTCACGCTGATTCTCTCGCTGCTGATTTCGGCTTGGTTTGGCGAGCGATTCATCAAGTATATGAAGCGTCGGAAAATCGCGGAAACCGCCCGCGATCACGACATCGACCCGTTTGGCGAGAAAAAAATCGGTGTTCCGACGATGGGCGGCATCATCATTGCCGTGTCGATTCTGGTGCCGGTGCTGTTGCTCGGAAGAATGAGAAACATCTACCTGCTGCTGATGATTGTCACGACCGTCTGGCTCGGTTTTCTGGGCTTTTTGGACGATTACATCAAAATTTTCCGCCAGAAAAAAGCTGGTTTGAAAGGCAAGTGGAAGATTGTCGGACAGGTGTCGATTGGCTTTATCGTCGGTATGACGCTGTGGCTGAGTCCCGACGCGAAGATTCACGAGAACATCACGACCGAAAAACAGGGAATGGAAACGGTTGTCACGCATAAGTCGGAGCCGGTGAAATCGCTGAAAACTACGATTCCCTTCGTGAAAAACCACAATTTGGGCTACGATGACATCATGTCGTTCTGCGGAAAACACAAAACCGCCGCAGGCTGGATTCTCTTCGTGCTGATGACGATTGTGGTGGTCACGGCGGTGTCGAACGGAGCCAATTTGAACGACGGAATGGACGGAATGTGCGCCGGCAACTCGGCCATCATCGGCGTGGCGCTCGGCATTTTGGCCTACGTGTCGAGTCACATCGAAATGGCATCGTACCTGAACATTATGTATATCCCTGGTAGTCAGGAACTTGTGGTGTTTCTCTGCGCGTTCATCGGTGCGATGATTGGTTTCCTGTGGTACAACGCCTACCCTGCCCAAGTCTTTATGGGCGACACGGGTGCGCTGATGATTGGCGGCATTATCGGTGTCGGCGCCGTCATCATCCACAAAGAACTGCTGCTGCCGATTCTCTGTGGCATTTTCTTCGTGGAAAGCCTCAGTGTCATCATTCAGACGCAAGTGTTCAAGTTCTACAAACGGAAAGGAAAGCGCATCCGCGTGTTCCGTGCGACACCGATTCACGATAATTTCCGCAAGGAAGACAAAGACCTCGACTCGACGTGCCATTTCATCTTCAGAAATTGGCCCGAGCGTCAGTTCCACGAGTCGAAAATCACCGTCCGCTTCTGGATTACGACGATTATCCTCGCGGCAATGACAATTATTACGTTGAAGATTCGATAAATATGAAGAAGATAGCTATATTAGGCGCAGCCGAGAGCGGTGTGGGAGCCGCTGCATTGGCCAAGAAGCAAGGTTTCGACGTGTTCGTTTCGGACAGGTCGAACATCAAGGATAAGTACAAACAGATGCTCGACGAACGCGGAATCGCGTGGGAAGAGGGTCAGCACACGGAGGAGCGCATTCTCTGTGCCGACGAAATCATCAAGAGCCCTGGCATTCCCGACACGGCACCCGTCGTGGCGAAGGCCATCGCAAAAGGCATTCCCATCATCAGTGAAATCGAGTTCGCAGGCCGCTATACGCAGTCGAAAATGGTTTGTATCACGGGTTCCAACGGCAAAACAACCACGACGAGCCTCATCTACCACATTTTCCGCGAGGCAGGCTACGACGTGGGTCTGGCTGGCAACATCGGCCATTCGCTCGCTCTGCAAGTCGCCGAAGAGCCCCACGAATACTACGTGATTGAACTGTCGTCGTTTCAACTCGACAATATGTACGACTTCCGCGCCAACATCGCCGTGCTGCTCAACATCACGCCCGACCACCTCGACCGCTACAACGAGATGCAGGACTATGTCGATGCGAAAATGCGCATTTTGCAGAACCAAACTGCCGACGATTCCTTCATCTACTGGGCCGACGACCCGATTATCAGTCGCGAACTGAAGAAATACGACATCAAGGCCGTCGAGTGTCCGTTCTCGCTCATCAAAAAGAGCGGTTCCATCGGCTACATCGAGGAAGGACAGTACAAACTGGAGTATCCGACGCCGTTCAATATGGAACAGGAGGAACTGTCGCTCACGGGCACGCACAACATCTACAATTCGCTGGCCGCAGGCTTGGCGTCGAACATCGCAGGCATTCGGAAAGAGGTGATTCGCAAGTCGCTGGGCGATTTCCCCGGCGTGGAACATCGGCTTGAAAAGGTTTGTCGCGTGGGTGGTGTGGAATACATCAACGACTCGAAGGCGACGAACGTCGATGCGTGCTGGTATGCGCTGGAAAGTATGAAAACACCGACGATTCTCATCATTGGCGGACTCGACAAAGGCAACGACTACACGTCGATTATGCCGTTGGTGAAGGAAAAATGCGTCGGACTGGTCTATCTCGGTGCCGACAACACGAAACTGCACGAGAATTTCGACTCGCTGGGCATTCCCGTCCGCGAAGTCCACTCGATGCCCGACTGCGTGGCCGCTTGCTACGAAATGGCGCGTCCGGGCGACACGGTGCTGCTCTCGCCTTGTTGTGCGTCGTTCGACCTCTTCAAGAATATGGAAGACCGCGGCGAGCAGTTCAAGACGTTGGTTAGGAATCTTTAGTTCATAGTTCATAGTTTATAATTCATAGTTTAGGGTGATTAACAAGACATTAAATAATATTTTCAAGGGCGACAAGGTCATCTGGATGGTCTTTTTCTTCCTGTGCATCATCAGCGTGGTCGAGGTGTATTCGGCTTCGTCGCAGTTGACGTACAAGGGAGGAAGCTATCTGGCGCCCGTGATGAAGCACATCGGCATCTTGGTTTTGGGCATTTTCTGTATGGTTGTGACGCTCAACGTGAAATGCAAATATTTCAAGATTGTCACGCCGTTTTTGCTAATTATTTCGGTGGTGATGTTGCTGTGGGCGCTCATCGGCGGCGACAAAACCAACGAGGCGGCTCGCTGGGTGGGATTCGGATTTTTGAAGTTCCAACCCTCGGAAATTGCGAAGGGAACGCTCGTTTTGGCCACCGCGCAGATTCTGAGCGCGATGCAGACCGAGAAAGGTGCCGACCGCCACGCATTCAACTATATTTTGCTCATCTGCGCGTTCATCATTCCGCTGATTCTCGTCGAAAACTTCTCGACGGCCGCCCTGCTGTGCATCGTCGTGTTTATGATGATGATTCTGGGTCGCGTGCCGATGCAGCAACTCGGAAAATTGCTCGGCATCGTGGTGTTGGCTGTTGTCTTTATGATTTCGATGATTTGGATGTTGGGCGATGACCAGAAGAAAACGAACCCCGACCAGACGTTGGTGCAGCAAATCGACGAGAAATCGACCGACCAAATGCTCGTCGAGCAAATCGACGGCGAACAGGTGGCTGCGGCGGAGAAGAAAGAGTCGTCGTTTGAGAAGGTTTTCCACCGCTTCGGCACGTGGAAGGCGCGTATCACTGACTTCCTCAACAACGAGGAAGTGCCGCCAGAGAAAGTCGATCTTGTGGGCAAAGGTGCGCAGAAAAACAACGCGACGATGGCTATTGCCGCGTCGAACGTCTTGGGAAAAGGTCCTGGAAACAGCACGCAGCGCGACTTCCTTTCGCAAGCGTTTTCCGACTTTATCTACGCCATTATCATCGAAGAAATGGGTATTCTCGGCGCGATTTTCGTCGCCCTGCTCTATATCATCCTGCTGTTCCGCACGGGTCGCATCTCGAACCGTTGCGAAAACAATTTCCCAGCCTTCTTGGCGATGGGAATTGCGCTGTTGCTCGTCACGCAGGCGTTGTTCAATATGTGCGTGGCTGTCGGACTCGCACCCGTCACGGGGCAGCCGTTGCCGCTCATCAGCAAGGGTGGAACATCGACGATTATCAACTGCGTGTATATCGGTGTGATTCTGAGCATTAGCCGCTCGGCAAAAAGAAAATTGGAGGTAGTGTCATGAAAAAGGAATTGAGAGTCATCATCAGCGGAGGCGGAACGGGCGGCCACATTTTTCCGGCCATCTCGATTGCCAATGCCATCAGGGAACAGCAACCTGAGGCGAAAATTCTGTTTGTCGGTGCCGAGGGACGTATGGAAATGCAGCGCGTTCCCGCTGCCGGCTACGACATCAAAGGACTGCCGATTTGCGGTTTCAACCGTGCGAATCTGCTGAAAAACATCGCGCTGCCCTACAAAATGTGGAAGAGCGACCGAATGGTGCGCAAAATCATCCGCGAATTTCAGCCCGACGTGGCTGTCGGCGTGGGTGGATACGCCAGTTTTCCGACGTTGAAGGCGGCTGGCAGTATGGGTATTCCCTACCTGATTCAAGAACAAAATTCCTTTGCTGGAAAAACGAATATGATTCTGGGCAAGAAAGCCGAGAAAATCTGCGTTGCCTACGAGGGTATGGAGCGATTTTTCCCTGCCGACCGCTTGATGCTGACAGGAAATCCCGTTCGTCAGGCGTTGTTGGAAACAACCGTTAGCTGCGACGAGGCCGTGCGAACCTTCGGTTTCGACCCTGCGAAGAAGACGATTCTTCTCGTCGGCGGAAGTTTGGGTGCAAAGACGATTAACGAGAGCGTCTTGCGTCATTTGGACCTCGTGGAACAGAGCGACGATGTGCAATTCATTTGGCAAACGGGAAAATATTATAGCGAACAGATTGCGGCGGAAATGCGGCAGAAAAAGCCGAAAAACCTGAAAATCGCCGATTTCATCGCTGATATGGGCATCGCTTACAAGGCTGCCGACCTCGTCATCAGCCGTGCCGGAGCGAGTAGCATCTCGGAATTCTGCCTCATCGGAAAAGCCGTGATTCTCGTGCCGAGTCCGAATGTGGCGGAAGACCATCAGACGAAAAACGCCTTGGCCTTGGCCGACAAAGATGCCGCGCTCTACGTGAAAGACGCTGAAGCCCCCGACACGCTGTTGGAACTCGCCGTCAAAACCGTGCACGACGCGGAAAAACTGCACTCGCTACGCGAAAATGTGTTGAAACTCGCCCTGCCCGACTCGGCGAACATCATTGCAAAAGAAGTTATTCGGTTGAAAGGGGAAAGGTAAAAAAGGAAAAAGGTAAGAAAGGAAATGGATTTGAAAAATAACATAAAAGCCGTCTATTTCGTCGGTGCCGGAGGCATCGGAATGAGTGCCATCGCCCGCTACTTTATGAGTCGCGGATTAGTGGTGGCTGGCTACGACAAAACGCCCTCGGAACTCACCCACAGACTCGAGCAGGAGGGAATGTTGCTGCACTACGACGAAGACATCGAAAAAATTCCGCAGGCCTGCAAAAAGCCCGAGCAGACGCTCGTAATTTACACGCCGGCCATCCACGAACATAAAGAACTGGCGTGGTTCCGCGAGAATGGTTTTGAGATTCAGAAGCGCGCACAGGTGCTCGGCACGCTCACACGCACCCACAAGGGACTTTGCGTCGCCGGAACGCACGGAAAAACCTCGACATCGAGTATGTGCGCCCATATTCTGCACCAGAGCCACGTCAAGTGCAACGCCTTCCTCGGCGGCATCACGAAAAACTACGGCACGAACTACCTGCTGTCTGAAAACAGCGACTTCGTGGTCATCGAAGCCGACGAATACGACCGTTCGTTCCACTGGTTGCGCCCGTGGATGAGCGTCGTCACCTCGACCGACCCCGACCACCTCGACATCTACGGCACGGAAGAAGCCTACCTCGACGCCTTCCGCCACTATACGACGCTGATTCAGCCCGGCGGTGCCCTCATCGTTCGCAAGGGAATCGCCCTGCAGCCCGATGTTCAAGAGGGTGTTCGCGTCTATGAATACAGCCAAGACGAGGGCGATTTCCACGCCGAAAACATCCGAATCGACAACGGCGAGATTGAATTCGACTTCGTTTCGCCGATTGAAAACGTGAAAAATGTGAAACTCGGCCTGCCCATTCCCATCAACATCGAAAACGGTGTGGCGGCGATGGCGATGGCGCAACTCAACGGCTGTACGCCCGAGGAATTGCGCTACGGAATGGCTACGTGGAAGGGTGTGGACCGTCGTTTCGACTTCCGTCTGAAAGACGAGCGCCACGTCTTGATTTCCGACTATGCCCACCATCCGAAGGAAATTCTGGAAAGTGCGCGGAGCATTCGCCAAATCTACAAAAATCGGAAGATTACGGTGATTTTCCAGCCGCACCTCTACACACGGACACGCGATTTCTACCGCGAATTTGCCGATGCGCTCAGCCTGCTCGACGAGGTGATTCTCTGCGACATCTACCCCGCTCGCGAGGAGCCGATTCCGGGCATCACGAGCAAAATCATCTACGACCACCTTCGCGAGGGTGTCGAAAAGAGCCTCGTGAGCCTCGACGGAGTGATTCCGCTGGTGAAAAGTCGCGATTTCGACGTGCTTGTCATCCTCGGAGCGGGCGATTTGGACAATTTTGTGCCGGAAATATGCGCTTTGCTAAATGATAAAGGATAAATGATAAAGAATAAATAGATGAAATTCGGACTGACGATAAACTGGAAAAAGGCGCTGACCATTGTGCTCGACATCGCACTGGCGGCCTATTTGGTCGTGGCGATGACGGCTTTCAACAAGCCCGACGAAACGGCGAAGGTCTGCACGAAGGTGATGATCAACATCGCCGACGAAACCACCAACGGCTTCATCAAGTCGGAGGAAATCAAAAAGCGGCTGCAAACGCTTAAACTGCATCCGCTCGGAAAGCCGATGCGCTATGTCGATGCACGGAAAATCGAAGAATCGCTCAAAGCCAGTCCCTTCGTACAGACCGCCGAGTGCTACAAGACGCAGAACGGACAGGTGAACATCACCATCACGCAACGAATGCCGCTCGTCAGGGTCAAGGCCAAGAACGGCGACGACTACTATCTCGACGACTACAACAGCATCATGCCCAACTCGCACTACACCAGCGACCTCATCATCGCCACAGGCAACATCAGCCGCCATTTCGCGATGAACTACATTTCGCCGCTGAGCAAGGCCATCATGGACAACGAACTGTGGAAAAACCAGATTGAGCAGGTCAACGTGCTCGACAACCAAGGCATCGAACTCATCCCGCGCGTGGGCGAACATATTATTTATATCGGCCACCTGCCGAAAGACACGCAGAAGGGCGACACGGGCAAAAAAATCGGCGAATATGTCATGAAAAAGCTCGACACGCTCGAAAAATTCTATCATTACGGACTGTCGCAGGCCGGATGGAACAAATACAAGTACATCAACCTCGAGTTCGACAACCAAATCATCTGCAAACGGAGAGGAAACGTAAAATATTAAAATATATACCATTATGCCAAAAGAATTTATTGTAGCTATTGAGCTCGGTTCATCGAAGATAACCGGCATTGCAGGAAAGAAGAACCTCGACGGCAGCATCAGCATCCTCGCGGTTGTTCAGGAAGATTCTGCGTCATGTATTCGCAAGGGCGTGGTCTATAACATCGACAAGACCGTGATGTGTGTGACCAACATCGTCAAGAAACTGGAAACGACGCTCAAGTCGAAAATCGCCCAAGTCTATGTGGGCGTGGGCGGACAGAGCATTCGCAGCATCAAAAACGTGATTCTCAGGGAGATGGGCGGCCTGACGGTTGTCACACCAGAGATGATCAACGAACTGATGGACCAGAACCGCAACTCGTCGTATCCCGAACAGGAGATTCTCGACGCTGCCACGCAGGAATACAAGGTCGATCAGCAGTATCAGCTCGACCCTGTGGGCATCCAGTGTTCGCGTCTCGAGGGAAATTTCCTCAACATTCTCTGGCGGAAGCAGTTCTACCGCAACCTCAACAAATGTTTCGAGCAGGCAGGCATCACCATCGCCGAAATGTATCTCGCACCGCTCGCCATGGCCGACAGCGTGCTCACCGAGACGGAAAAACGCTCGGGCTGCGTGCTCGTCGATCTCGGAGCCGACACGACCACCGTCAGCGTCTATAACAAGAACATTCTGCGCCACTTGGCCGTGATTCCGCTCGGCGGCAACAACATCACGAAAGACATTGCCACGCTGCAAATGGAGGAAAACGAAGCCGAGCGCATGAAACTGAAATATGGCAGCGCCTACACCGACAACAGCGACATCGACAACTCGCTCTCGCTGCCCATCGACCAAGAGCGCAACGTCTTCAGCCGCGACTTCATCAACATTGTCGAGGCTCGCGTCGAGGAAATCATCGAGAATGCGTGGTTCCAAGTGCCCAACGAGTACATTGACAAGTTGCTCGGCGGCATCATCCTCACGGGTGGCGGTTCCAACATGAAGAACATCGAACGCGCCTTCCGCAACCACACGCACATCGAAAAAATTCGCGTGGCGAAGTTCGTGACGACCACCATCAACTCGAACCTGCCTGAAATCAATGCGCAAAATGGCCGACTGAACACCGTTCTCGGCATTCTCGAGAAGGGCGACATGAACTGCGCAGGCGAGGAAATCACAGGCGACTTGTTCGACAACGGCGCCCACGAACAGCATGAAAGCAGTACGCCGCGTACCATTCGCCAACCCAATGAAATCACGGGAATGGGCATCGTGCAGACCGAAGAAGAGAAAAAGGCTGCCGAGGAAGAAGCTCGTCGCCGTCGTGAGGAGGAAGAAGAGGCCGAGCGCCAGCGACTGGCCGAGGAAGAAGCCGAAGCACGGAGAATCAAACGCGAAAACAGCACTTGGAATCGCTTGTGGCGCTCTGTGAAGAATTTCGGTGGAAAAATCATCGAAGACGAAACCGAATAAATTCATAGTTCAGAATTCATAGTTCATAGTTTATAATTTTTAATTCAGAAGATTATGTTAGACTTCACCGATACAATTCCCGTCAACGAGGGAAACAACACAGAACCGCAGCAATTCTCGAAGCCCAGCATCGACTTTGGTCTTAGCGAGCACGAGAAAGAAAGCAGCCTCATCAAAGTCATCGGCGTGGGTGGCGGTGGCGGAAACGCCGTCAACCACATGTATCACGAGGGCATCCACGATGTCACGTTCGTGCTTTGCAACACCGACAGCCAAGCATTGAACGACTCGCCCGTGCCCGTGCATCTGCAACTCGGAAAAGAGGGTCTCGGAGCCGGCAACAAGCCCGAAAAAGCCCGCGAGGCCGCATTAGAATCGAGCGACGACATCCGCAAAATGCTCAGCGACGGCACGCGCATGGCCTTCATCACCGCCGGAATGGGTGGTGGAACCGGCACGGGCGCAGCACCCGTCATCGCCGAGATTTCCAAGGAACTCGAAATTCTCACCGTCGGCATCGTCACGATTCCGTTCCGCTTCGAAGGTGCCCGTAAAATCGACCAGGCACTCGACGGCGTGGAAGAAATGTCGAAGCATGTCGATGCACTGCTCGTCATCAACAACGAGCGACTGCGCGAAATCTACCCCGACCTAACCGTGCTCGACGCCTTCGCCAAGGCC
>CACYQZ010000034.1 GCA_902776665.1 uncultured Prevotellaceae bacterium
GCTCGATTTCGCGAAACGGAGGAGGGCAGACGCACATTCGCGCACCTGCACGATGCTTCCAGCGGAACTGTCGGCGGTTTCGGTGGCGATGGTCTGAATCGAGTCGATGACGACCAGTTCGGGCTGCACCTCTTTGATATGCTCGAAAATGGCTTCTAGCGAGGTTTCCGTGAGAATCAATAAGGTGTTGGGTGTTGGACTTTGGGTGTTGCCGAGTCGCTCTGCCCGCATTTTCAACTGATGGGCGCTTTCCTCGCCACTCACGTAGAGCACTTTTCGGTCGTTCATTCCGAGAATGGTTTGCAGCGTGAGCGTACTTTTTCCGATGCCTGGCTCACCACCGAGCAACACGATGCTTCCCGGCACGAGTCCACCGCCCAAAACGCGGTCGAGTTCACCGTCGCCCGTCGAAAATCTCGGTTCGTCCTTCGCCGAGATGTCGCGCAGCAACTGCGGATGGTTTTTACTCGCGACGATGCCACCTGCCCGTACCGACTGCGCTGCTGAGCGAGCCGCCATCGTGCCAGCATCGTTGCTCACCTTGATTTCCTTGAACGTGTTCCACTGGCCGCAAGCGGGACATTTGCCGACCCATTTCGGCGATTCCTGTCCGCAATTCTCGCAGACGAACATAGTCTTGTCTTTTTTCACCATAAAAATCAAATTTTCAGGGCAAAGATACGAAAAAAAACTGACTCGACACACGCTTGCCCAGAAAAATTTCGTAACTTTGCAGTCAAGAATTTCGAAATTTTGCAGTGATGAAGAAAATTTTGGGACTTTTTTTCGCGCTTTTATGGCTGATGTCGTGCGGCCAATCCTACGAGGAAAAGCGACGAATCACGCGGGCAGAACGCGCTGAACAGCGCCGACAAGACTCGTTGGCGTTGAAGGTGGCGGTGCTGCCGACGCTCGATTGTCTGCCGATGTTCGTGGCGGCGGAGCGCGGATGGTTCGACTCGCTGAAAATCGACGTGCGACTGCGACCGTTCAAGGCGCAAATGGACGTCGATACGGCACTCGTGGGCGGTAGCGTCGTGGGTGCCATCACCGACCTTGTTCGGGCGGAACGGATGCGCAACCGCGGCACGGCACTGAACTACGTGGCGGCGACGAACACGGCGTGGCAACTCGTGGCGAACCGCACGGCGCGTATCAAGGAAACGCGGCAGTTGGGCGACAAAATGGTGGCAATGACGCGCTTCTCGGCAACCGATTTGCTGACCGACCGCGCCCTGAAAGGCGTGAAAACGACGGCGACGGTCTATCGCGTGCAAATCAACGACATCGCGCTGCGACTGCAAATGCTCAAAAACAACGAAATGGACGCGCTGTGGTTGCCCGAACCGCAAGCCACGGCTGCGCGACAACTGAAACATTCGGTCATCTGTAAATCGGACTCGACCGACCTGCGCTTGGGCGTGGTGGCATTTCGCGAAAAGGCGATGAAAGACCGTCGCATCAAGGCGCAAATCGACGCTTTCCTGAAGGTTTACAACGTGGCTTGTGACTCGCTCAACGGGCGTGGAGTAGGGCAGTACGGCGATATTGTCGAAAAATATTGCGGTGTGACCTCGGCGACCGTCCGAGCATTGCCGAAATTGAAATTTCCGCGTGCCGCCGCTCCGCGTGAGAAGGATGTGGAAGAAGCGAGGAAATGGTTGAAAAAGTGAAAAGGTAAAAAGGTGAAAAAGTAAAAATGTCGGAAATCAATAAAATCGGGAGAAAACTCATTGGCGAGAGCAATGTGGGTGCTGCGATTCGTCGTTTGCGTGCCGTTCTCACCGAAAATCCTTTCGTCGTGAGCGGTGTGCTGCGGCAACGGTTGGAAAATCTGGAGTCGGACTATCAGCGGATGTGCGACTTTATGCTGCACGGCTATCGCGACGACCAACGCGAGGAGGTCTATCGCTCGCTCTTGCGCCGTATGGCCGACCTGCTCGGCGACTTTGAACTGGCTGAATTGCAAGCCACGAACGCCACTTTCGGCACTGCCGCGAAGAACCATCCCGACCTGACCGACGACTACGACACCGTGCGCCAGATGCTCGAAGGTTACGTGCAAAACCTCGCGATGCTCTCGCTCGAACCCGAAGAACAGGCCGAATCGCGCCTGCAAACCCTTCACGACGAGCATCTGAAGCAGTTGGACACGCTTTTCAACGGCCTTTTGTCGTCGCGCCAATGGAGTTCGGGCAAAAAATCGTTCTACACCGAACTGCTGCTCTCGCCGACCATTGACAATGGCGACGCGGCGCTGCTCATCAGTGCGGTGATGCTTTCGGCAATGGCTGTGGCTGACATCGCGAAACTCGAAATGCTTTTCGAGGTCTATCGTCGCGCTACCGATGAGATTCGTCGCCAACGGGCGTTGGTGGGTCTTGCGTTTGCCCTTCCAGACAAGGATTTCAACAAGATTTTTCCCGAATACGACCAACTCGTCGAGCAACTTTGCGCCGACGAACCGACGCGTCGCGAACTTTTGGAACTGCAAAAGCAGATTTTCCTGTGTATGGATGCCGACCGCGACCACGAAACCATCCGACGCGACATTATGCCGACGATTATCAAGAATCAGAACATTCGCATCACGCGGTTTGGCATCGAGGAGGTCGAGGAAGACGCCTTGCAAGACATTCTCAACCCCGACGCCGACGACGAGAAAATGGAGGAACTCGAACAGACGATTCAGCGGATGATGGATATGCAACGCAGTGGTTCCGACATCTATTTCGGCGGTTTTTCGCAGATGAAGCGTTTTTCGTTTTTCTACACGACGAGCAACTGGTTGATGCCCTTCAATGTGGAGCATCCGGGTCTGCGACAAGTGGCTGAAAAGCTGAAAAACAGCCGATTCCTGCAACTTTTGTTGGACAGAGGACCTTTCTGCGATTCCGATAAATATTCGTTTGCGCTGGCGATGTCGTCGGTGCTCGACCGACTGCCCGAGAATATGCGCGAACTGCTCAACAACGAGGACGCGCTCGGTCCGACGATGGAAGAGGTGAAAACGCGGTCGGCGGCCTATATCCGACGAATGTATTTGCAGGATTTGTATCGTTTTTTCCGACTTTTTCCGCAGAAAAACGATTTCCAGTCGCCCTTCGACTACGAAAAATCACCCGAATTTTTCTTCTTCACGAATCCGATTTTCAGCGGAACGCCGTTGGCGACACAGGCGATTTCCTTGGAGCGTTTCCTGTTGAAAAAGAAGCAATACGACGCGTTGATGCGCGTGCTTCACAATTTCGACAGCGACACCGCCGAACAGCAGATGATTGAGGCTTCGCTGGCTCTTCGTCGCGGAAATTACCGCGATGCACAGCAACTTTTCGCCCGTGTTTTGGAAAAAATGCCCGACGACGAGCGTGCGATGCACGGAATGGCGCGGGCGAGTTTCAACTGCGGTGATTACGCGACCGCCACGCAGTATTACGAGAAACTGCTGTCGCTGAATCCCGAAAATGCGCCATACGATTTGAATGCCTGCATCGCGAAGATTCACAACGGACAAGCCGAGGAGGCCGTGCAGCGCCTCTACAAGCACTATTACGAGCGTCCCGACGACAAAAATGTCTGTCGTGCGCTGGCTTGGGGATTGCTCGTGCAGGGTTCGCTCGAACAAGCCGACAAACTCTACGATTCGCTCGTCTCAGATGCGGAAAACACCGCTGCCGACTGCCTCAATGCAGGCTATTGCAAGTGGTTTGGCAACGATGTGGAGGCGGCGGTCGGGCTGTTTCGTCGTTATCTGAGGTTGCTTGGGAAACAGGCGCAAAACCACGCGCTCGTGAACGATTTCAAGAGCGACGCGGAACTGCTACAAGCCCACGGAATCGGACGGACGGAAATGTTGTTGATGGACGATTTGGTTCGTCGCGAAGTCTGATTTCCGATCGCTAAAGTTCCTTAACTTCTTAACTCCTGTAAGACTACGCTTCGATAATTCCAGCATCAAGCCACTGCTGCGACAGCGTTTTTGCATCTTCCAAGGCCGTTTCGAAGTCGATTTCGTACTGTTCGGTGAGCAGTTCAGCCAATTTCTCGCAGTTGAACTCGGGCAGTTGCTGCACGTTTTTCCACAGGTAGGCCGAACTCTCGTTCATACTGATAATGTTGGAAAAGTCGATGTTTTCCTTACCTTCTGCCACGATGATTTGTTCGCCGCAGACGTTTCGCAGATTAAAACCTTTTTTTGCTTTCATTGTTGTGTATTTTTTATTGTAATTTTTCGATTATTCAAAATCATAACGTTCATCTCTGTAGGGGTTGGCCGGCATGATAGGCTTTGCACCTTTTTTCAATACGTATTCCCACTCTCCTGAAGATGGGAAGTAAACATCTGAAATGGCATCATTCACCCATTTCCGATCGAAATCAGACTCTCTATAATAATATCCATCTTTCCATTTGATGGCACCTTTTGGAGGAAAGTTCGGATCCATTTTTCCATACATTTCATACATTTTCACGCTATACTTCATGTCAATATCTGCCATAATAGCTTGTTCTTCATCTGACATGACTTCTCGTTGTATCGGGCGTGAGGTAGAAGTCTGGGTGTTGGATTCAGGTAGTTCATCATCTTCTTCAAACTTTTCTTCAAGTTTTTCTTTTTCCTTTGGAACTGTTACTTTCTGATTAGCATACCCTAAACATTGTATGGCAAAGAATCCAAGAACAATCCAAATGGCTACCCATTTTATCACTATGCGAACATCTTCTTCCATAAATGTCTCAAATTAAATAAACCTCAGCCAAATCCTCCGATAAAACGCCAGCAGATAGCGGCGAACAGGGTAGAGTCGCATCCAGAAGAACGAGTAGGTGCGCCATTTCCATCCGTCGGTGCGGTCGAGCGTCGTGCGCCCCTTGCGATAGAACCCGATGACTGCGCCTTTCACGTCGGCGAGGGTGCAATGTTCATCGCCCAGGTTGCCGTCGCCGCGCAGCGTCACGTGGTCGCCGTCGATGGCGATGATGCGGTGCAGCACGAAATGTTTCGGATCGACTTCCGCCAACACAGGGTCGCCCACCTTCGGATTCGTCGCCTTTGTCATCAGTGCCTTGTCGCGATTGTCCTCGAGAAACGGGCGCATACTGAAACCGCGCAGGCGAAGCGTCACGGTGTGACCTTCGTCCATCAGTTTCACGATTTCTGGCAGAAATTCGGCGTTCGACAGCTTGATTTCCCTTACCTTGAGATGGCTTTGTTGCATAGGATGGCGGCTTCTTTGTTGGGTAGGCAGTGCAGTGTGTAAATCGGTGTCAGTTCGATGATGCGCGTCACCGTGTCGCAGATGCGCTCAAAAATGTCTTCGTCCCATTTCATCGTTGAACACGACGGCAGGAACGAGGCAAAGGCTTCGACGGGCGGCAGTTTTTCGATGCTGTTTTCTTCGGCTCGGTCGATGCGCGTGATGGCACCGAGTTTGGCCTTCACATTGCGGTAGCAGGGCGTTTTTCCGCTCCACGGACCGCCGAAAATATAGGCTTCGCCGTCGATGATGCGAATAATCGGGTTGTCGTCGTTCATCAGGTCGCAGCCTGGAATATGGCGCAGCCACATACTCACTTGTGTGCTTTTTCCCGTTCCGCTTTTGGCGATGAAGGGATAGCCGTAGCCGTTCTGCCGGACGAGCGATGCGTGGATGAGCAGTGTGTCTTGTTGGCTGCCAGCGAAGGCGAAAATCAGCATCAGTGCGTTGTTGAGGCCGAATTTCCGCATATTGTACGAGCCGTTGAGGGCGCAGTGACATTCGCTGAAGTCTTTGTTGGCGATGAGCAGGCAACATTCGTGGCCGCGCAGGTCTTTGATGATGTACTGATAGCCGCCGTCGGCCGTCTGATCGACCACCGTGTCGCCGTTGCCTGTGTCGAAGGTGCGGATGCGCTCGCGCTGTGCCTTGGGAATGGGGCGCAGTGTGTCGTCGATGGTCAGGTGGAAGAAGAGGTTCTGCCCGTCGTTCTTGGCGCGAAACGGCTCAAACGACGGTAGCAGGTGCATTCCGTTCTTGTCCGAGTCTTTGAAGATGATTCGGATGTCGTGCTCGGCTACGCGGAAATCGTTGATGCTCATTACTTTTTGTTTTTAAGTTCTTTTGCCCGTTGTTTTGCCTCGGCCATTGCCTTTTTCGTGGCTTCCTTCTTGGCCTTTTGGTCGGCTTTCAACAGCTTTTTGGCTTCTTTTTGCTTCTGTTTCAGCTCGTTTTTCTCTTTTTTGATGGCCTCCTTCAACTGTTTCTTTGTGTAGGTTTCTTCGGGCTTTTCGGGCTTGACACTTTTGAATTGGAAGGTGTTCACGTCGATGTTTCTGAGCGTGAAACGACCTTTTTTCGCCGTGGTGTAGCGCTTCCTGAGTTTCAGGTATTTTTTCTCGATGTCCTTGCGCTTCTCGGCGAAGATGACGAGGGCTGTCGGATACGGATTCTCGTTGCTGCGAAGATGGTCGGCAAACTGATACGAGAAGTCCTGTCGGCCATAGATGAAATCGGTTCTGGTGTCAATCCAAGCCGTATCAACTTGTTGAATATCAGTGAGATACACCGTAGAATCGTTAAACGACGTGGCGAATCCGAACATATAGACTTTCGTTGGTCTGTTGATGCCGAACGCCTCGCTCGGAAGCATTGTCGCCGCCGTCAGCAGCAGTGCTGCCAGTAGATTTTTTGTCATTTTTGTCATATTATTTTTATTCACTTTTCACTTCACACTCCACACTCCACGAAAAATCACCGTCCAAGATACGCTTTCAGCGCTTTGTTTTTCGTGTTTTTCCGCAGTTGTCGAATCGCTTTCTGTCGGATTTGTCGCACGCGCTCGCGAGTTAGCCCCATATTTCTTCCGATTTCGTCGAGCGTCATTTCGGGTTGTCCGATGCCGTAGAATGCCTCCAAAACCTTGCGTTCGCGCTCGTTCAGCGTCTTGAGTGCCGCAGCGATTTCGTCGCGCAACGACTCCATTTCCACCAGATTGTCGGCCAGTGGCGCGTCGGCGTTGGGCATCACGTCGAGCAGGCTGTTTTCGTCGCCATTCGAGAAGGGCGCGTCCATCGACACGTGGCGGCTCGCATTTCTGATGGCCTCGGCGATTTTCTCCTCGTCCAAGTCGATGTTCTCGGCGATTTCGTCGATGCTCGGTCGCCGTTCGTTCTCCTGTTCGAACTTGCTGAGCATTTTGTTGATTTTATTCACCGAATTCACCTGATTCAGCGGCAATTTCACCAATCGGCTCTGTTCGGCGATGGCTTGCATAATCGACTGCCGAATCCACCACACGGCATAGGAAATGAACTTAAAACCGCGTGTCTCGTCGAATTTCTCGGCAGCCTTGATGAGCCCGACATTTCCCTCGTTGATGAGGTCGGCGAGGCTCAACCCTTGGTTCTGATATTGCTTGGCAACTGAAACGACAAACCGCAGATTGGCTTTCGTCAGGCGTTCCAACGCGTCGCGGTCGCCCTTGTGAATGCGCTGCGCCAACTCCACTTCCTCCTCGGGCGAGAGCAATTCCTCGTGTCCGATTTCCTGAAGGTATTTTTCGAGCGACGCACTCTCTCGGTTCGTGATTTGCTTGTTGATTTTCAGTTGTCTCATATTCTTTTCAGCTTTTAAGTTGCAAAATTACGCTTTTTTTGCGAGAAAAACGAAGAAAAGTGGAAATAATTGCTATTTCCACTTTTTTGCTCTTAGAAATTCGGTTTTAATTTTCGAGATCGACCACGAAGTAAGCTTTCTTGCCGGTCGGGTAGAGGCCGCGAATCACCAGCACGGGCTCTTTGCTCGTCGAAGTTTCCTTGACGATTTTTTGCAGGTCTTCAACCGACTTCATCGCCTCGTCGTTCACTTTTTGGATGATGAATCCCTTGGTGATGCCAGCATCTTTCAGTTTACCGTTGTTCACCTTGATAACCTCCAGTCCGTAGCTGATGTTGAGCTGTTCTTTCTGCTGCGAGGTGATGGGGCGCACGTCGGCTCCGAGCACGTCCATATCGGCCTGTTTCACGACCTTCGTGTTGCCCTGCGCGTTCTTCAGCGTCACGGTTTTCGTCACTTTCTTCTTGTTGTGGAGATAGGTGATGGAAACCTTGTCGCCCGGGCGCTTGTTGTACATAATCTCCTGCATTTCGCTCATCTTCGTGACCTTCTTGCCGTCGATGTGGGTGATGACGTCGCCCTTTTCGAGTCCGGCATCGGCACCTGCGCCGTCGGTCTCGACTTTCGCGACATAAACGCCTTCATTCGTACCCAAATCGACTTCGTTGTCTTTCTCTTTCTCGCTGTTGATGTAGTTCAGCACGTCGCCGCCCTGAATGCCGAGCAGCGCACGTTGCACGGTGCCATATTCCTTGATGTCGGCCACGACTTTGTTCATAATCGTCGTGGGGATGGCGAATCCGTAGCCGATGTTCGAGCCCGTGGGCGATGCCAACATTGCGTTGATGCCGACGAGTTCGCCACGTGTATTGACGAGTGCACCGCCCGAATTGCCTTGGTTGATGGCGGCGTCGGTCTGGATGAACGACTCCACGCCGTTGGCACCAATCGAGCGAGCCTTCGCCGACACGATTCCAGCCGTCACCGTGTTGTTCAGTCCGAGCGGATTGCCGACTGCCAGCACCCATTCGCCCACTTTCAAATCGTCGCTGTTGGCGATGGCGATGGCGGGTAGACTCTTGCCGTCGATTTTGATGAGGGCGAGGTCGGTTGTCTGGTCAGTGCCGATGATGCGGGCCGAAAATTCGCGGTTGTCGTTGAGCGTCACGGTGAGTTCGTCGGCATCGGCCACGACGTGGTTGTTCGTCACGATGTAGCCGTCGGACGAGATAATCACGCCCGAGCCAGTGGCTGTGCGCTTCGGGGTCTGAATCTGGCGCTCGCGCGTGCCGCCCTGCGGTGTTCCGAAGAATCCGAATGGGTCGTTGAAGAAGTCTTCAAACGGATTGCTTTGCATTCTAACGGTTTGCGTCTTCGAGTTTTGCACATATTTAATATGCACTACGGCGGGCAACGCCTTGTCGGCTGCATAGGTCAAATCGACGGGTTGTCCTGCAACTGCGACCACAGGGCCGCTTGCGGCATTCACTTTGATGAACGTGCCGGCTGAAATTCCCAGTGCGACAATGCACATAGCACTGAGCAACAATTTCTGATACTTTTTCATTGTCTTTTCGTATTAAAAGTTCAACATTTTTCTTCCGAAATCGAATTTTCTTCCGAAATCCAACTGAATTGACGGATTTTTTCCGCCATCGTTTATTTTCGGGATGCAAATTTAGGTGCAAAAATTGTTAATCTGCCAATTTGTCACGCTTCTTTATTCCTATTTAACAATTTCGCCCCTCGCTTTAACGAGCCTAAACAAAAAAGATTCTATAAATCGACAGGATAACTGACAACGAGTTCGGTGAGGTCGGCTTTCGTGAGGTGCGCCTTGATGTTGAAGCCGACGGTGAGGTTGCGAAGCGACGGAATGGTGTAGTGGATGCCGATGCGCTCGTAGTAGGGCTGTTCGATTTCCTTCGCGTTGCGACCCATCTGGCGATAGAGGTAGTAGCCGAGCGACATGGCGACGGAAAGGTTGTGGTAATAGACTTGATGCTTCAGGGCGAGGCCGAAGGACCAAGGGGAAATGGTTGAGGCCCCCCTCGCTCCCCCCAAATGGGGGGATGAAAGATGTTGTTGGGCAGTTTCGATGTCGCGGACGCGGTCGGCATAGGTGCCGTAGAAGAGGTCGGCTCCGATGCCCGATGCCCAACGGCGGGCATAGCGATACATGATGTCGGTTTGCAGCGAATAGGCCATGTAGAAACGGAAGCGTCCCGTGCGATAGTCAGGCGAATCGGGCGGCGTTTGGAATTGCGTCAGTTGCCAGTCTTCGTTAAGCGTTTTTCCACCGACGCCCAACGTGAAATTGGCGTAAAATCGCTTCTGAAATGCCTCCTTACTCCCCAACTCCTTACTCCCCATCTCCTTATTTTTCAACTCCTTCCAATACGGCATATACCGCAGTCCCAAAACCGGCCCGACGATGTTCACACCCTTGTTCGGACGGTTCAGCGCACCGTTGCTGTGGTGGTAGAATTCAACACCGCCCATGATTCCCCAATCGTCGGCGAAGCGATAGGTGGCGTGCAGGCCGCCCGTGAAATAAATGAGGAAGCGCGACCCCGTCAGTTCGTTGTCGATGTTGTTGCCACGGCTGTATTTGTGTTTGCCGTAGCCGATGCCCGTTCCGAGGCTGTAGTCGAACATCCAACGGTTGTTTCGGTAAATCGGACGGGTGAAAGTGGCGTAAAGCGTGGCGATGTTGCCCAGTTTCGAGTCGTAATCAACCTCTTCGGCCATTCCCCAAGCCTCGTCGGGCGAGCGGTGCATCGTCACGTCGTTCAGGTTGAATTTCAGGCCGAAATCCAGCGTCGGATAGTTGTAGTCGATGGCAAAATCGTCGTTGTCTTGCGGCAAGGCAGCGTAGTTCGCTTCGATGGCAAACGCGATGGTCTTCGTGTTTTTCTGCCATTTTTTCTGCCATTTGTCCATTACGATGACACGACCGGGCGAAGCGCTCAGCGTATAGCCAAAATGTCGTGAGAAAGGCACTTTCGAGTGATTCGACAGCGAGTCGGTTTCTTCTGCGAACGCCGAAATCGCGACCGTCAAAAGTCCGAAAACGATGATATAAAAAAGCCGTTTCACTCCCCTTTGCCTCCTTTCAGTCAGCGACCTTCGGTTCACTCCCCTTAAATTCAATTCGCCGCCTCAAATTCGCGCAAGAATCGTGTATCGTTCTCCGAAAACATTCGCAGGTCGGCCACGCGATATTTCAGGTTCGTGATGCGCTCCACACCCATTCCGAAGGCATAGCCCGTATAGACGCTGCTGTCGATGCCACAAGCCTCGAGCACGTTCGGATCGACCATGCCACAGCCCAAAATCTCGACCCAACCCGTGTGTTTGCAGAAGCCGCAGCCCTTGCCGCCGCAGATGTGGCACGAAATGTCCATCTCGGCACTCGGCTCGGTGAAGGGGAAATACGACGGACGCAGGCGGATTTTCGTGTCGGCGCCGAACATTTCGCGGGCAAACGACAGCAACACCTGCTTCAAATCGGTGAACGAAACGTTTTTGTCGATGTAAAGACCCTCGACCTGATGGAAAAAGCAGTGGGCACGGGCGGAAATGGCCTCGTTGCGATAGACGCGACCCGGGCAAATCACCCGAATCGGCGGCTGGTGCGTTTCCATGTAGTGCGCTTGGTCGTTCGACGTGTGCGAGCGCAGAATGACGTTTTTCGCCACGTCGTCGGGGTTGGTTTCGATGAAAAATGTGTCCTGCATGTCGCGGGCAGGGTGGTCGGCGGCGAAGTTCAGCTTCGTAAACACGTGCAAATCGTCGTCGATTTCAGGACCCTCGGCCAGCGTGAAGCCCATACGCTGGAAAATGTCGATGATCTCGTTTTTCACGATGGTCAGCGGATGGCGCGTGCCCAGTCGAATCGGGTAGGGCGTGCGCGTCAGGTCGATGTCGTCGGCCTCGTCGCCGCCACTCTCCAGTTGCTCCTTGAGCGCGTTGATATGGTCGAAAGCCAACTGTTTCAACTCGTTGATTTTCACTCCAACCACCTTCTTCTCATCGGCAGCCACATTGCGAAAATCCGCCATCAGCGCGTTGATTTCGCCCTTTCGGCTGAGGTATTTCAGACGCAGTTGTTCAATTTCCTCGGCACTTGTCGCCGTCAGTCCGCTGATTTCCTTCAGCAGTGCTTCTATTTTCTGTAACATTTTTCTTGATTTTTCTTTTTTCGACCTGCAAAGTTAGTCATTTTTCTTTGAAACACGCGCCTACTTGGATTTTTTTTAGTTTTTTTTTGGCAGTTCCCAAAGTTTTCGTAATTTTGCAGTGGAGAAATGTATAGAAAACACTGACTAATCTTGCATGAGGCTTAGAAATGGGAAGATAAACACTGCGACGGCACTGCTGGCGGTTGGACTGCTGGCGATGCTCTGCGTGGTGGGCTGTACGGAGAAAAAGAGCGTGGCGGTTGAGGAAGAGGTCGAGGCCGATTCCCTGACGACCGACTCGCTACCTGCCGATACCATAACGGACATTGTCGAGGACGCGCCGCTACCGAAAGCCGTCGATGAACTCTTTGACGACTTTTTCTTCAATTTCGCAGGCAACCGCCACATGCAGATGAGCCGAATCGAGTTCCCGTTACCAATTCACGAAGATGGCGCGACGAAGATGCTCGACCGAAAGCAGTGGCACTACAGTCATTTCTTCATGTCCGAAGGCTATTACACGCTGCTTTTGGACGATGAAGAACAGGATTCTCTTTCGAAAAAATCGACGCTCGACCACGCGGAAGTTGAAAAACTGTATATGAACGAAAACCTCGTGAAACAGTACGTTTTCGACCGAATCGACGGCGAATGGCGGCTCACATCGGTTGCCCACAAGCGGTTGAGCGAGCATCCCTGCGGCGACTTCCTGCATTTCTATCAGCATTTCGCCACCGACACGGCTTTCCAGACGCAGAGTCTCGACGAATTTGTACTGATGACGGTGCCCGATTCCGACGAGGAATTTTCCGACGTGACGGGAGCCATCACACGCGAACAATGGCCGTTTTTCAAGCCGGCTCTGATTCCCGAGAACATTATATATAATGTGAACTATGGGCAGGCGCTTCGCGACGAAAACCAGAAGGTGATGGTGGTGCGCGGCGTGGCCAACGGACTGAACACTTCGATGACTTTCAAACGGAAAAATGAGCATTGGAAGTTGGTGAAATTTTCGGAATAGAGGCTCCTATTTTTCTTTAAAGTAAAAGTTGATTGAAGTAAATGTAATCAATTGAGAATGAAAGATTTAAGAAACTATAACTTATTAGACCATAACACTTTCGGAATCGACGTGAAGTGTAGGCGGTTCATCGAATTTTCAAGCGTCAGCGAATTGCTGATGATTTGCGAACGACTCAGCGATGACGACCAGCCGCTGTTGGTGATGGGCGGTGGCAGCAACCTGCTGTTCACCGACAATTTCGACGGCACGGTGCTCCATTCGGCCATCAAAGGCATCGAAAAGGTTGCCGACGAGGGCGACTCGGTGCTCGTGAGGGCTGGAAGCGGCGAAACGTGGGACGATTTCGTGGCTTTTTGCGTAGAAAATGGCTGGTACGGAGCCGAAAACCTCTCGCTCATTCCGGGTGAGGTCGGTGCGAGTGCCGTTCAAAACATCGGGGCCTACGGCGTGGAAGCGAAAGACATCATCGAGTGTGTCGAGGCGGTGGAAATCGCGACGGGTCGTCGTGTCGCTTTCGAAAACGACGAAATCGGCTACGGCTATCGCCAAAGCCGTTTCAAGCAAGATTGGCGCGGTCGCTATGCCATCACCCACGTCATCTATCGGCTTTCGAAGGAGTTTGTTCCGCAGTTGGATTATGGGAATTTGAGGCAAAGCCTCACCCCACAAGCCTCCGCTACGGGAGAAGGTTTGGTGGGGGCATCTGAAGTCCGTCAGGCGATTATCGACATTCGTCGCGAAAAACTTCCCGACCCGAAAATCCTCGGCAACGGCGGTAGTTTTTTCGTGAATCCAATCGTTTCCGTCGAGAAATACCGCGAATTGGCGGCGAAATACCCTGGAATGCCGCACTACGAAGTCGATGCCGAGCGCGTGAAAATTCCTGCTGGCTGGCTCATTGAGCAATGCGGTTGGAAAGGTCGCTCGCAGGGGCGCGTCGGCGTATATGAAAAGCAGGCGCTCGTGCTTGTGAACCTCGGTGGCGCGACAGGTCAGGAAATTCTCGACCTTTGTCGGCAGATTCAGCACGATGTGAAGCAGAAATTCGGCATTGAAATCAAGCCGGAAGTGAATGTTATTTGAGAAGATGGGGAGTATGGAGTTGAGGAGTAAGAAGTGATGAAATTTACGTTTTTAGGCACAGGAACTTCGTCGGGCGTACCCGTTTTGGGCTGTCAGTGTGAAGTTTGTCGGAGTAGCGACTCTCGCGACCGCCGTTTTCGTTGCGTGGGACTGTTGGAAACCGACACGACGCGCCTGCTCATCGACTGCGGTCCCGACATTCGGATGCAACTGATGCCGTTGCCGTTTCGGAAAATCGACGGCGTGCTGCTCACCCACATCCACTACGACCACGTGGCTGGAATGGACGACCTGCGCGGTTTTTGCGTTTTCGGCGACATCAACGTCTATGCCAACCCCTCGACGGCTGCCGCCCTGCGCGTTACGATGCCTTATTGCTTCACCGAAAAACTCTATCCGGGTGTTCCGCGCCTCAATTTGCATGCCGTCGAGCCTGGTCAGACCGAGAAAATTGGCGACATCGAGTGGCAGGCCATCGAGGTGATGCACGGAAAAATGCCGATTCTGGCCTATCGTTTCGGCGATTTCGCCTATATCACCGACATGAAATCGATTTCCGACGAGAGCCGAGCCCGTTTCGCAGGTGTGAAAACGCTCGTCGTCAATGCTTTGCGCTTCGAGCGCGAGCACCATTCCCACATGCTCGTCGATGACGCCATCGAATTTGCCCGCAGCGTCGGTGCCGAGCGCACGTTCCTCATCCACCTCACCCACAACATCGGCTTCCACGACGATGCCAACCGCCGCCTGCCCGACGACGTTCGTTTTGCGTACGATGGGCAAGTGATTGAGGTTTGAATGTTCAAAAAATCATAAATTCCGAAGAAACTCGCAGTTTTTTCGGAATTATTTGCTAAATTTGCAGGCGAAATCTAAAAAATAGGTATTATGACAGCAATCGAGATGAATGCCGAAATGCTCCGCAACATGAGCATCATAGCCGAAGACGAGAACTTGCTGAAGCGAGCCGTTAAATACCTGCGAAGACTTGTAACAGAGAAGCAGGCTGGCCCTACGGAATTTTCCCGTGAGGAATTCCTTGCTCGTGTAGAAAGGGCAAGAAAGCAACCCGGGAAACGATTTGCCAATGTTGAAGAACTTGACCAATACATCCGTGGTCTATGATGCATTATTCGGTAGAAATTAAAGAACAGGCCCAACAAGACCTTAAAGCACTGAGCAAGAGCGAGCCCAAGGCATACAAGAAAGCTCTTGCATTGATAGCCGAACTTTACATTCATCCGCAGTGTGGTACGGGGAAGCCAGAACGGCTGAAAGGTGGTGATGGGGAGTTGTGGAGTCGTCGAATTTCTCAAAAGCATAGATTGGTATATGAAATTATTGACAAAGTAGTTCATGTTGATGTTCTCTCTGCTTATGGACATTATGGCGATAAGTGATTTTTAAAAAAACATTCAAAAATTCAAGGATAATAAAATCAAACTACAGTAATATGAAGAAGTTTTTTACAATGACGATGCTCTGCCTGATGTGCGCAATGACGGCAACGGCAGACGCGGTGTTCCCGAAGGTGAGCACCGACACACAAGAGTTTTGGTATTTTATTCAGATGCAGTGCGAAGGTGCTGTGCTGACCTCGCAGGGGGAAGGTGCAAAACTGATAACCGCTGTGGCGGCTGCCAACAAGAAGCAGACGCAACTCTGGAAGGTGACGACCGACGGTAGCCGCTATCGCCTCACGTCGAAGGGCGGACAGGTGATGTACTACGAGGGCGACCGCTTCAAGACGGCTGCCAACCCGTCGGCAGGCTACAAGGCTTTCAAAATCGTGACGACGACGAACAGCGAGTACGAGGGCTTTGAAATCAATGTCGATCAACTCAATGTGGCGAATGCTTACCTGAACCAGTGGGGTGGTGCCGGTGCTGGAAAGGAACTGGGTTGTTGGTCGAAAGGCGACCCGAACAATCCGCTGAAATTCATTGCCGAGGCCGACATGAAATTCCCCGACTCGAAGCCTGCCGATGTGCCGGAAGTGGGTATTACGGGAACATCGACGTGGAAACCGACGAACAAGCATACGCTGTGGTACACGAAGCCTGGAACGAATTGGATGACCTCGTCGCTGCCGATCGGTAACGGTCAGTTTGGTGCGACAATTCTCGGTGGTGTGCGTCGCGACGACATTCAATTCAACGATAAAACGCTTTGGAAAGGCCATCTGAACGGCATCGTGGGCAATGGTTCCTATGGTTCGTACCTGAATTTCGGTCATCTTTATATTACGACCACCAACGCAGCCGCTTCGACCAACTATCGTCGTTGGCTCGACCTCGATGAGGCGAAGGCTGGCGTGGGCTACACTTCGGGCGGTGTGCAATACGAGCGCGAATACATCGCTTCCTATCCCGACGACGTGGTGGCCGTGCGCTACAAGGCTTCGCAGAGCGGAAAAATCAACACTTCGCTGATTCTTTTCAACCAAAATGGCGTGACTCCTTCTTATGAGATGGACGGCACGACGGGCGTGGGGACGTTCAGCGGCACCGTTTCGCGTAGCAGTTCGATTGGCTCGGTGCAGCCCGAAAGTTACTATTGCCAGATGCGCGTGGTGACGAAAGGCGGAACCGTTTCGGCTTCGGCCGATGGCATCACCGTGACGGGTGCCGACGAAATGGTCGTTTTTCTGCGTGGAATGACGAATTTCGACCCGAGCAACGACGAATACATCTACAATGCGGCACTTCTGCCCGCGAATGTCGAAAATTGCGTGAAAGCAGCGGCCAACAAGGGCTACGAGGCCATTGCCGAGGCCCACAAAGCCGATTACAAATCGCTTTACGACCGTTGCGAACTGACGCTCACGACGGCTTCGAACACGTCGCCGACTCCGACCCTCATCAGCGCCTTCGCCAGCAATCAGGCGAACAACCTGCTGCTCGAGGAAATGTACTTTGCCTATGGTCGCTACCTGCTCATCGCGAGCAGCCGTGGCGTGATGCTGCCCAACAACCTGCAAGGTATTTGGAACAACAGCAATACACCGCCATGGAACGCCGATATTCACTCGAACATCAACGTGCAGATGAATTACTGGCCTGCCGAGGTGACGAACCTGAGCGAACTCCACCTGCCGTACACCGAATACATCTATCGCGAGGCTTGCGAACGTCCGCAGTGGCGCAGAAATGCGAAAAACATCGCCGGACAGACGAAGGGCTGGACGCTGACGACCGAAAATAACATTTACGGCGCAGGCTCGAACTTTATGCAGAACTACACTGTGGCGAATGCGTGGTATTGTATGCACCTCTGGCAGCACTATCGCTACACGCTCGACACGAAATTCCTGCTCGAAAAGGCGTGGCCGACGATGAAAACGTGCTGCGAATACTGGTTGGAACGCCTCGTTTTGGCCAAAGACGGCACCTACGAGTGTCCGCGTGAGTGGTCGCCCGAGCACGGACCAGGCTCCGAGAACGCCACTGCCCACTCGCAGCAACTCGTCTGGGACTTGTTCAACAGCACGCTGCTGGCTTGGGACGAACTCGTCGCCAGCAACATCGACGGACTGCCCTCGAATGTCAATTCCTTCTTGACGAACCTCAGAAATAAGTTCGCTAAACTCGACAAGGGTACGGCGACCGAGGTCGTCGATGGACTGACGCTGTTGCGCGAATGGAAATATACGTCGCAGGCGACCCAAGACTACCGAGGACACCGCCACATGTCGCACCTGATGGGTGTCTATCCCGGCAACCAAATCGCTGAGGACATCGACCCCGTCATCTATTCAGCGGCGCGGCAGTCGATTCTGACTCGTGGTTACGGTAGCACGGGTTGGTCGATGGGTTGGAAAATCAACCTGAACGCCCGCATCGCCAATCCAGAAGGCTGCCACACGATTATCACCAATGCATTGAAACTCACGACGGGCGGCGGCGGTATCTATGAAAACCTCTGGGACGCCCATCCGCCCTTCCAGATCGACGGAAACTTCGGAGCGTGCGCAGGTATGGCCGAAATGCTGTTGCAAAGCCACACCGAGAAACTGATGATTCTGCCGGCTCTGCCTGCGGTCTGGAAAAATGGTGAGGTACGTGGTCTGCGTGCCGTCGGCAATTTCGAGGTCGATATTACGTGGAAAGACGGCAAGGCCGAGAGTTTCAATATCATTTCCTACGCTGGTAAAAAGGCCGTTGTGAAGTATCCGAACATTGCCATAGCCTTCGTGCTGACCGACGAAAGCGGCAATCCTGTAGAATTTGAAACCATTTCCAACGACGAAATTAGCTTCGCGACGACGGAGGGCGCGCGCTATTCCTTTCGCTACCTCTCCCCGCGCTACGACGATTTAGCCGATGGCAACTACTTCATCCGTCACGACACCGACGGTGGAAAACTCTATCTGCAACAGAAGTCGGAAACCACGCGCGACGTCGCTCTGACCAGCGATTCCGAGGCCACTGGCGCGGTGTGGAAGGTGACGGGCTACAATGCCGCCGACTATCCGATGTACAATTCCATCAAGGCATGGGAAAAAGAGGGTCGTGTCTATTTTTTGGAGAACAAAGACTTCGGTTTTGGTATCAAAAACCGCTTCATCAAGTATAGCGTGGTGAATACTTCGTCGCTCCATCCGATTTATCTGAATAAGAAAACTGGACTTTACGCCATTCGCGCCACCAATTACGACAACACTTCCAGTTACAATCATTGTTGGTACGGCGTGAAACTCGGCGCGCCCGATGCCGAATCGTTTCCCGATGCCCAATATTGCTGGTTTCTCGAGCCGTGTAGCACAACGGGAATCGAGGTCGTAGAGCCTTTTCCCACAAATTTGAACCACAAAGTCTTCGACTTGCAGGGTCGCCCGACGATGGCACGCCAAAAAGGCATCTACATCAGCAACGGACGGAAAATCGTGGTGAAATAATCTCGCAATTTTAACGGATTCAAACAAATACAATGATGAAAAGGGTGAAAATCAACGACGGAGGCGCAAAAAGACGACTCCTGCTTCTGTTGGCCATCATGCTGCCAGCAGCCCTCCGAGTGAGTGCCCAACGAGTGGAAACCCTAAGTTCGCCTGACGGAAAAGTTCGCATCGAAGTGGCTGTCGGCGAACGGCTGACCTATAGTGCTTTCTATGGTAGCGAACCGATTCTGAAAGATTGTCCGCTCTCTCTTCAGATTGGCAAGGAAGTGTTTGGCACAAAACCCAAGTTGAAAAGCACCCAACGCATCAAAATTGATGAAACGATTCGGCCTGTTGTGCCTCTGAAATTCGCGGAAGTGCCCAACAAAGCCAACCAGTTGCGACTCACGTTCAAGGGTGGCATCACGGTTGATTTTCGAGCCTATGATAACGGCGTAGCCTATCGTTTCGGCATCAACAAAGGTAAAGGAAAAGTCGATGTCGTGGACGAAGGCGTGACGCTGAACCTGCCCGATGTCTTCACGGCTCACGTCTCGAAAACGAGCAATTTTACTACGAACTATGAAAATCCTTACACGCACGTTTCCACTGCCGACTACAAGGCCGGCGATGCGATGACCTATCTGCCCATCCTTCTCGAAAGCCACAAGGGCACGCTGGTGCTCATCTCGGAAAGCGATGTGCGCGACTATCCCCACCTCTTCCTCCAGCCAACCGACGGAAACGGCTTCACATCGACCTTCCCGAAGTCGCCCGAAGCGTGGAAACCGCGTGGCGATCGCAGTTGGACCATCACGAAAGAGCACGATTTCATTGCTCGTACCGACGGTCAGCGCACACTTCCTTGGCGTTTCGCCGTCATGGGCGACGATGCCACGATTGCCGAAAACCAGATGGAGGTCATTCTCGGTGGCAAATGCGAAATCGACGATCCGTCTTGGATCAAGCCCGGACAAGTCAACTGGGACTGGTGGAATCATTGGACCGTCTGGGGCGTGGACTTCGAGACGGGCATCAACAACGATACTTACAAGTACATCATCGACTGCGCATCGAAGTACGGTGTGGAATATGTTTTGCTTGACGAAGGCTGGAACAAACGCGTCGAAGACCCTTTTACGACTCGCGACGAGATTGATGTCAAGGAATTGGTCGAGTATGGTGCGAAGAAGAATGTCGGCATCGTGCTTTGGCTGTCGTGGCTCACGGTGGAGCGCAACATGGACCTCATTCCGTACTATGCCAAGATGGGTGTGAAGGGTGTGAAGGTTGACTTCATGGACCACAGCGACCAGTGGATGGTGAATTTCTACGAACGAGTGGCTCGCGAATGTGCCAAAAACAAGCTTCTGATCGACTATCACGGCGCTTTCAAGCCTGCCGGATTGGAACAACGATTGCCCAACCTCATCAGCTATGAAGGAGTTCGCGGCCTTGAACAATGTGGCGGTTGCACGCCCGAAAACAGCATCTGGCTACCCTTCATTCGTAATGTCGTGGGTGCGATGGATTTCACCCCGGGAGCCATGCACAATGCCCAGCCAGAGGACAACCTCGGCACAGGCTCTCTTCCCATGGGAGCCGGTACGCGTGCCTATCAGATGGCTCTGTACGTCTGCTTTGAGAGCGGTTTGCAGATGCTGGCCGATAGTCCTTCGCGCTATCTCAGAGAAGACGAATGTACCCGTTACATCGCTTCCGTGCCCACGACTTGGGACGACACCCGTGTTCTTGCTGCCAAAGCTGGCGACTATTATGTCGTGGCAAAGCGCAAAGGTGGCAAGTGGTTTATCGGTGCCATCACGGGCAAGAAGGCCCAGGATATTGATATTTCCCTCGATTTTCTCGGCAAAAACGGCCATCTCACCTACTTCCAAGACGGTCGGAACGCCCACCGCATCGCAGTCGATTACAAGCGTGCGGAACAAGACGTGACACCTCAAACCAAACTCCGTCTGCACCTCGTTCGCAATGGAGGCTGGTGTGGCGTGATTGAGTGATTCCCCAAAATCATTTAAATATGCCACAAGAACAATCCCATATCAGAGAGCGAGAAAGAACCAATTTGCGCGAACCACATCGTTATCAGGTTATCATTCACAATGATGACTTTACCACGATGGATTTCGTCGTCATGTTGCTTAAAGAAGTCTTTTTCTTTAGCGAAGAAAATGCCCTCGCACTGATGTTGCAAGTGCATCATTCAAACAAGGCGGTTGTTGGCATTTACACCTACGATATTGCAGTGTCGAAAGCCCAGAAAGCCACGAATATGGCTCGTGAAAATGGCTATCCGTTGCGTATTACCGTTGAACCAGAAGACAATCAATAATATGGCAGAAATCAAACAAACGGAAAGAGCTTCACGAGTTCTGAACGACGCGTTAGAATGTTGTAAGGGCTATCGACATGAGTTTATCATGCCTGAGCATCTGCTTGCGGTGTTGATAGAAGATGACAACTTCAATGCCGCATTGAATATTTTTTATAGTCCACAGACACTGTCAGAACGTGTCGAAGCCTTCCTCAATCAAGTCGATTCTATTCCAGAAAGCATTGAATATGAGCCAGAAATATCTGCCCAGATGGGCCAAGTCATAGAATTCGCTGTGCAGGAAGTGGCGATGAGCAGTGCCGACTCGATTGACATTCCGCATTTGGTTGGTGGAATTCTTCATCTGGAGGAATCGTGGGCAGCATTTCTCTTGAAGGATAGTCTTTTTCATAAGGAACCAAATTTCATGAGTCAATTGATTAACTTCTATGAATTTGATGACCATTTGCAAAGTCCTAAAGAAAAAAAAGATGGCTCGGCAGCATGGAGAAAGTTGGTAACGTGCATGAATGAACACTATAAAAGGTATAATCCCCTTATTGGAAGAGAACTTGAACTAAAACGCACGATACAGGTGCTCTGTCGCCGTGATAAAAACAATCCGCTGCACGTCGGTGAGCCAGGTGTTGGAAAAACTGCCCTCGTATGGGGTTTGGCCAGACTGATAGAAGAAAACAATGTTCCCAAAAGGCTGAATGGAAGCAAAATCTATCAGTTGGATATGGGTACTTTGTTGGCTGGCACTCAATATCGCGGTGACTTCGAGAATCGAATCAAACAAATCATGGATGGTATTCAAGAGGAAAGTGAGAATAACATCGTCTATATTGACGAAATTCACACGCTTGTAGGTGCAGGAGCAACGGGGGAGGGCGCCATGGACGCTTCTAACATGCTCAAACCCTATCTTGAATCAGGAAAGATACGATTCATCGGCTCTACGACCTACGAAGAATACAATCGCCATTTCTCCCGTTCCAAGGGACTCATACGGCGTTTTCAGCAAATTGACATACTTGAACCATCCGTTGATGAGGCGAAAAATATCATCAGGCAGTTGAAACCACGTTATGAGGAGTTTCATGGAGTGGAGTATGCCGACGATGCAATTTCTTTCGCTGTTGAAGCAAGTGCCAAGCATATCAATGACCGTTTCCTGCCCGATAAGGCCATCGATCTCATCGACGAGGCTGGTGCTGCGATGGAAATCGATGACAATGTCAAGATGATCGGGAAAAAAGAGATAGCTGATGTCTTATCAAAGACCTGTAAGGTTGAAGCCCTGTCTGAAGCAGAAGATTATCAACAATTAGAAAGCCTTGCCAATCGGATGCTTTCTCAGATTTACGGACAAGATGAAGCCATTCGTCAAGTGGTTGAGTCCGTGCAGATGTCACGGGCTGGACTTTTAGATGACAATAAGCCATTGGCATCCTTGCTGTTCGTCGGTCCTACGGGAGTGGGTAAGACAGAGGTGGCACGAGTGTTGGCAAAAGAACTGGGTATCGCACTGATACGTTTCGACATGAGTGAATATACAGAAAAGCATGCCGTTGCAAAACTGATAGGTTCACCTGCAGGATATGTAGGCTATGAAGATGGCGGCTTGCTGACAGATGCCATACGAAAGAATCCCAATTGTGTGTTGCTTCTTGACGAGATAGAGAAAGCACATCAGGATATCTACAACATTCTGCTTCAGGTGATGGACTATGCCAGACTAACGGATAATAAGGGACGACATGCCGATTTCAGAAATGTAGTGCTGATCATGACCTCAAATGCAGGAGCACAGTTTGCATCACAGGCTTCTGTCGGATTCAATGGTCATGTTAGTCGTGGCGATGCTATGATGAAACAAGTGAAGAAAACTTTCAAACCAGAATTCCTGAATCGATTGTCATGTGCTGTGGTCTTCCATGATATGGATCAGCCAATGGCCACTCTGATTCTGCAAAAGAAACTAAGGGAATTGGATGCGAAATTGGATGCCAAGAACGTGAAAATGACACTTTCCACCGACGCTTTCGATTATCTTTTGAAAGAAGGTTTCACGGCAGAATACGGAGCACGTGAGATGGATCGAGTCATCTCACAAAAACTGAAGCCATTGCTGATGCGGGAAATATTATTTGGAAGTCTGAAAAACGGCGGCAACATAACGGTTGACATGAAAGATGGCTGTTTATCGATTGGATGAAGAATTGTGGTTTCCAGACCCACATTCGGGAGAAGAAGACGGACTCGTTGCGATAGGCGGCGATTTGTCAGTGAATCGCCTGCTGTTAGCCTACAGCAACGGCTTTTTCCCGTGGTTTTCTTTCAGAAACCTGCGAGAACCGCATTGGTATTGCCCTTTAGACAGGTTCGTCATATTGCCCAAAGAGATACACATCAGTCATTCGATGAAGCAGTTGATGAACCAAAACAAGTACGTCGTGACTTTCAATCAATATTTTGATGGCGTCATACGTGGTTGTGCCTCCGTGAATAATCGCCATCAGGAAAATGGTGCATGGCTTGGGCCGGATATAATAAAGGCATATACGGAACTGCATAGCCAAGGCTATGCCGCGAGTGTTGAAGTATGGGAACTCCAGCATATTTCACCCGTAAAAAAAGAAGTTAAACTCGTCGGAGGCTTATATGGAGTCGCCATCCGAAATGCCTTTTTTGGAGAGAGTATGTTCTCGTTAGTTCCCAATGCCTCCAAGTTGGCACTGATTTCTTTGGCAAAGTTTCTTGATAGCAAGGGCGGCCACTTTATTGATTGCCAATTCGAGACCCCTCACCTCAAATCTATGGGAGGTAGGCATATTTCCTATGATGAGTATATTGAAATACTCAATTCAGTTGGATCCAAATATTAGGCTAAAAATAGATACGACATGCAAAATCTACTTTCCCACGCA
>CACYQZ010000035.1 GCA_902776665.1 uncultured Prevotellaceae bacterium
ATCGAGGCCCCATCCAACCTCCCCCAGACGGGTGAGGCGATTCCCGAAGATCCCTTTCTGGTGGCCGAAAACGAGGTAGAAGCCTACAAATTGGCCGTCGAAAAATATCCTGAATTGAAGGAAGGTGAATTTACGCTCCGCCAAGACGAAGACGCGCTCGACACGTGGTTTTCGTCGTGGTTGTGGCCGATTTCGCTGTTCGACGGCATCCGCAAGCCCGGCAACGAGGAAATCAGCTACTACTACCCCACTGCCGACCTCGTGACCGCGCCCGACATCATTTTCTTCTGGGTGGCGCGAATGATTATGGCCGGTGAGGAATACACGGGTAAAATTCCTTTCAAAAACGTCTATTTCACGGGTATCGTGCGCGACAAACTCGGTCGGAAAATGTCGAAACAACTCGGCAACTCGCCCGACCCCATCGAACTGATGGAGAAATTCGGTGCCGACGGCGTGCGCATGGGAATGATGCTCTCGGCACCTGCCGGAAACGACATTCTTTTCGACGAGGCTCTTTGCGAACAAGGCCGCAATTTCAACAACAAGATTTGGAATGCGTTTAGACTCGTGAAAGGTTGGAAAGTGGCCGACAACATCGACCAAAACGAGGCCAGCAAGACTGCGACGGCGTGGTTCGAGGCGAAACTGAAGGAAGTCGCCGTCGAACTCGACGATTTGTTCTCGAAATATCGCATTTCAGAAGCGTTGATGGCCGTCTATAAACTGTTCTGGGACGAATTTTCGTCGTGGTATCTCGAAATGGTGAAGCCTGCGTACGTCAACGGCGAGGCACAGCCCATCGACAGCGAAACTTACGCGAAAACTCTCGAATTCTTCGATGCACTGCTGAAAATGCTGCATCCGTTCATGCCGTTCATCACCGAGGAACTGTGGCAGCACCTCCACGACCGAAAAGACGGCGAGAGCATCATGCGCGAATGTCTGAAACTCGACGCACCGACGGCTGAAGAAACCAAACTCATCGACGACATCGAGAAGGTGAAGCAAATCGTCAGCGGCGTGCGCATGGTTCGTTCGCAGAAAAATATCGCCCCGAAGGAGCAACTCGAATTGCAAATCGTCGGCAAGAACGCCTTCGAGCCGTTCAACGCCGTGATTGCGAAGATGGCGAACCTGAAGAGCATCGACGCAGTGACCGAGAAAGACGCTACCGCCTCGACCTTCATGGTCGGCACCGACGAATTTGCCGTTCCACTCGGCAGCCTCATCGACGTGACGGCTGAAATCGAGAAAACCGAGGCCCAACTGCAGCACCTCGAAGGCTTCCTCAACGGCGTGATGAAGAAACTCGCCAACGAACGTTTCGTGCAGAACGCGCCCGAGGCTGTCGTGGCGATGGAACGCAAGAAACAAAGCGATGCCGAGGAGAAAATTGCCGCGCTGAAGCAGACGCTCGCGGAGTTGAAAAGTGTGAAGTGAGGAGTGTGGAGCGTGAAACGTGAAGTGATATGAAAAAAGTCGTTTTTGCCCTATTTCTGACGAGTTTGATGCTGTTTTCGTGCGACAGCGAGTCGGAGGATGTCAGTTCCGTCAATCAGCAGACGATACTGATTTATATGCCGTGGTCGGGCTCGGAGTCGTATGAAGGGCTCTACCCGAATTTCCTACATAATCTCGACAGCATCGAGACGGCTATCGTCAGGCGGAAAGGACTGGGCAAAACACGCGCACTCATCTTCATCAGCGAGACGGCAAACACGTCGAAACTCTACGAAATCATCTACGAAAAGGACGCTTGCAAGCGCGAACTGCTGAAAACCTACACGGGAACGGCCTACACGACCGCCGAGGGCATCGCCGAGATTCTCAACGACACGAAAAATACGGCACAAGCCCTTAACTACGCGCTCATGGTCGGCTGTCATGGCGTTGGATGGACCTATTTCTCGGATTGGAACGACTATCCCTACGAAGCCAAGAGCCACGCCCTGCGCGTGAAGCGGAACCGCCCGTCGGACAACCAGTTCGAGCGCACCCGATTCTTCGGCAGCGTCGAAGACGACCGTTGGGCAACCAACATCGAAACGCTGGCCGAGGGCATCCGTAAGTCGGGGTTGAAAATGCAATTCATCCTCTTCGACGACTGCTACATGGCGAATGTCGAAGTGGCCTACGAACTGCGCGACGTCACCAATTTCCTGATCGCTTCGACGAGCGAAATCATGTCCATCGGAATGCCCTACGCCGAGATGTGGAAGTCGCTCAACGTGCAGGCACCCAACTACAAATCGGCGGTTGAGGCGTTCCACTCGTTCTACACGAACTATCGCACGCCCTGCGGTACGATTGCCGCCATCGACTGCCGTCAGATGGACCATCTCGCTGCCGTGATGAAGCAAATCAACGAGCATTACACGTTCGACGAGTCGCTGTTGGAGAAAATTCAGGTGCTCGACGGCTTCAACGAACCGATTTTCTTCGATATGGGCGATTATGTCGCCAAACTCTGCACCGACCCGTATCTGATCGAGAAATTCAACAACCAACTGGCGAAAACGGTCGTGAACAAGGCCAACACGCCGAAGATTTACTCGTATCTCTACTGGATTCCGAAATATTACGACATCAGAACCTTTTCGGGCCTCACCATCAGCGATCCGAGCCAAAATGTTGTGGCCAATCAAGGGAAAGAACGGACGAATTGGTGGAAAGCCACTCACAATTGACTATTTGACGATTTAACAATTTGACTATTTTTTCGAGCAAAGCTCTCAAGGAGCTCCAATTGATTTGACGATTTAACGATTAGACTATTAAAACTGAAACGGATATGAAAAAACTACTATTCACCCTCTGCCTGATGCTGATTTCGACGGCATCGTGGGCTGTGAAAGCTTATCCAGAACCCGTCGTCGTCACCCAGAGCGACGGCACGCAACTGACCGTCATCGGCTACGGCGACGAAGATTTCCATTGGTATGCCACCACCGACGGCGTTCTGCTCGCACAAGTTGGCTGCGACTTCTTCGTGGCCGAAATCGACGAGAACGGAGCCATGAAAGCCTCGGAACAACTCGCCCACAACGCCATCGACCGCCTCGAAGCCGAAAAACAGCTCATTGCGAAGCAAAAACCGCGTCGCACAGCCTTTTTCAACCATGCGAGTGCACAAAAAAAGGCTGCCATGCAGCGTCGCATCCCCATCGGAACGGTGAAGCCAGCCTATTTTCCCCATACGGGCGAACCGCGTGCGCTGGTGATTCTCGTGCAATTCTCCGACACGACCTTCCGCGTGGCCGACCCGAAGGCGTCGTTCAACGACTATTTGAACGCTGAAGGTCGGGGACAGATGCCAGACCGAGGACTTTACGAACACCTCAACTACGGTAGCGTACAGCAATATTTCACCGATATGAGCGACGGCCTTTTCCGTCCGAAATTCGACATCTACGGTCCGGTGACCATGCCAAAAGGCTCTGATTATTACGGAAAAGACCAAGGAAAATCCAAAGACATCAACCTCAGCGAACTCATCAAAGAGGCTTGTAAAGCCATCGACGACGAGGTCGATTTCTCGCAATACGACAGCAACGATGACGGCTATGTCGATTTGGTCTATATCATCTACGCAGGCTATTCCCAAAGCATCACGGGCAACCCCGACAACTGCATTTGGCCGAAATCGGGCACGGGCAGTTTCGGAACCTACGACGGCAAAACCGTGAGCCGCTATGGTGTGAACAACGAAATCAACCGCTCCATCAATTTGCAGCCAATCGTCATCAACGGCATCGGTTTGTTCTGCCACGAATTTTCGCACACGCTCGGCCTGCCCGACATCTATCCGACGGTAGAAAGTGCGCAAGCCGTCGATAATCAGGCGTTGGAATATTGGGATTTGATGGACAACGGCGAATACACCGATATGGGCTACGTTCCCACGCCCTACACACCGTGGGAAAAGGAAGTGATGGGTTGGACC
Organism: uncultured Prevotellaceae bacterium; assembly: GCA_902776665.1. Classification (GTDB taxonomy): domain Bacteria; phylum Bacteroidota; class Bacteroidia; order Bacteroidales; family Bacteroidaceae; genus Prevotella. Next base: position 3,947 of record CACYQZ010000035.1, read on the forward strand.
GAAATCGAGGAACTGACCGACTCGGCACAAATCACGCTCACCGAGGACAAATACTACAAAATCACCTCCGACGACAACAACGAATACCTGATTTTGCACAATTTCCAAAACAAGCGATGGGGTCAGCGCGTCGTTTCGTCGTCATTGAAGTGCCACGGAATGCTCGTCTATCGCATCGATTACAACAAGACGTCCGTGAACCTCAACGACTATCCGAACAACACCGCAGGCAAGCCAGGCATTACGCTGGCTCCTGCCGATGGTCTGATTATCAGTTCCTACCGCGTTTATGGCACCGATCCAGCGAAAAAGACCGACAAAAAGCCTTACAGCAGCGATGAATATCGCCAGAGCCACGCCAGCGACCCCTATCCGGGCACGTTGGGTGTCAGCCAACTGCTCTCCGTGCAGATGAACAACTGCGTCATCGAGAAACCCATCTATAACATCAAGGAGGAGAATGGCATCATCACGTTCGACTACCTGAAAGACTACACGACATTGGCTATCGACGGCGTTTCTCAGGAGAATGTGACGACTGGCACGACCATCTACGACTTACAGGGTCGAAAAATGGCTGGAAACGACCTGAACAAAGGCATTTACATCAAAAATGGCAAGAAATTTGTCGTGAAGTGACAAGCTCCTTGCCTTGCAATATGAATTTCGGCGGGCCGTCAATAGACGCGCTCGCCGAAAATCGTTGTGCCGATGCGGACGAAAGTCGCGCCTGTTTCAATGGCAATCGGATAGTCGTGGCTCATGCCCCATGAGCGTTCCTTAAAGGAATCTTCATCGGCAAAAAACTCGGTTTTGAACTCGTCGAAAAGTTGTTGCGCCGTCGCCATTTCGCGGCGAATTTGCGCGGTGTCGTCAGTGTAGGTCGCCATCATCATCAAGCCGCAGATGCGCACGTGCTGAAGTTCGCGCCACACGCCACTGGCGAGCAATTCACGGCAGTTGTCGGGCGAAAAACCGTATTTCGTGGCTTCCTCGGCGATGTGAAGTTCGAGCAAAACGTCGATGACACGGTCGTGCTTCGCGGCTTGTCGGTCGATTTCTTGCAACAATTTCAGCGAATCCACCGCGTGAATCATCGTCACGTAGGGCGCGAGATATTTCACCTTGTTCGTCTGCAAATGGCCGATGAAATGCCACTGCACATCGCTCGGCATTTCCGTGACCTTCCGCTGCAATTCCTGCACGTGGCTCTCGCCGAAAATCCGCTGGCCGGCATCGTAAGCCTCGCGCAGTTCCTCGACGGGATGAAACTTACTCACCGCCACGAGCCGCACGCCGTCGGGCAGCGTCACCAGCACCTTTTTTAGATTCGCTGCAATATTCTCCATCTTCCTCGTTACTCCTTCCTCGTTACTCGTTTCTCGCTCCTCCTTACTCCTCAACTCCTCGTATAAACATCCATAATCTTCGTCTCCGTGATATTCGCGATGACATAGTCAATCAGCGTCGAACCCATCACTTCCTCGATGTTTTTCACGGCTCCGTTGAACGTCGAAGCCTGCACGAGATAAGTCACCGTCGAGCGTTTTTCCTTCTCGGTTTTCTCGTCGAAAGTGATAAACGACAATTTCGCCTTATACCAGCGGTCGTCGTTGGTGTTTTCACTGAAAAAAATCTCGCGATAGGTCGCCGGATTGATGTTTTTCACCTCGAAACTGCCGCTCACAAAAGCCGACATTTCCTCTGTAATCATCGTTTCGGCATCGCCAAACGACGCAGCCTCAACCACGTAAAGTTCGGGCACGGCCTTCGTCATTCCGTTTTCCATCTGGCGCTCGTAGCGCACGGTACATTCAAACCAATTTCCGTTTGCAGTTTTGTTTCTCATCTTGTCTTGAAAATCAATATTGTTACAAAATTTGAGCGCAAAGTTACGAAAAAAATGAAAAAAAAATCATTTTTGTGCAACTTTTCCACCTCTTTTTCCGTCTAAAGGATAATGAATCACTAAAAATCAAGAATGATGAAGCAAAAAACAATGAGTTTGATGGCGCTGGCGGCTCTTGTCGTGCTGGTCAGCAGTTGCAACTGGAAAGTTGAAAAACATTTCAAGAGTTCAAACGGCCCGAAAGTGACGAAAAACATCGAAAACGTCGCCCCATTCGAGCGAATCCGAATCGACGCGCCCTGCAATGTCTATTTCACGCAAGGCGACACGACGAAAGTAAAAATGGTAGCTTCCGACGCTGAAGTGATGGAAAAATTCAAGGTGACGGTTGACGACGGATGTCTTGACATTCGAATGAAAGGAAAAGGATGGTCGAACTGGAAGAAAAAGAGGTCGGCCACCATCTATGTCACCTCGCCCGACCTCATCGAAGTCGATATGCACGGCGCCGGTAACTTTGAGGTCGATGGCCAACTCGACACAGACACGCTGCGACTGCGGCTGAAAGGCGCTGGCAACATGGATTTCCCCAACATCATCTGCGACCGCATCGAAACCCATCTTCAAGGTGTCGGCAACATGGATTTCCACCAACTGCAAACCCAACAGGCCGAACTGAACCTGCGGGGTGTCGGCAACATCGATGCCCATTTCGTCAAGAGCGGTTCGGTGAGATGTACGCTGCAAGGTGTGGGCGACATCGACCTCACGGGCGAAGTGAAAAGTTTGGAGAAAAAAGTACAGGGAACGGGCAAAATCGATGTCAGCGACCTGAAAATTAACAATTGATTGTTGCACAATCGCGAGAAATAGCGTAACTTTGCAACCGTAATGGATGCAAAACTGATTTTCACGACCGACGAACGGCGAATCGCACGCGAACTCGTCGTCTGGCTGCGGGAGCACTTGGGTGACTCGTTGCAGACAGGCGACGAATCGGCTTTGTGGCGTTGTTTCAAGGAGAAAATGCGGCGTGGCGAACTGCAGCGCGACGTCTTTGGGTTGAACCCCGTCGTTTCGGCATTGCAGACGGCTCGCGTGGCGATTGAAGACACCGGACTGCGGCGCGACGGCGTCATGGCCATCATTTTCAGCAGACTTCAAGGCCATTCCGACGAGGCGAAGGCTTTCGGCGGCTCGGTCGCGACGATTCTGCACGGACTGTCGCGCACCCACGACCTGCACGGCAAAAGTCACGTGGTTGAGAGCGAGAATTTCCGCAACCTGCTGCTGTCGTTTGCCGAGGATATGCGCGTCATCTTGATTATGATTGCCGGACGCGTGAACCTGATGCGACAGATTCGCGACGCGGAAAACGAGGAAGAGAAACGCCACACCAGCGAGGAAGCGGCCTATCTCTACGCGCCACTCGCCCACAAACTCGGTCTATACAAGTTGAAATCGGAACTTGAAGACCTGTCGCTGAAATACCTCGAACACGACGCCTACTATATGATTCGCGAGAAACTCAACGCGACGAAAAAGAGCCGCGACGCCTACATCGAGAGTTTCATCCGCCCCGTTGAACAGCAACTGCGCGAAGCGGGCCTGAATTTCCACATGAAAGGTCGCACGAAGTCGATTCACTCGATTTGGCAGAAGATGAAGAAGCAGAAATGCGCCTTCGAGGGCATCTACGACCTTTTCGCCATCAGAATCATCATCGACGCGCCGTTGGAAAAGGAGAAAATGCAGTGCTGGCAGGCGTTTTCGATTGTCACCGATATGTATCAGCCCAATCCGAAGCGACTGCGCGACTGGCTGAGCGTGCCGAAATCGAACGGCTACGAGAGCCTCCACATCACCGTCTTGGGTCCCGAACAGAAATGGGTCGAGGTGCAGATTCGCACCGAGCGAATGGACGAGATTGCCGAGCGCGGACTCGCCGCCCACTGGCGCTACAAGGGCGTGAAAAGCGAGGGAGGCATCGACGAATGGCTGGCGAACATCCGCACGGCACTCGAAGCCGCCGACGACCAGCAGGCGATGGAGCATTTCAAGATGGAACTCTATGAAAACGAGGTCTTTGTATTCACACCGAAGGGCGACCTGCTGAAATTTCCGAAGGGTGCCACCGTGCTCGACTTCGCCTACTACATCCATTCGCGCATCGGCTCGACCTGCGTCGGCGGTCGCATCAACGGAAAGGTCGTGCCCATCCGCCACCAACTGCGGTCGGGCGACACCGTCGAAATCGTCACGCAAAACAACCAGAAACCGCGTCAGGAATGGCTGCAAATCGTGAAAACGGCGCGGGCGAAGTCGAAAGTCCGCCTCGCACTCAAGGAAACACAGCAAAAAGAGGGACTGCTGGCGAAGGAAATGCTCGAACGCAAACTGAAAAACAAGAAAATCGAACTTTCAGAGAGCGTGATGGCGCACACCATCAAAAAAATGGGATTCAAGGTCGCGAGCGACTTCTACAAGCAAATCGCCGAGGAAAAACTCGACGTGAACACCGTCGTCGAAAAATACATCGAGACACGCGACTACGACCTCAACCTCAACGCACCCGCGCAGACGCGCAGTGCCGAGGAATACAACTTTGAACTCGCCGAAAACCATTTTTCGGGCGCACAAGACGACGAACTCGTCATCGGCAGCGACCTGAAAGGCATCGACTACTCGCTGGCGAAGTGCTGCCACCCCATTTTCGGCGACCCGATTTTCGGTTTCGTCACCGTCAATGGCGGCATCAAAGTCCACCGTACCACCTGCCCCAACGCCCGCCACCTGCGCGAGAATATGCCCTATCGCATCGTCCGCGCCCGCTGGAGTGGCAAGGGAACGTCGCAATACAACATCACCCTCAACATCATCGGAAACGACGACATCGGCATCGTGAACAACATCACGAGCATCATCTCGAAAGAAGAGAAAATCATGATGCGCTCCATCAACATCGACTCGCACGACGGCCTGTTCGACGGCCATCTGACCGTGATGGTCGATGACACTTCGCGCATGGAGGCGCTCATCAAGAAAATCCGCACGGTGAAGGGTGTGAAGTCGGTGGCGAGAATTTAGTTTCGTGGAGTGTGGAGTGAGGAGTGAATAAAATTTCACTTGTTCGACAAAAAAATCGTTGGTTTTGTTCTCACTTACACGATTTTTTTGTAATTTTGCCAACAAATTATAAAAGAAAGGAGCAAAGACTATGGCAACAGCAACAATGACACATGAACCCGCTGTACTCACCGTCAGCATTGAAGATATGTCGATGCTGAAGGACATCAAAAAGGCCATTAGCATGGTGCGTGGCGTGACAAAAATCAGTATGCCTCGCCGAAAAAGGCTGACGGGCTACGAGCAGGCACGTCGTGATGTGGAGCAAGGGCGCGTATGCAGTTACGACAGTTTAGACGATTTCATCAAGGAGATAGAGAATGGCTAAGTATAAATTGCAAATGGCCGTCAAGTTCAAGCGTGACGTGAAGCGCTGCAAAAAGCGCGGATTGCCACTTGAAGAACTCTGGAGCGTTATCGCCACGCTGCTTAGGGGTGAGAAACTTGCCCCGAAATACAAAGCCCACATTCTCACTGGCGACCACAAAGGCGAATGGGAATGTCACATTCAGCCCGATTGGTTGCTCGTCTGGGAACAACATGACGACGAATTAGTGTTGCTCATGCTAAACACTGGCACTCATGCCGATATCTTTGGAAAAAACAAACGCTAAATCATCATTTTCCACTTTTCATTTTCAAAAGCCGATGTAGCAAAACAGAGGCTCATTGAAACCACGAATTTTTCTGCTCAAATCATAAAAACTATCCGAATCGTTCGCGAGTTCTCAACCAAGCGGTGAAGCGCAATATAGAGCGTTTCCCCGATGATTTCATGTTTCAATTGACAGCCGAAGAATGGGCACTTATCTCATCACAATTTGTGATGACATCCAGATCCAAGCGCCCCAAAACGGCACTACCCCTTGCTTTTACCGAACATGGTGCACTGATGCTTTCAAGTGTCTTGCGCAGTGATGTTGCCATCGAAATTAGCATCAAGGTGACTAGAGCGTTTATTGCCATCCGCAGGTCGCTCACAACGATGACTTTGTCGGGGAAAGTCGCCCAGTTGGAGCAGGGGTTGAAAGCCATTCGCGACGAAATGGAGGAAATTCTCGCTGACCAAAACGACATTAACGAATTGACAGGTGCCCAACTCGATGCCATCAGCACGGCTTTGGCCGAATTGCAGTCCGACAAAAGCCGACTGACGGCGAAACCGCGACGACCCATCGGGTTTAATGTTTAATCAACTAAACCACGAAATTTTCTGCTCAAATCATAAAAAATATCCGAATCGTTTGGCGGTTCGGACTTTTTTTGAATAAATTTTTCTCGTTCGACAAAAAAAATCGTTATTTTTGTTCTCACTTACACAAAATTTTGTAATTTTGTAGCCGTATTCCTCGAAAGAGAATACAGTTTTATTTGCTCAAATCACTTACCGAACTGCGACCTCGAAAGGGATTTTAACGAGCAAAGTCTAACCTGTATCGGAGTATGCATTAGTGCAGACTTCCATAATAGGTTAGAGGCTGTCGCAGGCCTGGTAAGTGTATGGCAGGTCTGCGCTTTCTTTATACATGCGAGTTAGTGCGGATTTCAAGAAGACAAATTAAGTACTAACTAATAATAATTACATTTATGAAGAAAAAACTATTAATTCTACTGCTCGCGCTCGTTGCGATTGCGACGACGGCGAAGGCGCAAGTCGTTTTAAACGAAACGAACTTCCCCGACGCGAATTTTCGCGCAGCATTGGCCTCGATTCTCGGAATTAGCGAGGGCGACGAAATCACAGAAGCAAAAATCGCTGCCACGACTTATCTTAATATTTCAAGTCAAAAAATCGCCGACCTCACAGGAATCGAATATTTCACCGCGCTGAAATATTTGTACTGCTACAACAACCCACTGACCGCGCTCGATGTGTCGAAAAACACCGCGCTGACAGCGTTGAGATGCTACAGGAATCAACTGACCTCGCTAGATGTGTCGAAAAACACGAAGCTGACAAGTTTGTTTTGCTACATGAACCAACTGACCTCGCTCGATGTGTCGAAAAATACCGCGCTGACAGAGTTGTGGTGCCACGGCAACCAACTGACCGACCTCGATGTGTCGAAGAATACTGCGCTGACAAAATTGGGCTGCGACAACAACCAACTGACCGACCTCGATGTGTCGAAGAATTCCGCGCTGACAGAGTTGGGCTGCGACAACAACCAACTGACCGCGCTCGATGTGTCGAAAAACACCGCGCTGAAATCTTTGTACTGCGGCGGCAACCAACTGACCGACCTCGATGTGTCGAAAAACACCGCGCTGGAATATTTGGAGTGCTATCGCAACCAATTGACCTCGCTTGATGTGTCGAAAAACACCGCGCTGACATGGTTGTCCTGCTTCAACAACCAACTGAATTCGCTCGATGTGTCGAAAAACACCGCGCTGACAAGTTTGAACTGCTTCAGCAACCTAATCAAGGGCGAGGCGATGGACGCACTTGTGGCGAGTTTGCCGATGACGGAAGATGGTAAATTCTATGTCATCGATACGAAAGATGAGAACGAAGGCAACGTTTGTACAAAAACACAAGTAGCCGTCGCTAAAGGAAAGGGTTGGACGGTGTATGATAACAACGGAGGAAAACGACCTTCTCCCGAATACGAGGGCAGCGACGATGCGGCGGGAAAACTCCTGCTGAACGCCGAGAACTTCCCCGACGCGAATTTCCGCGCAGAATTGGCCAAGATTCTCAGAATTAGCGAGGGCGACGAAATCACCGAAGCAAAAATCGCTGCCACGACTTCGATTTATGTTTACAAGTCGTGGGACACACCTGCTGAAGAGAAAATCGCCAACCTCACGGGTATCGAACATTTCACCGCGCTGACATGGTTGTCCTGCTACAACAACCAACTGACCTCGCTCGATGTCTCGAAAAACACCGCGCTGACAGTTTTGCTCTGCTACTACAACCAACTAACCGCGCTCGATGTGTCGAAAAACACCGCGCTGACATTTTTGGATTGCGGCGGCAACCAACTGACTGCGCTCGACGTGTTGAAAAATACTGCGCTGACATATTTGTCCTGCGGCAACAACCAACTGGCTTCACTTGATGTGTCGAAAAACACCGCGCTAACAGAGTTGTACTGCTACAACAACCAAATCAAGGGCGAGGCGATGGATGCGCTTGTGGCAAGTCTGCCGACGGTGGAAAATGGTGAAATCCATGTCATTAACACGAAAGACGAAAACGAAGGAAATGTTTGCACGAAGTCGCAGGTAGCCGTCGCCAAAGGAAAGGGCTGGACGGTGTATGATAACAACGGAGGTTCTAAACAAGAATACGAGGGAAGCGACAACACTACGGCAATTGACGCTTCGCTAAATGATAATGGAAAAATGACAAATGACAATTATTATTCCATCGACGGCGTGAAATTGAAGGGTGAGCCGACGAAGAAGGGAATCTATATCAGAAATGGTAAAAAGGTTGTAAAATAAGGCCTCACCCCAACCCCTCTCCCAACGGAGAGGGGCTATTGGAAATTGAAAAAAATGCGAATCTTTTGCAAAGGTTCGCATTTTATTTTGTATTTCCCTCACTTATTCGTATCTTTCAATAAGATACTTTCGTTCGGAAATAAAAATAAAATGGTTTTATTTTGTATTTCCCTCACTTATTCGTATCTTTGCAAAATGAAAAAATTATTATTTTTGACACTGACGATGCTGTTTCTGACGCTGCAAACGGCTGAGGCACAGCAATATACAAAGAAAGACAGCGTGCGCGTGATGGAATTGTTTGCCGAGGCAAAACAACAGAAATCGGACACGAACTGGATGCTGTTTTTCGGAAGGAAACTGCGCGGAGTGCCCTACGTGGCGAAAACATTGGAAATCAACAAGGAGGAACGGCTCATCGTGAACCTGCGGCAACTCGACTGCCTCACGCTCGTAGAAAATGCGCTTGCGCTGTCGCTTTGCATGAAAAACAATCAGGCGGATTTCAAGAATTTCTGCCGTTTTCTGCGTCTCATCCGCTATCGTCAGGGTCGCATTTCCTACATCGACCGCCTCCACTATTTCACCGATTGGATCGAGGACAACACGGCGCTCGGTTTCGTGAAAGAACGGTCGTTTCCCAAGGACATTCCGACGGCAAAGCAAACGCTGAAAATCGACTACATCACGACCCACACCCCATATTATCCGATGCTCGTGGCGCATCCGGAATGGACAAGCGACATCGCGAAATCGGAGCGTGCGCTGACGGGAAAAACCTACTTTTATATCCCCAAAAATCGGATTGCAGACAACGATTCTTTCCGAAAAACCATCAAAAATGGCGACATTCTGGCCATCACAACGAGCAAAAAGGGACTTGACACCTCGCACGTCGGCATCGCCGTCTGGCACAAAGACGGACTGCACCTGCTCAACGCTTCGATGATTCACAAAAAGGTGGTTGAGGAGCCGATGACGCTGAAGCGATACATGCAGAAACACCTTTCGCAGACGGGCATCCGCGTCATTCGTGTGCTGTAGTCATCGGTTGCGATACTCGCGTTTTTTTCCGAAATTATAGCCGACATAAATGTTCCAATTTCCGAAAATCGAGTTGGTCGAAAACTGGCTTTTCGAATAGCGATAGGTATGGAGAATGAGGCTTGAGCCGGCATACCAGCGCGTGTTGTTCCACACGAGGCCGAAGCGCCCCACTCCATCGAAATTGAAGTTGCTGAACGAGAAATTCCGTTCTTGTTCACCGTTTTTCTCGGTGGAGGCCGCCGCCAGCCAGTTTTTCGCGAAAACCCAGTTGTAGGCATAGCCTCCCGAGACGGCAATGTCGGTGAAATTGACCTCGGCAGAATTCGGGAAGTCAATCGGGTCGATGCCGAGAATGGCCGTGTAGCGATTGACCATTTTTCCCAATTCTTCGGTGTCGAGCGTGAGTTTATGCTTCGTATAGCCGATGCCGATGAGGGGCGAGCCAGCGCTGATTTTCTGGCAGGTGCTTTGGTTGAAGGCTGCCGGATAGGAAAATTTCTTGTGATTGAGGATGTAATAGAGGTTGAAACCCTTGATACTCGCCCTGAAACCACCGAAACTGACATCTTTCACGGGAATGGGAATGTCGTCGCTCGACTTCGCCAAACGAATTTTATAATCCTCGCCCGTTTTCCGATAAAACAAATCGACACCGACCTGATTGCTGTAAAAACTGAGGTTCCAGTCTTGCAACTGACTGCCGCTGTTGAGATGGGAAACGTCGATGGTATAGCCCAAAAACAGCCATCGCCAACCGATATAGGGTCCGATTCTGATGCTTGGTTCGGGCGAGAGAACGATTTCCTGCCCTTGTTCGTTGCGCAGGGTGTATGACTCGTAGGTATTCGTGTTTTGGAGCATGGCGGTGAAGTTGTAGTGCTGCGGTTCGATGTAGTTCGTGTCGATGCGGCTAAACTCCTTCACAACCTCAACAAGTCGCTTGAAAAATGGGCGTTTTTCCGGCACAGCGATGCTGTCCGCCATCTCTGCCGATGCCGAAACCGATGCGAAGAACAATATTAAAAACAATACTCTTTTCATCAGAATTTCCCTAAAATCCTATCCATCACCCAATTCACCGGCGTCGCACTCACACTCGTGCACTGGCAAAGGCCGAAGCCCTGCAATGCCTCCACCACATTTTGAATCAGCGGCTGCTGCACGTAGGTCGGATTCGGCACCTCGAACAACTGTTCGCCATCGCTCGTAATCAGGCGAATCGGTGCATAGCTGAACACCGAGAACGACACCATGCCAAGCTCGCCAACCACCTCGATGCGGTCGTCACGCGCACTTTCATGCCCCACGAAACACCACGAGCCACTGCCCACCAAGCCGTTTTCGAAGCGGAACGACGCCGAAACCGTGTCCTCGGCCTCGTAGAGTCCGGCGCGATTCGTGCAAAAGCCATTCGCACGCACAATGACACCGAAAAATTCCTGCAACAAATCGAGTTGATGGGCCGCCAAATCGTAGAAATAGCCGCCTCCGGCAATCACAGGATTGAGTCGCCAAGGCCGCTGATCGCCCTTCATCGGGTCCATCTCGCGTGGCGGTGTCGTGAATCGCACCTGCACGTAGGCAATGTTGCCAATCAGCCCTTCGTCGATGATTTGCTTCACTTTCTGGAAATAAGGTAGATAGCGACGATAGTAGGCCACGTAGCACGGCACACCCGTCTCCTCGCTCACGCGATTCACGCGCACGCAATCCTCATAGTTCGACGCGAGCGGTTTCTCGACATACACCGGCTTTCCCGCCCGCATCGCCATGATGGCAAACGTGGCGTGGGAGTTCGGCGGTGTTGCGACGTAAATCGCGTTCACGTCTGGGTCGTCGATGAGGCGTTGGGCGTCGGTGTACCATTTCGCGATGCCATGTCGCTCGGCATACGACGCGGCTCGCTCTGCCCTGCGGCTCATCACCGCCACGACGCGCGACCCTGCAATCTCGTTGAACGCTGGTCCCGACTTGCGTTCCGCGACCTCGCCACAACCGATAAAACCCCAGCAAATTTGTTTCATTTGTGCGTTTTCTTTGATTTTCGGGGACAAAGTTACAAAAAAAATAATAGTTTTTACCCTCACTTCATCGAAATTTTCGTAACTTTGAATAATATTCGAAGTTACTCTCGTTCGGAAAAACTCAAAAAAATTTGGTTTTTCGCTCTCTAAATCGTAACTTTGCACCGAATTTTAAACGGAAGAGAAAAAATTTCGTCAAACAAAAGTGATTCACGACAAAAAATTTTTAGAAAATATGAAGAAAATACTGATGGTGGCAGCCCTGTGCTGCCTGACCGCGACCGCCAAGGCGCAAGACGTGTTCAAACTGTTGTTGCAAGACGCAAAAACCGTTGCTGAAGACAAGTCAAAGGACATTGAAACGAGGAAAATCGCCACGTTCAAATACGACGAACTGAGTTACATGGCGATGCAGGTGCGCGACGACGTGCTGCGCGACTCCACCGACCTCGACTTCTTCAACAAAACGGTGGCGATGCTCAACGAACAGTCGTTTGCGATGCACGAATTTCTGAATTTCTATCTGGAACGGCTCGGCGCATCGAAAAAGAAGGAGGACCGCGACGTGGTGATGACGGTTTTCCGCAATGCCAGCATCAACTATCCGCTGTTCAACGATATGGACAAGGAACTGGTTCTGTCGTATTACGACAACGAAAACTACATCACGCGCTTCTCGCTCGACACCAACTGGGTGAAGGCTCTGGCGGTTGTCAAGCAATGGAAATGGTAGTTTCTCGTCGTCGATAATCGACAGAGAATCAAGCGTTTAATTGACTTTATACTTATTCTTACGCTTCGCGCGATGGGGAGTGGCCACAGTGCCAAGGTCTGAATTCCCTGGTCGCGCGAAGCCTCTGTATTGGGCGTAGCGATTGCGAATCGAAGCCACGTAGTTGTAGGTTTCCGAGCCGCGCATATAGCCACGTTTCACGACGGGGTCGCGGTAGTATTCGGGCTTGCTCAGGGCAAGCACAAATTCCGCCACATCGTTCCATCGGTGGGGATTTTTGCCGTGTTTCTGCGCCAACGCCATCGCGTCGCGAATGTGGAACCAACCGCCGTTGTAGGCCGCAAGCACGAAATAGCGACGCTCGTTCGAGTCGACAATGTCGTGGAAATGCTCGGTGAGTTGTCGGATGTATTTCGCAGCGGCGGCAATGTTGGGCTCAGGCTCGTAAATCTGGGCGTGAGCGAGGCCGAGGTCGGTGGCGGTGGCAGGCATAATTTGCATCAGTCCGCAGGCGCCTACCCACGAGCGTGCCTTCGGGTCGAAAGCCGACTCTTGATAACACTGTGCAGCGAGTAGTCGCCAGTCCCAACGGGCGGTCGCGGCATATTTTTGGAACAGCGCATCGAAGCGCGAAATCACGCCACCCGAACGGCTCAACATCGGCGAATAGACTTTGCGCTTCACGGTGTTGGTCGCCATCAGCGTTTCCTCCTTCTTGATTTCGGCAAGCAGTTCGGGTCGGAACCATCGGTTGAGCGTGTCGGCAAGTTCGGTATTTCCTTCGCGCACAGCCCATTGTTCGCTGTTCAATGAATCTTTACTATAACCGCAATAAATCAAGTCGGAATCGTTTTTTTCGAGTGGAAAAGCGATGATGTCGCCCTCGCCATTTTGCAGTTTCCGAACCATTTCCGCCGTGTCCTGGCAGAGTTCCACGCGCAGCGAAACGCCAATCGAATGGGCGAAATTCTCGCAGAGCAGAAACTGCGTTCCCATACCGCGACCGTGGTAGTCGTAGTAGGTTTCGGGACCGCTCAGCGTGAGCATAATCAACTCGCCGTTGGCCATAATGTCAGACAGGGTGAAATCGTTGGTGGCAACGGGCGTTTCGGCAACAGACTCTTCGCCGACCGTCGTGCCAAAGGGCGTGACCTCGGTGCGCTGACTTTTCTGGCAACTTCCCAGCAGAAGAATCAGGCAGAAAAGGACGGCTGAAATCGGTTGAAAAACGCTTCTCGAATGCATAACAACGATGATTTTGGCCACAAAATTACTACATTATTTGCAAATCTGTTCAAAAAAGCGTAAATTTGCAAGATTTTTCAAATTAAAACAGCATTTCTTAACAAAAATAATGGCAGAATACATTGAAATCAAGGGGGCGCGGGTCAATAACCTGAAAAACGTGAGTCTGAAGATTCCACGCGATAAATTGATTGTGGTCACGGGTGTTTCGGGTTCGGGCAAGTCGTCGCTCGCCTTCGACACGCTCTACGCCGAGGGTCAGCGTCGCTACGTCGAGTCGCTGTCGTCGTACGCACGGCAGTTTCTGGGCCGTATGAGCAAGCCCGAATGTGACTTCATCAAGGGTTTGCCGCCTGCCATCGCCATCGAACAGAAGACCATCGCCCGAAATCCGCGCTCGACGGTGGGCACCTCGACCGAGATTTACGAATATCTGCGCCTGCTGTTCGCCCGAATTGGCCGTACCTACTCGCCGATTTCGGGTCAGGAAGTCAAGAAACAGAGCGTCGATGACATCATCGAAGCCACGCGGCAATACGCCGAGGGCACGCGATTCGTCGTTCTTGCACCGCTGAAACTGGCGGAAGGTCGGTCGCTTCAGAAGCAGTTAGAGGTCGAAATGAAGCAGGGCTACGCCCGACTTTGGCTCAACGACGAGGCGGTGAGCATCGAAGATTTCCTGAACACCCAACACCCAACACCCAACACCTCAACCCCACTCTGGCTCCTCATCGACCGAATGAAAGTCGATTTCAGCCCAAGTGCCATCTCGCGCCTGTACGACTCGGCAGAAACCGCGATGTACGAGGGCGACGGCTGCTGTCGGTTGGTGTTTCTGCCGTCGGGCATCAGCTACGATTTCTCGACCCGTTTCGAAGCCGACGGAATGACCTTTGAAGAGCCGTCGGACAATATGTTTTCGTTTAATTCGCCGATGGGTGCCTGTCCCACTTGCGAGGGTTTCGGTCGAATCATCGGCATCGACGAGAAACTGGTGGTTCCGAACTCGTCGCTGAGCGTCTATGACGGTTGTGTGCAGTGTTGGCACGGCGACAAAATGGGAATGTGGAAGGACGAGTTTTGCCGTCGGGCGGCTCGCGACAACTTCCCGATTTTCAAGCCTTATTACGAACTGACTCGCGAGGAAAAGAATATGCTCTGGCACGGTCTGCCCTCGGAGCAGCACCTCGACATTCACGAACAGGTGAGCATCGACGCATTTTTCCAGATGGTCGCCGACAATCAGTATAAAATTCAGTATCGCGTGATGCTGAGTCGCTACCGCGGAAAGACGGCCTGTCCCGACTGTCACGGAACGCGCCTGAAAAAAGAGGCTTCCTACGTGAAAATTCAAGGTATGAGCATTTCCGACTTGGTGGAAATGCCTGTCATCAACCTACAACAATGGTTCGAGCAGTTGCAACTCGACGAACACGAGGCGACGCTGAGCAAACGCCTGCTGACGGAAATCAAAAGCCGACTGGGCTTCTTGGTCGAGGTTGGCGTGGGCTATCTGACGCTGAATCGCGCCTCGAACTCGCTGTCGGGCGGCGAAAGTCAGCGCATCAACCTGACCACGTCGCTGGGTTCGTCGCTCGTGGGCTCGCTCTACATCCTCGACGAGCCATCAATCGGCCTGCACAGCCGCGACACACAGCGGCTCATCGGCGTTTTGCGCGAGTTGCAATCGCTGGGAAACACGGTCATCGTAGTTGAGCACGACGAGGAAATGATGCGTGCGGCCGACTACATCATCGACATCGGTCCCGAGGCTGGACGATTGGGCGGCGAGGTCGTGTTTGCAGGCAACAGCAAGGAACTCGACAAGCCGCATCCCAATTCCCACACGGTGCAATACCTCAACGGAACGGAGAAAATTGAAGTGCCGTCGTCGCGGCGACCTTGGAATATGGCCATCGAACTGAAAGGCTGCCGAATGAACAATCTGAAAGGCATCAACGTGAAGTTTCCGCTCAACATTTTCACGGTGGTCACGGGCGTGTCGGGCTCGGGCAAGTCGTCGCTCGTGAAAGGCATCCTCTACCCTGCCCTCAAGCGCCATCTCGACGAGGTGGCCGACCTGCCGGGCGAATATTCGTCGATTGAGGGCGACTGGAAACAGGTGAAACACGTGGAAATGATCGACCAGAACCCGATTGGCAGAAGCACGCGCTCGAATCCGGCGACCTACGTCAAGGCTTACGACGCGATTCGCCAACTTTTCGCCGAGCAGCCGCTGTCGAAGCAGATGGGCTTCACGCCACAGTATTTCTCGTTCAACGCCGACGGCGGACGTTGCGAGGAGTGCAAAGGCGCGGGTGTGATTACGGTGGAAATGCAGTTTATGGCCGACCTCGAACTCGAGTGCGACGCCTGCCACGGCCATCGGTTCAAACGCGACATTCTCGATGTGAGATTCCACGACAAAAACATCGACGACGTGCTGAATATGACGGTTTCCGAGGCAATCGCCTTCTTCGGCGAACACAAGGAAAAGGCCATCACGAAGCGGTTGCAGCCGCTCGAAGACGTCGGACTGGGCTACATCAAACTCGGACAAAGTTCTTCGACGCTGTCGGGCGGTGAGAATCAGCGCGTGAAACTGGCGTATTTCATCGGAATGGAACGGCAGGAACCCACGCTCTTCATCTTCGACGAACCCACCACTGGCCTGCATTTCCACGACATCCAACGACTGCTCAAAGCCTTTAACGCACTGATTGGGCGCGGCCACACGATTCTCGTCATCGAGCACAATCTCGAAGTCATCAAATGCGCCGATTACGTCATCGACCTCGGTCCGGAAGGCGGCAACAAGGGCGGCGAACTCGTCTGCGAAGGCACACCCGAGCAGGTCGCCGAGCAGAAAAACAGTATCACAGCACAATTTTTGAAGGAGAAACTGAGATGAGAAAGCAACTTTCGATTTTGATGCCCACGTTCAACGACGACTGCTGCGACGCGGTGATGGAACTGGCGCGACAAGCCCTCGAAATCGATGGTTTGCAGTTCGAGATTCTCATCGGCGACGACGGTTCCGACAACGCTGAAATCGCCTCGCGCAACAGCCAATGCACCGCCATTCGCACCTGCCGCTACATCCGTCGAAACGAGAACATCGGACGGGCTGCCATCCGAAACCTGTTGGCGCGAGAGGCTCGGTTCGAGTGGTTGCTCTTCGTCGATAGCGGAATGGGCATTTCTCGCGACGACTTCGTGAAAACCTATTTGACGACCGAAGAAACGCCTGTTTATGGCGGTTACGCCGTGTCGTGCGACGACCATAAAAGTATGCACTCGAACCTGCGCTATTGCTACGAAATGGCTGCTGCCGAGGGTCACAAGGTCGAAAACAGGGCGAAAAATCCCAACCGCGACTTCCACACGTCGAATTTTCTTGTGAAACGAAGCCTTTTCCTGCAACATCCGCTCGACGAGCGCTTCCGAAACTACGGCTACGAGGACGTTTTCTGGGGAAAACAACTTTCCGAGGCCGGCATCACCATTCACCACATCGCCAACCCCGTCGCCTTCGACCGTTTCGAGACCAACGAGCGATTCCTCGACAAGACCGAGGAAGGTCTGCGCACGCTGCACCAGTTCCGCGACGAACTCGACGGCTATTCGCGACTGCTCAGAACGGCAAAAATCATCGAATCGCTGCATCTAAAAGGGCTTTGCAACAAGATTTTCGCCAAAAAACAACAAAGATGGCGAAGAGACCTCTGCGGTTCACCATCTTTGCGGTTGTTCAAATATTATAAATTGTTCTATTTTCTTTCGTTGTAAATCAACTCGAAAACACCCGTCGGCATCGTGCGTTTCAGCACATCGAGTTTGAAATCGGCACCAACCACAAGCCCATAGCTTCGCAACACCTGCTCGACCGTCTTCCGCGCCAGTTCGGGATGGTTGTTTTCCTCGCTCAAATGGCACAGCCAGACGTGGCGCAGTTCCGAAGTGGCATTCTCGGCCAAAGCCTGGGCGCAATCGGTGTTCGACAAATGGCCGCCAAGCCCCATAATCCGCACTTTCAGATGCGCCGGATAGGTGCCAGCCTTCAGCATTTCCGTGTCGTAGTTCGCCTCGATGACAAGGTAGTTCGCCTGCCCAATCATCTGCCCCATTTCCTCGGTGACGTGGCCGACATCGGTCATCAGACAGAACTTAATTCCCTGAATCTCAATGAGAAAACCGATATTGTCAGCACTGTCGTGAGGCACCGAAAACGGCATCACGTGGAATTCGCCGAGCGTGAAAGGCACATTCGGCTCTACACAACGGGCGTGAGCCGCCGGAACCTTGTAGCGTACGCAATAGTTATTGTTGATGCCCACGTGAACGCGCTTCGTCGCGTGGATGTCCAAGTCGTTTTCCTGACTAAACTTTCCGACCGATTTCACGTGGTCGGCGTGGTCGTGCGTCACCAACACATACTTCACCAGCGAGAGCGGAATGCCATATTCACGAAGATACTTTTTCAGTGTCCTCGTGCCGATTCCGTGGTCGACAATCAGACCCTCGCTTTCCGTGTAAAGTAAGTAGCAGTTGCCGCTGCTTCCACTGCCAAATGAGATAAAATTCAGCATTGTTTTGATAATTTTGGGTGCAAAATTACGCAAAAAGGCTGAAACTTCCATTATTTTTGCCGAAAAGTTTTGTTTTTCAATCAAATTGCCGTACATTTGCAGAGGAAAGAAAAAATCGACGTTATGAAAGCAACCGAACAGACCCTTCAGCAGACCGAGCGTTTCATTCGCAAGGTAGTACAGAAGTTCCCATTCAACGAAGACGAGGCCGTTTTCACCGACATCCACGTGCGTGTGTCGCAAGACAGCGGCGAAATGCTCGCCTTCGACGACGACGACCGCGAAATCAATCGCTGCGTCATCGACCAGTGGATTGAAAACAAAGACGAGAACTTCTTCGACGACGTGACCGCCACGCTTCGCAGCGAACTCAAGAAGATGAGCGAACCCATCGACGCGATGGGCATTATGAAACCGTTTAGTTTCGTGCTCGAAGACGATGAGCGCGAGCCTGTGGCCGAACTCTACGTCGCCGACGACGACACGGTCATCATCGGTGGCGAACTGATGGAGGACCTTGACCAGGAACTCGATGCTTTCTTTGAGAAACTGATTGAGGAGTAAGGAGTTGATTGAGGAGTAAGGAGTTGATTGAGGAGTAAGGAGAATAGAATAAAAAATCGGAACCGCGTTTGCGATTCCGATTTTTCTGTATGAAGTTTTGAATGATTACTTGCGAACCACCTTCTTGCCATTCTTGATGACGATGCCACGATAGTTGCCACCGACCAGCTGGCCAGAGAGGTTGAACGTAGCGTTGTTGGTCACAGCCTGCTCGTTGGTCACTTCATTGATACCCGAAACAGGATTGCCCTGCGTCACCGTGAATTCTTCAGACTTTGCACCCTTATCACTGACAAAATAGAACTTTGCCTCGCGACCTTCAACACCTGCGGGAAGCGGCTGAGCCTCAATGTTAATCTCGGTTGCAAAACCATAATCTGCAGTGTAATACTGACCATCGAAACCAGTAATTGACAGCCAATCAGGAAGACCCTCTACGCTGTAAGACGGCATGGGCGATTCCTCTGACTGATAGGGGAACACAGATTGGATATAAAGTCCAGGATATTGAACTTCCTCACCATCCTTTTCGCCAAGACTATAAATTTCACCACCTTCGGCCGATGCATAGTACGCAGTTTCTCCATTGTAAGCAGCTACCACGTCCCACATACCATTCAAGCGAACAACCATATTGTATTGGGTTCCATTAGTCGCGTTGTACTGATAATAATTACCTCTCTTAGCACCATCGCTGGTCCAATAGGTCTCGTAAACAGTCGGATAAGCACCGCCGTTGTTATACATTTCCTCAACGGGAACTTTAGTCATCGAGATGGCGAACTGCACACCTTCGTTGGTGAATCCTTCGAATGCGAGTCTGAAATCCTTCTCAATAACAACGGGCTTTTGAGTCAAACCACCAAGTTCGTCTTCTTCCATGCAAAAAGCAGTAACCGTTGTGTAATAACCTTCGCGATATTCTGAAATTTCAGCATCAATCGGATTGATGGGAATCACAGAAATCGTATCAGTATATTTACCTTCATCATCAACCTGAACGACATGGCAAGTCACACCCTCTGAACCTGCAGCAATCGGTTCAGTAATACCTTCTGGAAGAGCGGCATAGAAAGAAATACTCTCCAGGTAAAGCGGTTTTGCAGGAGCATCGAAATACTCAAGAAGACGCTTCGACTGATAAGAATCTGTCGTGCCATCTCTATTGGCATTGATCGGAGGATAATAACCATACTTCAGGTCCGTAAAACCATTATAATTCAAGGCTTGCGGAACTTGCGCAAGGGTTCTGACGGCTTCAGGTGCAATCACGAGCGGATAGCCTGTAGGAACTTGCGAGTCGAGAATAGCAAACGTATCGACATCTTCCACACAGACAAACGGACCATAATAAGCTCCTGTACCCGTATTTTTGGAATACCTGTTCACATAATTGCCATTTATAATCAGCGACTCCTTGTAATCGGTCAAACCATTGGCCGGATTACCATATTTCCATTTGGTTTCTTCGGGATTGGTGGACATGTTGGTCCAAATCAGTTCTGTGAACGGCGGAACAATCATGTAGCGAGTAGTTTTACTCGACTGAAGGTATGTTCCAGTGGGACGCTTGTACCAAATACCATTGGCCACACCACGCATCGGGGCGGACACACTTTCAATAGCGTTCTGCTCGGCTTCGACTGATTCGAAAGGAGCACTCATCACCTTTGTTGCCTCGAATTTCTCGGAAGCAACGGCAACCTGAGCCTTTGCAGCGGTGGAAAGGCCGATGGCTGCGACTAAAAGTAAAAATGACTTTTTCATACGTTAAAATGTTTTAAGTTAGTGTTAAGGGAGTGCACCGCGAGGGTGCACTCCTTGATTAAATAGAAATGTCGTTAATTGCCTTGTCCGAAAGGATAGCTGTTCACAGTCGGAGTCACGATGAACACTTCGCCATCGTCGCGCGTCATCTTGATGTAGGTGGGCGCTTTCAGATAGTCGGTTTCCAGCGTGAAGGTGTGGGGCTCACCCACTTTCGTTCCACCCGTAGCCACAATTTTACCATTGCTGGGCGTGTAGTGGAGTTCGGTGAACAGTCCGATGCAGGGAGCGAGCGTAGAGCCCAGGTACTGCAAGAAGTAAGCACCGTTCAGACCTGCGAACGTCGAAACGATTGGAATCCGAATCTTGTCATCGTCGATGAGTTCGTATTCGAAGCGGAAGTGCTGATAATACTGCGTGTGGGCGGTCAGACCGAAGTTTGCAGGAATGTTTCCATAGGAAGAATACTGTCCGATGGCCACATCGCGCAGATAGCCGTAGGTCGGGAATTGCTTCACACCGGCCTCGTTGTAGGCTCTCCACAGTGCATAACTCGAATCGCTCATGCCGTCGCCCTTGAAGTACCAGACGCTGCTGACGAGTTGCTTGTTGATCGGCGGAATGATGCAGTTGAGTTCCACGGTGTTGTCGCTGGCTTCGGGATAGGTCACCGACGAGGGAACGTAGTTGAACTGCTCCACTTTCTTGCCTTTCAAATCGACCGACGTATAGAACTTGTAGCCGTCGAGCGTCACGATGTAGGGTGCGCTCTTCGTGGTGACGATACCGTTATCATCGACGAGCGTGAAGGTGAAGCGGCGATACGGCGAGTTGGTCGTCGTGGCGATGGAGTCCGTCTTGTTGATGGTGACCACCACGTTGGCGCAAGCCATGTCGCTTTCGATAGCCTTGATTTTGTTCAGATAGGTGTCCCAAGGCATGTCAATCGGCATCGGAACCATGTAGATTCTGCGGTTGGTCTTTTTTCCGCTCAGTTCGATGAGTTCGTTGCTGGCGGAAATCACGCGGAATTCAAGGTCGCCGTCGAAGCCTGTTCCTGCCGTTCCGATTCCATCGGGGTTGAGGGGATCGGAATAGTAGTGGAACACTCTGTTATACTCGTCGAACGAGAGGACGACTCCAGAACTTTGAACCAGTTTGTAGTGCGAACGCTCCGTCGGGAAGGCGAGTTCACCACCGTTGGCACGGGCGATTCGCTCGTTGGCGACGGTTGCGGTGGCATCGTCGTGGAACTTCACCAGCACGTTGTAGCCGCCGTAGGTTGTGGCTCCGTAGTAGTACATGATCCAGCCGTTAGGCGCCGACTTCAGGATTTCGTTGTACGACTTCAGGGCAGCATCGATGCGCTCGGAAGCGGTTTGATCGAAAACATCATCAACTTCATCCTTGCATGATGTGAATGCGACCAGAACGGCGCACAACATCAAAATATTCATGATTTTTTTCATAATCGTCACATTTTTTGTTAATCAGGTAATTTTCTCAAGTCCATATCCTTCACCTCTGCGGTGCGACGCAAGACGATGTCGCGGAGCTTGTCGATGTCGATGCCCCAGATGTCGGCGAAGTAGTCTCTCACATACTTCAGCTTCTGCTCGATGTCGGCCTCCGGGGTCTTGCTGCGCTGTTCCCACCATGTTGCCGAACTGTAAACTTCCTCATTGGAGAGTTTCTTCGCTTGTTTGAGGATGGTCTGCCAAGCCTCGGGTGTGTGGGTCACGTAGAGCGAGAAAATCTCGGCGAAGTCCTCGCGATGCTCTTTCGAGGCATAGCCCGACACGAAGCCGTAGGCCGGAGCGAGGCTGTCGCCCACGTTCACCCAGTCGCCCGAACGCTGACGCTCGACGGAAACGGTCTGGAATTCTTCCTGATAGTTGGCCGTCTGGTTCAGAATGTGGCAGAACTCGTGGTGCAGGGTCTTGAAGATGTAGTAGTTCAAGTCGTATTCCTTCGTGTTGCGGATGTGGAAGGGCGAGGTGACATCCATGTAGGGATTGTCGATGTTGATGTGGTTCACGCCGAAAAGGGTGATTTTCAGACCGCCCTCAGCCGTTCCGAGCACTTCCGAGCCGTCGCCGGTGTACTGCTTCGAGCCGATGAGTTGGAAGACGCGCGGTGCGTAGGTCTTGATGAAGGTCGGGTCGCCATCCATCACTTCCACGTAGGATTCAATCCAGATGTGCTTGATGAGAATGGCCATGGCCTGTGCCTCATCTTTGTAGGGAGGCACCACGTTGTAGGTCTGACTCGTCTGGCTGTCCACATAACGGTAGATGAAGTCGATGTTATAGGGGTCCGTATAATGCTTCAACAGCCACTGTTCAAACACAGAACGCTCTCTGGGAGTCGTATCGAAGATACTCTCACTGCTGGGTTCGTCGTTGTCGCAGGCAACGATGGCCAGCGAGCAGACAAACAGCATTAAAATTTTCAAATATTTCATTTTTGTAAGCGTATTAAATGGTTATTAAACGACTTTTATCACCTCGGATTCGCCTCTAATCCTGCTGCAATCACGTCGCTGGGCAACTGCATGGCACCGCGCAGGTCGCCCGGCACAAATACTTCTTTGTCGCCTTCCTTCGGATTGGGGTTGTCAGGATGGGGGTGAGAATAAGAAATACCGTAGCGCTTGATGTCATTGAAACGCAGACCGGTGTGGAGGGTTTCAATGCGGCGCATGTGGAGAAGCAGGTTGATGATGCACTCCTGTGTCGAACCGTCCTCGTCGATGGTGAATCCTTGAGGATGGAGTTGCTTACGAGTTGTGCGCTGCAAGTTTCCTTCCAAGATGGGAGGCGTGTAGTTCAGCGTATTCATAAACTCGACGATGCTCTCCTCGGTCAGAATCGGATAGTAGCGGCTATCGGTGTTACAGGTGGTCGAAAGCCAATACTGCATGTCCTTGATGGCATTCTTATAGTCCTTCTTCAAGGCGTAAGCCTCGGCGCGTACCAACAGCGTTTCACCCGATGTGAAGGGAATGTCGAGGATGTGGGCATAGCCCGTGCGTCCCACCTTGTCGGTGTACTCGAAGAACTCGGTGATGCGCGGGAAACGAGCCTGCTGTGTCGAGCCATACTGCTTGGCGGCGAGCAACAGTGCCGTTGACGAACCGCTGGAGCCCCAAATGGTCTTGGCGTTCAGGGTTTCATAGCCCGAAATCACACTGTAGTTGTGGGCGTAGCGCGTGTAAGACGACGAATAGAGCGAGCGTCCGTAGATCGAGTAAGCCGCAACAACCATCAGGTTGGCAGGGTCGCTCGATTTCGGGAACTCGTGGGCCAAATCCACTGCGCCAAGCGACGAGAAGCGTGCCCAGTCGCGGAGCAGCGGAGTCGGGTCTTCGCCGATGGCTTTCGTGGCATATTCAATCGCCTTGTCGTACTTGTGATAGAAGAGGTTGAAACGAGCGGCGAAAGCGTAGGCTGCACGAATGTTGAAGTGATACTTCGGAACGGTGAGGTGAGCCTCGCTGACCAACGGAAGAGCCTCTTCGATGTCGGCATTGAGGTTGGCCCAGAGTTCTTCTTGCGTTCCACGCTCATCGACCGAAACGCCCGACACCTTCGGATAGGGAAGGCCGAGATATTCGGGATGCGACGGGTCGTAAGCCATACAGAACACGTTGGCCAGACGGAACATGGCGAATGCGCGGCAAAGCAGTGCCTCGGCACGCTGTCCGTTGAGCGATGCAGGATTGCCCATATCAGCAATGGCGTCGAGGGCGGCATTGGCCGTACCCACTGCGGAATAGTAAGAGTTCCACAAACCACGCGGGTCGTCGTTGTTTTGACTGGTCACGTCAATCCACTTATAGACCTGCTCCTGATTCGGCTGTGCAGAATAGGTTGTTCCGTTGTAATAGACGTTGTCGGAAGCATATTCATGGACAAATGCGTTGCTACGCGGTCCGTATGCAGAAGTCAACAACATGGAAATATCTTCGGGAGTATCCAATGTTGCGCGATCGTCGGGCAGTTTGTCAAGGAATTCGTTACACGATGTCAGTAACAAGCAAACTCCCGCGATGACCATTAAAATATTGATTTTTTTCATTGTCTTTCAATCTTAACGTTAAAATTAGATTCCAAGTCTCAATGTGAAGGTAAACTGACGAGCCATCGGCACGGCCACACCACCTGAATTGAAGAATTCGGGATCTTGTCCGTTCAGTTTCTTGTCACTGTAAATCAAGAAGAGGTTCGTAGCCTGGATTTTGGCAGCGAGGTTGCTAAGACCCAGTGCCTTCACCCAAGGTTTCGGGAAGTCGTAACTCAGAGATATTTCCTTCATGCGAATGAAGTCGCCTTTCGCCGTGCGAGCCGTCGAGCGGTTGTAGGCGTTGTAAGCATAGTGGATGTAAGAATCCTGCTGCAACAGACGCAGGTCGGGAATCACGGGAATGTCGGTGCGAGCCTCGTCGCCAGAAACCACCCAGCGGTTCTTGAACTCCTTCGGCATGGCCGAGAGGTCGGAATAGGAAGAACGGAACGAGGGATCGAGACGTACCTTGTTGCCAAACGCATAAGTCATGAAGACGTTGAGCGTCAAGTTCTTGTAGGTGAAGGTGTTACCAAACGAACCATTGATGGTCGGGTCGGTCGGACCTTCATACTTCAAGTAGTCGATGACGGTCGATTGGAAATAGTGGTCGGAAACGGTCAGTTCGCCCTTCTCGTTGATGAAGGTGGGCAGACCCTTGTTGTTCAGACCCTGGAAGTCGATGGAGAACAGCGCACGATAGGGATAGCCTTCCATCGTGAAGCCCGAACCAGTGATGAGCTGGTAGATACGTGCCTGCGAGTCGAGGCTCTTCACCTTCGTTTTCGTGTGCGAGAAGATGAAGTCGGTGTTCCACTTGAACTTCTCCGTCAGAATGTTCTTCGTCGAAATCGTCAGTTCCTCACCGTGCGAACTCATGCTGGCCACGTTGGCATATTCGGTAATCGCACCCTTCGTACCATTGGTGATACGCGGACCAATCAGGTCGTAGTTGTTACGGGTGTACCAGTCGAAGGCCACGCTGATGCGGTTGTTGAGGAAACCGAGATCGACACCGATGTTCAACTCATGCTTCTTCTCGTAGGTCAGGTTGGGGTTGGCCCAGTCTGTCACCTGCAAGCCAGTTTCAGCATCGGAGGAGTACGGACGCCACGGGTTGTATGCTCCAAATTTAATGGAGGCATTGGTCGTGGCAGGCTTGTCACCCGTCAGCGAATACGATGCTTTCAGGGTTGCGTGGGAAAGTTTGTTGTTGAATGTCTTTTCAAACCAAGGCTCTTCGTGCACGTTCCATGCTGCCGACACGTTCCATGTGGGCAACCAACGGCTCTTGCGGGCCTTACCCAGACGATTCGAACCTTCGTAGCGGATGGTTCCGTTGAGGGTGTAGCGGGCTTTCCAAGAATAGGTAGCCGTTCCGAAGAAAGCAACGTCGCGGCCATAGCCATTGCTCACGTAGTAGTATTCAGAACCTTCTTCCTGCGACTGCTTGAAATAGCGATAGTCGAAACGGCTGGTGTTACCATATTTATATTGGTGACCGACACCGTTGTAGAACGAACGGTTACGTTCGACATCGGAAACTTCCATACCGCCGAAAAGATTGACGATGTGGTCGTCGTTATAGACGTCGTTGTAGCTGGCCGTGGCGCGAACGCTCCACGAATTCATGCTATAGCGAGTTTCGCGATAGAAACCACCAACGGGCAGCACCGTAATCGGAAGTGAGTTGGGCACGTCGGGGTCGTTGTAGAGCCAGTCGTTGGCATCGCGAATCGTCGCGTCGTCCATCGCACGGAAGGCCATGGCTTGGTTCGAACTTTCCTTCACCATGTGCTTCTGCGTCGTAGTCGAATATTTATAGGCGGCGAGGGCAGCCAGTTCCACCGTTCTGATGGGCTTGTACTTCAACTCGGCCTGGAATTTCATATCGGCAACGCTCAAGTCCATGTAGTTGTTGTCCAATTCATGGTGAATGTTGAACGGCGCATAGTTGCGCGTGTAGAACGTGTTGGGGTCGAGCGTGCGCGACGAGTTCAACGCGTAGGAATACGGGTTGATGTCGAACGAACGGCTCACGTCGCCGCTCACCACATTGACGCTTTGGCCGAGCGTACCCGGTGCACGCTGCTGGCGATAAGAACCGTTACCAATCAGGTTCAAAGTAAACTTTTTGCTGATGTTGTAGTTGGCATTCACGTTCATCGTATAGCGGCGAACCTTGCTCTGCTTGGTCCAACCCGGGTCGTCCATCAAACTGAACGAGGTGTAGTATTGCGACTTGTCGGAACCGCTGGCCATGCTGATCGAATGGTTCATCGAAATGGCGTTGCTGAACAACTCGTTGAACCAGTTGGTGTTGCGCATTTCGGCCTCACGCAGATAGGCTGCCTGAGCCTCGGGCGTGTTGGGAAGTCCGAACTGGCCGTTGGTCTTGTTGTATTCGTTCATCAGGTGGTACATCTTACCATAGACACCACTGGTCGAATAGCGATAGGTGCGACCGAAGGAAATCAAACCGTTGGCCTCCATTTCCTTGTAGATGGCCATCTGGTCTTGCGAGTTCATGATGTTGAACTGGCTGTAACTCGGGCGCAGACGCATCGTGTATTCACCCGTATAGGTGATGCGCGACTGGCCGGCACGACCACGCTTTGTCGTCACGACAATCACACCTGCCATGGCACGAGCACCATAGATGGAGGTGGCGGAACCGTCTTTCAAAATCTGGAACGACTCGATGTCGTCGGCGTTCAGTCCGGCAATGGCCGACGCAATCAGCGTCTCGGCGTCACCCGAAGACAGGTCGTCGGCATCGACTTCCGTCACGTCTTCCATGATCACACCATCGACCACCCACAACGGGCGCGAACTACCATAAATCGACGTAGCACCGCGCACGCGAATCTTCGGCGCTGTACCAAACGTACCCGACACGTTCTGCACCGACACACCGGCGGCACGACCCTCGAGCGAGCGCGAAATGTCGGCCACACCGTCGAGTTTGGCCTTCTCGGCGTCCACCTTCGTCGTTGCACCCGTGAACAGGCGCTTGTCCATCTTCTGCATACCCGTCACCACCACTTCGCCGAGCGATTTCGAATCGGTCTTCAGCACGATGGTCAGGTTCTGACCGGCCTTGAACGTCGCAGTCTCGTAGCCCACCGACGTCACTTCAAACGTAGCGCCGGCCTGCGAAGTCGTAAACGAGAAATTACCGTCAATGTCGGTCACCGCAAGGGCCGATTTCTGACCCTTGATTCTGATCACGGCACCGGTCACAGGATCGTCGGCGGCATCGGCGGCAACAACCGTTCCCGACACCTTCGTCTGCGCCATCGCAGCCCCCACCGAAAGAAGGAGCAGTGCCATGAACATTGTTAGTCTTTTCTTCATAGAATCACTTTTTTGGTTATAAAAATTTAGGTTAAAAATTAAAATCACCAGAAAAACTCATCCCTTCCCTCAAGCGAGGGAAAGGATGAGTTGTTGTATTCGGTTAGTCGTCCCAGACGTTTGAGTTTGAGCCGTCCAGTTGTGCGTTTGCACTCACTGCTGCGATGAGCGCGAGCAGCATGAAAGTAATTTTTTTCATTTTTTAATCCTTTCTTTTTTAGTTAGTTAATTAGTTATTGGTTGTAAATTATTTTTTCGTTAGTTTTGTTACGCTTATTCCTCCATTTTCCCTCTTTTTCTTTCAATTTTGCATCAAATTGTTATTGCAAATTTTTCGCGTGCATTTTTTTGGGATAAAAATGCAACCGCAAAAGTAGGAAAATTTTTCTAAACATTAAAAAAAATAGGCGAACTTTTTTACGAAATTATACTTTATTAACAAATATAGTTCGATAGACCTACTATGAAGATAAGGTTTTGAAGATTTGTCATATAATAAATAGGTGTATTTGGGAGTCGAAAAAACAAAAAAAAGAGAACTTTCGAGTTCTCTTTTTTCTGCGGAAGGTGAGGGATTCAAACCCCCGATACCCGAAAAGGGTATACCGGATTTCGAGTCCAGCGCGATCGATCACTCTGCCAACCTTCCTCGATTTTTGCGTTAGCGGCTGCAAAATTACAAACATTTTTTGATTGCACCAAATTTTTTGCCATTTTTTTGTTTTAAATCCAAAAATTCCACACTCCTCGTTACTCATTCCTCATTCCTCGTTCCTCGTTCCTCGAACCTCGTTTAGTTTTTCAAGTTTGGCGCGAAGTTGCTCGGCCTCGCTCTGGCGAATCGCCAACGTGATTTCGCAGGTATTGTCGAACTGCTGACTGACGATTCGCGGCGACATTTCCTTGACAATCCGCATCACGTCGTTCATCTGGGGATAGGCAAACGAATAGGTGACGAGTTCCTCGACCTGCCGCGTGACGGTTTCGGCGTGTTCGAGCGCGTCGGCAGCCGCTTCGCGATAGGCCACGATGAGACCGCTCGTCCCGAGGTTCACACCGCCGTAGTAGCGCACGACGACGACGAGCACATCGGTGAGTTCGCGCGAGTTGATTTGGCCGAGAATCGGTTTTCCGGCAGTGGAACTGGGTTCGCCGTCGTCGTTGGCGCGGAAATCGAGCCGTTCCGCCCCGAGCATATAGGCATAGCAGACGTGGCGCGCATCGTAATACTCTTTGCGATAGCGCGCGAGCAGTTCCTTGATTTGCTCCTGCGTCTCGACGTGGTGGGCGAAAGCCAAAAACTTACTGCGCTTTTCGGAGTAGTAGCCCTCCCCCACTCGCTCGGTGATGGTTTTATATTCGTCGTTCATTTACTCCGCGAAATTACAACATTTTTTTCAAACATGCAACGATTTTATCATAATTATCATAAAAAAGGTTAATCAGCCGATAAATTCCATCGTTTTTCGTCTTTCTTTCATAGAAAAAGCTTAATTTTGCAGCATAATTACGGAGAGATGGTAGAGTGGTCGATTACAACGGTCTTGAAAACCGTCGTGCTGAGAGGCACCGGGGGTTCGAATCCCTCTCTCTCCGCTGACAAGGCAACTCGAAAAAAGTTGCCTTTTTGTAAAGAAAAAATATTCATCAACAATCTATCAGAAATGAAAAGACATTTATTTACCCTATTGTTAGCATTCGCCGGCATGCTGTTCGCTACCGACTTGACAGCCCAAACCACGGCTGGAAAGGTCACGGGAACGGTGCTCGACGAAACGGGCGAACCGCTCATCGGAGCGACGGTCGCCATCAAGGGAAGCAACACGAAGACGATTACCGACATCGACGGCCACTTCGCGCTTCCCATCAACGGCCAGACGGCCACCATCGCCATTTCCTACATCGGCTACGCGACGCAGGAGGTGGCGGCCAACGTGCGCACACCGCTCAACATCACGATGCAGCCCGAAACGGGCCACAACATTCGCGAAGTGGTGGTGACGGCGATGGGTATTCTCCGCAAGGAAAAATCGCTGACCTACGCCACGCAACAGGTGAAAGCCGAAGACCTGATGAAGGTGCAGGACGTGAACGTGGCGAACTCGCTCGAAGGTAAGGTGGCGGGTATCGTCGTCACGCCGAGTGCGGGCGGTGCAGGCGGTGCGTCGCGCATCCAACTACGCGGTAACAAATCGATTTTGGCGGGTTCGTCACCGCTGATTGTCATCGACGGCGTGCCAATGACCAACGAGACTCGCGGACAAATCAACGACGCCCAGAGTATGACGGAAAATTCCAATGCCGAGGGTGCCGACGCGCTGTCGATGATCAACGCCGACGACATCGAGTCGATGAACGTGCTGAAAGGTGCCAACGCTGCCGCGCTCTACGGTTCGAGGGCTGCGAATGGTGTGATTATGATTACGACGAAGAAAGGTAAGGCTGGAAAAATGTCGGTGAACTACACGGGCAACATCACGTTCGACACGCCGCTGCTGCTGCCGAAAATCCAGAACACCTACGGCGCAGCGGTCGATGCACAGGGCTATCTGGGCGAGGCCAACGGCTGGGGCGGTCGCATCAGCGAGTCGCCGACGACGGCCAAGTCGCGTGCTACGGACAAGATTCCCTACGAGCGCGACATCCACCTGCGCAACTACGGCAACGACGACGTGAAGGACTTCTATCGCACGGGCGTGACGACGAACAACTCGGTATCGGTGTCGGGCGGTACGGACTTGATTCAGACCTACGTTTCGGTGGCCAACAGCCACGCGCTCGGCCTGGTCGAAACCAACAGCTACAACCGCAACACCATCGCCTTCCGTCAGACCTATAAGATTTGGGATCGCCTGACGCTGAACGCCTCGTTGAACTACGTGCAGACGAAGACGAAGAATCGCATCGGCGGTGGTTATGTCGGCAACCCGATTTACCACCTCTACACCGCGCCGCGCAACATCGACATGCAATATTATCGAGACAACTACGCGCTCAGCGAGGGCACTTGGCTGTCGGACCCGCAAGGTCACTACGTGCAGACCGAAAACGGCTTCATTCGCCAGAACGACGTTGCCGAACTCAAAGGTCCGATGATGAACTACGCTTATCTCGACGCCCGTCAAAACAACCCCTACTGGCTGCTCAAACAAAACTGGAGCATCCACCGAAACGACCGCATCTACGGCGGTTTCCACGGACTGCTCGACATCATCGACGGCCTCACCTTGCAGGCTCGCTTCAATTTCGACCACGACAAATATCAGGAAGAGGGCGGTCGCTATGCCTCGACCTTCGCACCGGCTTCGATGTACGACTTCGGAACGTACAACAAGCGTCGCGACAACTCGACAGAAATGTACCTCGACTTCCTGCTGAACTACAACAAGACCTTCGCCGACACGTGGAGCCTCAGCGCCAGTGCCGGATGGGTCGGCCACACGACGAAAGGCAGCAGCTACGGCACCTACATCGCCAACGCGACCTACGTCGATCCGCTCAATCAGAAACTTTCGACCGAAATCAACCGTTTCGACGTTTCCTCTGGCAGTAGCGGCGTGACGGGCGAGGGCGATCCGTCGAACTGGGACCGCGCTTGGCTCGGAACCGTGCAAATCGGTTGGAAAGAGAAAATTTACCTCGATGCTTCCTACCGCAGCGACCAGTATCGCGTCTTCAAGCAGTGGCCCGACAAGCCGCAGCATTACGACTACTTCGGTTTCGGTGCCAATGCCCTGCTGAACGAACTTGTGACGCTGCCGAAATGGTGGGACTACGCGAAACTGCGCGTGTCGTATTCGGAAGTGGGTAATGCCGTGCCGAATCGCTACTACAACCTCAGCAGCAGCAGCTCGCGCACGGGAGCGATGACCGCCACCAGTTCCACACTCTTCACCAACGCCGAACCCGAGCGCACCCACTCGTTTGAAACGGGTTTGGAAATGCTCTTCTTCGACAATCGCCTGAGTTTCGACGTAACCTACTACAACGCCACCGTTTCGGGTCTGTTTATGAACATCGGCAACGTCGCCGGACTCACCGTCTATGAAAATTCGGCGAAACTGCGCAACCAAGGCTTTGAGACGACATTGGCTTACAATTTCCGCTTCGGAAAGTCGCTGCGCTGGCGCACGGCGGTGAACTTCTCGTACAATGAAAACAAGGTGCTGGCCGTCGGCTACGACGAGGCTGGCCGCAAGAAACTCATCTATACCGACGTGGCAGGCGTGCGCGTGCGCTACTCCGAGGGCGATGCTTTCGGCGATATGTATGTGCGCGACATCCGCCACAACGACGACGGCACGATTTTCCTCTCGTCGAACGGAAACATTATGAAAGAAGGCCGCTACACGAAGTATATCGGCAATATGAACTCGAAATATCAACTCGGCTGGACCAACACGCTGAATTTCAAGGACTTCCAACTCTCGTTCCTCATCAACGGACGCATCGGCGGCAAGGTCATCTCGCTGACCGAGGCCTTCCTCGACGAACTCGGACTCTCGCAGCGCACAGCCGACGCACGCGACTACGCATACGCCAACAACCTTTTCACGGCGAAGGGTGAACCCGCGATGTACCTGCCCGACGGCAGCGGCCAAATCATCGGCGTGCGCAACTACTATCAGGTGATGGGTGCGCGAAACAGCCAATATTCGCCGCTCTACGTTTATGACGCCACGAACTTCCGCCTGCGCGAACTCTCGCTGGCCTATACGTTCAAAAATCTCATCGGCGAAGGCAAGAATCTTTCGCTCTCGTTCATCGGGCGCAA
>CACYQZ010000036.1 GCA_902776665.1 uncultured Prevotellaceae bacterium
GTGTGAAGTGAGGAGTGTGAAGTGAGGAGTGTGAAGTGAAAAAAAATAATATACGATGAATAACAAGGAATTTATTGCAGAATTGTCGCAGCGCAGCGGTTACACGCAAGATTTCACGCAGCGTTTGGTTCGCTCGTTTGTCGATGCGATGGGCGACAGTTTTTGCGAAGGAGAGTCGGTGATGTTGTCGGGTTTGGGCACTTTCGAGGTGAAAAAACGCCTCGAACGCACCGTGACGAACCCTTCGACAGGACTTCGGATGCTGGTTCCACCGAAATTGGTGTTGGCATTCAAACCTGTCGCGTCGATGAAGGAAAAATTAAAGAATGGAGGACGTGCCGATGATTAAATTGCATGATTTTGCGGCTCGTCTGGCCGAAAAACACTCGTTGAGTCAGGAAGAACTCGAGCGATTTCTTTCGCAGATGGTCCATGTGATGGGCGAGGGTCTGCGCAGCGACAAAACGCTGAAAATCAAGGGACTTGGTACGTTTAAGGTCGTTCCGGTCAATGCGCGTGAGAGCGTCGATGTGAACACGGGTGAGCGCATTCGGATTGAGGGACGCGAAAAAGTTTCGTTTACGCCCGAAACGGCGATGCGCGACTTGGTGAACAAGCCTTTTGCGCAGTTTGAAACGGTCGTTTTGAACGAAGGAGTTGATTTCGAAGGAGAAAATTTGGAAGAAAATCCATCGGAAAATCCTTCAGAAGATCATTCGGAAATTTCTTCTGAAAATCCATCGGAAAATTCGCCCGAAAATCCATCGGAAGATTCGTTGGAAATCTCTTCAGAGAATGAAAAAACCGCTGAGGTTGAATATCTAGCAGAGGAAACCATCAGCCAATTTGTGGATACAGAATCATCGGAAACTACCGATGAAATCGTAGAAAATGAACGTTTAGAATATCAAAAACCGAATATTGAAGTCAAGATGAAAAAAGAAAAAATAAAAAGGGAAACGTCGGACGAAGTTTTCGACGAAGGCAAGTATTACGACGATGAATTGTTCGACGAATACGGTTATTACATCGGTCCGGAAGACGATGAGAGAAGTTGGTTTGCCCGCATTTTCAAAAATACGAAAACCATCAAATGGTTGATGGGAATCTTGGCTGCCATGGTTTCATTGATGTTCTTTGGCATGTTCTTCATGTTTTATGAAATCAAACGGCGTGACAACCAAATCGAGAAATTCGTGGAAGAAATCAACGGCACGAAGCACAAGGGTGAAACGGCACTCGCCGATCGAATCAAGGAAGTGCGCGAGGCAGGTGCCGAGCGATTCTACGAGCACGAGCGCAAGGTCGATTCGCTGAAAAAGCTGATGATGAAGGTCGATACGGGCTACGAAGAGGCCGTCAGGGTAGCCCAGATGATTGTCGATGAGGAAACGAAGCGCAAAGAGGCCCAACTGGAACTCGACGAGCAGATGCGTGCCGAAAAAGAGCGTCAGCGTGCCGAGAAAGAGCGTCGCGAAGATGTTAAGCGCATGAGCAACATCACGAACAAGGCGGCGATGGCGCGTGAACTCGAAATGTATAATTCCGACCCGCGTGTGCGCACGGGAGCCTATGTGATTACGAGCATCGAGCGCACGGTTACCGTTCAAAAAGGACAGACGCTCGCTGGCATCAGCAAGGCGTATCTCGGTCCGGGAATGGAGTGTTATGTCGAGGCGGTGAATGGCGGCATCAAGTCGGTGGAGCCAGGTCAGGAACTGAAGATTCCTGCCCTGAAAATCAAGAAGCACCACACGAAATTGCCTGCTTTTTAATCTCTCGGAAACAGCAATTTGCGGTCGCGCTCGGCGGCGGGAATCGTCCATTTCTCGGGCACGAATCGCCAGTTATTGTTAGGCTGTGGGTCGGCGACCTGCAGCTTTTCAATTTCCTGCATGAGATAGTAGCGTTGGTCGCGCTCGCTGCGCCATACGATGCGGTTGTCGAGGCTGTCGAGAGGAATTCCAGCACCGCGTGTGAGCAGTTCGCCGCCGCCGTTGCCACGATAGCTGTTGATGGCGACGTTGTACCATTTTTCAAGGTCGAAAGGCTCGCCGTTGCTCATTTGCAGGATTCGCACCTTCTCGCCGTCGGGCTTGGTGACATCTACTTCATAGTCGATGCCGGCGGCAGAGTCGAAATTGAAGAAAAGGTTTTGGAAACCCAGCCGTTGCTGGTCGCGAATGGTCTTCTCGGTGATGAGCATCAAGTGGTCGTCGGGCGACTTCATCGTGTTCACCCATTGGTCGTAGCTCATTTCGAGGTGACGACGAATTTCCTCGCCCGTGAGCCGCATCACGTAGAGTTGGTTTTCGTATTTGTAGAGGTTGAACATATCGCTCACGCGAACGGGACCTTCGTGGATGACGGCATCGAACGAAAGTGGCGCGTTGAAGGCAATGTCGGCACCCGTGATTTGCAGTTGCAGGTTTTGGATGAAGTCGTTGAAAGCCGAGTTGCCGAAATAACTGTCGCGGACGTGAATGGTGCGCTTGAATTGGCCGATTTCGCGATTGACAAACTCGTTGATTTCGTCGATTTGTGGCTGAAAATGAGCCATCATCGCCTCGTCGATGGCTTCGCCAGTGACATCGACAATGCTTCCTTCGACTTTTTTATCGACGATTTTTCCTTTTTTTAATGTGACTTCAATCGTCGCATCGCCCACGGCATTGGCGTTGTTGGCAGGATTGATGCAGAGCACGTTTTTTCCTTCTAAAGTGGTGATGGTTTCGACGTGGCGCGTGTGGTCGTGGCCGAAGAGAATGAGGTCGAAGCCGGGAATTTCGCGGGCGATGCGGAACGAAGCGTCTTCCTCGATGCCGTTGGTGATGATGCCGCCTTCTTTTCCGCTGTGAAACAGGCCGATGACGACGTCAGGATGCTCGTTTTTCTGTAGAAAATCCATCCAATAACGAGCCGACTCGACCATGTCGTCGAAACGCATTTCGCTCCACAGATTTTCCGTGAGCCAGTTGGGAATGGCGGGCGTGAGCATTCCGACGATGGCGATTTTCAGACCGTCGCGCTCCAGCATCGTATAGGGCTTGAGGTAGGGCTGATTGGTTCGCGTGTCGATGACATTCGCGCCGAGCATCGGGCAGTTTACCTCGCTGATCCACTTGTCGTAAACGGCGTGGCCAGGCTCGATGTCGTGGTTTCCAATTGTCTGCGCGTCGAATTTCATATAGTTAATGACGTCGGCGGCGATGTTCGTGGCCTGCGTATTGATGAAATTGTAGTAATAACACGTGGGCTGACCCTGCAAGATGTCGCCGTTGTCGAGCAGGATGACGTGGTCGCCGTGCTCGCTACGCAATCGATTGACATAGGTGCTGACGCGGGCAAGCGAACCTCCTTTGGGTCTGCGATTGATGAAGTCGTAGGGGAAGAACATTCCGTGAACATCGGAAGTTTGCACAACGCGAAGTGTCACGGTTCGATTTTTCTGTTTTGCTGTCATAGGCATAATGCTGAAAAGTGCCAAAAGGCACGCAATGATTGATTTTTTCATATTTTTGATGGATTTTTCTTTGAAACGAGCAGTTTTTCGTAGAATTTCTCGTAATGCCGTGCCACTTTCAGATGGTCGTGGTGGCGGCGGATGTACTCGACGCTCTGCCGTTTGAGTTCGGGGATGCGCTCGGGATGGAGGACAAGTTGTTCGAGTTCGTGGAAAACGCTTTCGTAGTTCGGCTCGACGTTGATGATGGGTCGAAGTTCGGTTTCGCCGATGATTTCGTAGTTTTCAGGCTCACCGCCGCCCACGACAATCAGTCCTCGCGACATGGCTTCGAGCCCATTCATCGCAGGCGTGTAGGCATAAAGTTGGTCGAGAATTACATCGGAATCGTCCATCATCAGGCGATATTCGGCGAAAGGCACCGACTCGGCAACCTTCAATTCGATTTTTTCGGGATATTTTCTGACAATTTCCTGCGCGGCGCGAAGCATGATGTCGGTGCCTTTGTATTCCGACCGTTCGCGGTTGATGCCGATGAAAAGGCGGAGTTTTCGACTTCCTTTTCCATCCCTTTCACTCCTCTTTCCTTCCCTTTCACTTCCCTTTAATTCAATGGGATAAGGAATAAACTCCGTTTTTTCGGGAAAATGAGGCCGATAGCAGACGTCGTATTCGTAAAGTCCCGTCACGATGCCGTCGCAATCGTCGGCGATGAAGCAATTGAGCCGTTCCTTCGCCGTTCCGAGCCAGTCGACGCGTTCCGTGAGGGCATTTTTGTCGGTTCTGAGTTCGTTGCCGATATTGAAATCGCTGTATTTCAAAGGCTTTTCGTTGATGCAAGTCGAAACCCAGTAATAGTCCATTCCAAACGCGCCAAGTACGATTTTCCGATTGTTTCGACGCAAAAAATGGTAGAAAAACGGGATTCGCTCGGCCTTCAGTTCGAGAAACATCGGATTGATGAGTTGCACGATGTCGAAACCGCGAAATTTTGGCAAAAGTCGAAGCAGATGCGCCATATAGCTCAGTCCACCGAGTTTCGTGTAGGTTCGGGGCAGATCGATGTCACGCGGATAATTTTTCCAGAAATCGCCGTTGGAAGCCACCGTCACCTCGTGTCCAAGCGTTCGCAACCCTTCTGCGAGCGTCCAATGCACGTTGCTGTATTCGCCGAGTAGAAGTATTTTCATCGTTCTTTTTTCGTGTAGGGTAGTACGAGCATCAACATTCGCAGACCGGTTTTGGAATTGGTCATGCGGCGAAACCAGCTGTATTTTTTCGTGTAATTTCGGTCGGGTAGGGGGAAAAGTCCCTTTTTCTGGAGTTCCGCCAGTTGTTGGTCGAGAAATTTCCGGTCGCGCGTTTCGACAATGACATTGTAGATGTAGTCCATCGTGAGTTGTGCGACGCGCCGTTGCATCGCCTGTCGGTCGGCTTGCGGCATTCGGTCGGCTTTGTCGTTGAGTCGCAGGATGGTGTCGATGCTGTCGTCGAAGCGTTTCCGCAGGCATTCCTCCGACTTCTGATGCGTGGCCGACTGCTGATGCTGACGATAGAAATAAGCCTTGACCTCGGTCTTGTAAAGTTTCTCAGATCGCAGAAGCAACATTGGTGTAAATTCCTCATCTTCAGTGAATTGCTTGTTTACGGTAAAGTGAAGGTTCCCAAGCAGACAGCGGTGGAATATATAACTGCAAACCGACGATTGGATGTTGTGGTGGCGCATGTAGTCGCTGCCTTGGAAGGGTCCTTTGCAGTCGATTTCGCTTTTCACAGATTTTTGTTTCGTTGTCATATTGAAAAACAGCATGTCGGGCTGTTTCTCGTCCAAAATTTTCAGGCAATGTTGGTAATTTTCGGGAATGAGCAAGTCGTCGCCGTCGATGAACTGGATGAATTTTCCTGTGGCGATGCGCAGACCCGCGTTTCGCGCCGCACTCACACCCTGATTGTCCTGCCGATAATAGATGATGTGGCGCACGAGGTCTTTGAGTTCGGTGAGCGGTGTTTCGTCGCTTCCGTCGTCAATGAGGATGATTTCGCGTCGTTTTTCATCGAAATCGAGCGCGAGAATGCTTTCAAGACACTCGCGAAGCATCTCGGCAGGCAGGTTGTAAGCCGTGACGATGAAAGTCACTTCGGGCTTCTCCTGTAAACTTTGTGTATGAGCGTGTTGATTTTGCATAGATTTTTCATTCCAATGAGTTTCAAAAGCCTGATTTTCAAGGGGATTGACTCACGTCCTTGTCGTAGGCAAACGCTTTCGGGCTGGGGCAGTTCGGGAATTTTGCCCGTGGCCTCGCTCACGTCGAGCGCAATGTTGAGAATGTGGCCGTAGTAGCCGTAACTGACGGGCTTGAGAATCGTGTCGCCCTTGAGAATGTTCAGGTGGGCCGTCAGCAGGTTGTTGAGCGCCTCGCCGTCGGCTGTTTCCGTGATTCCCTTGGGGTTGTGGCAATAAAAATAAAGTCCTTCGTTCACCGTCGCCACCATACGGCAGTTTTCCAACAGATAGGGCAGGGTGAAAATGTCCTCAAACTTCATTCCCTCGGGGAATTTCACGGTCTGAAACAACTCGCGACGATAGATTTTATTCCATGCGTAGGCGTGGCGGAAGGCCTGCGTTTCGTACCAATATTCGCGCATATCGCTGAACGACTGCTGCTTGAAGAAAAGCCGCCGCTGCTTGCCCCGTTTTCCAACGTATTCATCGACGGGATATTCGATGAAATCGTATTCGTGGTGAATAGCGAGAATGTCCATCAGCGGCTTCAACGTGTCGCTGTGGATATAGTCGTCGC
Source organism: uncultured Prevotellaceae bacterium (assembly GCA_902776665.1). GTDB lineage: Bacteria > Bacteroidota > Bacteroidia > Bacteroidales > Bacteroidaceae > Prevotella. The sequence goes on from CACYQZ010000036.1 coordinate 6,265, forward strand.
TGTCGATGAAGGTGATATATTCGCCCTTCGCCCGCTTGATTCCGGCGTTTCGGGCAGCACTCAGACCCTTGTTCGGCTGATGAATCGTCTGGATTCGATGGTCGCGCTTCGCCAGTTCGTCGCAAATTCGGCCACTTCCGTCGGTTGAACCGTCATCGACGAGGATTAGCTGATAGTCGCGGAATTTCTGTCGCAGCACGCTCTCGACGCATCGCTCAAGCGTCTGTTCGACGTTGTATGCTGGTATAATAATGGATAGTTTCATGCTGCAAAGTTACGAAATAATTTGCAGAAACGTAATAAAATGACTAACTTTGCGTTCTATTTTTAGAATTTATATGAAAGATTACGACAAAGACAGCTACGGTCACATACTGAAATATACCAGTCTTTTCGGTGGCGTTCAGGGCCTGAATATCCTCATCGGCCTTGTTCGCACGAAGATTGTTACATGGTTGTTGGGTCCTGGCGGAATGGGTCTTGCGTCGCTCTTTCAAACCACCGCCAACTTCATTTCGCAAGCCACGAATCTGGGCATTTCGTTCAGTGCCGTGCGCAATGTTTCCGAACTTTTCGATACAGGCGACGAGGCTCGCATCGCCCATTTCATCAAGGTTGTGCGGGCGTGGAGCCTGCTGACGGGCTTGATTGGAACGCTTTTGTGTATGCTCGCAGGCTCGATTCTGAGCCAACTGACCTTCAATTGGGGCGACCACACGCTTCACTTCGTGGTGTTGGCACCGTTGGTGGGAATTTTGGCTGTGACGGGCGGCGAAACGGCGATTTTGAAAGGTGCTCGACGACTTCGTTCGTTGGCCGTGATACAAATGTACAACGTCATTGCTGCGTTGTTGATTTCCGTGCCTGTCTATTACTTTTTCGGCGAGAGCGGCATCGTGCCCGTGATGTTGCTGACGGGACTGATTTCGATGCTGCTGACGATTCGCCACTCGCACAAGCTTTATCCTCTGCGCTTTTCAGGTATGCACGGCATTCTTGGCGAAGGAATGGGGATGGTGAAGCTCGGCGTGGCCTTCACGCTTGCAGGCATTTTCGGAAGTGGTGCCGATTTCGTGATTCGCACATATTTAAATAATGTATCGTCGCTCGACGAGGTCGGTCTTTACAACGTCGGTTTCGTGATTACGATGACATACGCAGGAATGATTTTCTCGGCGATGGAAAGCGATTATTTTCCGCGATTGTCAGCTGTCAACAACGACCGAGCCAAGTGCCGCGACCTGATTAGCAAGCAGGCCGAGGTGTCGCTGTTGCTGATTTCGCCGATTGTCGTGGCAGCGATTTTTCTGTTGCCCATCGCCCTTCCGCTACTGACGAGCGAAAAATTCCTGCCCGTCGTCGATATGATGCGATTGATGTCGCTCGCGCTCTATTTGCGGGCCGTCAATTTGTCGCTTGAATACCTCTCATTGGCGAAAGGCGCATCGCTTTCGTACCTGTTTTTAGAAGGCGTTTACGACCTCCTCATCGTCGTTCTAACGATTGTTGGCTACATCTATTTCGGACTGACGGGCACGGGCATCGCACTTTTGGTCGCAGGTCTGTTCAATACTCTTTTGGTGATGGGCTACATCGGCCTGAAATTCGGGGTTTTCGTCAGAAAAACGATTTTTCTGCTGCTCTTGATTCAGTTGGCCATCGGTGCGACGGCATTCTTCGCAACGCAGTGGCTGTCGGGTTGGGTCTATTGGCTGTCGGGCACTTTGCTCTTCATCGTCAGCCTGTCGATTTCGGTGAATATTTTGCGAAGAAAGACCCATCTATGGGACAAAATCAAGGCGAAAATCCATAAAAAACTGGAAAAATGACGACGAGCGTATCTGTTTTGGTGGCGGTTTACAACGCTGCGCCTTATTTGAAGCAATGTTTGGATTCGTTGTTGAGCCAGACGTTGAAAGACATCCAGATTTTGTGTATGGACGATTGCTCGACGGACGATTCGTGGAAAATTTTGCAGGACTATGCCCGACGTGATACTCGTGTCGAAATCTTCCAAATGCCCAAAAACAGCGGTCAGGCGAAGGCTCGCAACGCACTGATTCCCCATCTTCGTGGAAAATACGTGACGTTTCTCGACAGCGACGACTGGTTGAGTTGCGACGCGCTCGAAAATTGCGTGAAAGTGTTCGACGAACACGACGATGCCGACTGCGTGCTGCTGCGCTTGCTGCAAGTCGATGAAAAGGGTGGGGAAGTGGAGTACGACCGTCCGATTCCGCCCTCGCTGACGGGTTTTGAAGCCTTCAAATTGAGCCTGTATTGGGGTATTCATGGCTGCTATGTTGCCCGCCGCGAATTTTTTGAAAAATGGCCTTACGACGACACTTGTCGAGCCTATAGCGACGACAATTCGACCCGTCTGCATTACTACCATTCGCGCCGCGTCTATTATGCGCCCGATGCCCGCTATTTCTATCGCAAAAACGCGCAATCCACCACTCAGCGCATCAGCGTGAGCCGCTACGACTATCTTCGCGCCAACACGAGTATGAAGCGGCAGTTGCTCGACCTTCAAGTCAGCGACGACATTCTGAACCTCTACGAAAACATCCGATGGGTGAACTGCGTCGGACTCTATATGTTCTATTACCAAAACCGCCAGTCGATGACGGCAGAGGAAAACCGCTATGGTCTTCAGGAAATCAAGTCGGTCTGGCAAACCATTGAGGCGAAAAGGCTTCGTCCGCGCAACCGCTTCAAACTTGGTTATATGCCGCTGCAATGGTCGTGGCGGCTGTTCCGAGTTGAGGAAGAAATCTATTTTTTCCTCCGAAGCATCAAAAATCGATGGAAAAAAATTGCTTAATCGAAGAAAATTCGTATTTTTGCAGGATGAAATCATCATAACCTAAAAAACAATGACTCTGATTATCGTTGCCATCCTGCTGATTGCCTACTTGCTAATCGGCACCGAACATCTCACCAACGTGAGCAAGGCCGCCGTCGCGATTTTCGCCGGAACGGTGGGCTGGGTGTTGTATATTTGCTACGGAATGGACTTCGTGATGGGTGTCCATCCGAAGGAATATGCCGATTTTCTGGGCAATGCAGCCCCGACAAGCCTCGGCGTAAAGCAGTATATTGCGCAGAACATCTTCCTGAAGCACGTCGGCAGGGCATCGGAAATCGTGCTGTTTCTCTTGGCAACGATGACGATTGTCGAAATCCTCAGCAACAACGGCTGTTTCGACTTCATCCGCCAGTTGCTCAAGACGCGCAGCAGCAGCCGAATGCTTTGGACGCTGTCGGCCATTACGTTTCTGCTGTCGGCCAACCTCGACAACCTTTCCACGACGGTGATGATGCTTGCCGTGATGCGCACGCTGATTCAAACCCGTCGGCAGCGCATTCTCTTCGGTTCGGCGATTGTGATTGCGGCGAACTGCGGCGGTGCGCTGACGGTCATCGGTGACCCTGCGGGACTCGTGCTGTGGAATATGGAGGAAGTGACGGCGACGGCTTTCTCGATGCGAATGTTGCTGCCGTGTCTGGTGGCGTGGATTGGGCCGACGTGGTGGATTGGGCGACAACTGCCTGAGCGTTGCGACCTCGGTTGGTCGGCGATGCCATTTCGCGGCGACGACACCCGTCTGACCGTCTGGCAGCGCCTTCTGATGCTGTTTGTCGGCATCGGTGGCCTGTGGTTCATCCCAACTTTCCACAACATCACGCAGTTGAGCCCGTTCCTCGGAGCCTTGTGCGTGTTGGCGGTGCTGTGGATTGTCGATGAAATCTACAACCGAAATCTGGCAGCCTCGGGCGAATTGGCCCGTCGGAAAGTGCCGACCGCCCTGCAATACGAGACGATTCAGATGGTGCTCTACGTGATGGGCTTGATGCTTGCTGTCAGTGTCGTCGAGGAAACGGGCGCGATTCAGTGGCTCGTGGCCCAAATCGCCGACAGCGGACTCGATGCAGGCTGTTGGCTGACGGGCATTTCGGCCTCGCTACTCAGCACCGTTCTCGACAATTTCGCCACAGCCATCACGTTCTTCTCGTTGAACCCATCGGCTGAGGTCAATTCGATTTATTGGAGTGTCGTTGTCTTCGCCTCGGCGATTGGTGGCAACGTGCTTTGCATCGGTTCGATGAGTGGTCTGGCCCTGATGAAAATGGAGCGAATCCGCGTCGGTTGGTATTTCCGCCACGTCGGCATCGCCACGCTCATCGGCTTGGTGGTCGGAATGGTGTTGCTGATGGTGATATAAAGAAACAAAAATACATTTTTATGATCAATTACGATTTAAAGAAAATCAAGGCCATCATTTTCGACATCGACGGTGTGCTGTCGGCGCAGACGGTGACGATGGACGAGAGCGGTGAGCCGCATCGCTCGGTGAACGTACACGATGGATACGCGATTCATCTGGCTCGGAAAATGGGCCTGCGCATAGCGATTTTGTCGGGCGCACGCTCGGAATCGCTTCAAAAACGCTATGAATACCTCGGTTTGGAGGATATTTACCTGAGTTGTTCCATCAAAATGGAAAAATACGAGGAATTTTTGGCGAAACACGACCTTTGCGACGAGGAAATCGCCTTTATGGGCGACGATATTCCCGATTTGGAGGTGTTGCGTAGGGTAGGGTGCTCGTGCTGTCCGGCGGATGCCTGTTCGGAGGTGAAAGAGGCATGCATTTATGTCAGCGACTATGTCGGTGGACACGGTTGCGGACGCGACCTCATCGAACAGGTGATGAAGGCGCAAGGGTTGTGGTTGGCCGATGAAAAGGCATTTGGATGGTAGTTTGTGGAGTGTGAAGTGAGAAGTGTGAAGTGTTAATTGAAAATTGTTAATTGATGAAACTTGTTCTTTCAAGTAATTCGCCGAGGCGGAAGGAATTGTTGGCAGGACTTGACATTCCTTTTGAAGTGCGCGTCATTAAAGGGATTGATGAGAGTTTTCCTAACGATTTACCGACCGACGAAATCGCTGAGTTTGTCTCAAAGAAAAAGGCGGCGGCCTACGCTGTGGCCGAGGATGAAATCGTCATCACAGCCGACACCATCGTTGTTCTCGACGGCGAAGTGCTCGGAAAACCGCGTGATTTAGACGATGCAACCGCCATGTTGCGGCGTTTGAGCGGTCGGACGCATCGGGTGATTACGGGCGTGACTTTGAAGAACGAAGTGAAACAAACGTCGTTTTCCGTCGTGTCGGAAGTGACGTTCATATCGCTCAGCGACGACGAAATTTCATATTATGTCCATCGCTATCAACCGCTTGACAAGGCTGGTGCCTACGGCATTCAGGAATGGATTGGCTACGTCGGCGTGACCTCGCTTTCAGGCAGTTATTTCAATGTCGTTGGTTTTCCCGTCCAGCGAATCTACGAGGTTCTTCGCAAAGAATTTGGCGTGAAATCACCGATGGGGTAGTGCCACCGTCCATCGACCGGCTTCAAACGTCTGTTCGTTTCGCGAGTTCGGGAAAAGGGTAGCGGTTGTTCCCACCGGAACGGTAAGGTGCAATTCGCCGTTTTTCCATTCCACTCGAATCTCTCCGTAAGGCGTCGGTTTCGACGCTTTCACCCAATCAATGCCGCTCACGGGTTGCGGGTCGATGAAAAAATGGCGATATGCGGGCATTTTCGGGTCTGGACGAATACCTGCCAGAGCCTGATAAAACCATGTTCCAATACCATTGTAGCAGTTGTGAACCCTGCTACGCTCGCCATCCCACGACTCCCATGTCGTCGTTGCACCCTCGCCAACCATGTAGAGATAACCAGGATAATCCGTTTGTCGGAGAATCGTTGCCATGAGTTCCGTCTGTCGGTTTTCAATCGCCCATTCCGTGAAAATCGGCACACCGAGAAGTCCCGCCGCGATATGACTTTTGTAGCGATTGTAAGACGACTCCAGCAGTTGCTTTTCAACCGCTTGGCGAGTCGTCGCATCGGAAGCCACATCCGTCAGCAGGGCGTATGCCATGTCGAGCGGAGTTCCGTTGGCATAACTGTGGGTTTCGGGATGATAGAAACGGGCATGTATCTGGGCATTGAGTCGCTCACGCCATGACTTGAAATCAGTGGCATCATCCGTTTTTCCGAGCAGTTCGGCAATATGAACCATATCCTTCAGACACTCGCTGACGAAGCAATTCGTGGCATGAACGATTGATTCGCCTTTCACATCGACACCCGTCGGCGCAAGCCAATCGCCAAGAAACCACATTCGTTTTTCTGTGTCTGGCCACGATTCCAACAAACCGCTCGGACTGTTTTCCTGCACATATTTCAACCAACGCTTCATCGGTTCATAACACTCTTCCAACAATCGTCTGTCACCATAATTCATAAAACTTCGCCATGGCGCTTTGACAATGAAACCAGACCAATAGGGACCGCCTCCCGTTCGATAGGCCGGAGCAACGTATGGCAGCGAACCATCATCGTCCATCGCGTCTTGCCACGCCGCCAGCCAATTTCGGTAAGTCGGCAAAACGTCATACATCGTCTGCAAAGTCATCGTCGAAGAATTGCCGTCGCCACCATAGCCCATGCGCTCAAGGTGCGGACAATCTACCATATAACCGCTGTAAGTCAAACAACGTAAGGTATAATGAATCAAATCGTGAACGGCGTTGAGTCGATGGTCAGAGCAAACGAACGAAGAAGCTCCATCGTCTTGCAAAGCGCTGATTTGCAATGCTTTAATTGACCGAATATCGGCCTTGCTGACCTTCACATAACGAAAAGCATGGTAATGGAATCGGTTGCGAAATTGCTCGTTGCCGCGCCCGTTTGCGATGTAGATGTCGCTTTCTCCTTGGCTCTCAAACGGGCTGTTTTCAGCAATATGGTCGGTGTAGGCCATCGTCACTTCTTCATTTTTTTTCAGATTCCCGAAAGTTACCTTCAACCATCCCGTGACTACGCGTCCGAAATCGACGAGACAACTGCCGTCGGCCTGCTCAATGATGCGCTTCGGCGACAACGTGTCCGTCATCAGATTTCCCTCAAATGCCTGTGGGGTAGTGCGCATTGGGTCAATCGGGCATATCGTCGCAGGGTGCCATTTCGGCTCAATATTGCTGTCAAACCGCTCGCCACCGAACTGCAAAGGCTCCCATGTACCCGTGTAACTGTAGCCACTTGCCGACGCTTGCCAACTGCCGTCGGTCGCCGTTATCAACCGACTGCCTTTCGACGAAACCTCGCAGACTTCAGCCTTCACCAACGGACCGTCATATTGTGCGCCGAAAATCGCTTTTCGATACCAACCTTGTCCGAGCCAAACCATGATTTCGTTCTCACCTGTGCGCAGATACGGCGTGATGTCGTAAGTCACAATCAGCGAATGTTTTCCCACATCGCTCATCGCCGGCTGCAAAACGGCATTGCCCACGCGCGTACCATTGATATATAGCTCATGAAAGCCCAACGAATTGATATGCGCAACGACGAGCGAACGATTCTTTGAAGACGCATAGTTGAACTTCGTGCGCAGCATCGGTGTCGTCACGTTGCCATATTGCCGACCCAATCCGATGTATTGGCCGTGCATGCCGGAAAGGATGCCGACAGCAAATCGTTCCGTCGCACTCCAAGGCGAACACCGACCCGTTTCGTCCCACGTGCGAACTCGCCAATAGCAGAGTTGCCTTTCAGAAAGGGCCTTTCCTTGATACTCAATGAAAAGTTGTTCGGATGATGCCACCTGACCAGTTTTCCACAAATCGGCTTTTCCTTTTTCCAAAGCGACGCTGTCGGAGCCAACTTCAATTTCATACGCCGTTTGTTTTTGTCGGTTGTGCGTCAGTTCGTGCTTCCAACTGAATCGCGGAACAGTCGTTCCAATACCCATCGGACGCGACAGTCCTTCGCAGCGCAAGTCTTTAACCTGAGCGCTGCTCGGCACCGTCAACAGGCAAATCAACCATAATAATAATGACGTTCTTGTTTTCATTCTGCAGAGTTTTTTTGCACAAAATTACAATAATTTCTGAGAATTCCATTAAATCAACGAATTTCTTAACAAAACTTAAATAATTGATATATTTTTTCTTCGGTTCATTCCTTTTTACTATCTTTGTAGCGTTGAAGAACTCTAAGGAGTCGCTTTGACAGGGCGTTTAGCAATTTGCCTCTCGTTGGAATCTGGACAATTCACGGCTGAGGGTAATATGCAAGAACGTCCACGCAGGTGATATTCTATTCTTTTAGAATTGATATATCATCGTGGCGTGGGCTTTGCTTATTATTCAGCCAGGCAGTCCAGAGCCACAATGAGGTAATAAGTTAATAGTTCCCACGCCCTTCATATTAACCGCCGATTTCTGGGGATTGGTTGGCACAAAAAACTTATTATTATGACGTTTACAAGTATTGAAATGTCTGCTATTGCTAAATTGGCATTGGCTATGGCTGGAGCAGACGGGAAAGTTGACAAAAGTGAATTGACCTACATCGCCCTTGAAATGACACGTTTTGGGGTTAAAGATGCTGAACCCATTCTAAATGGCGCTGACGAGATGGATCCGACGATTGCGTTGTCAATTGTATCAAAAATGACACCAAAAGAGAAAAAGTATGTTGCAGCATATTTGGGAACGGTGATGGCTGTGGATGGCAAAATCGACGATAAGGAATTGTCACTCTGGCGGTTAACTTCAACTTTGTGCGGATTGCCTTCTATGAATATTCAGGAAGCAATTAACCACATCAAGACTATGTAAAATAACGTGATTCAAATTGTTAATGGTCGTACTTTTTCAAAATTGTACGGCCATTAAAAACTAAATGAAATATTCTATGACATATAGACATTCGATTTGTAAAGATTTGTTGGACAGCAACAATTTTCCTATTGGAGAAAAGGTAAAGTTTGATTCGACAGACCACATCCGATATGCCAATGGCATTGATATTTCTGGGCACAATTATGGTTGCAACCGTCAAATTGAAATCCAGAAAAATATTGAGGGTGGGGAAGGCTACACGGTAACTATATACAATCTTGATGGCGTTCATCCCTTTTGGGGAAACAATGTTCAAATGGCACCAAAACAAATGAGAATTATCAATGTAAATGATAATGTCGTTTCTCTTCGAGGTTTTGGGAACGATAGATTAGGAAATAGTTTTTCTGACTATGCCATTGATTTATATTTTAATGGTTTTGAAATTGAAAAGGCTATTTTGAAAATGTTGGATAGAAATATAGAATTAGAATATTTAAAATAAAAACTATGGGAATTTTAACTAATTATAAAAATATTGGTAAGATAAATACCTTGCTGAAACAGATTGAACCGAAAGTTAATGCAATCCAATATGAAGCTGAATCTCCATATCCAAATCGTGACAGAATTCGCATTGAGGCTGGTACAATTTCAGTTTTAATGAGTGAAATAATGGATATTGCAGGTTCTTCGGGAAACTCCGTACTACTTGCACCATATTATTTTTTCGGTAGGAAAATGAGTTTGATGGAAATATCATCGATGTTAGCTCATTTAGTTGAAATGTCTGAAAAACTTTACAAATAATTTACACATAATCTCCATTATGTTAAATAGGATTTTGTAAGGGGGACAATAATTTATCTCATAAATAAGGAATAAAAGAAAAAACGGGCAGGAAATCTCCTACCCGTTTTTCGTTGTTCAAAATTTGATATTTAGAGCTTCTTCAAAATCTCATTGCACAGCACAAATGACTTAATCATCATTCGCGGAATATGGAACGGGCCTTTATAGAGGTTGCCCTTCGCCGGCTGCGCCACGGTTCCGTCGCGATGCAGATAACCGTACCACTCAGGAAATTCGGTGTCCGGGAAATGCTTGTACGTCCAGTCGCTAATCGTTTTGTGCTTCTCGATGTACTGTTCGTCGCCCGTCGCCCAATACGCATACAGCGTCATAATGATGGTTTCGCACTGCGGCCACCAGAATTTCATATCCTGCGAATAGTCCTGTGGCGGCAGGTTCTTGCAATCGCGGAAATTGATGATGCCACCAAATTCCTCGTCCCAGCCCCAGTCCCACGACCAGTCGAAAATTTGCAGCGACAGTTGCTTCAAATCCTCATCCCAACCGCGATGCGCTGCCTCTTCCATGATGAACCACGCGGTTTCGATACAGTGACCGGGATTGATGGTTCGCGTCAGGTTCGTATCGATGAATTCGCCGTTCGGACCGACGGTTTCAAGCAGGCATTTGAACTCGGGATGGATGAAAAATTTACGCAATTTCTCGATGGAATCGTCGATTTGCGACGTTAGTTTCGGGTCGTTGCAGACGGTACGTAACCGCGAGGCCACGTTGATGAGAATCATAATGATGGAATGACCTTGCAGCTCTACCCCAGCCTCGAATTTCGGTGTCAGATAGCCAGACGTCGAGAGAAATCGCTGAATGTCGTTGAAAACTTTCATTGCTTTCTCGGCGTAACTCTTGTCGCCCGTAGCTAAAGCGTATTCCGACATGGCAATGGCTGCAAAAGTCTCAGAAAACACGTAGCGACGCTTGCGCAACGGACGACCGTCGGCTGTCACGGAAAAATACATGTGGCCGTCGTCGTCGAAGCAATATTTCTCGATGAAATCGAGGGTTTTCTTCGCTGCGTCGAGCCATTCGGGGCGTTTTTCCACATTATTATACGCGTACGCGCACGTGAAGGCGAAACGACCTTGAAACCAGACGGACTTCGTCGTGTCCATCAGGCTTCCGTCGCGATTCAGACAGGTGTAAACGCCGCCATTTTCGTTGTCAAGTCCGTTCTTCAACCAAAACGGCATGATGTTCTCGGTCAAATCGCTCTTGTAGCGAGCCGCCCAGTCGGAAATATATTGTTTTGTATCCATTTCTTTATATTGAACATTGAAGATTGAACATTAAAATTTGTTGCATCTTTCGAAGAATCCGATGGCTTCCAGTTCAGCCTTCATCGAGCGTTCTTCCTCGTCAGTCATGTTGCGGAACGGCACACGGTTCGGTCCAAGGTCGAAACCGATGAGTTTCATGATGCGCTTGCCACCCACGATGTTACCGCGATAGTTGCAAATCACGTTGATGACCTCCTGCGAGAAATTCTGTTTTTCACGGGCAGTTTCGACATCTCCCCTACTCCACGCGTCGATGATTCCTACGAGTTCGCGACCGTTGTAATTGGTTGTTCCGCCGATGCCACCCTGAGCACCACCTTGCGCCAGACTCGGCAGAATCGTCTCGTCCTGTCCGTGCAACATATCGAATTTTCCGCCCTTGTAGAGCCGACATTGGTTGTATTCGTACAGGCTCTCGAAGGTGTATTTGATACCAGCGAAGTTCGGAATCCGCCCATCGACAGCCTTCAGCAGGTCGAGCATCGGCAGGAAAGCACCGTTGAACGCGGGAATGTGGTAGTAGTAGAACGGCAGTTCGGGTGCAGCGGAAGCAATTTCCTCGCAATATTTCACCAATTCCTCGATGCGACCGATTTTCGGAAACGGCGGTGCCATCGAACCAATGCCCCAAGCACCGATTTTAGCGGCATGAGCGGCCAATTTCTTGCTCTCGCGCAAACAGCAACTGCCCACGTGAACGATAACCTTGAAACCTTCGGGCTTCACCTCCATCCAACGCTCGGCCAGCGCCATTCGCTCCTCGGTTGTGAGCATATAGCCCTCGCCCGACGAACCGTTGATAAACACGCCTTTCAGCCCATTTTTGTGCAACATGTCAGCATAGGCGGCAATCGGTTCCAAATTGATGTCGCCGTTGGGATGCATCGGGGTGAACGGTGCATCAATCAATCCAATAATTTTCTCCATATTCTTCTATTTTTTATTTAATGATTGTTATTTAAGTAATTATGTTTCAATCTTTTAACGGATTCTTGCCCGACTTGTACCACGCCATGAATTTCCCGATTCCATCGTGCAAAGTCCAATGGGGTTTGTAGCCACATTCGGCTTCGAGTTTCGACGTGTCGGCATTGGTTTGATAGACATCGCCTGGCTGCATCGGCAGGAAATTTTTCTGCGCTTCTTTCCCGAAAGCCGATTCCATTTCGCTGATGAAATCCATCAGTTTCACGGGGTTGCTACAACCAATGTTATACACCTTGAACGGCACGTTTTCAGCACCTTCGGGCTGGTGGTCGATGGCGCAAATCGTACCCTCGGCAATGTCGTCGATGTAGGTAAAGTCGCGAATCATATCGCCGTTGTTAAAAACCTTGATGGGTTCGCCCTTGCTGATGGCGTTTGCGAAGAAGAGTTTGCTGTAAGCGTGCGCCATCAGTTCGTTGCTCATTTTCGACGCGGCGTAAAGGCTCACGGGCTGCACGGTTTTGTCGTCCTCGCTGTAAGGAACCTTCGTGTTCATACCGTAAACCGAACTCGACGAGGCGAAAATCAGATGCTCGACACCGTAGTTCCGACACGCTTCGAGCACATTCAAGAAGCCCACGATGTTACTCTGCAAATAGGCGTAAGGGTTCGTGATGCTGTAGCGTACGCCCGCCTGAGCCGCCATATTCACGACTTTCTGGAACTTCTCGCGTTCCATCAGGCGGTCAAGTGCTTCCTTGTCGTCGATGGCCAGGCGAATGAAGTGACAGTTGGGCAGCGTCGTGCTCTGAATTGGCCTCCCCCACTCCATTTCCGGCGCATCGCAGCTAATACCACACTCGCGAAGCCGACCGTATTTCAGTCGCGGGTCGTAATAGTCGTTGATGTTGTCGATTCCGACGATTTCATCGCCTCTCTCGGCCAATTTCTGCATCAGTTTCGAGCCGATGAAGCCGGCTGCTCCAGTTACTAATATTTTCATTTTCTTGATTTTTTTAATGACAATGATGGGCGTTGCAATCCGATTGATGCTCTTCGCGAAGCAGGTCGTTCACGGTTTTCACGGGATTGAATGTCGAAAGCGGCACCTCGACAAACACCGTCGTCCAGTTGCTCATCGCACCGTTCCACAATCCGGGAAGTTCCAATGCCAACAAATCGCGACCGTTGCTCGATTTTTTCGAGATAAATCCCGTCTTTGGGTCGATGAAATCGGGCAAATTGAACGATTTTCCCTGTACATCGCGTGTCGCACAAACCAAATCGACGGGGTTGAAATGGGTGCCTTCGGTGAACATTCTGAGGTATTCCTCGTTGCTCTTGTCGATTTGCGTCGATTCGAGAATCTGCAGCGAAACCGTGCCGTCTGGATTGTAGGTCAGGAAAGGTCCACCGCCTGGTTCTCCCACGTTTCTAACCATGCCACAAACGCGCATCGGTCTGTGAAGTTTTTCTTGAAGATATTTTCTTAATTCATTGTCGTTCAATTTGTTAATACCTTCTCGATAGCAACATAATTCCTTTTCGACGAAGCGGCTGATTTCCCATAATTTCTCATGGTCGATGTCATCATTTTCGAGCAAACGAAGATAATCGAACACCTGCGCTTGCAGCGTTACGAGCAGTCCGGCCAGCACCTCTTTATATTCCACAGTCGCGTCTTTCAGACGGTCGGGAACGACGTTGTCGATGTTCTTGATGAACACCACGTCGGCCTCGATGTCGTTCAAATTTTCAATCAGCGCACCATGACCACCTGGACGGAACAACAGCGAACCGTCGTCCTGTCGGAAGGGAGTGCCGTCGGGCGAGGCTGCGATGGTGTCGGTCGAAGGCTTTTGTTCGGAGAACGTTACGTCGAATTTCACGCCGAATTGCTCTTCGTATTTCGCGATTTTCGCCGAAACCATCGATTCAAACAACGCCAAATGCTCGTGCGAAACGGTGAAATGCAGGTGCGCCTCGCCGTTTGAAGTTGCGTACAGCGCCGCTTCCACGAGATGCTCCTCCATCGGTGTGCGCGGTCCGTCGTCGTACTGATGGAAAAGGAGCAGTCCCTTCGGCAATTTTCCATAGTTCAAACCATTGGCAGCCAACATGTTACGCGCAATCGCCTTGTAGTTGCCCTCGGCCAACAGCGTTCGGATGTTCTTGCCCTCGTTCTCGCGACACTTCTTGCAAAGAGCCTCGCGGAACGCAAAATCGCGGATATGCTCGAAAAATTCCTTCTCGAAAGCCGTTTGCGGTGCATCGTAGTCAGCATCGACAAAGGCAAACATATCCTTGAACATACGCGACGCGGCACCACTCGCCGGCACGAACTTCAAAATCCTCCGATGGCCGTTTTTATACTGCTGCCACGCCTCCCTGTAACGAGCGCGCTGTTCGTCGTTGAGCACAACAATTCCCTTCTCCGCAGAGGCCGCCCCCTGCAATTTCAGAAAAGGAAACCCCTCTTTGATTTGCTCCAGTTGCCGAGCGACTTGCGCTTCCGAAACGCCGCGCTCCGCCATCAATTTCAGGTCATTTTCTTGTAAAACCATAGTATTTTGCGTTGAATTATCTTCATTTTTCCACATTTCACGACAAAGTTACAACAAAAATCGAGAAAAAATCATGCTCTACAAAGTTTTTTTCACAGAAATAGAAAAAAAAGTCGAAAAAATTTGTGAGTTATAAAAAAACTGCGTACCTTTGCACCCGCTAATCGCAATTCGACGAAAATCGATTGTAGTAGCAACACGAAAGGAAATGTGAAAAATGGGGTGCCATAGCTCAGTTGGTAGAGCATCGGACTGAAAATCCGTGTGTCCCCGGTTCGATTCCTGGTGGCACCACTCCTCCTTTCATCAGCCCCGCAGAAGACTTTTTAGTCCAAGCGGGGCACCTCATTTTATTACAATCACTCTAAGATCTATTTTGAAAAACGCTGTGAAAAGACATTTTTTCGCACGAATGCAATAAAACGGCGATGTTTTTCGTTTTATAGATTGATATGAACTGGAAATTTTTCTATATCGCGATAGTTGCGCTCGTGTGTTTTGTAGATGCGAGGGCGCAGACTTTTACGTTGCAAGGTCGGGTGACGGACGAGCAGATGAATCCTGTGGAACTGGCTTCGGTGCAAGTTGTAAAACAGGGAAAAGTGACGCTCACGTCGTTAAAGGGTGAGTTTAGTATGGAACTGCAATCGGCTGACAGCGTGGAAGTTAGGTTTTCGATGATTGGTTACAAAACGAAGACGCGCATCCTGCGAAATCCACGTGGAAAACAAACGCTGCAAATCACCTTGAGTGAGGACGACCACGCCATCAGCGAGGTGAGCGTGACAGAGTCGCGACGGCAGACGACACAGACACAGGAATTGAAAAAGGAGGACATCAAAAATGCACCTTCGACGACGGGAAATGCCGTTGAGGAGATGATTCAGAGCCAGGCGGGTGTCTCGACACACAGCGAATTGTCATCGCAATACAACGTGCGCGGTGGTTCGTTCGACGAAAATAGCGTATATATAAATAATGTGGAGATTTTCCGTCCGTTCCTCGTGCGCAGTGGCCAACAGGAGGGTCTTTCGATTATCAACCCCGATATGGTCGATAAAATCGGGTTTTCTACGGGTGGCTTTGCAGCGAAATATGGCGATAAAATGGCTTCGACACTGGATATTACGTATAAGAGATTAGGTATTGAGGAGTTGAGGAGTAAGGAGGTAGAGGAGTTGCAGGCGACGAAGAAAAAACGAATCGTAACCGAAGGTTCGATTTCGGCGAGTTTGCTTGGCGGAAGTGCCTATTTCGGACTTGGAACACGGCGTTTTTCGTGGTTGAACAGCGTGCGCTACAAAACGACGAAATACCTTTTAGGTTCGTTGGAAACCAAGGGCGAATACAAACCGTCGTTCCTTGATTATCAGACATTTATGAGTTTTGAACCGTCGAAACGCTGGCGCATCGATTTCATCGGAAACATTTCTGACAATCACTACGAATTTACCCCGACTGACCGCGAAACATCGTTTGGAACATTGGAAAACGTGAAGGCTTTCCGCGTCTATTTCGACGGTTGGGAAAAAGACCTTTTCCGCACCTATTTCGGCAGTCTGTCCATCACGCATCGCTTCACGGAAAAGACCTCGTTTTCGCTCATCGGCTCGGCCTACACGACGAAGGAACAAGAGCGTTTCGACATTCAAGGGCAATATTGGCTCACGCAGACCGAAACATCGGAAAATCTGGGTGTCGGAACCTATTTTGAGCACGCCCGAAACTATCTGAACGCGAATGTGAAGAGCCTGAAACTGATGCTTCAGCACAAGACACTCCGCCACGAAACGGAGGCTGCCGTGACCTTCAAACACGAGAAAATCACGGAAAATTCCGTCGAATACGAAATGCGCGACTCGGCAGGCTACAGCGTGCCCCACACGGGTAAGGACCTGCTGATGATTTACTCGCTGCGAGCCCGAAACGAACTTCGCGCCAATCGCACGGAAGCCTATGTTCAGGACACTTACCGATGGCAGTCGGGCGGCGATGAAGAGGAGGACCGCTCCCCCACCCTCTACACACTGACCTACGGCGTTCGCTTCGCCCATTGGAACTTCAATCGCGAGTCCATCGTTTCGCCGCGTGTGTCGCTCGGTATCATTCCGTCGTGGAACCAAAATGTGACGATGCGCATTGCTGCCGGACTCTACTACCAAGCCCCATTCTACAAGGAATTGCGCGACACTTCGACCGTGAACGGCATCACCTACGCCACGCTCAACTCGAAAATCAAGAGTCAGCGGTCGATTCACGTCATTGGCGGTTTTGATTATAATTTCAAAATGAACGGTCGCCGCTTCAAATTCACCGCCGAAGCCTATTACAAGCACCTTTCAAACCTCGTGCCCTACAGCGTGAGCAACGTCAAGGTGGTCTATTACGGAAAAAACGAGGCGAAAGGCCACGCGATGGGACTTGATTTGAAACTCTACGGCGAATTTGTGTCGGGTACCGATTCGTGGCTGTCGTTGTCGGTGATGGACACGAAAATGAAACTTCACGGCAAGACAATTCCGATGCCGACCGACCAGCGAATCGCGCTGAACCTCTTTTTCACTGACTATTTCCCAGGCACCGAGCGTTGGAAAATGTCGCTGAAACTCGCCTACGCCGATGGTCTGCCCTTCTCGGCGCCGCATCAGGAACTTGAAAATAATTCGTTCCGCGCACCTGCCTACAAACGAGCCGACATCGGTATGAGTTACTTGGCCTATCAGTCGCGTCGAGCGAAGACCGACTTCGGTATTCGCAATGTTTGGTTGGGTGTCGATTGCCTGAATTTATTGGGTATCAACAACGTCAATTCCTATTACTGGATTACCGACGTGACAAACCATCAATATGCCGTTCCGAACTACCTGACAGGTCGGCAAATCAATGCGAAGATTTTGGTAGAATTTTGAAAAAAGGTAAAAAGCTGTTGTCATATCGAGGTGAAACGGAGAAAGACAGAAAAATGCGTTTAAGGTTTTTTATGTTTTTTATTCCTAAAATCTTCGATTTTTGCTGTACCTTTGCAGCCTGAAACAAATCAACAGGATACCATTATGACGAAAAAACTTTTATTTTCGATTGCAGCATTGTTTCTGGCTGCAGTAATGTGCTATGCCGATGACCCTTTCCGCCGTCATCGTGAGAACCATTTTGCCACGATTGTTCCCGAGGGCGAACACATTGTTTTCATCGGCAACAGCATCACGAATATGTTTGAGTGGCGCGATGGCTTCGGAAATGCTTCGGTGCTGAATCGCGGTATTTCGGGTGCCTATTCCCATGAAGTTCTCGACAATTTGGAGTCGTACATCGTCGGAAAACCGAAAAAAATCTTCCTAATGATTGGTACCAACGACCTCGGTACCGAGGGAATTGACTACCCCGACTATCCTGCGGCCAGAGTGCGGAAAATCGTGAATCGCATTCGTCGCGAACTGCCTGAAACGGAACTTTATGTGCAGAGTATTCTGCCCAGTACGACCGGACGGCGCACAGCCAACAACATTAAGAAAACCAACGACCTTCTTCGCCAGATTTGCAACGAAACGGGCGCGACATTCGTCGATTTATTCAGCAAACTCGTGGCTTCGGGCAGCAACAATATGCCCAGCGACTACACCTACGACGACCTTCACCTGACGGCGATGGGTTACAGCGTTTGGTGCAAGGCCATTGAAAGTCAAGTGGGACTCATTTTGCAATTTCCCAAAAACACGCTGAACAAAAACAACGGACTCGGCGGCGTTTATGGCATGCGACTGACCCATTTCGCGCAGTTGCCCGTGACTTCCAACGATATTCTGATGTTTGGCGACGAAGTGCAGCACGGCGGCGAATGGGCCGAACTGCTTGGCAATCCTAACGTGAAAAGTCGTGGTGCAGGCTGGGGCTATCCCGGACCCGACTTGGCTACGCTGCAGAAATTCATCGATGGCACGCTGAAAGGCCGTACCGACAACCAAACACCTGCCAAAATTTTTATTTACGCTGGCACAGCCGACCTCAACAATTCGGCTGTCGCTACCGTTGCGACGAATTACGAAAATTTGGTGAAGGCCATCAAAACGAAAGCCCCCGGCGCTGAGTTGTATCTCGAAGCCGTGATTCCCAATTCCAATGCGAACACTAACACGAACAAATACGTTCCTTTCAACAATCAACTCAAGGAAATTGCCGAAAGGAATGGCGCGACCTTCATCGACACCTATACGCCACTGGCCAACAAGCAGTCGGAATATTTCAGCGGCAACTATCTGAATGGTGTCGGCTATGCGGCGATGGCCGAGATTCTGGCGCCTTATGTTGGAGATTGCAACGTGCTGACGGCAGCGAAAGCCAAGGAAAATCAAGCGTTGAACAATGCGAGAAACGCCTTGGGCATCTTGGTTTCAAAAATTGAAGACATCGTTGTTGGCGACGGCGTCGGACAATATCCCGAAAGTGCCAAAAACTCTTTGGAAGAGCCTGTCGAGAATGCTTATCGCGTACTTCAGAAAGGTTCCGCAGCCAGCGTTTCCGAACTGACCGAGCAGAAAACGGCACTCGAAACTGCCCTCAACGACGCGTTGAAGACAGTCGTTTTGCCCAAATCCAGCACGGAAAGCGACGAATATTGGTACACGTTCTGCTCCACCCTGCGCGGCAACCGCTATTTGCACGCCAATGGCAGCGGAAGCGGTCTGACAGGTGGCACGAAGACGAATTTTGCGCGGATGATGTGGAAATTCGTGTCGCGTGGCGATGGAACATTCGACATTGTCAATCGAGCCGATGGTTCCTACATTTCGCCCAGTGCCGGTTTCAACGCGCAAATCAATACAACCGCCACTCGTCCGTCGAAGGGATGGACGCTCAAACCCTCTTCCACCATCGGAATGTTCATCGTTTCGAGCGGAACGGTGGAACTCAACCAGACGAATCTGGCGAATCTGCCGATTTATAACTGGAGCAGCAATCGCGACGGCAACGACATCACCGACACGGGCTGCCAATTCACCATCAAGGAAGCCGAGGGCGATCCCGTTCCTGAGGGTGGTGGCGACGACGACACGCCCGGCATTGTGAAATCGTTGAACGACCTGCAAACGGGTTGGTATCGCATGATGCACAGCGCAAATGCGGCTTTCAACAACTTCTACAGCGAGGGAGAACTAACCGGACGCTATGTTTACAACGGTACGGAGGAATATCGCCAGAACGCGACCAACAGCTATCCGCTTTTTCTTCAAACATCGCCCCAAAAACCTGCCGACGACGATGCCACCTATTTCATTCGCATCGTCAGGGATGGATCGTCTTTTTTTGTGCAGTCGGCTGACGGCCACTACCTGAAAACCAACGCCACTGCCTCGCGCAATGCAGCCGACAACACGGCGTTCAGTTTCGAGTCATCCACGACTTCTTTTCACGTCGGCAGCCACTGGGTGTACTTCCCGTCTTTGGAAAATATCATGGGAATGTCCAGCAACAGCGCATTTGCCGCCAATCGCTTAAAAATCTATTCTGTTTTCGCGGAAAATGCCCCCGATTTAGAGGCGTGGCAAGTGGAATTTGCGGATGTTTACAATGCCAGTGAAGTTCGCAACGATGAGCAGATTTCGTGCACCCACTCGACGCTTTCAGGACTCTCGAAAGTCTATAACGGCGGCCATTTTTTCTTGAAAAAAGGTGTTGTTCCCACGGAAAACGATTTTCAATATCACTCGCCGGCAGGTGAAAATATTCGGCAAGAAGTATATTTCGTCATCAACAAGGACGAGAAAAAGATTGAGGTCATATTCGCCCAAGTGCCTGATGGCATTGAAACCATTGTTGAGACCCCGACAGACAGCCGTTTCTACGATGTGACCGGTCGTCGCGTGAGCAAGCATCACAAGGGTGTGGCGATTAGTCAAAAAGGTATTAAAACGATGAAATCAAATCATTAATTAAAAATATGAGTAAACAAACTGAACAAATCAAAGAATTGATTGCCAAACGCGAGAAAGCGCGTTTGGGAGGTGGCGAGAAGGCCATCGAGAAACAGCATCAACGCGGAAAATACACCGCTCGCGAGCGAATCGAAATGCTCGTCGATGAAGGTAGTTTCGAAGAATACGATATGTTTAAACTGCACCGTTGCCACAATTTTGGCATGGAGAAAAAGCAGTTTTTGGGCGATGGCGTGGTGGTCGGCTCGGCCACGATCGACGGTCGCCTCGTCTATGTCTCGGCGCAGGATTTCACCGTGAACGGCGGTTCGCTGTCGGAAACGATGTCGCAGAAAATCTGCAAGGTGATGGATATGGCCGTGCAAAACGGTGCGCCGATGATTTGTATGAACGACTCGGGCGGTGCTCGTATTCAGGAAGGCATCTGCTCGTTGGCTGGCTACGGCGAGATTTTTGAGCGCAACATCCTCGCATCGGGTGTGATTCCGCAGATTTCGGCCATTATGGGTCCGTGTGCAGGCGGCGCGGTCTATTCCCCTGCCCTCACCGACTTCATTCTGATGATGGAAAACACGTCGTATATGTTCCTGACGGGTCCTGCCGTGGTGAAAACCGTGACGGGCGAGGATGTCGATTCGGAAAGTCTGGGCGGTGCGAGTGTCCACGCCTCGAAAAGCGGTGTGACGAGTTTCACGGCCAAGACCGAGGAAGAGGCGATGGCGATGATCAAAATGTTGCTGTCGTACATTCCGTCGAACAATATGGAGGAGGCTCCGCGTGTCGAATGTAACGACCCCATCGACCGCAAGGAAGACCTGCTCAACGAGATTATTCCCGACGATCCCAACAAGGCTTACGATATGTACAAAGTCATTTCGGCCATCACCGATAACGGCGAATTTTTCGAGGTTCAGCCGAAGTTTGCGAAGAACATCATCGTTGGTTTCGCCCGATTCAACGGTCAGAGCGTCGGCATCGTGGCCAATCAGCCGTCGGCCTACGCCGGTGTGCTCGACGCGAATGCTTCGCGCAAAGGTGCCCGATTCGTGCGCTTCTGCGACGCTTTCAACATTCCGATTGTCAGCCTCGTCGATGTGCCGGGCTTCCTGCCGGGAACGGGTCAGGAGTATAATGCCGTGATTCTGCACGGAGCGCAGTTGCTCTACGCTTACGGCGAAGCCACCGTACCCAAAATCACAATTACGCTGCGCAAGTCGTATGGCGGTAGCCACATCGTGATGGGTTGCAAACAACTTCGTTCCGACCTGAATTTTGCGTGGCCGTCGAGCGAAATCGCCGTGATGGGTGCCTCGGGTGCCGTCGCTGTGCTCTACGCGAAGGATGTCAAGGCGAAAAAAGAGGCTGGCGAGGACGTGAAAGCCTTTATCGCCGAGAAGGAAGACGAATACGGCGAACTCTTCGCCAATCCCTATCAGGCAGCGCAATACGGCTACATCGACGATGTGATTGAGCCGCGCAACACGCGCTTCCGCATCTGTCGCGGTCTGGCTCAACTGGCTTGCAAGAAACAGTCGCTGCCCCCGAAAAAGCACGGGTGTATGCCGATGTAATTGACAATGTACAATTAACAATTAACAATGTACAATTTGTATGGATAAAAATATTTTCGCTGCGATTGCATTGGCTTTGCACGAGTACAAAGGCAACAACGTACACGACAAGGAGCCTGGATTCATCACGATTCAGCCGCGCCACACGCTGTGGAACGCGAAATTTCAAGTGATGACGCAGAAACCTGTGAAAAGGTGAAAAAAATAAGGGTAAAAAAGTAAAAAAGTAAAGACAATGAAAGAATATAAGTACAAAATCGACGGAAAAGAATACGTCGTCGCCATCGGTGAAATTGTCAACAACGTGGCTGATGTGACGGTAAACGGCGAAGTTTTCAGCGTGGAAATGGAGGCCGAACAAGAGCCCGAGAAGAAAAAAGTGGTGCTCGGACAGCCTGAAAACGCAGAAAAGAGTGAAGAGGCTGCCCCGACGGCCAATGTGAATGTGTCGAACGCAGTGAAAGCACCGCTGCCCGGCGTGATTACCTCGATTGAGGTGGAAGTGGGTCAGCAGGTGAAGGCTGGCGACACGCTCGTCGTGCTCGAAGCAATGAAAATGGCCAACAACATCGAGGCCGAAACCGACGGCACCGTGACCGCCATTTGCGTCAAGACTGGCGAGAACGTTTTGGAAGATGCACCGCTCGTCGTCATTGAATAAATTTCGAGCCATTCTATCGACTAAAATGCAAAAAAATCATTAAAAATTGCGAATTTAGTTTGCTTTTTGACGATTTCGAGAAAAAGTTGGCGTCAATGTCAACTTTTTTTCGTATCTTTGCAAAAAATCAAAATATCACAGACAGAATGACTAAGAAAGTATTGTTCATCAACCAAGAGATTTCGCCCTACGTCCCCTCGTCGGAAATGTCGGAAATGGGATGTTTGTTACCACAGAAAATTCAGGAGGCAGGCTACGAAATCCGCACGTTTATGCCCAAATGGGGCAACATCAACGAGCGGCGCGGTCAGTTGCACGAAGTGCAGCGGCTGTCGGGTATGAACCTAATCATCAACGACACCGACCACCCGATTGTCATCAAGGTCGCGTCGATTCCGAACACGCGCGTGCAGGTCTATTTCATCGATAACGACGAATTTTTCCTCAAGCGCCAGATGACAGAGAACGAAAAAGGCGAGGAATATACCGACAACGGCGAGCGTGCGGTGTTTTTTGCGCGTGGCGTGCTCGAAACCGTGAAAAAACTGCGCTGGGCACCCGACATCATCCATTGTCAGGGTTGGATGTCGGCGGTGATTCCGCTCTACATCAAGACCGCCTATCAGGACGAACCTTCTTTCGCCAACACGAAGGTGGTGACGTCGCTGTTCCAAAGCCAGATGAAGGGCGACTTGGGCGACCATTTCAAGAGTGCGCTGGCTTTCCGCGAGGTGACCGCCGAACTGCTGAAACCTTACAAGAAGAAATTCGACTTCCTCGAACTGGGCAAACTCGCCATCGATTACAGCGACGCCATTGTCGAGGCTGGAAAAAAGGTCAATAAAACACTGATGAAATACGCCACCGACAAGGAACTTCCGCTGTTGAAATACCCGGGAGAAGACTTTGGCGAGGCTTATCTGGACTTCTATAACACGATTTGTCCCGACGGCGAATGACGCGGGACGCAAACGGCTGAAAAGCATTTTCAAACAAACAAAATGAAATACAAATTTCTTATGTTTTTGGTGTCGGCAGCGGCACTTTTCGCCTCTTGCGACGACACAACCAACGACATCGGCACATCGCTCTTGCACGACATGGACAACCTCTCGGTGACGACCGATTCCTTCATCGTCGCCAGCCGTTCCATCGCAGCCGATTCGGTCTATTCACGCTCGACGACGGGCTATCTCGGCAAAATCAAAGACCCCGAGACCAATACCTACGTCACAGGCAATTTCATGACCCAGTTCCACATGCTCGAAAACTATTCGGAACTTTTCCCGAAGGCCGACAGCATCATCAGTCGCATCGACGGGCAGATTGTCGCCGACTCGTGCGAACTGCGCCTGTTCTACACGAATTTCTACGGTGATTCGCTGGCAACGATGAAACTCACGGTTCACGAAATGGCCAAGCCCATGCTCGAAAACCAGATTTATTATTCGTCGTTCGACCCGAAAAAAGAAGGTTATCTCCGCGCCGACGGCATCCACCAAGACAAGGCCTACACGATGACAGACCTCAGCGTCAGCAGTGAGTCGCGCTATGGCAGCAACTATTCCCCGAACATTAGAATCATGCTCGACAAGGAATACACCGACCGCGACGGCAACACCTATAACAACTTTGGAACCTACCTGCTGAACGCCTACTACAAAAATCCGTCGGCATTCGGCAATTCGCTGAAATTCATGAAGGAAATTCTGCCCGGATTCTATTTCGAGCACACGGGCGGCATCGGTTCGATGGCCTACATCGGTCTGACGCGACTCAACGTCTATTATCGCTTCGTCAGCAACGATTCTGTTCACGTTGGTGCTGCGTCATTTGCAGGAACGGAAGAGGTTTTGCAGACCACGAGAATCGAGAACGACAAACAGAAAATCAAGTCGCTCGTGGCCGACAACACCTGCACCTATCTGAAAACGCCCGCCGGCATTTTCACGGAATTGACACTGCCTATCGACCAGATTCTTCCTGGACACGAAAAAGACTCGCTCAACACGGCGAAAATCGTGATACCGCGCATCAACAACGAAACGAAGTCTGACTTCGCTTTCGCCGCACCCTCTACCCTGCTGATGATTCCACGCGACAGCCTCTACACCTTCTTTGAGCACAATCAGTTGGTGAACAACCGCTCGTCGTTCACGGCGACCAACAACGTCAGCAGCCAGAACAGCTACACGTTCAACAACATTTCGCAACTCATCAACCTGATGAATGCGAACCGCTCGTCGGAAAACTGGAACAAGGTGGTGCTCGTTCCCGTCACGATTGATGCCTCGGGCAAGGTGTCGCACAATATGTCGCTCAACAGCACACGACTCGTCGGCGGCAGCGAAAATCCCTATTCGCCCATCAAAATCACGGTGATTTACAGCCAATTTAAATGATGGCAGACAACTATTTGGAACGACACCGAGAAGAATACGAAGCGCGGAAAGCAGCGTGGCTGAAGAAGCAAAAACGATATTCTACGACACGAAATAAGACGAAAAAAGCGTGATTGAATTCACGCTTTTTTTATTTGACGATGGTAAATCGGGCGTATTTGATGAGCAGTTGCTTAGGGCCGACGTGGCGGAAATCGACGGTGGCCTTCGTTTCATCGCCTGTGCCCTCGATGTTCGTGACGGTGCCGATGCCGAAACGCTGATGTTCGATGACGTTTCCGATTTTCAAGGGGCAAGTCGAAGCCGATGAAACGGACGGATTTGACGGTTTGGGGGACGACGAACTCGACGATGGGATTCGCCTTAAATTCCGACCGATCGAAGCCGCTGCCAATTTCTGCTTGAAACTGTCAGAGAATGACTCGACGGGGCTTTCTGGACGACGCGGCGACGTGATTTTCGGCTGTCGGTCGGCCATGAACTGCGACGCAACGGGACGAGAATTCTGCATCCGTCGGAACGAACCGCCAAACTGGTCGCTAAACGAACCGCCAAACTGGTCACTAAACGATCCGCCGAACCTTTGTCCGCCAAACGACGAAGACGATTCTCCTTCGACGCGCACGAATTTCGGGTCGATGTCTTTCAAAAAACGACTGGGATTGCTGAACTCCATTTTTCCGTAGCGCCAACGGCTTTTCGCACAAGTCAGAATACAGTGTTTCTCGGCTCGCGTCACTGCCACGTAAAACAGGCGGCGTTCCTCTTCCAATTCGCGCATCGTCGTCGCCATCTGACTCGGAAAAATGCTCTCTTCCAAGCCCACAATGAACACCGTCGGAAATTCCAGACCCTTCGCCGCGTGAATCGTCATCAGCAGCACGCGACTTTCGTTGCCGTCGTCGCTGTCGAGGTCGGTCAGCAGCGATACTTCTTGCAGGAAATCGGGCAGAAAAACCTCGCGCTCCCTACCCTCTTCGCGCCGCAAATCGACAAATTCGCCCAGTCCGTTCATAAACTCCTCGAGGTTCTGCTGTCGCGAGAGTTGTTCGGGGTCGTTTCCTGCATACAAATCAGTAGAAATGCCACTTTTTTGCACGATTTCTCGACCCAATTCGTGGGCATCGGTCGAGGCCAATTTCTCGATGAAACCGCTGATGAGCGCAACGAAATCACTGATTTTCTGCATCGTTCCCTTCGTCACGTCAAGGCCGTTTTCGACGGGATTGACGATGATATCCCAAAAACTCGTGCCACGACTTCGCGCCGCGTCGGCAATTTTCTGAATCGTCGTATTGCCAATGCCTCGCGTCGGATAGTTGATGATGCGCTTGATGGCTTCCTCGTCGCTGGGATTGCAAACGAGCCGAAAATAAGCGATGATGTCCTTGATTTCCTTACGCTGATAGAAACTCAAACCGCCGTAAATGCGATAGGGAATGTTTTGGCGGCGCATTTCTTCCTCGAAAGTTCGACTTTGCGCATTCGTGCGGTAGAGAATGGCAAAATCGTGGTATTGGCAACCGTCCATTCGGCGGATTCGCTTGATTTCCTGACACACAATGCTGGCTTCTTCCTTGTCGGAATACGCGTGTTTCACGACGAGTGGTTCGCCTTCATCGTTTTGGCTAAAAACTTCCTTGGGAATCTGTCGTTCGTTCTTTTTAATCAGGCTGTTGGCGGCTTGAACGATGCGTTGTGTCGAACGATAATTCTGCTCCAATTTGAAGAGTTTCGACTCGGGATAAATCTTCTGGAAATTGAGGATGTTGTCGATGTTCGCACCCCGAAAAGCGTAGATACTTTGGGCATCGTCGCCGACAACGCAGATGCGCCGATGTTCCTGTGTGAGTTGCAAGACGATTTGTTGCTGTGCATAGTTCGTGTCCTGATACTCATCGACGAGCACGTACTGAAAGCGTTGGCAATATTTTTGGCGAATGTCTTCGTGGTCGCGAAAAAGTCGGAAGGTCATCACCAACAAATCGTCGAAATCCATCGCATTCGCCTGTCGGCATCGCTGTTCGTATTCCACGAAAATCCGTCCGATTTCAGGAAGTTTCGCGTCTTGGTCGCGCCGTTGCACTTCGTAGTCGTTGGCGTATTCCGCAGCCGAAATCAAGTGGTTTTTCGCCATCGAAATGTGGTGGTGAACCGAGGCAGGCTTGTATTGTTTGTCGTCGAGCCCCATTTCTTTCACAATCGACTTCAGCAACGAGCGTGAATCGGCCTCGTCGTAAATCGTAAAATTGGAATTGAAGCCCAAAAGTTCGGCTTCGACGCGCAAAATCCGCGAGAAAACCGAGTGGAACGTGCCCATATTCAATCGTTGGGCGTTGTCTTGTCCGACGAGTTGCCCAATGCGCTGCTTCATCTCGTTGGCGGCCTTGTTCGTGAACGTCAGCGCGAGGATGTTCCACGGCTTCATTCCCTGCGCCAACAAATAGGCGATTTTGTAGGTCAGCACGCGGGTTTTGCCCGAGCCCGCGCCAGCAATCACCAACTGGGGGCCGTCGCAATATTCCACCGCCTTTCGTTGGCTATCGTTTAAGTCATTTAGCAGATGTTCCATTTTTAATATCAATGTAATCAATGTCCGGCAACCAAGCCGTCGCATTCGACAAACGAATCGTGTTATTTCCTTTGTTCAGGCGAATTTTCAGCGTTTTTTCCGAAATTTGACTCCAACCGCTGCCCTTCGCCTCGACCGTTTCCACCGTTTTACCATTCACACCGACGCAAATCAGGCGATTGTCGCCCGAAATGAAGCCAATCGTCATCGTGTATTCGCCACCGTCGGGGCTGTAAACATCGCGGAAAACGAGGTCGTTCTCCTCACTCATTCCGAGCCAACTGGCCTTGTAGCCTGCCGAACAATACGACGATTTCTCGTAGATGCCCGTGCGCTCGGTTTGGTGGTTTTTCAACTCTTGATAGTCGCTGATATAGGCGGTTTCAGCTTCGTAGCGCACGCGCTCCAATCGATGTTCGCACTCAGCGATATAGATTCGACAGCCGTGGGCAGGGACGTTCACCTCAAATTGACCCGAAAACTTGCCCAAATCCTTTTGTTCAAAGGCGTCGCGCAACTTTACGCTACCACCCATACACAAATCGGCAAACTTCACAGCGACATCTTTCGCCATATCGTTCGGATTATAGACCGCAAATGCCCGTTTCGTGCCGTTTTTTTCTTCAATGTCTTTCACCAAAACGTGGCAACCATTGGTCAAGGCGACGAGGTAGGCCTGTTGGAAGAGTTTGTCTTGATTTAAGCCGATTAAATCTTGGTTTTTCAGCAATTTAAGTGCCGAAGGTTTGATGTTTGTCAGGTCGCAGCCAATCAGCAGCGGCGAGTTCATCACGCACCACATTCCGAAGTGCGTTTTGTCCTCTTCCTCCGTCATCGAACGACCCACTTCGAGCATATCCATATCGTTGAAACGACCTTTTTCGCAGTAGGCCGCGAGGTAGAGATTCTCGGCGAGAATGTCCTTCACCGCCTTCCATCCATCGTAAATGTCGAAGGTCGTGCGCCACGAACAAGCCACATCGCTCACCCACGTGCCCGGATAATCCCAACGGCACACGTTCATCTTCACGTTTTTCCCCGTTCGACGAATGGCCTCGGCGATGGCCGTGTAGCGTTCCTGCGGGTCCAAATCCAGCCCTTGCGTGTTGTCTTTCGCCCTACCGCCGCAAAAATCCACCTTGATGAAGTCGAAACCGCAGTCCTTGAAGTAGAAATCGGCGTCGCGCTGGTCGAAACGATACATTCCGACATTCACGCCCAACTCGTCGCCACCCCATCGGTTTCCGCACGTGTTCGCGCCGGCGTCGGTGTAGATTCCTGCCTTCAAGCCTTTCGAGTGGATGTAGTCGGCCACGGGTTTCAGACCTTTCGGAAAACGCGTCGGATGAATCAGCAGTTCGCCCGTTTCGAGGTTGCGACCGCCGAAAAATCCGTCATCAATGTTGATATGGTCGAAACCTACTTCGCTTAGCCCCGTCGAAACCATCGCGTCTGCCTGCTGACGAATCAGTTCGTCGCTGATTTTCAGGCCATACGTGTTCCACGAGCTCCAGCCCATCGTCGGACCGTCTTGTGCCGAGGCCGCGACAGCCATCATCCACAAGGCTGACAATATGATTTTTTTCATCGTGATTTCTGTTTTTGGAAAATTTCGATGCAAATTTACGCAATTTTCCAAAATTTACAAAAGTATATGGATGGAAAATTATCGTTTCCCATTTCTATAAACACCTCCGACTGCCGTCGAGGGGTCGTAGTCTTGTCCTTCGCGTGGAAAAGTGGGGATGAATTTCATTTCGTGCTCGATGCGACGCTGTCGTTTGCGCATATACTCGCTTGGCGACTTGCTGCTGAAACGGCGCGGATTTGGCAATGTGGCGGCAATCAGGGCGCAGTCGGCACGTGAAAGATTGGCGGCGGTCGTGTTGAAATGGTACTCTGCCACGGCATCGACGCCATAAATTCCGTCGCCCATTTCGATGGAATTCAAATAGACTTCCATAATGCGCTGTTTCGACCAGATGAGTTCGATGAGTGCCGTGAAATAGGCTTCAAGACCCTTGCGAACCCACGACCGACCCGGCCACAGGAAGACATTTTTGGCGGTCTGTTGCGAAATCGTGCTACCGCCCAGTTTGTTTTTCCCGCCTTTCGCATTGCGTTTCGCCGCTTTTTGAATGGCATCATAGTCGAAGCCGTGATGCAAGAGGAAACGCTGGTCTTCGCTGGCCATCACGGCGACGGGCATGTGGCGCGAAATCTTCTCCATCGGCACCCAATGGTGGTGGAGCGTGATGCTGCGACCCTCCTTCACCTGTTCACCACAGCGAATGACCATCAGCGGCGTGACATAGACGGGCAGGAAGCGCAATGCCACAACCGAAAGAATCGTGGAGGCGAAAAACACCCCCACGACCCATCGAATCGTTTTCTTAATAATCTTCAATTTGTAAATTGTTAATTATTAATTGAAAATTTATTGCAGCGTTCCAGCCTCGGCAGCCTTGATCATGGCCTCGCTGGCGTACATATAGACTTCCACGCGGCGGTTCTGAGCCTTACCGGCAGCCGTCGAGTTGTCGGCAACGGGGTTAGCCTCGCCGTAACCGATGGTCGAGCGAATTTGGCTGTTCGACACGCCCAGCGAGTTCAGGAAGCTCGTCACGGCTTGAGCGCGCTGCTGCGAAAGTTGCACGTTCTTCTGTGCGCTCTGCTCGGCAGTGCTGTTCTTGAACGGAGTGTTGTCAGTGTAACCCTGCACGGCCACGTCGCAATCAGCATTGTTCTTCAGCACACCTGCGAACTGGGTCAGCGAGGTCTTGGCAGCGGAACTCAGCGTCGAGCTACCCGTGTTGAAAAGGATACCCGAGTCGAACGTCACCTTCACGGCCTGCAGACCGTTGGCGTCGAGCACCGACTCCACTTGAGCGTTCTTCACGGCCTCGGCTTCAGCCTTCGCCTTGTCCATCTTCTTACCGATGATGGCACCCGTAGCAGCACCCACAGCACCGCCCACAGCAGCACCAACAGCCGTGTTACCGGCAATCTTACCGATGATAGCACCCAGCGCAGCACCTGCACCCGTACCAATCAGTGCACCATTTTTCATCGACGAGCCACAGCTCACCAACACTGCGACACACATTCCGAGTGTCAAAAATTTCATTTTCTTCATTGTTTCAATCGTTTTTAAGTTAATAATAAAAATGTATTTTTTTCTGTCCAAACACGTTTTTGACGCACCAAATTGCGCTTCGTTTAATCGATTTTGATAAATTTTTCTGCAAAGATAGTGCTTTTTTTATTTTTAATGTCACTTTCACAACATTTTTTTGTAATTTTGCGCCAAAATTTCAAAAAACAAGAATCAATTATGGCAAAAGAACTGAAAGATTTGACGAAAAGAGCTGATAATTACAGTCAGTGGTTTAATGATTTGGTGGTGAAGGCCGACCTCGCCGAACAGTCGGCAGTGCGCGGATGTATGGTCATCAAGCCCTACGGCTACGCCATCTGGGAGAAAATGCAGGCGCAGTTGGACAAGATGTTCAAGGAGACGGGTGTGCAGAATGCCTATTTTCCGCTGCTGATTCCGAAGTCGTTTATGAGCCGCGAGGCCGAGCACGTCGAGGGATTCGCGAAGGAATGTGCCGTGGTGACGCACTATCGACTGAAGGGTCGCGAGGACAAAAGTGGCCTGGATGTCGATCCCGCTGCCAAGTTGGAGGAGGAACTGATCATTCGTCCGACCTCGGAAACGATTATCTGGAACACGTACAAGAACTGGATTCAGTCGTGGCGCGACCTGCCCCTGCTCATCAACCAATGGGCCAACGTGATGCGGTGGGAAATGCGCACACGTCCGTTCCTGCGCACGTCGGAATTCCTTTGGCAAGAAGGCCACACGGCCCACGCCACTCGCGAAGAAGCCGAGGCCGAAGCCCAGTTGATGCTGAAAGTGTATGCGAAATTCGCTGAAGAATGGATGGCTGTGCCTGTCGTGCAGGGTGTGAAGAGCGAAACAGAGCGATTTGCCGGCGCACTCGACACCTACACCATCGAGGCGATGATGCAGGACGGAAAGGCACTGCAAAGCGGCACGTCGCATTTCCTCGGACAGAATTTCGCCAAGGCATTCGACGTCACCTATTTAAATAAGGAGAACAAGCCAGAATATGTCTGGGCGACGTCGTGGGGTGTTTCCACGCGCCTCGTCGGTGCGCTGATTATGACCCACAGCGACGACAACGGACTGGTGCTGCCGCCGCGTCTCGCCCCGATTCAGGTCGTCATCATTCCGATTGCGACGAAACCCGAGCAGATGGAGCAGGTGAACAACGCGGTTGAGCCGATTTTGGCACAGTTGAAGGCGAAAGGCATCAGTGTGAAGTTCGACAACACCGACAACAAGCGTCCGGGCTTCAAATTTGCCGACTACGAACTGAAAGGTGTGCCCGTGCGCCTCGTTTTGGGTGCTCGTGACTTGGAAAACGGCACGATTGAGGTGATGCGTCGCGACACACTCGAAAAAGAAACGCGCCCGATGGAGGGAATCGTCGAATATGTCGAGAATTTGCTCGGCGACATCCAGCAAAATATCTTCGAGAAAGCCCGTAAATACCGCGATGAGCGCATCTACGAGTGCGACAACTACGACGAGTTCAAGGAGCGCGTGAAAGACGGCGGATTCTTCCTTTGCCACTGGGACGGCACCGCCGAAACCGAGGCGAAAATCAAGGAAGAGACGCAGGCGACGATTCGCTGCGTGCCCTACGGATTCGAGCAGACCGAAGGTGTCGATATGGTGAGCGGAAAACCGTCGAAATATCGTGTGATTATCGCTCGCAGTTATTGATTACGGTCGTGTAATTGCCTGAAAATCAGCAAAATCAATATGGACGTCATCAAAAAATATTTCCCGAACCTCAGCAATCGGCAACTCGAGCAATTCGCGGCGTTGAAGGACTTGTACGAAGACTGGAACGCGAAAATCAACGTGATTTCGCGCAAAGACATCGGCAACCTCTACGAACACCACGTTTTGCACTCGCTCGCCATCGCCCGAGCCATCGAGTTTCAACCCGACACGAAGATTCTCGATTTCGGCACGGGTGGCGGTTTTCCGGGCATTCCCCTCGCCATTCTGTTTCCCGACTGCCATTTCAAACTCATCGACGGCACAGGCAAGAAAATTCTCGTCGCCTCGGAGGTGGCAAAGGCCATCGGACTGACGAATGTGGTGGCCGAACAGCGGCGCGGCGAGGACGAAACGGGGAAATTCGACTTCGTGGTGAGTCGTGCGGTGATGCCCCTACCCGATTTGGTGAAAATTGTGCGGAAAAACATATC
>CACYQZ010000037.1 GCA_902776665.1 uncultured Prevotellaceae bacterium
CATCTCTGCTATTGGCAAACAGAAATATTCCATCTGGTCATAGCTCGTATAAAGACGGGGCAATACGGGGTTGTTGTCGTATATCCATCGTTTCACATCGTCTTCCACATTGAAGTTTACCATGCCTGAACATCTAACAGAGATGTTATCAGCATAAGCCAGTATCTCAACATTGGGATTCTGACGCAACTCCCGATAGACTGCCTTCTGGTCAGAAGTGGCAAAGTAGAGCACATGCCCTTCCTGCTTCATAATCTGGAAGATGCGCAACTTAGGAAGATTGCCCTCGCACGTGGCAAGGGCAATCTCTTTGTGGTCTATCAGAAACTGAATTGCTTTGTCGAACATCTCGCTTTACCATTTCAGTTCTTCCTGCAAGATAACGCCATCAGTCATGGGACTGTCAGCCTCAGTGAAGGCATTGGCCTTGTACTGGATGCAGAGCATCGTCAGGTTCTCGCTGCCCGTGTTCTTCAGTGCACGCTTGCCATCGGGAGCGACGCGAATGATGGTGCCCTCGCTGACGGGGAAGACCTCACCATCCACTTGATACTGGCCCTCTCCTTTCAGGATGAAATAGAGTTCCTCGTGGGTCTTGTGAGTGTGCAGGAAACCACTGTCCTGACCAGGAACGAGCGTCTGGAACGAAAACTCGCTGCCCGTAGCACCTGCGGCCTGACCTGCGAACACTTTACCCGGAATGGTTACGTTCGGTCCCATCGGAAGCACGTGCTCGATAATCTCATTCATTTTACCTACGCTTACTGCGCTGTAATTCTTACCACTTTTAATTGTCTCAATCTGTTTCATAATTCTTATACGTTTAAAATGTTATTTGTTCGTTTTGACGCTGCAAAGGTACGGCAAGTTTTTCAATCCCACAAGAAGGCACTTTTTGGTGAGATAGTTACCAAAAAGTAGGAATTGTGATGTTATCGGACTTCTGCGAAATCGACTTTAACTCAGATTAACATAGTATAATTTGGTAATTAGGTTTATTTGGGTTACCTTTGCACAAAATTAGATTGTCATGACAAATATAAAAGCAGAATATTTGGGCTGTCCCATCAGGCAAGTCATCAGTCGTTTCGGCGACAAGTGGTCAATGCTCGTGCTCTTCATGCTGAACAGGAGCGATACGGGAATCTTACGTTTCAACGAGTTGCGACGCCTTATGACAGATTGCTCACAAAAGATGCTTTCGCAGACCCTGAAGAACTTAGAGCAGAGCCATCTAGTCCATCGTGAAGTGTTTCCAGAGGTTCCGCCCCGAGTGGAGTATTCTCTGACAGATACAGGGAAATCGCTGATGCCTGCACTCACAGCACTGATAACCTGGGGTAAGGAGCATTTCAATGAAGTGGTGACAGATTAATGCAAATTAAACTTGTTTTTGAGCCGTTTATATCCTTCGACACCCAAAATCGTCAGACCACCGTATTGACACGTTTTGGCCAACCCGAAAAGGACGGTCCAGAGAATGCCTTTTGCCGTCGTGCTGATGGGCAACAGCATCTGGGCGAAAGACAGGATGTAGAAGGGAATGCAACACAGCAGAACGATGACACCCGTCCTAAACGAAAGGGATTGCAGCCACTGTTTGATTTTCATGGCTCTCGCTGCTTCAAAAAGTTGACTTCAGCGAACTACTTCCCAAATTCATTGTAGGAAACATTCTCGGGCTTCCACTTGTCTTTCGGCGTGGGGCTCTCGGCAGGATGGCCGATGGCGATGACGCACAGCGGAATCATGGTTTCGGGCAGATTCACCGCCTTCGAGACGAACGCGACACGCTCGGCAGTGGGATGCACACCCGTCCACACGGCACCCAGTCCGAGGGCGTGGGCGGCCAGAAGGATGTTCTGCGTGGCGGCAGAGCAGTCTTGAATCCAGTATTCCTGCGCCTTGCCCTGCAGCGTCTTGTTCAGGTCTCCACAAACCACGATGGCCACAGCGCACTGTTCCAACATGCGGCCACGATTGCCGGCCAACTCCTTCAGTTTCGCCTTGTCTGTAACGGCAATGAAATGCCACGGTTGCTTGTTGACAGCCGTCGGTGCAGCCATTCCAGCACGCAACAGCGTCTCGATGTCGGTCTTCGAAATCGGTTCGTCGGTGTATTTTCGGATACTCGTGCGTGTTAAAATGTTTTTCAACACGGGATTTTCCTTGAAATCATTCATTTGCTGTGCCGAAGCTGTCAGCACACTTGCCACTGCCATGAGGCAGATCATCATCATTTTTTTCATATTTTCTTCAAATTTAATTTACGATTCGATGGTCTTTTCGTCTGCAAAGATACGACGTTTTTTTGAAATTCAATGACAAAATGACAAAAAATGCAAAGTTGATTAAAATGATATAATTTCTGTGGCTTTCGCTAACAAAATGATGTTTTTTTCAATATAATGTGTATTTTTGCAGCACGAAACAGGATAAAACCATTAGAAAACATTAGGATGAAGAAGATGATAATGACACGAAGAATGTTGGTTGTTTTCGCAGTTTTTTGTTCGATTTTTACGACGATTTCTGCGCAAACGCTGAACGTGCGGGTGGGTAACGTGACCTATCGGTTTCCAGCCGCGCAATGTGGCGAAATGAACTACGCGAACGGCACCACGCTGACCATCATGGACAAGGAATTTTCGCTGAACGAAGTGACGAATATAACTTTCGACCCAACCGAAGTGGTGGACAACACCATCGGCGTGACCTATAACGGTTCGACGGCCTCGGTCGTGGTTGCGGGCAACATCGCGCAATATGTCACCCCGACCGTCAGCGGTGCCCACGTCGGCATTACCCAGCACGACGACCTCGCCGAAGAAATTACCTATACGCTCAGCGGCACTTCCACCGACGGCGAATTCTATATGTCGGGCTCTTACAAGGCCACCATCGAACTGAACGGACTGACGCTGACGAACATGACGCCCGTCTATAGCGGTGCGGCCATCCACATCCAAAACGGCAAGCGCATCAAGGTGAAACCCGTCACGGGAACGACCAACACCCTTACAGATGCCGCCAATGGCTCGCAAAAGGGCTGTCTTTACATCAAGGGACACGCCGAATTTGCCCAAAAAGGTACGCTCAACATCGTGGGAAAGGTGAAACACGGCATCAAGACGGGTGAATATTTCACGCTCAAGAACGCGACCATCAACGTCACCTCGGCGGTGGGCGACGGCATCAACTGCGAACAATTTTTCTTGATGGAAAGCGGTAGCATCAACATCAGTGGCACGAGCGACGACGGAATTCAGTGCGACATCGAAGACACGACGGCTGGCTCCACTGGCGAAACCACCGACCACGAGGGCGAGGACAGCGGAAATGTCTATATCGCTGGCGGCACCATCACCATCAACAGCGACGCAGCAGCCGCCAAAGGCATCAAGTGCGAGGGCGACTTGACCGTCACCGACGGCACCGTCACGGTGAAATCGTCGGGAACGGCTGTCTGGGACGCTTCCGATGCCGAAGTGAAGGGTTCTACCTGCCTTAGTGCCGACGGACGAATGACGCTCAGCGGTGGCACGCTGACCCTCACCAACTCGGGAGCAGGCGGCAAAGGCATCAAAACCGACGGCGTGATGACCGTCGGCGGCAATGCCAACCTCAGCGTGACTGCCAGCGGCCCGATTGCCTATTGCAGCAGCACCACCAATACCACCATCATGACAACCACTACGTCAAGGACCGTCGAGCGGCTCAGCGATGCCCTGAAAACATCGCCGAAAGCCATCAAGAGCGACGGCGCAATGACCGTCAGCGGTGGCAGCATCTTTGCCAAGTCGAGCAACCACGAGGCCATCGAAACGAAAAGCACGATGACCGTCACCGACGGCTATGTCTATGCCGAGGCTGGCGACGATGCCATCAATTCGTCAGGCGATTTCACGATTAGCGGCGGCTACGTCTTTGGCAATTCGTCGGGCAACGACGGTTTGGATGCCAATGGCAATTTCAATATTAAGGGCGGCAATGTCGTGGCAGTTTGTGCCGGTGGGGCAGAAGTGGGTCTCGACGCGAACACCGAAGGTGGCAAAAAACTCACGATTACAGGTGGCAACATCGTAGCCATCGGCGGATTCGAGCGAGGTTCCACCATTTCGGGCGGTACAGCCAAGTCGGCCAGTTACACCAAAGGCGCTTGGTACGGACTCTACAACGGCTCGACAGCGGCCTTTGCCTTCAAAGTTCCTTCAAACAGTTCGATGGGTTCGTCGATGGTGGTTTATACCACCGCCACGCCTGCGCTCAACAAAGGTGTGACAGGCAGCGGCACGAGTTTTTGGAACGGCAACGGATTCCCCAGTTTCAGCGGTGGCACCTCGGTCAGCCTCTCCAATTATAGCAGTGGAGGCGGTGGTGGCTGGCCCGGCGGTGGCGGTCGATGGTAAAAAAGAAAAAAGTCAATCAGTTTTTTTCGACATAAACGGCAGTGTTTTCGCCATTTCCATGATTTGGTCGGCAGCATTGCCGTTGCTGTCTTGTGCGCCATTGAGCATGTCGTAGAGTCGTTTCAGCGCCTCACGACTGCCGTCGTTTTTCATCACATAGACAAGGCTGAGATTCTGCGGCGCTATGCTCGATGCAAAAAAGTCGTAATCGGTATCTTCCGACAGTTTTTCCAACGTGGGGCGTATTTCCCGAAATTGCCGTAACAATTCTTCGCTATGTGGGTTCAATTTCATGTGATTCATCGGCTTTTCGAATGGTTGAGACGGCTCTACTTTTTGATGTATTGGATAGCCATCATCGTCAGGTCGTCGCTTTGCTCGGCATCGCTAACGAATTGGTGAACGGCATCGGTCATCAAATCGACGATTTGGTGCGGCTCATGCTGATGGTTGGCGAGCGCCTCGGTGGCCACATCGGTGACGCGATTGATCTGGAATTGCGCATACTCGGCATCCATGGCTTCGGTCAGTCCGTCGGTGAAGAGGAAAATGGTGGTGCCGGGGAAGATTTGCGCATCTTGCAGCGTGAATTGCCACAAGGGCATCACACCGACGGGAATATTCGAGTCGCAAGGCAGTTCGCCGACGCCATCGCCAACAAGCACCGGCGCGTCGTGGCCTGCATTGCAGTAGTGGAGGAGACCGGTGGGCAGGTCGAGCACACCGACGAACAGCGTGACGAACATGTGGGTCTTGTTCATCTCGACGATGATTTCGTTCATGCGTGTCATGATTCGGTTCGGCACCGATTCGTGCGACGACACCGTGCGGAAAACCGCTCTGGTCACGGCCATGAAGAGCGAGGCCGGCACACCCTTTCCCGACACGTCGCCGATGCAGAAGAAGAGTTTTTCGTCGCGGAAATAGAAGTCGAAAAGGTCGCCGCCGACATCCTTGGCAGGGGTCAGCGAGGCGTAGATTTGCACGTCGTCGCGGTCGGCCTTGGTGGGGAATTTATCGGGCAACATACCCATCTGAATGCTGCTGGCGATGTGGAGTTCGCTCTCGATCGAGGCCTTCTGCGAGGTGGTTTCCTTCAATTCGCTGATGTATTGGACGAGCGACTGTTGCATTCCAGCGAACGAATGGCTCAACTGGCCGATTTCGTCGGTGCGATGGAGGTCGGGCAACTGCACGTCGAAATGTCCCGACGCGATGTTTTCAGCCTCGTCGGCGAGTCGCCGCAGCGGACTGAGTTCGCGGGTGATGATTCGGATGAGGAAATAGAGCATCAGCATCAATCCCAAGAGCACCATCGCCATCACAGCGCGGCGCACGCGCTTGAAACTTCCGAAAATGTCGCTCTCGGGGCAGACGATGGCCATCGAACAGCCTGTTTTTCCGAGTGGTTTGTAGAACACGTAGCAATCTTCGCCATCCAGATTGATGAGTTTCATGCCCTCTTCGCCGCGTTGCATGGCATGTCCCAGTGCCGTCAGTGCCGTGTCGGGGTTTTCCATGGTTCGGGTGAAGATGGTTTGTCGTGTGATTTTCGTCGAGTCGGGGTGCACGAAATAGGTGCCGCCGCGCCCAACCATGATGCTGTAGGAGTTGGGGTAGGGCTTGATGGACGAAATCGAGTGCGAGAGCCATGAAATGGAAAGGCTGGTGTTGATGACGCCGATTTTCCGCCGTTGATGGTCGAAAATGACTTGGCTGTAGGTGGTGACCATATCGCTCGTGTTCGTCGCCGCGTCGAGGTCCATATAAGGCTCCGTCCAACACGGTTTGTCGAGAAGCATGGGCATCAGATACCAGTCCATGTAGAAATATTGGTAGTTTTCGCTACCGCCTTGAATTGTGCGAATGCTGTCGCCGTCGTGTTTGGTATAGGCGGAGAAATAGCGGCCTTTTTCCTTGAAATGGTCTGCCTCGAAAGCGATGGAACAGCTGTAGAAGTCGGGATTTTTCAGCAGCATGCTTCGGCTATAGACAAACATCGAGTCGGGTTCGTCGGGATGCCGTTCTGCGAGCCATTTCGTCATGTTCGACGCCACTTCCACACGGTTCAGGATTCCCTCGACGTAGAGCGAAGTTTTGTCGAGAATCTGCGAGGCCCGACTGATGGCTTCCTGCTGGATGGCCTTGCTCGATTGGTAGAACATAATGCCGAGGGCTGCGACGAAAATGACGGTCGCAAACAACACCACCCACAGGCTGACCCTGACGGAAAGTTTTTTACGGATATATTGAATGATTTTTCTCATAATCGTCTTAAAATTCCACACTTCACACTCCACACTTCACACTCCACACTTCACACTCCACACTTCACACTTCACACTCCACACTTCACACTCCACACTTCACACTACTCAACCAGCTCCTTGTAACCCACTTCCCGACTCAACATCAGGTTCTCCAACATCAACTTATTGGCTTGTCGAACCATGTCGGGGCGAAGGCGGAACTCGCGCTTCTTCGACTCGCGATCAATCTGCAGTCGCAACACTTCCTTCAGCATCAGCCGTTGCATCACGCGATTGGTGCTGATGTGGTCTTTCTCGACATAGCGCATCACGATGTCGATGGTCTCCTCGGGATGCTGAGCCGCCCATTCCCAACCTTTGCGACTGGCTTGGGCGAACTTCTTGGCCATTTCGGGATGCTTCTCGTAGTATTCGCGAGTCATATAGACACCGTCTTCCTGCACGTTGTAGCCGTGGTTGCAGAAGCGATAGACGTCTTTCTCGTTCATCTCGAAACCCGCCTGCACCAATTGATAATACTCGTTGTAACTCATGGCGAGGGTCGCGTCGAGCGCACCGGCCACAAACAGGTTGATGCCCTGTGCGCAACGCACCCATTGGTAGTCCAAACGCTCCTTCATGCTCATGCAGATGGCCAACTGACCGAACTCCACGTTCCAAATGCCGACCCTCGCACCTTTCTGCGTCAGCGGATTCTTGCCACGAGCCGAAACAATAACCATCGCATTGTTCATCGACGTCTGCAAAATGTTCACCAATGGCACGCCGCCGTCCACAATTTCCAACGCCTGACAAAGCTGTAGCGTCGTGGCCTGACAGTCGTTGTTGAGCAGTCGCTTGACGGCAGACTGCGTCGCCAGCAGGTGCTCAATCTTCACCTTCACGCCTGCCTCGCGATAGAATCCCTTTGCCTCAGCCACGTAGTAGCCCGCAAATTGCGCCTGCGCAGTCCATTGGGGCGTGAACACGATGGTTTCCGAGTCTTGCGCCTTGGCCGATTGGCTAAGCACAAGGAGAGCCGTTATCATCAGAATCAAAATTCTTTTCATTTTTTTGTCGTTTAAATCATGCTGCAAGAATGCCTTTTTCGTCCTCGTCAGCTTTCATTTTTTGATTCACTGCGCAAAGATACGAAAAATTTGAAACAAATTGACTATTTTCTTTGCTATTTTATAAAAAAAATGTACTTTTGCAAACAAGTATCGCCCTTGCACCGTAAAAAGTGGCAGCCAAGGCTGAATTTTTTTAACGATAATATTATGATTACAGGAGAAATAAAGAATAGAATTGATGCGATATGGGATACCTACTGGGTGGGAGGTATCACTAACCCGATGTCCGTATTGGAACAGATGACCTATCTCTTCTTTATGAAGATGATAGACGATGCACAGCTGAAGAAGGAGGCTGAAGCCAACATCTTAGGTGTGAAGATTGCCAACCCTACATTTAAGGATGGTATGTGGCATAATCCAGATACGGATTCCGATGTTCCATATAATAACCTACGTTGGCACGTATTCAAGAACATGGAAGCCACCCAGATGTTCAATACTATCCGCAACGATGCCTTTTCCTTCATCAAGAATCTCAGCGAGGGCAAATCGTCGGCATATAGCCGTTTTATGCGCGATGCTGTGTTCCTGATTCAGAACCCACGCACCTTGACGAAGATTGTGGACGGTGTGGATGCGCTGGATATGACCAACCGTGACGCAATGGGTGATGTATATGAATACATTCTTGGTAAGATGGCAGCAAGTGGTAATAACGGTCAGTTCCGTACACCAAGGCATATTATCCGTATGATGGTAGTACTGATGCAACCAACGTTGAAGGATGAAATCTGTGACCCAGCGATGGGTAGTGCTGGCTTCATCGTTGAGAGTGCCAAGTATATTGCCGAGAACTACAAGCAAGACCTTTTAAAGAAGGAGAACGCAGAGCATTTCAAGGGAAAGATGTTTCATGGCTTCGACACTGACAGTACCATGCTGCGCATTGGTGCAATGAACTTGATGCTGCATGGTGTTGAAGAGCCTGATGTGGCATACCGTGACAGTCTATCATCAAGCAATAATGACACTGAGAAATATACTCTTTGTCTAGCCA
This sequence comes from uncultured Prevotellaceae bacterium, assembly GCA_902776665.1. Classification (GTDB taxonomy): domain Bacteria; phylum Bacteroidota; class Bacteroidia; order Bacteroidales; family Bacteroidaceae; genus Prevotella. The sequence continues at coordinate 8,792 of CACYQZ010000037.1, forward strand.
ACCCACCATTTGCAGGCAGTGTAGATAGTGAGGACATAAACAAATCCTTATTGGCAATCACCAACACCAAGAAAACTGAATTACTGTTTGTCTCGCTGTTTGTTCGTATGCTTCAAACTGGTGGACGGTGTGCAAGCATTGTCCCAGATGGTGTACTGTTTGGCAACTCCAATGCTCATGTAGCCTTGCGTAAAGAGTTGGTAGATAATCATACGCTTCGTGCTGTCATCTCGATGCCAAGCGGCGTGTTCCAACCCTATTCGGGTGTATCTACAGCCATTCTTATCTTCACCAAGACTGGTGCAGGTGGTACTGATAAGGTTTGGTTCTACGATATGCAAGCAGACGGTTATTCACTTGACCAGAAGCGCACAGAGGTCGAAGAAAACGATATTCCAGACGTGGTGGCTCGTTTCCACAACCTCGAAGCAGAAGCCCAGCGCAGTCGAAAAGACCAGTCTTTCTTTGTGCCAGTTGACGAGATACGCCAGAACGATTATGTGCTCTCTATCAACAAATACAAAGAGGTGGAGCGTGAGGCGATTGAGTACGAACCTACGGAGGTCATCGTGGAGCGCGTGATGAAGTTGGAGGACGAAATTGCTGCAGCCATCAAGGAGTTGAAGGAGAAATATTTGAAATGATATGGACAAAAAGATGATATCACCGCATGGCAGAGCCTTCGTAAATGACGTTCGTTCCATCATTGAGCAAGGCAGGAAAATGGCATACGCCGCAGCAGGTCAGGCAGCCATTGCCACATATTGGAATGTTGGTCGCCGTATCGTCGAAGAAGAGCAAGGCGGCAAGGCACGGGCGGAATATGGCAGCCAGCTGATTCCGATGTTGGCTGAGCAACTGACGATGGAATATGGCAGCGGATATGGTCGTCGTAATCTTGCTTATTACAGGACTTTTTATCTGGAATTTAGCAATATGGAGATTTTGCACACGCGTGTGCAAAATCTTACGTGGTCCCATATCCGACGTCTTTTGTCCGTGTCTGACAGGAAAGCAAGAGACTGGTATATGAAATCTGCATCAGAAGATATGTGGAGCGTACGCGAACTCGACCGCAACATCGCTACGCAGTATTTCGAGCGGCGGTTGGCAGCACAATTGCCGGCCAGCGTGGAAGACCTGCCTCAAAGTCAGGACAAAGACCCGCTGGAATATATCAAAAACCCCATGGTGGCAGAGTTCATGGGATTCCAGCGAGACACAAAATTCTCTGAGTCGGAGTTGGAACAGGCACTTATAGACAACCTCGAAAGGTTCATTTTGGAACTTGGGCGCGGCTTTGCTTTCGTGGAGCGTCAGCAGCATATTGTCACCGATACCGACGATTTCTACATCGATCTTGTGTTCTATAACTTTAAAATCAAACGATTCGTCATTTTCGAGTTGAAGACCCACCGCCTTACTCATCAGGACATCGGACAACTCGACATGTACGTTCGTATGTACGATGACCTTCTCAAGGGTGACGACGACCAGCCTACCATTGGAGTGCTACTCTGTACCGATACTGACAATACGATTGCCCGTTATTCCGTTTTGCATGACAGCGACCAGCTTTATGCAGCGAAATACATGACATTTATGCCGACGGAAGAGGAACTGCGTCGAGAGATTGAGCAGCAAAAACAATTCTTTTTGATGCAACATGAAAAAAAGGAGGAAAAGGTATGAAAGAAGGGTGGGAATATAAGAAACTAGGTGAGATAACGACACAAATATCTGATGGCTCTCATAATCCTCCTAAGGGTATAGAATATAGCAATTATCCAATGCTAAGTTCTAAAAACATCTTCTTTGACAAATTCAATTATGATTCCCCTCGCTATCTTAGCAAAGAAGATTTTGAAGCTGAGAATAAGAGAACAAACATATCTGATGGTGATGTACTCTTAACAATTGTTGGTACTGTTGGACGCACTTGTTGTGTCCAGACTCCTTTTACGCCATTTACACTCCAACGTAGTGTTGCTGTTCTAAAACCCCAAAAGGACATCGTAAAAGCACGTTTCTTAATGTATTTTTTGCATTCGCTTTCAGATTTTTGGGAAATAGAAGCAAAAGGTGTAGCTCAAAAGGGAGTATATTTAAAGCAAGTTGGAAAAATACCTATTCCTGTCCCCCCTCTTTCTGAGCAACAACAAATCGTTGAAGAGTTGGACTTGCTGAACGGCATCATTGAAAAGAAGAAAGCCCAGTTAAAAGAGTTGGATCATCTGGCGCAGTCTCTCTTCTATGAAATGTTTGGCGACCCTATCACTAATGAAAAAGGTTGGGAGGTGAAGAAATTGAAAGATGTTTCTACTCTTTTAAATGGTAGAGCGTATAAGCAAAATGAATTATTAAGCGAAGGTAAATATAAAGTACTGAGAGTTGGTAACTTCTTCACCAATTCCAGCTACTATTATTCAGATTTGGAATTAGAAGATAACAAGTATTGTGATAATGGCGATTTGCTTTTCGCTTGGTCTGCATCATTTGGAGCTTTTATATGGCATGGAAAAAAAGTAATTTATCATTACCATATTTGGAAAGTATTATTCGACGAAAAAGTTTTAAATAAGATATATTACCAATACCTTTTAAATACTATGACCAAATCGTTTATGAATGACGTTCATGGTATTGGTATGGTACATCTAACAAAAGTTGGTATGGAGCAATATATGCTTCCTGTTCCACCCCTTGCTCTCCAGCAGCAATTCGCTTCAAAGATAGAAGCCATTGAGAAGCAGAAGGAACTTATCAAGCAATCCATCACGGAGGTGGAAACGCTGTTTAACAGCCGTATGGATTATTATTTCAATTAAAAAACGGAAACACATGAAGAACTTTGACTATCTACAGGACATAGAGGCGCTGCGAGACCTATACGGCTTTTGCAGTGCGGCAGAGGACACGCAGCAGACAAACTATGATGTGTGTGCGCTGAATGGTCGCAGAGCCTTAGAGTGGATAGTCAAGGCTATCTATACGCTGAAAGGCATAACGCTGGATAAGCGTACTAATCTGCTTGAAATGATGTCGAGCGAGCCGTTTACCCAGTTCATCGGTGATGATGACAAACTGATGATGGCGGCTCACTATGTCCGCAAGATAGGCAATAAGGCTGCCCATGACGGAGGTGTGAAAAGCGGAGAGGCTTTCTTCACGCTGCTGAATATCTATAATGTGGTGGGTGGTATCCTGCTGAAATTAGGCGTGCTCAAAAGTCTGACGCCATTCCGCAAAGAACTGATACCAAAGTCGCCTGCGCTGACTGTTGTGCCTGCTAATATTGTACCAACGGCACCAGCACAGTTTATCGAGAGCGTACCAAAGGAAACAGTAGAAGCCCCACAGAGCATTGATGACAAGATAGACTACAGCGAGGCAGAGACACGCAAGCTGTTCATAGACTTGCTACTGGAAGAAGCCAAGTGGCAAGTTTTAGATAAAGAAGGTGCAATAGTTCCGAGTAAGGCTTGTATTGAGATTGAAGTAAATGGTATGCCTAACAGTGGAGGTGTGGGATATGTCGATTATGTCCTGTTTGGTGCGAACGGAAAACCCCTTGCAGTCGTGGAAGCCAAGCGAACCACCAAGTCGCCAGAGGTAGGCAGACAGCAAGCCATCTTGTATGCAGATTGCTTAGAACGACAATATGGTGTCAGACCAGTCATCTACTATACCAACGGCTTCAAGACCTTCATCATTGACGGATTGGGCTATCCATCGAGGCGAGTTCATGGATTCCATACGGAGGAGGACTTGATGGTGCTGATACAACGACGTGGACGAAGCGGAATCACAGACCTAAAGATCAGCGACGAGATAACCAATCGTGAATATCAGAAACGAGCCATCAGAGCTATTTGTGAGAACTTCAATACGATGCACCGCAGGGGCTTGCTGGTGATGGCTACTGGTACAGGAAAAACACGTGTAGCCATTTCTCTATGTGACGTGCTGATGCGCAACGGATGGGCTAAAAACATACTGTTCCTTGCAGACCGTACAGCACTGGTAAAGCAAGCGCATAAGAACTTTACCAAGTTACTGCCAAGTGCCACTACAGCAAGACTTGATGATTTCAAACCATCGGAGAAAGAAACCGTGATGAAAGCTCGCATACTGTTCAGCACCTATCAGACAATGATTAATTACATAGACACTGAACTGAAGGAGTTTTCGATTGGCAGGTTTGACTTGATTGTGATAGATGAGGTACACCGTAGCATCTTTGGCAAATACACGTCAATTTTAAGTTACTTCGATGCGTTGATGGTGGGACTGACTGCCACGCCCAGAGAGGATGATGACCGTAGCACGTATGACCTATTTGAGCGAGAAAGTGGAGAGCCTAATTTCGAGTATCTATTAGATGAGGCTGTCCGTGACGGTTATCTGGTTGACAAAGTAGTGCTATCTCGCACAACAGACATTTTGAAGAATGGTATCAAGTATGACAAACTATCTGAGGAAGAGAAGAAGCAGATGGAAAGCATCTGGAAGTACGAGAAAGCCAAACTTAACATACCAGATGAAGAACTGTATAAACGCAATATAGAACATGACGAACTGTTCAGTTATATCTTCAATGAGAATACCGTTGACAAGGTGATTATTGACTTGATGGAGAACGGCTTGAAGGTGAACGGTGGTGACACCATCGGCAAGACCATTATCTTTGCCTATAACCACAATCATGCCGTATTGATTGTTGAACGGTTCAAACTGCTGTATCCTGCCCTTGGCGATGATTTCTGCCAGTTGATAGACAATACGGTGAACTATGCACAGAGTCTTATTGACACCTTCGAGGTAAGAGGAAAGATGCCTCAGATAGCTGTCTCTGTGGATATGCTTGATACTGGTATCGACGTACCAGATATATTGAACCTGGTATTCTTCAAACAGGTGCGCTCGAAAATAAAATTCCTGCAAATGATAGGTCGAGGAACCCGACTGTCGGAAGAGATATTTGATGAAGGGGAAACGCCAGAGGAAAGAGCCAAGAAGTTCTTTTATATCTTTGACTGGTGTGGTAACTTCGAGTTCTTTGGTGAGAATCCCAAGGGCTATGAGCCTATGAAGTCAATATCACTCACTCAGAGATTGTTTGACTTGCGTGTTGATTTGGCTATCGCCCTGCAACATGAGCAATATCAGAATGATGAGGTAGCCAAAGCCTTGCATGATGAAGTGAAAGCCATTCTGATGGGTCAAGTAAAGGAGTTGAACGACAAACATATCTCTGTACGTGAACATTGGGATATAGTAGATAAATACAGAAAGAAGGATACTTGGGTGTATTTGTCGAATACGGATGGCATAGAACTGAAAGACGTGATAGCCCCATTGCTGGTCAACGGTACAGCGAACATGGGAGCCACCAAGTTCGACATCCTAATGCTGAATATCGAGTTGTCGCAGATTGATGAGACTGTCAATGGCGACAAGTCAAAACTGGTCGTGGAGAAGATTGCCAATAAATTGCAGGAGAAAGCCAGCATCAAGCAGGTGAATGACAAGATGCCGCTAATCAAGCAGCTATCACATCACGAATTCTGGGAAACAGCCTCTCTTGATAAACTGGAGTATGTGCGTGAAGAGATAAGGGATTTGGTGCAGTTCTTGACGGGTACAACTAATCAGAAGTTTACCATTAACATCAAGGACACAGTGGAAGCCAAAGCAACACCAAAAGATGTGCCCTTGCAAACCTCGTACAAACAGCGAGTGATGGACTTCTTGGCAGAAAATAAGGAATTGCCAGTGATTCAGAAGATAGTCAATATGGAAAGACTGTCTTTTGAAGATATCTGCGAACTGGAGAAAATCTGTTGGAAGGAACTGGGCACTAAAGAAGATTATGAGAGATTCATTGCCAATAGCAACATGATATGTGGCGATAGTGTGGGTGCTTTTATTCGCTCACAGATAGGCGTTGATCGCCATGTGGCCATGCAGCGGTTCTCGCAGTTCCTGTCAGACACGACGCTGAACGCGCTACAGGAGGAATATATCAAGAGCATCATCACATACGTTTGTGATAATGGAGATATCACGCCAAACACCCTGATGGAAGAAGAGCCGTTTGCACAATACGAATGGATTGATACATTTGGAAAGAACTTCATCGCCGTACGTAACTATGTGAATGAGATTCACAACATCGTGAGAGTGGCTAATGGTGAGAGTTTCAGCATAAGTCAAAGCTCTTCACAGCCGACGATGAGAGTCGCCACGCCATCGAAACGAGGCAAGAAAGCCAAAGAGGTGCGTTTCATAGCACGAGGCTCCATCCTCGTCAATGTACTTGATGACAATGAAGTGCGTAAACTGATTCATAACTTGATGGAATTAGAGGAGGGAACAACCATTCATACCATCTATTTGGAGTGCATTCGTGAATTCCAAGACAAGTATTTCAGCATGAAAACCAATGAGTGGCGACACCTGGTGCGGGACTATGTGCGAGAAGTGACAGAGCGGCCTAACCTACAAGAGGACGAATGGTTCCGATTCTCGATAGCAGGGTGAATCAGAAATCGCCCCTTCGCTCACTGATTGAATAAAATCTTCACGCTCGAGCAAACAAATTTATTTATTTGCTTCTCGCTTCATCAGATTTTTTGTACCTTTGCATTCGTGAAATTGATTCGACGGTTTGCTGAGGTCGTTTTCGTTGCTGTGGTGGTGACGATTTTGGCTGCTTGCTCTGCCACGAAATTCGTGCCGGAGGGCGACTTTATGCTGCAATCGGTGAAGGTGAAGTCGGAACCGAAGGGCTTCGACGTGGCGTCGGTGGAGCCGTACATCCGCCAGAAGGCGAACTCAAAATGGTTTTCGCTGCTGAAAATTCCACTCGGGGTGTATTCGATGGCGGGTCGCGACACGACGAAATGGCTCAATCGGACACTGCAACGCATTGGAGAAGAGCCCGTCATCTTCGATTCGACGATGGCGGTGGCGACCTGCGGCGATTTGCAGACGGCGTTGCGAAATCGTGGCTATCTTCACGCCGAAGTCGATGTGAAAACGAAGAAAAAGGGCAAGAAATTGAAAGCGGTTTACACGTTGCGACCAGGTGCGCCCTACGACATTCGCCACGTCGCCCGCGACATTCAAGACGAACAGATTGCCAACCTGCTGCGCGAGGAGGACAACGCGTCGCTGCTGCGGCAGGGAGAGCCTTTCACGATTGGGAAACTCGACGCGGAGCGCAAGCGAATCACATCGTTTCTGATGAATCGCGGCTACTATCGCTTCCACAAGGATTTCATCAGTTATTCTGCCGATTCGGCCCGTCAGAGCAACGAAATCGACGTGACGATGCACCTCGCGAAATACCGCGCCGGCGGTCAGGAACAGCCTGTCGAACATCCGCGCTATCGCGTGCGAAACGTGAATTTTCTGCGTGGTCAGGAGGGTAGAGGAGGACTGCGGCAGCGCGTGCTTGAAAACAACACGGCGATTCGCCAAGGAGAATTTTTCAGCAGTGCCGATTTGCAGAAGACCTACAACAATTTCGGGCGGTTGCAGGCCGTGAAATACACGAACATCAAGTTCACCGAAGTGCCCGACTCGAACCTGCTCGACTGCGACATCCACGTGAGTATGAACAAGCCGTCGGCCATCGCTTTCCAGCCCGAGGGAACGAACACGGCGGGCGACCTCGGTGCTGCTGCGTCGCTGACCTACGAGAATCGCAACCTGTTTCGCGGTTCGGAGCTGTTCAGTGTGCAGTTGAGAGCCGCTTTCGAGGCCATCACAGGGTTGGAAGGCTATCAAAACAAGGACTACGAGGAGTACAGCGTTGAGACGAAACTGACGTTTCCGCGTTTCGTCGCACCATTTTTGTCGAGGAATTTCAAGCGTCGCAGCACCGCCTCGTCGGAGTTGTCGCTATCCTACAACCTGCAGAACCGTCCGGAGTTCCACCGTCGTGTGTTTTCGACGGCGTGGCGCTATCGTTGGACGACGCAGAACCGCCACGTGAACTATCGCTTCGACCTGCTCGACTTGAACTACGTTTATATGCCGTGGATCAGCGAGACGTTCAAGAAAGACTACCTCGACAGCGTGAGCAATCGCAACGCCATTCTTCGCTACAACTACGAAGACCTTTTCATAATGAAAATCGGCTTCGGATTGACTTATAATCGCGGAAACCATGCCTTTCGCGTCAATGTCGAGACCGCCGGCAACCTGTTGTCGGCCATCGCCCACACCGCCGGACTGCCCAAGAACGACGACGGACAATTCACGCTGTTCAACATCGCGTTTGCGCAATATGCGAAGTTCGATTTCGACTACACGCGCCTCTGGCAACTCGACGACCACAACCAACTCGTCGCCCACGCCGATTTCGGCATTGCATGGCCTTACGGCAACAGCACGGTGCTGCCTTTTGAGAAGCGATATTTCGCAGGTGGAGCCAACTCGGTGCGTGGCTGGAGCGTGCGCGGACTCGGTCCAGGCAGTTTTCGTGGCACCGACGGTCGCATCGACTTCATCAACCAAACGGGCGATATGAAATTCGACTTGAATTTGGAGTATCGAACGAAACTTTTCTGGAAATTCAATGGCGCGGCCTTCATCGACGCAGGCAATATCTGGACACTGCGAAACTATGCCGACCAGCCCGGCGGACAGTTTAAGTTCAGCGAGTTCTACAAGCAGATTGCCGTGGCCTATGGTCTGGGAATCCGTCTGAATTTCGACTACTTCGTGCTGCGCTTCGATATGGGTATGAAGGCGGTGGATCCAGCCTACGACGACTCACACGAGCACTATCCTTTCCTGCATCCAAGCCTGAGCCGCGACTTTTCGTTTCATTTCGCGGTGGGATTGCCGTTCTAACATGATTCGTTTAATTTCGCAAGCATCGTTGCATCATCCAAGCGAGTGTTCTTGATGATAGGTGTCCATCGAATTTGTAAGTTCATAGACCTTCTCGTTGATGAAACTTTCAACTTCTTCCATTGCGACCGTCTGGCCAGCCATCGCTTGTGTATGGCTTTTCTTCAGAATGGCTACTAAGTCCTCGTTTACTTCCATTTTTTTAGTAATTTGGTTATTCGTTGGCAAAGATACAACTATTTTTCGACATTTGATGTATTTTCCTTCGTTTTTTTGCTTCTATTCCGAAAATAAAACCTTCCAACCACCAGCACCACAGCGATGGCAAACACCACGATGATGGCGAGGCTCAACTGACGGCTGTATTTCTCAATCACGGTCGGGTCGGCGGCTTTGTAGGCGAGCCATCCGAAGAGCGCGAGAACGAGGTTCCAAGCCAGTGCGCCGAGGGTGGTGAAGAAACAAAAAGCAGCAATGTTCATCCGCGAAAGACCGGCGGGAATCGAAATCAACTGCCGAATGACGGGAATGAAGCGCCCGATGAGCGTGGAAATGTTACCGTGGGCGTTGAAATAGGCTTCAGAACGCTGCAATTTCTCTTCCGAAAGTTGTAGCAGACGACCCACTTTGCTGCGTGCGAACGCATAGATGATGGGACGACCGAGCCAAAGCGAAAGAAAATAGTTGATCAGCGCGCCGAGCAGTGCGCCGACGGTGCCGAAAAGAACCACCAGCCAAATGTTCATTCCGCCCTTGCTCTCGGGGTTACAGGCGACATAGACCGCCGGCGGAATCACCACTTCCGACGGAAACGGAATGAAGGAACTTTCAACCGTCATCAGGCCGGCAACAGCCCAGTAGTTCATGTGGGCATCGTACCAGTGCAGCAGGTCGGCCATGAATCCCGTTGAGGTAGAGTCGCCGCGCACGGCTTCGGCAATGCCAGACGTTGGTTGTTCGGTGGCACAAGCCGGAAGAGCGAGGGTTGCCGCAATGAGCAGCGCGAAAAGAAGTCTTTTAAGCATAGTTGATTCGTTTTTTTCGGCTGCAAAGGTAGTGATTTTTGGCGAGATGAACAAGAAAACTCACCAACTTCATAAAAAAAACAACCAGCACCGATGCTCACGCACAGGTACTGGTTTTGACAATTGCCATTTAAAAATAGAAGTGTTATCTTTATGAATTACTCGTCGAGTTTTTCAAAGACGAAGTCGCAGGCCGAAAACCATTGGCCGCGGAAGGGCTGTCCTGTGAATTGGTAGTCGGAAGTGAGGCCGTAGCTCACGGCAGTGGGTTTCGTGATGACGAAGGGTGTGAATGCAAAACGGTTCCAGCCGTAGCCCTTGCCACCGTTGGCAATAGCCATATTTCGGAGTGGTTCCAACCGTTTTTGAGCTTCTTCTTTACTGATTTTTTCCGATTTCATTTCACGAGAAATACTGTCCGTCACGCCCCTTGCTGCGGAAAAGATGTTTCCTCGAGTGTTGCCATCTGCCCAAATTTCGATGAGTTCTTTTTTCCCGTCGATGATCTGATAGACGAATGCTCCACCACCATTGGCGCGTGCTGCGCAGTGAAGATAATATCTGCCCGGCATCAGCGTGTCGGTGCGCTCGACGCGATAGCGTTGGCGACCGTCTTCGTTGTAGCAGTCGAGGTAGCGATTCCAACGGTCTTTTTCTACATAATACTCGCCGACAGCCGTGAATCGGTCGTTGCAGCCCTCGGCATTCACGACTTTCCATCTGTTTTTATGCAGATATTCCCATTCGTGGGGCTGAATGTAAATGCCGTCGTGAAAATCCTTTTCATATAGATAAGCATCGTATTTTTTTCGATAAAAATCTTCATCTGCTTTGTTGAATTTCGGGATGCCAATGACAGCGGCAGCAACCGCCACGACGACTCCGACGAGCCACATCACGAGCAAGGCAATTCGCTGTCGATAGGGCATCGGCTGCATCTGCTTGAATTCATTCAAAAGGCTGTGAATGATGGCATAGGCCGTGATAGCGAGGGTGATGAGGGCTGCGATGATGAAGAGATAAAAAAGTTTCATCAACGATGGCATAAAGGCCGCAAATTCAGCCGAACGGATGAAATCATAATGACCAGAGAAAATCGTGTTCTCTGGACTTATAGCAATGACGCCAAGAACAACAATTCCGAGCAGACACATCACGGCAATGAACGCCCCGAAGGCGTAGATGCACCAGCGGAAAAGCGTTGTGACGACCGTCCACAAGGCCGTGAAAATGCCACCTATGCAACCGAATGTGGTGGAAATGCAGCCAGAGGATTCGCGACGTTTGGATTCCCTCTTTTGCGATTCCGAGGGGGCTTCCGCTTCCTGATTGGCAGACGATTCTTCGCCTGTGTTCTCCACAGGGACTGACCTCTTTCCCCTTCATTCGCAGGCGGTCTTCGGGCGATTCGGCCACAGGCATAATGATGGCGAGAATCACGTAGGCAATGATGAGGGCAACTCCCCATAAAGACATATCGACATAGAGCCAATGATTGCGCATAAACCACAGGAAATTGTACGCTGAAATCGTGAAGCAAAGCAACACCAATGCAGTGTATCCCAACCGCCACCAAACGACATCGCCGCCGAAATAATTGGCGAAACCCGAGAGCACGCCCATCATTTTCTTGTCGTTGGGGTCGCGGTAGAGGCGTTTACCTTTCGTTCTCTCGCGCACATTATTTAATGCGCCTTTGGCCGCCGATTGGAAAGAGTCGTACTTGTGTCCGTCGTCGTTGTTTTTCTCGTCATTCGTTCCCTCGTAACCATCCATTTCCTCGGGCTTCCCGATTCGGTGGATAATCTCCTTGATGTGGTCGATGTTCACGGCCTCAATGCCCTGGTTTTTCAGTTCCTCGAGCAGTTCGGCGATGCGAGTCTCGATGTCGTCGGCAATTTCCTCGCCGCCCTCTTGCTTCGCGAAATACGACCGCAGCGTGTCGATGTAGTGGCGAAGCAGTTCGTAGGCATCCTCGTCGATGTTGAAGAGCCGCCCACACAGATTGATGGTGATGTTCTTTTTCATAAAATATGATGTTTAATTTTTAACCCTTTAACCTTTTAACTTTTTAACCCTTCAAGATGTTCACCGTGTTGGCAATTTCGCCCCACGCCGTGTCGAGTCCTTCGAGAAATTCGTTGCCTTCGGGTGTGAGCGCATAGTATTTTCGTGGTGGTCCTTGCGTCGATTCCTGCCATTCGTAGGAAAGCAGGCCGTCGTTTTTCAGGCGCGACAGCAGCGGGTAGAGTGTTCCCTCCACCACGAGCAGGTCGGCATCTTTCAGTCGATGGATGATGTCGGACGCATAGGCTGGTCGTTGCCGCAGCAGAAGCAGGACGCAATATTCGAGCATCCCTTTCCGCATCTGTGATTTCGCATTGTCGATGTTCATAAATCAATTTTCAGTTTATTTTTTTCACTTTTTACTATTCACTTGAATGTCGTTTGACGCTGCAAAATTATAAAAAATATAGTACCTTGCAATACAAAGTACTATAAAAATGAAAGGAATTGTTGTTTTTTAACAAATTTCTTTAATGTTCTTTGTCTAACAATGAGCGGTTGATGTCAATAACAAATCTTGAAATAGTCGAGCAGCTTCTTGTATTGGTCCTGAGCGGTGAGGCAAGTGTCGGTCAAGAAGCCATCGACGCGACCCCATTCGCGTAGGCCACGATAATAGAACATCTTGAGTTCGTCGGTGATGATGAACGGCACGATGCCGTTGGCCAGAGATTCCTTGAACATCAGCAGGCGACCGACACAACCGTTTCCATCTTGAAAAGGATGAATCTGCTCGAAACGCACGTGGAAGTCGAGAATGTCTTTCAGCGATTTCCGTTTGTTACGGTGATACGTGTGAATCAAAGCCTTCATCTGTTGGTGAACTTCTTTCGGCGGGCAAGTTTCCAAGCCTCCGACTTCGTTTGCCAGACGCTTATAGTCGCCCACGGCAAACCAGTCTTTCCGACTGTCCGACGTACCTGTTTTCAAAAGCAGGTGCAGTTGCTTGACGAGGCTTTCCGTCACGGGTTCTTCTGCGTGGTCGATGATGTAGTCGATACAACGGAAATGGTTCACGGTTTCAACGATATCATCCACATTGACTGCCGCATCGGCAATGCCGATGGTGTTCGTCTCGAAGATATAGCGCGTCTGGTCGTGCGTCAGGCGGCTGCCTTCGATGTGATTAGAGTTGTAGGTCAGGTCAATCTGCGTCCGATGATAGATACCGCCTTTCAGTCGGGCAGATTTCTGTTCTCGCAGCATAGCCAACAGGGGCGACAACTTTTTTCGAGTTGTTGCACGCTGTGGAAGAACGGCATCCGCAGGGATATTCCACGTTTTACCTGTGAGGAAAATTCCCTCAATCTTTCCATTCGCACAGTAGTTGCGGGCTGTACGTTCTGAAATGCCGAATTTTTCGGCAAATTGCTTCACTGATATGTATTCCATTGTCTTCTATCGGCAAGTTTTTACTTCATTTTCTGCTGCAAAGATACTAATTTTTGCCGATAACGGCAAGAAATTCACTCCAAATTACATTCTATTGCGGAATTTTGGCATAAGTAACGATGTAGCGGACATAAACATTGCGTTCGTAATCTTCTTTCCATTCGAGGGCATAGGCATAGCGATGCGTTTGGGTCGTGTCCTCGTTATCAAGTATATTCACATTTAAATAGTTGCTGTAGTTCTCGCCAATAGTGATGTATCGGTCCATATCATCGCCAATCATTAAGTTGCGTTTTGTTCCACTCTGTGGATTGCTCTTCGTCAGAGAGTTGATGCTGTAGCAATTGGGGTTATAGTGACCAGTGTACTCGAAAGCCTCTATCATCTCGTTGAACAAAAACCGTTGTTTCTTTGAAAGCGTAAAAGTTATGACATCGCATCGCCATTTCAATGGCAAACCCTCTTTCTGAAGGTCGCGTTCCTGACCGAGACTTTTATTGACATCCACGTGGTAGTCAATAGCTCTGGAAATGAGGCCACTCATCCAGGATTCCAAATCCTGAACAATGATTTTTTGTGCCGAGATAGGCATAAAAACAAGCGCAAACAGCGCGGTGAAAATAATTTTCTTGTTCATATTTGTTTCATTTTTAATGGTTTATTCTTTTTCCTTTTTCGGTTTCTGCGAGAAGCGGTAGCTGACGGTGAGCAGGGCATAGCGGCGCATGGAGTTGGTCCAGCGCTCAGTGCGACCCTGTGAACTGATGTAGTAGTTCAGGCTGGAAACCTGCCCGAGAAGGTCGTAGCCGCGCAGTTTCACGACCCATTTCCCTTGTTTAAACGATTTCGTGAGCGACGCATCCCAGTAGAGGCGGTTGTCGTTCATTTCCTCGTC
>CACYQZ010000038.1 GCA_902776665.1 uncultured Prevotellaceae bacterium
GACAGCCACCGCGTCGGCGCATAGAGCAGTGCCGCCGAAGCGTATGCCTCGCGCTGCCAATAGCGAGCGTCGCCGAGTCCGCTACCGGGCGTCCGATTCTGATAGTCGGAATGAGCCCAATGGTATTTCGCGTTCGCCTGAAACGCCCATTTTTCGTTGAAAACAGAGCGAAAACGCAGTTGTCCGAAAGCCATTTGTTCGCTGAGCCGCTCGTGGTTCTCATTCGTGTAGTAATGCACGATTCCGGGCAGTCGGCGGTGGTTGTTGTCGTAGTAGAATTTGGCCGAAAAATCGTTTTTCGCGTCGAGATTCCAATGCAGATTCAGTTCGCCGCGCCCAGCGTTCATTCGGCTGTTCGTGCGCCGTTCTCTCGTCGTCAGCGTCACGTTTTTCAACGTGAAAGGATAGTCGTTGTCGGCGTGGAAGAACGTGCCCGAGGCCGAGAGCGAGAGATTTTTAGAGAGTGGTCGAGTGAGGCGAATCGAAGGGCTGATAAGGCCGAAGGAACCGAGATTGACGAGGAGCGAGGAGCGAGGAGCGAGGAGTGTGGAGTGTGGAGTGTGGAGTGTGGAGCGAGGAACGAGAGGCGAGGCTTCGGTTTCCATCACCAACGTGGCGGCAGCGGCTTGGTTTCGGGCAGGCTGAAAAATGTTGTCGCCGTCGCCGATGACGAGCGAAAGACCATCGAGTTGGTCGAGGGAATAGCGCGACAAGTCGATTTCACCCGTCTGACAGTCGGAAAGGGCGATACCGTCATAGACCACCGCCGTGTGGCGAGCGCCAATGCCACGCACCGACACCGTTTTCATACCGCCAGCTCCGCCGTAGTCGCGCACGGTGATTCCTGCGAAATGGCGCAGCGCGTCGCTCAACGAATGAACGCCGAGTCGAACCATCTTTTCGCGGTCGATTCGCTGGACAGGAACGGCCGAAGTCGCATCGTTTTCACCCACGACCTCTACCCGAGGCAGGTCATAAACGATGCTATCGCCCTGAGCATCTGCCAAGCAGACGTTCAGAAGCGATAACACCAAAAATAATATCCTTCGCAAAGCCATCAGATTCCCATCACCCACTTCACAAGCAAGAGCACGAGCGGAATCGTGACGAAGAGAATGCCGATGACGTCGATAATTGCACCCGACTTGATCATCTTCGTGATGGGGATGTAGCCCGACGCATAAACAATCGCGTTCGGCGGCGTCGAAACAGGCATCATAAAGCCCAACGACGACGACAGTGCCACGCCGACAGCCACGGGAATGGGGCTGAAACCGGCGGAAATGGCGGCACCAACGGCCAAGGGGCCAATCATGCCGACGGCTGCCGTGTGCGAGGTGAGTTCCGACATGAGCAGCGAGGCGATGCAGAACACAGCCACGAACAGCATTTCAGACGGATGACCGCCCATCATGGCAACGATTTGGTCGCCAATCCATGCCGACAAACCTGTCGAATACATCATACCACCCATCGCCAGACCACCGCCGAAGAGCAGCAACGTGCCCCACTCGATTCCAGTCACGGCTTCCTTCCAGCGCAGCGTCATCTCGCCTTTCTTGATGTTCGTCGGCAGGAAGAACAGCAGCAGACCGCCAATCATGGCGACAACGGCCTCGGGGAAGATTTTATTGTATTGTTTCAGAATCTCGCTATCGCTACCGAAAGCCACGTTCAAAACGCCCGGCAACACCCACAGCGTCACGGCCACGAGGAAGGCAAACAGCGTGTTTTTCTGCGCCGTCGTCCACTTTCCAAGTTCATTGACGTGCTCGCGGATGAACTCCTGTGCGCCCTCGATGTGCTTCACATCGGCGGGGAACATACGCGACAGTACCACGTAGGCAATCACGAAATAGACCACCATCGCAATGAAGCCCCACACCATCCAGTCGAAGAACGAAATGTGGTAGAGGTTCGGGTCTTTCTCGGCCAAGAAGCCAATCATCATGATGTTCGGAGGCGTTCCAATCGGGGTCAGCACGCCGCCAATCGAGCACGAATAGGCCGTCATCAGCATCAGACCCGTCGCGTACTTGTAGCTCGAAAGGTCGATGTTGCGACCGTTGGCTGCCATCATTTCGCGAATGGCCTCCAAGAGTCCGAGCGCAATCGGGAACATCATCGCAGCCGTCGCCGTGTTGCTGATCCAACCCGAGCAAACCATACATGCCAGACCGATGGCGAGGAAGATGCGGCGCGGATTGTCGCCCACCCACTTCATCGACATGATGCCGTAGGCAATGCGCTTGTCCAGACCGTTCACCATCATGGCTTTCGCGATGATAAATCCACCCATAAAGAGGAAAATCATCGGGTTTCCGAAGGCCGCAAACGCCTCTTTCATCGACACCACACCGAAAATGACGCAGAGCGTCGGACCGATGAGCGAGGTGACGGGAATGGCGACCGGCTCGGTAATCCACCAGATGGCCACCAGTGTCATAATGGCCAGCAGTTTGTGAGACTCGGGGGTCAGTGCCTCGATGGGCGTAAACCACACTAACAACGCGCAAATCGGGCCGAGGAAGGCCCCAATCACGTGGCGCTTTCTGTCGAACGACGAACTCTCTTGAGCCGCCGTTTCCTGCACAGGTGCAGGCTTTTCTTCGTTTTTCATTACGGAGTTCTTAAGATTTAGTTATTGATTAGAGATTGATTAAATCACTCCAAGCTGCCCGATGAAATAGAGGCAGATGTAGCCCAGCACCATCGAAATGATACCCACGATAAGGCCTATTTTCGCCATGTCGTTTTGCTTAACGAGGTTGGTGGCGTAGGCCAGTGCGTTTGGCGGCGTGGAAATGGGCAACACCATGGCCGACGAAGCTGCGATGGCCACACCGATGAGCACCGTGGGCGTTCCGCCGATGGCAGTGAGCTTGTCGCCCATAGCACCGCAGACGAAGGCGAGAATGGGCATCAGCAGGGCTGCCGTGGCCGAGTTCGAGATGAAGTTCGACAGGGCGTAGCAGATGATGCCCGAAATCACGAGGATGAGAATCGGCGAGAAGTTGCCGAAGGGAATGCTCTCAACAGCGTTGGCAGCCAGTCCGGAGGCGTTCAGGCCGTAGCCGAGGGCGAAACCGCCAGCCACCATCCAAATCACCGACCAGTTGATTTCCTCGAGGTCGTACTTCGTGATGACACCCGTCAGCGCGAACACCACGAAGGGAATCAGCGCAACGGTGTAGGAATTGATACCGGTGACAGTGTCGAGCAGCCAGAGTAACACCGTCACAATAAACGTCACGATGACAATCCACGTGCGCGAATCCTTCTTCATTCCGCCTTCGATTTTCAGTTCCACGGTCTTCTGCGAGAAGGGGAACACAGTCTTCAGTATCCACCAGCTCAATAGCAGCAGAACGATGACCAAGGGCAGCATGAACATCATCCACTGGCCGAATCCCAACCCGAGATTGAGGCCTTCGGGATCGTTCAGATATTTCATGGCGATGGTGTTCGGCGGCGTACCGATAGGCGTTCCCATGCCGCCGAGATTGGCTGCCACAGGAATCGACAGTGCCATGGCGATACGTCCCTTGCCCTCAGCCGGCAGCTGTTTGAACACGGGCGTGAGGAAGGTGAGCATCATTGCCGCGGTGGCGGTGTTCGAGACGAACATCGAGAAAAGTCCCGTGATGAGCAGGAAGCCGAGCAACACGTTCTCACTCTTTCTTCCGAAGGGTTTCAGCAACGCCTTGGCCAACTGCGCGTCAAGACCCGTTTTTGTGGCGGCAATCGCAAGGATGAAACCGCCGATGAAGAGCATGATGACGGGGTCGGCAAAGCAAGCCATGATACCCTTATAGCTGAGAAGCGTGCCCACCTCGTCGGGGTTGCACATCCACTTGATGCCGCTGTCGCTCGTGAAGAGCAGCATCAGTCCGATGATGGCCACCGATGTGGCCCACGACGGCACCACTTCGAGTATCCACATGAGCGTGGCGAAGGCGAAAATGGCGATGATGCGCTGCTGCACGACCGTCAGACCCTCGATACCGAAAACCGTGGTCGGCAGGTTCCAAAGCAACAATGTGACCAACAATACGACGATGATCTCCGCCGTCTTAACAAACACCTTGTTCGGGTGAAAACGTTTCTCGTAGCGCACTTTGTGATACGCCTCAACGAGATGAAATCCTGTGAAACTTTTAAACATATCTGTTTATTCTATTTTATTTTGGTTCATAACACTTGATGCGCGTGCCATCGTAGCCCACAGCCATGATATAGGCAGGTTTTTCGTCTGTGTTCCACACACAGTTGGTGTATTGGGCATCGGTTCCGCCCTCACCGCGACCGTAGTTGGTGGCGTGGAGCAGTTTGCCGTCGGCGGTGTAGGTCTCGAAGCCCACCACATTCTTCCACTGGGCATGCTGAATACGCACATTGTTGCCCGACTTCGAACAGCCCTTGCCGATGGTGTTGCCTTCAAGAGGCAGTTTGTCGCGGAAAATCGGATAGTTCCAAACATCGATATAGATGAGACCTTCGGGAGCCTTCTCATAGCCTTTCTTCGCGATTTCCTTCTCCAGTGAGGTAATCATCGACTGCGTGATGGTGAGCTGTGCACCGCCGTAGTCGGCTACCCACTGGTCAATCGGCTTGAGCAGACCTACCTTCTTGAAGAAATCAACGAAATCGATTTGGGTGATGTGGCAAAGCTGGCGCACGTAGTCCACCTGCTGCGGACCGCTACCGTCGGGCGCTCCCTTTGTGCGGAGTTTCTCGAAGAAGTCGGGATAGGCATCAGGACATACGCCTGCCAAGCGCGTATAAACCATGATTTGATAGAGCGGAACGAGCGTGGCAAACACGTCGCCTTCAACGCTCGGCAGCCAAGTGGCACCCTTCGCAACGTTGTTTTCCAGATAACGATAGTAGCGGAAGCGATTGGACTCGTTCTCCAAGCGATGGAAGCCCGTGGGATTGAACATGTGCTGCACGTAAGCGGCCAAGAGGTTGTTTGTCACCTCCATGAGTCCTCTCCAAACGAAGCCTCTCGTCTGGTTCACATGGCCGAGTTCGTGGGCAATGGCCCAAGTCGGGAAATTGCTGCCATAGCCAAGGGCGTCGTTCACGGCAGACAACGGCACGTTACAGTTGTCGTTGTTGGCGTGCATGTAGCCAGAGCTCTTTTCACACGTGGTCACGGTCTGGTGGTTGGGGAAGTCGTAGTTGTACTTCGGCAATCCCATGAGTTCCTGTTCGTATCTCACCACGTCGTCGTACTGCTGCATGAGTTGTTCGCCTTCGTTCGGACATTTAGCCCTGATGTTCTTCACGGGGAACACGCAGTTCACATACTTTCCGCGCATATCGAAGCAGTCGCCCTGGCAGTTTTTCAGCAGTCGAACCCAATCTTTCTTGGTGTGTCCTTTGAGATGTGGGCTGAAATAGCCGCTTTCCACGCCGTTGAGGAAGTGGATTTTCACCTTCGGGGCATTTTTCCAAGCCTTGAGGTCAGGAATGAAGTAGTCGATGTAGCCGTTTCCTCTGTGGTTGATTTTCACAATGTTCATGCCGTTGCCTAGTGCATAGGTGGCTTTTGAGAACACTTCGGGGCCGAAGTTGCGAACTTGCAGTTCAATGCCATATTTGCCAACGCCCTCCACGAAGATGACAGCCACGTCGCCGGGCTTGAAGAAGATACCCGTGGCGTTTTCGTACCAACTGTATGTGAAGTTCGTCTTGAGATGGTTAATGAGCGTGTTCGGATTGATGTAGGGGTCGAATTCGCCCACTCGGAACTCTGTGGAATAGGTTCCGTCGAGCATGGCAAGGGCAGCCTCGCGGATTTCCCTTGTGGGAATCTGCTCGATTTGCTCGCGAGTCACGCCATCTTTCAATTTCGTGCAAAGAGCATCGGCGAAGGTGCTTGAGAGAATATCGGAGAGTCCGCCGCTTTCCCTCTTGCAGAATTGCATCTCCACGCAACTTGCATAGTTGTTTTTGCCGCTCTTCACCACGACGCGGACATACTTGACATTGTCGATGCCGTTTTCACCGAAATCGACCGTCGAAGGACTGCTGCTGCCGCCGAAATTGAAGTCGCCGACTTTCACCCATGTGGTGCTGCCTTCAATTTGATAGCTGATGGTCACTTCTTGGAAGTTTCCGTTGCCATCGCTATTGTCGTTGGAGCGTGGAATGTATTTCAAATAGTCCACGTGCGACGGTTCTGCCAGTTCGTAGGTGAGCGTAATGGGGAAGTTAGCGCCTCTGCTCCACGGCGAGTGGTACATCGTGTTCAAATCGCCATCGTAAGATTTATCGATGCCTTCGCCGCCCTGAAATTCGTTAGACGGGGTCAGAGTGGCTTTGGCAATGGAAATCGGCGTGTCGGAAGAACCGAATCCGCCATCTTGCGTAACGGTCAGCGTGCGCTTGATGGTTCCGTCGGCAGAGGTGAAAGTCACCGTGCCTTGACGGGGTGTCAAGTCGTAGTTGGGCTGTGCGAAGATGGCTGCGTTGCCGTTTTTCATCTTGCTCACGGTCATCCAACTATCTGCCGTGGCGGTGTAGTCGCAGTTGGCAGCCACGGCGACGGTTGCAAAGTCGCTTGCAGCAAGGTTCACCTTGTCTTTCGAGATGAAAAGTCGCTGTGTCTTGATCTGTGCATTAAGCTTGACGGACTGTGCCTGTGTCGTCAGGCAGAACAGAGCCATCAGAAATGTGATTATGGTGATTTTTTTCATATTTTTGTCTTAATTTGGGATGTTGGGACGCGAATAATTCGGGGTTGCAATCGTGAGAATGGCTTTCACCATGGCATCGTCGCAGGTTTTCAGTCCGAGGGCTTCCATGTCGGCCTTGAATTCGTCGTACATGTCGGCGGTCATCAGATACCAATTGCCATCGTAGATGCGCAGGGCGACTTGGCGCAGCATACCGCACTTCTCGAAATAGGGGAAAAGGTTGTAGCCCGTCAGTCGGCTGGCCTTGCGGATGTAGTTCATGATGAACGGAACGCTGTTTTCAGAGCGATAGCAGTGAGCCGTGGTGATGTAGTTGTTCTTCGTCCACGTGCTGGTCGGATATTTGCTTCTGAAGACGGCGAGTTTGCTGTTCTTGTTGTTGTTCTGTGCCGATGCAAGGAGTTCGTACTTGTCGATGCCGTCAGTTTTCTCGATTTTCGAGCCTTCCACCTCGTCGGTCTGGCGCAATGCCTCGTAGAGGTCGGGGCCGAAGTCTTTCAAGCCGAGTTTATCGACCGCATACTGATAGAGCGCGACATAGGGGCGCACGGTGGCGTAGTTCGTGTAGTCGAACCACAGCGGGCCGTCCTTCGTCTTGTCGGTCCAGGAGTCGTTTTGCATCGAAGCGCAGAGTGCAGCCAACTTGCTATTCCACGAATAGGTGCTACGGTTGTTGTAGGCATTCTTGCGAGTCGTCATCGGACCGCCTTCTTGTGTCAAGGTGGTGTAGGTCGTCTGGTCTTTGTCTGAGAGGATTCCCGTCACACGACCATTGTAAATCACCTGTCCGTCGGAAGGCTCGGCACCGTGTCCGTAGCTCTTGTAGGCCATGTGAACGACATTATAATAAGAATTCATGTTGTTCGTGACCTCGGTCATGCCGGCCCAGTTGAAATAGGGCGACATCTGATGCTGGTGGCCCCACTCGTGGGAGAGTCCCCAAACGGCGTCGTAGTCGTTGAACATCACGCGCTGGCAGTTGAGCACACGGCTCTCCTGACTGTGGTGGAAACTCACGCCGAGCGTGCTCTGGAACATGTAGTATGTCCAGTTCGTATAAGCGAACGTGTGGTTTTTCGGCACGCGGTTGTACTTCGTGAAGCCGAGCAGGTCGTGTTCCCACTGCACGAGCGTGTCGAGCAGGTTCATGTACTGCCGATAGCCCTTCGTGGCGCCTGTGCTGGTCTTGCAATAGCTGACCAAGCCTGCCGAGGTCCACACGGAATGGACTTTCGAGCCCACGAGGTCCATGCAGATGTTTTTCGCCTTGCGGCAGAGGTTATACATCTCGTCGTTGGTCTTGTCGGGGCTGAGATAGCCGTTTTGCTCACCGTTGATGATGTGGACGGTAATCGGGCTGTAGTTGTCGGGATTTTCTTCATCGAAATAGGTCACGTATGCCAGTCCGTCCCAATCGAAGGTATAATCGAACTTGTTGAAACCGTTGCGAAGGGCAAACTGGGTGATTTCCGGGTTGCCACCGTCGAAATTGCTGCCGTCCTTGCCCACATACCATGCCACCACTTTCAGCGTGGCGCTCTTGCCGCTGGGGATTCCGCCGACAGCAACGGTGAGGCTCGATTTCTTCGGCACATGGATGCCCGTGACGCCTTCCAACTGGTCGTAATACTTACCGGGCGCGTTCCACATGTCGGAAAGGGCCTGCGGCGAGAATTTGCACTCGTGGGAAGTGACGCGATACTGTTTGTCGTAAGAGCCGTCGAGCAAGCCTTGTGCGAGCGTGCGACAGAACGAATTATCCATCGCATCGACATCGGCCTGCGTTGTGCCGGGCTTCAGCGACGACCAAGAATCGTCGGCGAAAACGGCAAGCGAGGGGTTGTCAGTGGGTTTCTTGAAGAACTGCACCTCTGCACCCGAGGCCAAATCGGCCTGTCCGCTCTTGATGACGATTTGAATGGCCTTCACGTTCTGCAAACCGCCCTCGAAAGTCACTACCGTGGCCGAGCTCGTGCCGCCGAAGTTGTATTCGCCGTACTTCTTAAAGGTCGATTCGCTACCGCAGCGTGTCAGCACTTCCACGACTTTCGGATTGCCGTTGGTGCTGGCGTCTTGGCGCGGTGTATAGACGAAATAGTCGATGGTGGGGGAATTCGTGAAATTGAAGGTCAGTGTGACGGGGAATTTTGTCAAACCGCTCCAACGGCTGTGCCAGATAGTCGAGAAATTGCCGTCGATGAGGTTCGAGGCGGGTGTTCCGGCCTGTGCCTCGCCGTTAGCTGCAGTGACGCTGGACACTTTCACCAATTCTTCTGTGACGAGTTCGCTCCACGACGTGTCGGGACCTTGGCGCACCTTCAACGAGCGCGTCACCGTTCCGTCGGTCGATTTGAATGTCACCACTCCCTCGCGAGCCTGACTGTTATAGTTCGGCTGCGCGAAAATGGCCGTATTGCCGTTGTGCATCCGTCGCACAACCATCCAATCGTCGGCTGTCGTCTGATAGTCGCAGTTGGCAGCCACCGCAACGGTCGCGAAACCGTTGTAGTCGATGTCCACCACTTCCTTGTCGAGCATCAGATATTGATTCTTCAGATTGGCATTATCCAATCGGAGCGACTGTGCCAGCGCATCGTTGCCGACAAGCATCAGCAGTGCCGAAAGAATGAGATATTTCGTTGTTTTCATCATTCCTAAATGTTTTGCGTGTTATCGGATGATTACTTTCTTGCCATTGACGACATAGATGCCTTTCTTCAGCGAAGAAGCGTTCATGCGACGGCCTTGCAGGTCGAAGATGGCGGCATTTTCGTCGATTTCAGTGGAAACGGTAACGGTTTCGATGCCGTCGGAACCACCCGTCACGTTGAACGGGGTAGAAACGAGTTCGAATTCGGGGAAACTGGCTGACGTCAAAGTCAGAACGACATCGTTGTAGGGACCGGTCAGGAAAGTCAAGTCCATGAAGTTCTCGAACTTGAAATCGACACCATTCTGCAACTCTTTGCCACCGCCGTCAACGGCCTTGACTTCGGGCTTCGTGATGTTGTTCCAACCACTACGAACAATGCGCGTGGTGAAGTCGGAACCTGCCTTTTGATTGACTTCGATGCTTCCGGCAATCAGTTCAACGGGATTCTGCGGACCCACAGCACCATCGACGACATAAGTGCCCACCGTCGTGTTGTAGAGGTTCGGCAGCGAGTTGAAAGGCAGAATGTTCTTGCTCACGTCGGCATATTTCACGTTTTTCCTCGCCGACACGTAATCCCAAGTGATGGTATTCAGTTGGTTGTTGGCAGCCACCAGACCGACCAATTTCTTCGTGGTCGAAAGGTCGAGCGTCGTCAGTTGGTTGTCGCTAACCCAAAGGTCTTCGAGTTGCGTCAAAGTGCTGAGGTTGAGGCTTTTCAGATTGTTGTTCGAAGCGATGATGTGCTTCAGATTGACGAGATTGTCCAACTTCGTGAAACCTGTGATTTTGTTGCCTTGGCAGAAAAGCGAGGTCAGATTGACCATATTGGCAAGGCTTCCGATGGAGGTCATGTTGTTGTTGGCGCAAACCATCGAGAGGAGGTTGGCCACGCTACTCAGTCCGTGGGAGGTCAGTTGGTTGTCGGCCACGTTCAGGTCTTGCATTTTCGAACTCGGATTCGACACCGACTTCAGTTGGTTGCCCTGACAGTCGAGAATCACAAGGTTGGTGCATCCTGTGAGCGAGAGCGTCGTCAGTTGGTTGTCGGCGCAGCAGAGCGTGCGCAGCGACTTGGCCGAGCCAGAGATGTCGAGCGTGGTCAGGTCGTTTTCGGCGACATAGAGCGAGGTGATGTCTTTCTCGCTACTGATGGTCAGCTGTTCATTTTTCACGGAGACGGTCTGCAGCTGTCCGGTGGAGGTCAGTTGCTCGGTTGAGCCGTCGCCCCACGTCAGCGTCAGTGACAGACCCGAGTTCACGGCAAACGAGATGTTTTGGCCGGCTGCTCGGCTGGTCTTCATTTTTACAGTACCTGCCGAAAGACTGGTACCAATGGCCGTCATCAGGCCAAGGAGTAATAGTTTTTTCACTTTCATAATGATGTTTTTTAATTGTTGATTTTCGTTGTTTCTAAGGTTTGTAGCTGAGTGCGGCACCGATGGCGGTGCTGAATTCGCTGTACTTCGGGATGTGGAATTTCACCCCGTAGAGCCTCTCGCAAGCGGGAAAGACCTCGCCGCAGAGCGGAAGCATCGAGAGATTGCCGATCATCACGAAATCCTTGATTCCGCTGTCCATCGACGAAAGAATCGAAGCACTGCAAATGCTTTGCAGCACCATCCAAATCAGTCCCAGCGCAATGTCTTCGCGCGAGGCGTCGCTCTTGGCATTGCCAAACAGCGAGGCAACGGCGTCCATCGGCAGTCCGGGCAGCGGTTTTGCGCTGATGTCGCCGATGAGTACGTTGATTTTCGACAAGTCGCCACCCTTCGCCAGATTCGACACAAGGGCGATGTCGTCGGTTTTGAGCATGATGCGCGAAAGACCCTGCAAAGTGCCGCCTCCCACGCCGATTCCACCGATGTGGCGGATGTTTTCGCCGTCGCATTTCACGATGCTCGTGCCCGTGCCCATGCTGACGACCACCATCCGGTCGAGGTTCGTTTCGTGGCGGGCACCGAGGCCGTCGGCGAGAAATTCCGCTGCCTTTGCCGTCGGAAGCCCATAGACGGGCGTTTCCACGTAGGCACTGCCCACGCCAGTGAGCATCACCTGCCTGACGTCGTTCAGTTCGATGTCGTTGTCGTAGAGATATTTTCCGAACGCGCCGTAGAGCGATGTCACGGGGTCGGTGGCCTTGATGCGAATAGGCGAAATGATGTTGCCGTCGGCGGTCAGACCCACGATTTTCGTCGTGCTGATGCCCACGTCAATGCCTATGACCATGCCTTTTTCTGTCTGTTTTCCCATATTCTGAAAACACCTTTGGTGTTGGTTACGCTAAAAACTGGGCAAAATTACAAAAAAAATCGGTAACGGCACCCTTTTTTAAGAAATATTATCACTAAACTGATTTTTTCACGCGAAATGGTGGGAAATCAGCGAGTTTTTCGGGAAAAATCACGAATATTTCGAGATTTTCGACAAGGAATCGAATCGAGTTTTTCAACGATTCTCAACGAAGACGATTCTCAATGATAGAGGATTTTCAACGATAGAGAAAAAACGAAGCCTCGGTGCTTTGGCAGAATCGGCGCACGAGGTCGATGATGAACTCGGCATTTTGGCAGACGCGCTCCTCGTTGCCATCGTAGCCGTTGATGAGCACGAGCAGGCGGCGCGTTTCAAGTGTTATTTTCGTGCGTTCGTTGTCGCTGGTCGGCGTGCCCACTCCGCCCTCGGCATCGCGATAAACGGGCAGTCCCTCGATGTTCAACAATCCGCGACCGATGCCCTCGTAGGGCTCTCCGGCACGACCGATGCCGAGCGTGAGCGTGTCGCCGACGAATTTCGAGGCGTCGAAACCACCTATCGAATAGCCGAAACGGATGCTCGCGAGGTTGATTAAATCGACGAGCGTGTCGATTTGGTAGAGTTCCTTGCCCTGCAACATCCTTCGGATAAGCGCTTCCGAGGCCGGACGATAGCGCGAAGGGTCTTTTCCGCAAGCCTTATAAACGCGGCGTGTGGCGGCAATGCCCGACATTTCCTTCAGCGACTCGGTGGTGAGCGTCGCCATGTACTCGTCGCCGAGCGCATGGATTTCCGTCCAAAGTCCCTCTGAATAGGGCGTATTCACCACGTCGGCCTCGACGCAGGCTCCCACGAAGCCCGGACAGACCAGTTCTATTTCTTTCGATACTAAAACCTTCATTTTCAACGAGTTATAATAGGTGAGTGACCAAAATTTTCACGCCAATGGCAATGAGAATGATGCCGCCGAAGAGTTCGGGCTGCAATCGACGACGGATTTCACTGCCGAAGCGGATGCCCAGCAAATGGCCCGTGATGCTGAACAAAAACGAGCCGATTCCGATGACAACGAGCGGCATCAGCAGCGACGCGAGACTTTTGTAGCCAGTCATCGCGAAAGAAATGCCGACGGCGAGGGCGTCGATGCTCGTGGCGAAGGCCAAAGTCACGCCCGTCAGCCAGCGCGACGGTTCGAAATGGCCGGCATCGTCGGGTTGAAAGGCACTGCGTATCATTCTTCCACCCAGGAAAACGAGCAGTCCGAAGGCAATCCAATGGTCGTAAGCCTCGATGTAATGGGCGAAAAGGCTCGTTGCCAACCAGCCGACGAGCGGCATCAGGGCTTGGAAAAGGCCGAATAGCACGCTCAATCGAAGAATGACTTGGAGTTTCGAGCGCTGCCACGCCGCCATCATCACGCCACTCACGATGCTCACCGCGAAACAGTCCATCGCCAATGCCACCGACAGCATCACTATGTCGAAAAAATTCATCATTTCGACGGCAAAGGTACGAAAAAATTTGGTCACTTGTTTTTTTTTTGCTAATTTTGTCAGCGAATTTTCTTTTTGCAGGCAATCGATTCAGACTTTGCAGGCAACAAATTTAGAACAAAAAACGATGATGACTGAAGAATTACGACTGCGGATGCAGCAACTGGCCGACGAACTCAATCGAGCCTCGGAAGCCTACTATAACGGCCGCCAGGAACTGATGACCGACTACGAATGGGATGCGCGTTTCGACGAACTGAAACGGCTGGAGGAGGAAACGGGTGTGACACTGCCCGACTCGCCGACGCAACGGGTGTCGGAAGACAACACCGCCGGACAGAAGGAAGCGCACGAGTTTCCAGCGCTCTCGCTCGCCAAGACGAAACAGGTGGCGGAAGTGGTGAAATGGGCGGAGGGAAAAGCCGTCTGGATTTCGTGGAAATTAGACGGACTGACGCTCGTCGCCACCTACGACAAAGGTCGGCTAACGAAGGTCGTGACACGCGGAAACGGCCACATCGGAACGAACATCACGCACTTAACGAAATACATTAACGGAATACCGCAAACAATTGGCAATCAAGAACATATTGTTATCAGAGGAGAAGCAATTATCTCCTATCAAGACTTCCAACAATTCCTTCTTGAGAGCGGTGAAGACTATGCCAATCCGCGCAATCTGGCGTCAGGTTCGCTGTCGCTGAAAGACCCCGAGGAAGTGAAGGCTCGGAAGATTCGTTGGGTGGCATTTTCGTTGGTGTTCAAAGAGGGCGAAAACGTCGTAAAAACTGCCGAAAAAACCTTCCATTTGGATTCGTGGGGCGACCGCATGGCGTGGCTCGACACACTCGGTTTTCATACCGTTGATCGCGAAATGGTAGAAAATCCGACCATCGAAAACGTGCAGGCCGCCATCGACCGCTTTACGTTCCGCGTGACAACGACGGGCGACGAGCGGATGGACTACCCTGCCGACGGTCTTGTCGTGACCTACGACGACGCGATTTTCGCCGCGACAGGCTCAGTCACCGGCCATCACGCCACACGCGCCGGACTGGCCTTCAAATGGCAGGACGAGGCCGCCGAAACCGAACTTTTGGAGATTGAATGGTCGTGCGCGGCCTCGACGATTTCGCCCGTGGCGATTTTCCGCCCCGTCGAACTCGAAGGAACCACTGTGAAACGCGCCTCGCTGTGCAACATCAGCGAGTGTGAACGGCTCGGAATCGGCGGTGCCGGCACGCAAATCGAGGTCATCAAAGCCAACAAAATCATTCCGAAGGTCATCAACGTGGTGAAGGCGGTCGGCGAACTCAAAATTCCGACGCAATGCCCTGTTTGCCAGCACGTTACGGAGGTTGTCGAGAGTCAGCAGAGCGGCACGCGCACGTTGCACTGCACGAACCCCGTTTGTCCGGCGAAACAACTGAAAAAATATGCGCGATTCGTGTCGAAAGCGGGTATGGACATCGACGGCATTTCAGAACAGACGCTCGCCAAATTCATCAGTCTCGGTTGGATCAGCGACTTCGCCGACATCTACCGGCTCCCCGAACACGCTCGCGAAATTGCCCTGCTCGATGGTTTTGGCGAGCGGTCGGCGGCGAACATCGTGAAGTCGATTGAGAAGGCGCGGCGGGTTGAAGCGCAACGCCTGCTCATCGCGCTGAGCATTCCGAAATGCGGTGCCGACGTGGCAAAACGTCTGCTGAGTGCCTACCCGTTCAACGACCTCGTCGAAACAGCCTCAACGACCGACGACAACGAGCATTTTGCCCACATCGACGGCATCGGACCAGAGCGTTCAGCGCTGATAATCGCGTGGTTTCATGACAATGATAACATTTTGACTACCAGAAAGTTATTAAATTACATTCAAGTAATACAACAAGACAACAACCAGACCGAGAATTTGAAGGGAATGACCTTTGTCATCACGGGCGAAACCCACCATTTCAAGAACAGAAAAGAACTTCAAGACTACATCGAAAGCCAGGGCGGTCGCGTGGCAGGAAGTGTCAGCGGCTCGACCTCGTTCCTCATCAACAACGACATCGAATCGACCTCCGGCAAGAATAAAAAAGCGAAGGAACTCGGCATCGAAATCATCTCTGAGGAAACTTTCTTGGAACGATTTTCGGTAACAGAAAAAAGTGCCGATTCGCCGCCCAAAAAGTCGGAAAATCAGCAACTATCACTCGATTTTTCTTAATTTCAAGGAAAAATCACCCTGTTTTCAGCAAAAATCAGCGGTATCAGCCCTACTTCGCGGTCAATTCGGTGAAAAGACCCTCGCAGGCATCCTCAATCAGGTCGAGCGCAAAGTCGAAATCGCGGTCGTCGCCGTAGTACGGGTCGGGAATGTAACGCTGTCCGTCGTGCTGCGTCATATAATCCGCCAACATCACCACTTTCTGCTTGTCGGCCTCAGTTTTCGCCTGTCGTGTCACATCGAAGAAATTCTCGCGGTCCATCACCAAAATCAGGTCGAAGCGGCCGAAATCATCGACGGAAAACTGCCGTGCACGACTGGAAAAATCGTAGCCTCGTGCTGCTCCGCGACGGCGCATTCGCGCATCGGGCAACTGACCGACGTGCCAGCCGCCGATGCCAGCGGAATCAATCAGAAAATCGGCCTCACGACCTTCGCGCTCCACCACGTGTTTCATCACACCCTCGGCAGCCGGCGATCGGCAAATGTTTCCGAGGCAAACAAACACAAGTTTTTCCATTTTTCCTTCCATATTTTTAATGTTATTTCGTCGCTTCTGGCAGCGAAAGTTCTTCGTCGTCAGACGGAATCGGATACTTCACATTCTCCTTCACACCAAGTTTTTTCAGTTGGTTGGCCTTCTGCACGATGCCCATTCTTCCATTATATTTCGCCTCCAATTCCTCGCAATCGACTGTAGCCTGCCGCAAGTGCAGTTTCAGCGTGTCAAAATGCTTGAGGAAAACGCCGACGCGCTTCAGAAGTTCCTCGGCCAAGACATAGACCTGCTTTTCGTTTTCGTGCTGCAGATACTGCCGCCACGCCGCGTGAATCATCGTCAAAATCGCCATCAAGTTCTGCTGTCCGGTAATAAAAATTTTCTTGCTGAAAGCCTCGTTCCAAAGGCTCGGTTCGGTGGAGAGGGCAAGTTGCAGCGCACCCTCGTAGGGGATGTACATAATGACGAAATCGACCGATTTTCGCGGCGGTTTCACGTATCGGCTGTAATCTTTCGACGAAAGTCGGTTGAACAGGTCGCGAATGCTGCGAACCACCTCTTTCGCGAGGGCTTTCCGCTGTGTTTCGTCGTCGGTTTCCATATATTTCGCGTAAGCGTCGATCGACATTTTCGCGTCGATAATCACGTCCTCGTTGTTCGGATAGTGCAGAATCGCGTCGGGCACCATCCGCTGACCGCTCTCCTCGTTGATGATGGGGCGTCCCTGTTCGTCGGTGAGCGTTTGTTGCAGGTCGAAGTCGCGCCCGATTTGCAGTCCTTGGCTTTCGAGCAGGTTTTGCAGCGTCATTTCGCCCCAGTTGCCCTGAATTTTGTTGCCGCCGCGCATCACGTTGGTCAGTCGCGTCGCCGTGAGGTCGATTTTCGAGGTTTGC
Organism: uncultured Prevotellaceae bacterium; assembly: GCA_902776665.1. Lineage (GTDB taxonomy): Bacteria > Bacteroidota > Bacteroidia > Bacteroidales > Bacteroidaceae > Prevotella. The sequence goes on from CACYQZ010000038.1 coordinate 16,711, forward strand.
TCGGCCATCGCCTTGAGTTGTTCCGAGAGCGATGCCGTTTGCTTCGCCGTTTCGCTGTTGGTGTTGCGAATCGCCTGCTGCAACTGCTCCAGATTCTGCTTCAGCGGTTCGGTGAGCGTCTGCATCGACTCCGTGTTCTGCGTTTTCAGGCGGTCGGTGGTTTGGTCGAGCACCTTCGTGGCGAGGTTCTGGAACTGCTCCTGCACCGTGCGAAGTTGCTCTTGGAACTGTTCCTGCCGCAGTTGCGATTCGCTCGACATTTGTTCGCGCAAAACCGCCTTTTCGTTCTCGTTCTGTTCCCGAAGCGAAGCTACCTCCTTTTCATTTTGTTCTCGAAGCGAAGCTACCTCCTTTTCGTTCTGTTCGCGAAGGGCAACAATATCTTTTTCGCTCTGTTCGCGCAACAATTTCAGTTCCGTTTCGCGCGTGGCAAGCCGCAGTCGCAGGTAGAACGCGAATCCGCCTCCCACAAGTCCGCCGACAACGGCACCAATCAATAAATAAGCAATCATATCCATTTTTTTGAATAAATCACTATTAAAAACTTCAATTTCGACCACAAAATTACAAAAAATTTTGCATTCTCAGAAAAAAATCGTATTTTTGCAGGGAAAAATATAAAGAAATCAAAAAGCAAACGCATGGCACGCGAAATTATACAACAAGACGAAAAGATTCTAAATCTGATTCGCACCACTATCAGAGAGGTTGAACCAAATGCCCAAATCATCCTCTATGGTTCGCGTGCTCGTGGCGATGCCCACAAAGGCAGCGACTGGGATGTGCTTGTCATCGTAGATAAGCCTCGTTTAACTGTCGAGGAAAAAGGTAATATCGAATATCCCGTGTGGGACAAAGGGCTTGGCATGGGTGAGGAAATCAACGTTTTCGCCCATTCCAAAAAGCAATGGGAGCAGGCACCGCCGTCGCTCTTCAAGTATAACATTATAAACGAGGGAATTGCCCTATGAGTTTAGACCAAGAATCAACTAAATAGACTGCCTATGACATAAAACAGACAAAAGACATATAGATAAGAAGCGTCCGCTTTAGTTCTTGTCTTCTGAAATTTCTCCCAAAATTAAAAGAAGCAGTCAAGAGTAAAATGCCCGGATGCTCACGCCGATGGCGTGGGCTTTTACTCGTAAATGACTGCAAGGTGTTGGGAGATACCTCAGAAGACGTAGACGAAGTAATGAGTCCACGTTTTTTTATTGTCTGCTCTCTGAAGTGTTTGGGACTCAAATTTCAAGTTTAATTTCAAAAACAAAAAATATGAAAAGGAAACAATTTATTACATTTGTGCTCACTGCACTTTTAAGTATAGTTGGAGCAAGGGCGTTAGCCCACGACATTGAGGTGGCAAATGCGGATGGTGTCACCATCTATTACAAATGGGCAAATAACCAAACGGAATTGTCCGTTAGTTATGGGGGTAGTTATTATACTGACTACTCTGACAGATATACAGGTAACGTAATTATCCCAGAATCTGCCACCTACAACGGAACCACTTATCCTGTGACAAGCATTGGCGGTGGTGCATTCTATAAATGCTCTGGCCTGACGAGCGTGACGATTCCGAACTCCGTGACGAGCATCGGTGATGATGCGTTCATGTTTTGCTCTGGCCTGACGACCGTGACAATCCCTAACTCCGTGACGAGTATCGGTAAATTAGCGTTCTCTGACTGCTCTGGCCTAACGAGCATAACCATCCCGAACTCCGTGACAAGCATCGGTCAATTAGCGTTCTCAGGCAGCTCTGGCCTGACGAGCGTGACAATCCCTAACTCCGTGACAAGCATCGGTCAATCTGCGTTCTTTGATTGCAAAGGCCTGACGAGCGTGACGATCGGAAACTCCGTGACAAGCATCGATAAAGGAACGTTCCTTGGTTGCTCTGGCCTGACGAGCGTAACGATTCCGAACTCCGTGACGAGCATCGGTCAATATGCGTTCCAATGGTGCTCTGGTCTGACGAGCGTGACGATCGGAAACTCCGTGACAAGTATCGACCCAAGTGCGTTCT
>CACYQZ010000039.1 GCA_902776665.1 uncultured Prevotellaceae bacterium
CTTGTGGTTTTAATGCCATTAGAAACATTGTTAGATAGAATTTCATATTTACCATCTGTACTTTCAATGAACGTTTCTTGATCCATGTCGAACTGTTGGAAGAATGTGCCCATTGCAATGTAGTTAATACAAAGTCCCCATTCATCATAAGCATATTTTTTGCATGTTATATCAGAAGATAATATCTCTTGACTAATCCTTGTCGAATATATAGCTTGGAGATTGATTAATCTCTTCATTTCTTTTTCACTCTTCCAATGCTTATTTGCGTTCTCCATATACTCATCAATTGTCTCTCCATCGAATATATCTAAAATCATGACATTATAATCGTCATAATAACAACTGCTCAACAATCCATTATCAAAAATGAATAGATACTTGTCGACTGACAATTGATTATTAGTTGCTTTAACATCGAAGACTTTTTCAATGAATTCTTGTCTAATAGAATCGTCTTGTATGCCTTGCCATATATCAATTAAAGCAAGCATACCTCTTTCTAATTTGTCACCCCAAATTACATTATTCCACTCCTTTGCAGCATAACGCTGGTATAGCTCTATTTCTTGCTGATTCATAACATGGTCATCAAGCCTAATAAAGCATAGAAGTTTGTTAGTGAAGAGTTCCCAAATGCCTACAACAAACGTGTCTACATATTCAAAAACTTGCTTTCCACTTTTATTGAATTGAATATAGAAAGTTTCACCGTCTTTATAACCAAGTTCTTGTTTGGTATCTGCAATGACGTTAAATAGTCTATCGTCAAAAGACTCGTTAAATACCTCAGATAGATTCCTGCATTTCAGGCCATCAGGGTATGTCAGCCAACCAGCATTATCGTAAGATAACTGGCTGTAGTTAGAACCTTCTTCAACTACAATCGACATGTTTTCTTTAGAGTCTGTCAATGACTCATTCAATACCGTTTGCAAATTCTTGTTCTTTTTTGAGAACAGATTAGAAATAAATCCCATATATTTTTTTAGACTGATTTGATTATTCTTGTGCAAAATTACTCTTTTTTTACGAAAAAATAATGACATTAGACAAAAAACTTAAAAATTTGCGCTCTTTTTCGGGCAAGTATTAGAACTTGAAATAGCATTGACGACGATTTCGTCGGTGAAAATCCAGCCGCCGTGCTCGCCAGAACGCGCCTGAATGCGGACGAAACGACCTTTTGACGAGCCTTCCCAAGTTAATTTTTGGATGGTATAGGGTTTTGAAAGATCGACAGAAAAAAACTGATGCGAAAGTTCCGAAAAATGCTCGCCGTCGTTGGAAATGCTGACAATGAACTCCGCTGGAGCGTAGATTTCAGGCCCCGTAAACTGCATGAACGAAGCACAGACATCTCGCAATGGAACTATTTGCTGCATATCAATGACGACATCAAGCCGCTCACGACTGATAAAGCCCTGCCAACGACCGTCGTTGTAGCTCCAACCACCTTGTAAACCATCGGTCAGCGTGGTTTCACCGCCGCCGCGATACTTCTCGAAATAAGGTTGCAGATAGCGAACGGGCTTCCCGATGGCTTCGTGCTGCACTTGCTGATGAGCCTCGCCTCGTTGTCCAATTTCATTTCTCAAATCAAACGGCGCGTAGCCCATCGACCGCAACGTGTCGCAAAACGCAATCGCCCTTCTATAAAAATTTGTAAACAATTCTTCGCAATCTAAGAAATTTCCATCGTCATCTTGTAAATTCTTATCGGGAAAACGCTTTAAACCTGCCTCCGCAATGGCCATCAGCCGAGGATAAATCATATATTCGGCGTGTTCGGGCGTGGCAACCATTTCTGTCCAGAGATTGCCTTGAACGCCGAGGATTCGACCGCCAATTGGACTTTTAGCCAGCGAATCGACTACCGCAGAAAACGCCCAAACCCTTTCTAACGGTGAATAGTCGCCCATCGCCAATGGCTGCGACTCCGGCGCGTCTTGATAATAGTCCAAATAATACTGCGGAGAGGGTGTGAGCACCACGTCGAAACCGCGCTGAGCCGCTTCCTCTGCACGTTCCACGCCGCGCCACGCCATCACGACATAGTTGGGAACATCGTTCGCGTTGATGCCTTCCATGATTTCGTCCCACCCCATCAACCGACGGCCTTTGCTTTCAAGATATTTGCCGACGCGCCTCGTGAACCACGCCTGCAATTCGGCGGTCGTTTGCAGATTTTCGGCCTTCATTAGTGCTTGACAGCGCGGACATTGAGCCCATTTTTGCCGACCAGCCTCGTCGCCGCCGATGTGAATCAGTTTCGAGGGAAAAAGTTGCAGAACCTCGTCGAGCACGCGTTCGATGAAGTCGAAAGTGGCCTCGTTGCCGATGCAAAAATCGGAACAGCCGTATTCCTCGCCTGTACAAGCCAGTTCGGGATAGGCGTAAAGCACCTCCTCGCTGTGGCCAGGCATTTCGATTTCGGGAATCACGTCGATGCCTTTGTTCAAAGCATATTCGACGATTTCCGCCATGTCGTTTTGCGTGTAAAAACCACCATAGGCACCCTCGGTCTCCGCCGTGCAATAGCGTCGGTCGCCCTGTGTCCACCATTTCGTCCAATTTTCTTCCGTGCGCCACGCCGCGTGTGAGGTCAGTCGCGGAAAAGCCTTGATTTCGAGCCGCCAGCCGCCTGCGTCGGTCAGATGCAAGTGGAGTTTGTTCATCCGAAGCATCGCCATCGCGTCGATTTGTTTCATGAGAAACTCCTTCGGCCAAAAATGGCGCGAACAGTCAACCATAAGACCGCGATAGGCGAAGCCATCGTCCGCCATCGACGCGCAAAAATGCCATAAAAGCACCAAAAACAGCCCGATTCGCTTGAACATATTTGTAATATAAGGAATTAGATAGTCGCAAAGTTAGCCATTTTATGCCAATCCGCAAACTTTTCCAAGGTATTTCTTTGTTTTTCGCCCACTTAGTAGTACCTTTGCCATCAAAATCAACGAAAAATCGTATCTATGAACGAATTATACCCGAAAAAAGTGATGGAAGCGCTGGCGACAGTGACGTATGCCGGCACGAAGAAAAACCTCGTCGAGAGCGAGATGGTGGCCGACACGCCGACGGTCGGTTTCGACCGTGAAAGTGGCGTTTGGACGGTGGGCGTGACGCTTATTTTCCCACGCGAGACCGACCCGTTCTTGAAATCGACGGTGAAGGCCACCGAGGCCGCCATCAAATACCATTGCGGCAAGGAAGTCGAGGTGGAAATCGCGACGGAATTCAAGTCGGCACCACGTCCGACGGTCGAAAAACTGCTGCCCGAAGTCGAGAACATCATTGCCGTGAGTTCCGGCAAGGGCGGCGTGGGCAAATCGACGGTTTCGGCGAACCTCGCCATCGCGCTGGCACGGCTGGGCTATCGCGTCGGACTGCTCGATTGCGACATTTTCGGTCCGTCGATGACGAAAATGTTCGGTGTGGAAGATGTGCGGCCTTATCTTGTCGAAAAAAATGGTCGGAATTTGATTGTTCCCGTCGAAAAATATGGAGTGAAACTCCTTTCAATTGGCTTTTTCGTCGATCCGCAAACGGCGACGCTCTGGCGCGGTGGAATGGCGACGGGGGCGCTGAAACAGCTGATTGCCGATGCCGACTGGGGTGCGCTCGACTACCTGATTCTCGACACGCCACCGGGAACGTCCGACATCCATCTGACGTTGTTGCAAACACTCGCCATCACGGGTGCCCTCATCGTTTCCACGCCGCAGCAAGTGGCTTTGGCCGATGCCCGGAAAGGCATTGACATGTACGGAAACGAGAAGGTGAACGTGCCGATTTTGGGACTGATTGAAAATATGGCGTGGTTTACACCTGCCGAACTGCCCGAAAATCGCTATTACATTTTCGGAAAAGAGGGTTGCAAGCGACTTGCCGAGGAAATGGGTGTGCCGCTTTTGGCGCAGATTCCCATCGTTCAGAGCATTTGCGACAACGGCGACAACGGTACGCCGACCGCTCTCGCCGCTGAAACAATTTCTGGACAGATTTTCCTGTCACTGGCACAAAGCGTCGTCACGGTGGTGCGTCGTCGCAATGCCACGCAACCGAAAACGACGATTGTGAAGACCCATTAAATCTTAAAAATCCCACTTGACACCCAACGTCGGATTGACGAAGAAAGTCTTGTCGTTGTAGGTGTTGTAGATGAAATTGTTGCTGATTTCGATTTCCGTTCCGATGTTGAGATTCTCAGTGAGTTTGTACCAGAACTGCGGCTCGGTAATCATCACCAACTGACCGTGTCCATCGGCTTTCTCGCCTCGCCATAGGTCGATGAAGCCCGAAAACGTGCATTTTTTGTTGGCGAATGTCGTGCCCCACACGCCCGTGAGTTGTGCACTGTGGTAGGCGTTGGTGTGGTTGTAACTTTTGAAAAATCTTTTGTAGAGCAGTTGCACCGAAAAAGTGGTCGAGAAGTCGGCGTTGTGGCCGTTGTAGGCCGCACCGACGAGGGCTGCCTGCTGGAAACTGCCGCCACGGTTCAGTCCGCCGTCGTATTCGATGTGGGCAGCGAAGGGCGAATTTTTCCCAAGATTGAACTCGCGCGAAATCTCCGTGTAGGCTCCTTCGGTGAATTTCCTGCTGAAATCAATATCGACGAAGTAGAACCACGAGCCCCACTTGTCGGCCTTGAAATGCTCGATGGTCATGGTTACTTTCTGGCGGTCGCTTTCTTCGTTGGGGTAGATGTTGCGTCCGAAATCGTAGTGCAACTGGATGTTTTGCGCCTGTGCAGCCGTTGAAACGGTCATGGTCAGGGCGAGAGTCAGGATTTTTGTCAGTTTTTTCATAAAAAATAATATTATTGGTTTTGTTTTCGTTCGTTTCCCAGTTCTTCGATGGCATGGCGACGTGCAATGATGATTTGGTTTCGATAGACCAAGCAAGTCACCATGAAATAGACGGCGGTTTGAATCCAGAGAGCCTGATATTCAAAACGAATGTCGTCGAGCGTTGCGCCCATGGTGTTGAGTCGGACGAATCCGCGAATGCCGAAAGTCGATGGAATGAGGGTTGCAATGCCGCGCCAAACGCCCGGCATATTGGTTTCCGGCCACGAAAAACCAGCGAAAAAGAGGAATGGCACGGAGGTGAATACGACGAGTAGCATGACATTTTCACGATAGCGCACAATGCACGAAAGCATCATGCCGAAGAAAATGCATGAAAGGATAAACGGCAGGAGCAGGGCGAAAAGTGAGCCCGGCGACAGAAGAGTTGTGAAGTTGAACAGTCGGGGAACGATGACGGTGAGATAGGTTGCCACGATAGCGTAAATCATGAAATAGGCGAGCGATTTGCCCCCAACGATGCGGAATACGCCGTTGTAGTGGTGCGAAATCGGCACGAGGTCATGATAAGGATTCGATTCGCGGGTCGTTCCTGCGACGAGTCCGATGCCGAGCAGCAATGTCTGTTGAATGACGAGAATCAGCACGCACGGAATGAGCGACGAGCCATAGCCGCCAGTGGGGTTGAACACGGGCACTTCGTCGAACGCGAGTGGTTGCGACGTGATTTCGTCTTCGCGTGCGGTGTGATTGCCCGACCGGTTGATTTGCAGTTTCGTGTTCATGTCGGATGCCACGGCCTGTGCCGTTTGGTAAATCGCCTTGTAGGTCAGCATGAGCGACATGTCGCAGAAGACGCTCACATGAGCCTGTTCCATCCGATTGGTAAGGACTTGGAAGTCGGGCGGGAAGTAAAGAAAGCCGTGAACGACTTGTTTACCGACCAATTCTTGTGCTTCATCAATCGAATTGCAGTAGTAGGCCGCCTTCGTGTTGGGCGAAGCGTCGAATTCGCGGATAAATTGGCGGCTCTGGTGGCTGTGCGACAAATCGACAATCGCCACCGGCACGTCGCGCACCACTTCGTTGGTATAAATCCACGAATAGAACAGCGGATAAATCAGCGGCACGAGGAGGAAGAGAATGAGCACTCCCTGGTCGGTGACGGTCTGCCGCATCTCTCTTGCCCAGATGTAGCACATGTCCTTCACACCTTCGCGTATTCTGTTGTATAGTTTTTCTTTCATTCTTCCAAACTCCTTCCTCTTCTAAGGAATATATTCATACTCTAGCATCGCCTTCCGAATCTTATTGACGACAAAGAACGGCAACGCCATGAAAATCAGCAGTGCCATGATGTTGAACCACGCATCGACAAACGTATAGCCGTTGAAAATGCAGATTTGATAAATCATATAATAGTGGCGCAGCGGAAACAGTTGCGCCAGAGCCTCGATGGAATGGTGCATGGCGAAAATGGGGAACGTTGCTCCGCTCATCGAGAATCCGAGCACCGCCCACAGCGAACAAACGCTCAACGACATGCGTAGCGAGGGCATCAGTCCGAAAGCGAAAATGCCGAATCCGATGCTTGCCAAAACCGTCAGCAAACCCAGTACAAGAATCATGACGATGCCGCCCGGATGGGGGAAATTCAAGATTCCGAACAAGTAGTACATGAAGGAGTAGAAAATGGTCAGGAAGATGAGAAATTGTGGCAGCAACTTGCCCGTGAGAGCCACGAGAATGTTGTTGTTGGCCATTGCCATCCATTCCTTCGCGGTGCCGAACTTGATTTCCGCGCCGAGCGAATAGGCTGTGATGAGAAACATGAACAGCATCAGAATACCCGGGATAATCATCGTCGAGAGGTAGTAGTTGTAACTTGCCCACGGGTTTCCAATCATGTGGAGATCGATGACGATGGGCTGGAGAAACGTCTTGATTTGCCCGTCTGTATAGCCTTTTGCACGCATGGTGCTTTGTCCGACGGCAGCCGAACCGAGCATCGACACAGTTTTCAGGTCTCGATAGAGTAGGGCGCCTGCTACGAGCGACGCTTGGCTGTAGTAGAACGAGATTTTGGGCTGTTGGGCCGAGAGCAGGCCGTCAGTCGTGCCTTTTGGAATATAAAGAAAAGCGTAGATTTTGTTTCGTTGGATGGCTTTTCTCGCCTCATTGATGTTGGGGTAGTGCTCCACTACATGGCTCGCCTGAAACGAATCGAGTTTTCTGACGATGGCCCGCGAGGTCGATGTGTTGTCGTTATCGACCACGCCGACGGGCATCTTCGTCGGCAGGCCGTCGCTCATCATCGTCGTGAAAAACACGGTGACGAGAATCGGAAAGAACACCATGCAGAACAAATACACCAGATTCTTGCGTAAATTTCCACATTCACGCAGGGCGATTTTCAAGATTCTTTTCGGTATCATCCCTTCACACTCCACACTCCACACTCCACACCTTACTCCTTAATCACCAACGACATTCCAGGTCTCAGACCCTCGAAAACCTCCTCGGGTCGAGCCTTCACTTCAAACGTTTTCAAATCGTATTGTCCGTTGGCCTTCGTTGCCTTCCAAACGGCGAAAGAACCCTCGTCCTTGATGTAGAAAACCTTCATTTTCAACTCTTTGTTGAAGGCCGGAACGAACGCCGTGAATGTGTCGCCGATTTTCAGGCCGTTCAACTTGTCTTCGCGCACGTTGAAAGTGCCCCAGAGGTCGCTCATCACTGAAATCGACATGATGGGAGAGCCCGTGCCGACGAGTTCGCCAACCCTCGGATAGATGCTCGAAACCTCGCCCTCGACGTTGGAAATCTGCACCGTTTCGCGCAGGTAGCTCTGCACTTCCTGCACCGCACCGCGAGCCCGTGTCACCTGAGCCTGTGCAGCGCGTTTCTCCTGCTGCCGAGCACCGTTCATCGCCATGTCATATTGACTTTTCGCGGCTTTTTCCTGTGCTTGCAACGCTTTGTAGTTCGCAAGAGCCTCGTCGCGCTTCTGTGCTGTCATCACGCCCTCGTCGTAGAGCCGTTGCACGCGCTCGTAGGTCTTTTGGGCGATTTCCAAGCCCGCTTTCGCCTGCTGCCACAGTTGATAGGCACCGCTCACCTGCTCTTGACGCGCACCGGCCCGAGCCATGTCGCTCATGGCAGCGGCGGCATCTTCGGCGCTCTGTGCCTGTGTCTTTTTGGCCCGCACTTCGGGTGCATCGAGAATGGCGAGCGTGTCGCCCACGTGAACGTAGTCGCCTTCTTTCACGCGCAATTCAAGAATACGACCGGGCACTTTCGATGAAACTCGATACTCGCTCACCTCCACTTCGCCTTGAATGATTTCAGGGTCGCGGTCGAGTAGGAAGAATCCAATCAGACCGACGATGACGACCACGGTGACAAAGCCCAGGATAGCGAGCAGAATATTGTTATTTTGTTGGGTTTTTGATGACATAATTTTTATATTTTTGAATTTTGATGGTTGAATTTTGACTTGTCGGCTACGCCGATTATGAATTTTGAATTATTTTTACTGTAAACTCTACACTCTACACTCTACACTCCACACTCCACACTACTTCAGCGTTCCCAGTGCCTTCCGAAGTGCCACTTGCGCCAGTTTTACCTCGACTTCGGCGTCGATTTTCTGACTTTGTGCCTGTTGCCAGGCCGTTTGAGCCGCCATTACATCGGTCGCCTCCATCACGCCCTCGCTAAATCCCACGTTGGCGCAGCGCAGGTTTTCGTCGGCACTCGACAGGTTTTTCGTCGCCATTTGCAGTCGTTTTCCAGCCTCTTTCAGTTTGAAGCGACATTGTTCGAGTTGCAGTTCGATTTTTTCGCGTGCATCTTCCATTTCGATGGTTGCAATCGTCGTCGCGGCTTTTGAAGCACGAATTTTGTAAGTACCCTCGAACCAATTCCAAACGGGCACACGAACCAGCACGCCGACGTTCCAAACGCCTGCAAATTTCCGCTCAAAACCGTTATAGACATTCGGATTCGACAGCAGATAACCGCCCGTCAGCGCGACCTGCGGCAGATAGGCGGCCCGAACTAATTTCGTGCTTTGTTCGCTCAGTTCCACGGCGTTTTTCAGCATTTTCAGTTCGGGGCGATTCTCGAAAGCCTCCTCGTTGCCGACATCTTCCACGTCGGGCGAGTAGGGTAGCACGTCTTTGCCTTCGTCGGCCAGTTCAATTTCACCCGTCAGCGGCAGTCCGCAGAGCTGACAGAGCAGCATTTTCGCCAGCGTAAGTCCGTTTTCGACCTGCGTCACCTGCATGTCGGCCTCGTTCACCCTCACATCGACCTGCAAACCCGTTGCGCGAGTGGCAATGCCCTCGTCAATCATCTTGTGGACATCGTTGTTGAGTTGCTGCACGAGGTCGCGGTAACTATTGGCCAATTTCTGCTTCTGACGCAGCGAAACCACCGTCCAATACACATCGTCGATGTTTTTCAGCGTCGTTTCCACCATGTTTTGCTCTTCGTTGGCCACGAATTGTTCGCCAATCTCGGCCATACGGTTGGCTGCAGTGATGGCTCCGCCCATGAAAATCGGCTGTCGCAGCATCACCGAGGCGGCAAACATGTTTCGCGTGTCGGTTCTAAAGGCATCGTTGACTCTCTGTCCCAACTGATTGCCCATCTGCGCTGCCTGCGGCCCAAAAAGGTTCACCATGTCGCCAATTTTTTGCGCCATTTCGGGCGAAATCATTCCCTGTTGCACCAAAGCCGAGACAACCGTCGAAATGTTTCCGCTCAACCCCGTCACTGCCGTCGTTCCGAGGTTGGCCAAAGTCGTTTTTTGGTCGTTGTTCAACAGCGAAATCTCACGGCTGAAAAACTCGTAACCGGCCACGGCATCGACCTTTGGCAGATACTTCGTGCGGACGGCTTTCCGCGTGTTTGCAGCCATTTCCTGCTTCACACGAGCCACGCCGAGTTTCTTGTTGTTGGCCAAAGCCAACTCCCGACATCGTTCGAGCGTCAGCACCTGTTGCGCCGATGCCGAAAGCGTTGCCGTCAGCATGAATAGCGTTAAAACTTTTTTCATATCAATTAGATTTTCCTTAACTCCAGATGTCATTTCAGTGAAAAGCTTCTCGACCCAATCATGTTGCCGTCGGCGAAAATACTCACCTGGTAAGTGCCGCCGACAAGTGCCTGATCGACGTTCCAGAACAGCGTCACGGGCGTTTCCTGACCGCCATACTCGACGGCTTTCTTCATCGAACATTGTAGCGTTTTGTTTTCATAGTTAAACGAGCCTGCATTGCCCAGCAGCGAACCCGTCGGCGAGGTAATCCGCACATAAACCGTCTTCATTCCGTTCGACGCCGTCACGTTCTTCGCGAGTGCGAAAGTCACTGCAATGGTCTTGCATTTATCGGCCTTTTCGGTGTTTTTACCGCGCTTGTCCTTGCCCTGCATCGTGATGCCGATGGCATCCAACTGCGCTGCGATGGCGACTTTCTCCGACAGCGACTGCTTTTCGGTGTTCAAACCCTCGATTTGCTGCGTCGCTTCCTGATATTGCGCCTTCACACGCGTGTTTTCCTCTTGAAGATTCTGGTTGAGTCGGTTCAGCGAGTCGATTTCGATGACATACGACCGCAACACGGCACGAACCGTCGCCAATTCCTTTTTCAGTCGGGTGATTTCGCGAGCATTGCTCGCCTTCACCTGCCGCAGTTCAGCCAGCAGTCGCTGTGTCTTCTCCTGTTCAGCCGAGAGTTGCGCCACAATCGAATCGTTGTTGATTTGCGTTTTCATCTCGCTGTACTGCAAGGCGAACTTCTCATATTCATTCTCCATTTCCTGCTTGTTGAGTTCGGCCAACTCCTGCATTTCAATGTTTTCCTTTTTTTGTTTCTCCCAGTCTAAATAGAGCCAGACCAGACCGCCAATCAGTGCAAGGCAGAGCAAAATGAGTGGAATCAGATATTTTTTCATACGTTTTTGTGTTATTTTTGCCTGCAAAATTAACTTTTTTCCCGAAAATGACAAAGGAAAACATCCTCTCAGCCCCCAATTTTTAGGCTATTTTTGTATTTTTAGTAAAATTTCAGCGTTTTATATGGGAAAAATTCAAATTTCGATTAAACTTTTTCCAAAGACATTCGTCATATACTCAGAAAAAACAAAAAACCTATGAGCGAAGATACTTTTATACAGGAAAAATTTGGCAAGAAGCAGCCGTTCAAGGTGCCTGCCGACTATTTTGAGCATTTTGCCGACGAAATGATGGCGAAACTACCTGAAGAGGGTGCGAAAGTGGTCAAGTTGAATGCACGGAAACCTTGGAAATGGGCGGCTGGATTGGCCGTAGCCGCTTGTTTGGGTGGAATGATTTTCTACCTCGGAAATTCACTCGGAAACTCGACGGAAGAAGCAAATTCTTTTGCTGCAATGCCGTCGCAAAATACCAATTATAACGATGATTTTGACGATATGGTCGATTTCGCGATGATGGATGTCAGCGACATTTATTATGCCTGCGCGATGGACGATTGAGTCAGTCAAAAAGAAAGGATTTAAATGATGAAAAAGATGTTTTTAACGATTCTGATGGTCGTCGGAACGCTTTCGATGACTGCCCAGAATCAAACTGAGAATGAGAAACGGCAGAAATTCGACCCTGCCAAGTTTGAAACCCAACTCGAGCAGTTCATTACGAAGCATGCCGACCTTTCGCAGCAGGAAGCAACGGCATTTTTCCCGCTCTATCGCGAGATGCGCAGCAAGCAGCGCGGTTATTTCGAGGAAATGCGCAAGTTCCGCCACGTTGACACCAGCGACGACAAGAAATGTCGCGAGGCCATCGAGAAAATGGACAAGAACGACCTCGAAATGAAGGAAATTCAGAAGGATTATCACGCGAAATTTCTGAAAGTGCTGCCTGCCAGCAAGGTGCTCAAGGTTATTAAGGCCGAGGAAAAGTTCCACCGCAACGCTTTCCAGCGCGTGGTGAAGCCGGGCGACCGCAAACCGGGCAACCATCGTCCGCAGGGAAATCGTAAGCCGGGCGACCGCAAGAAAATGCGTCAGAATGCCGAGCAGAACAAGTAAACGATGAGCGTGCAGCGATATTTCATCACGCTTTCCTACGACGGAACGAAATACCACGGCTGGCAGATTCAGCCGAATGGAATGTCAGTGGAAGAGCGCCTGCGTCAGGCGCTCTCCACGCTGTTACGCCAGTCTGTAGAAACCGTTGGCGCAGGGCGCACCGATGCTGGTGTCCACGCCCGAAAAATGGTAGTGCATTTCGATTATGAATTTTCTGAAGATTCTCTTCCGGCTTCCGATTTGATAGACGGCCAAATGCTTGATTGTCAGCAACTTGTCTATCGTTTGAATCGCCTTCTTCCTCGCGACATCGCTGTGCAAAGCGTCGAGCCAGTCGCTTCCGACCTGCACGCCCGATTCAGTGCCACTTCGCGCACGTACCACTATTATATACACACGCGCAAAGACCCATTTTTGAGCAATTATTCGTGCGAAATGCACTATCCGCTCGACTTCGAGGTGATGAACGAAGCCGCCGAGTGGTTGCTCACGCAGACGGATTTCGCGTCGTTTTGCAAGGCCGGAGCCGACGTGAAAACGACCCTTTGCACACTCACCCACGCTCGTTGGCATCAACTTACCGATGATTCCTGGCGTTTTGAAATCACGGCCAATCGTTTTCTTCGCAATATGGTTCGCGCCGTCGTCGGCACGCTCGTCGAAGTTGGTCGCGGCCGCATTACGCTTGAAGAATTTCAACAAATCGTCTCGACTCATAGCCGCAGTGCCGCCGGCGAGAGTATGCCAGCGCATGCCCTTTTTCTGGTCGAAGTGAAATATTGAAAGATATTTCCACTTTTTTCTGATAGTTTCCGATATTTTTTGTACCTTTGCAGCACAATAATCAATCGCGAATTATGGCAGCAAATATTTTCAAGGGTCTGGGCGTTGCCCTCGTCACCCCTTTCCACGCCGACGGAAGCATCGACTTCGATGCTCTCGGACGCCTCATTGAGTATCAACTTGAAAACGGTACGGATTTCCTGGCTATTTTGGGTACGACGAGCGAATCGCCGTGTCTGACGAAAGAAGAAAAATGGCTAATCAAAGATTATGTCGTCGGAAAAGTCGCTGGTCGCGTCCCCATTCTGATGGGATGCGGTGGCAACTGCACGGCGGCCATCGTCGAAGAGTTGAAAACGGGCGACTGGCAGGGCATCGACGGCATTCTGAGCGTTTGTCCATACTACAACAAGCCCTCGCAGGAAGGCCTTTATCAGCATTATCGCGCCATCGCCGAGGCTTCGCCGCTGCCGGTTGTGCTCTACAATGTGCCGGGGCGCACGGGCGTGAACCTGAAGGCGGAAACGACAATTCGGTTGGCAAACGACTGCAAGAACATCGTCGCCGTGAAAGAGGCTGGACGATGGCTTGAACAGGTCGATGAAATCATCAAGAACAAGCCCGAGGGCTTCGATGTGATTAGTGGCGACGACGCGCTGACCTTCCCGATGATTGCGAGCGGAGCGGCTGGTGTGATTTCCGTCATTGGAAATGCGCTACCGAAGGAATTTTCGCGGATGATTCGCTACGAATTCAAGGGCGAATACGAGCCTGCCCGCCGCATCCACCATCGATTCACCGAACTCTACAGCTTACTTTTCGTCGATGGCAATCCTGCCGGCGTGAAAGCGCTGCTCCACGAGATGGGATTCATAGAAAATGAACTGCGCCTACCGCTTGTTCCCACGCGTGTAAGCACAGTTCAAAAAATGAGCGAGATTCTCAAAGAGCTTTCTCGGTAGTTACTTCACATTCGATTTTTAGCTCGAAAATCTTAATAATTCTCGGCCTTCAACTCGAAGAATGCCTGCGGATGGTCGCAGACGGGGCAAATCTTCGGGGCTTTCTTGCCGACGACGATATGTCCGCAGTTGCGACATTTCCAGATGGTTTCGCCGTCGCGTGAGAAGACGATGCCTTCCTCGATGTTTTGCAACAGGCGGAGGTAGCGCTCCTCGTGCTCCTTCTCGATGGCAGCCACGCCGCGCATCTTCGCAGCGATTTCGGGGAAGCCCTCTTCGTCGGCTTCCTTCGCCATACGGTCGTACATGTCGGTCCACTCGTAGTTTTCGCCTTCGGCAGCGGCCTTCAGGTTGTCCATCGTCGATTTGATGCCACCGCCCTCGAGCAGCTTAAACCACAGTTTTGCGTGCTCTTTTTCGTTCTGGGCAGTCTCCTCGAAGAGGGCTGCAATCTGCTCGTAGCCTTCTTTCTTGGCCTTCGAAGCGAAATACGTGTACTTGTTGCGAGCCATCGACTCGCCTGCGAATGCATCCATCAGGTTGCGTTCGGTTTTTGTTCCTTTTAATTTTTTCATTTTGATTTAATTTTTTATTGATTTTGATTTATTTTTTGAATATATATCGACATTTTTGAGGCTCGAAAGCCCGTCAAATGGGGATTTTCAGACAGTGATTTCGCCTGCGATGGACTCGCTCATCAGTTGGTGGATGCGTTGCGGGTCATCGTAGCGCGCCAGCAGGTGCATGAGTTTTGTGACGGCGGCCTCGACCGTGCTGTCGCGACCGCTGATGACACCGGCGTCTTTCAGTTGATAGCCCGTGTCGTAGCGTTCCATCGCCACGAATCCCTCGACACATTGGCTGATGTTGATGATGACGATGCCGCGCTCGGTGGCTTGTTTCAGCGTTTCGATGAGCCACGGTTGCTGCGGTGCGTTGCCGCTTCCGAAACTCCGCATGACCACGGCGCGAAGTCCTTCAGCTTTGAGCGCATGGCGCACGAGTTTTTCCTCGATGCCTGGGAAGAGCGACAGCACCATCACCTGCGTATCCATCTCGTAGTGGGGCGTCATCGGCTTCGTGAAGTCGGGTGTCAGAATGTGGTGCGGGTGGAACGTGATGTTCACGCCAGCGTCGCAGAGGTGCGGATAGTTGAACGAGTCGAAAGCGTTAAAGCCATCGGCATTCTGCTTCGTAGATCGGTTCCCGCGCAACAGTTTTCCGCTGAAATAGATGCAGACTTCGGGCACGACGGGCGTTCCGTCGGGCTTGTAGGCCGAGGCGATTTCGATGCTCGTGACGAGGTTTTCCTTGCCGTCGGTACGCAGTTGCACGATGGGCAGTTGCGAACCCGTAAGTACGACTGGTTTCGTCAGGTTTTCAAGCATAAACGACAGCGCCGAAGCGGTGTAGGCCATCGTGTCGGTGCCGTGCAGAATCACAAAACCGTCGTACTGCTCGTAGCGTGAATCGATGATGCGCACGAGTTTCGCCCACGTATCGGGTCGCATGTCGCTCGAATCAATCGGCTTATCGAACTGATAGACATCGATGGCCGTCCCGATTTGCTCCATTTCGGGCATGTTCGCCACAAGATTATTGAAATCGAGCGGCTCCAAAGCACCCGTCTGCGGATTCCGATCCATTCCAATCGTTCCGCCAGTATAGAGGAGGAGAATTTTTCGTTGTAACATCTTCATTATTTTTTGCAAAGGTAATATTTTTTTCGGTATTATGGCGATAAGAATGTCATTTTTCTATCAACTTTATCATTTTTTTATGATTTTGCTTTTTTTCTTCTAAATAATTTCGTAATTTTGCACCGAAATTCATTAAAAAACGTGTAAAATTGAAACTTTAATATGAAAAAATTATCGATTTCCATTGTCGCCATGACAATGATTCTGCTCTTGGGCAGTTGTACGGGAAGTAGGAAAGTCACTTATTTCCAAAACATTGACGAAATTAGTTTGGCTGCATCGAAAGGACTTTACGATGCGCGTATCATGCCGAAGGACCAGCTCTTGATTACTGTGAGCGGTGTTAGCGATCCGAAAGCAGTCAGCCACTTCAATTTGACGATGAGCAATACGATGAACACATCGGGAAATATTTCTGGTGCTGGCGGTTCGATGATTGGCTATTTGGTCGATAACGACGGTACCATCAACTTCCCGCGTATCGGTCGCATCCGCGTAGGTGGACTGACGATGAGAGAGTGCGAGAAACTGCTTCAGGATAAAGTGAAGATGGACTTGTCGGAGAACGAGAACCCGATTGTGACGGTTCGTCTCCAGAGTTTCCGCGTGGTGGTGATTGGTGAAATTGGTACGAGAGTCGTTCCCGTGAACAACGAGCAGATGAGCATTATCGAGTGTATCGCACAGTGTGGCGACCTCGGAATCTACGGTAAGCGCGACAACATCTTGTTGATTCGTCAGGATGCCACAGGTCAGAAGCACCACGTGCGCCTGAACATCAACGATGCTAATATCTTCAACTCGCCTTACTATTATCTGCAGCAGAACGATATTATCTACGTCGAGCCCAACCGCATCAAGCAGAAGAACGCCGTGCTCGGTCAATCTACGAGCATGTGGTTCTCCTTCATCGGAATTATCACCTCGATGGCGACGCTGCTGGTGAGTATCTTAAACAAATAAATCGCGCAACAGAAAAGAAGAATGACGACAGGCGCCCTGCTCATTCTTCTTTTTTTATTATATCAATCGATAAAACAGACCCGAATCGAATGGAGCAGTTGAAACACGAATGTGGCGTGGCGATGATTCGCCTGCTGAAACCCATTGAGTATTACGAACAGAAGTACGGCACGTGGCGATACGGCCTGAACAAACTCTATCTGATGATGGAGAAGGAGCACAACCGAGGTCAGGAAGGTGCTGGCATCGCGTGTGTGAAACTCGACACCGAGCCCGGCCACGAGTATATGTTCCGCGAGCGAGCCGAGGGCAAAGATGCCATCGGCCAGATTTTCGCCAAGGACACGAGCCAGTTCCGTGGCGAACTTTACATGGGTCATCTGCGCTATTCCACGACCGGCAAGAGCGGTCTTTCCTACGTCCATCCCTTCCTGCGGCGCAACAATTGGAAGGCGAAAAATCTTTGTCTGTGTGGCAATTTCAATATGACGAACATCGACGAGATTTTCGAGAAACTCACCCGACAAGGGCAGTGTCCGCGAATCTACAGCGACTCTTATATGATGCTCGAACTGATGGGACACCGCCTCGACCGCGAAGTCGAAAGAAATTTCATTGCGGCGCAGGCGATGGAACTCGAAAATACCGACATCACGCGCTACATCGAAGACCACGTGAAGATGAGCAATGTCTTGAAAACCACGATGGCCAACTACGACGGCGGTTACGTCGTTTGCGGTATGACGGGTTCGGGCGAGATGTTCTCGATGCGCGACCCGTGGGGCATCCGTCCCGCGTTCTATTACATGAACGACGAAATTGCGGTTTTGGCCAGTGAGCGCCCTGTTTTGCAGACGACTTTCGACCTCGAATGCGACGACATCAAGGAACTTGAACCCGGCACGGCGCTCATCGTGAAGCGCAACGGAGCGTGCAGCATCGAGCAAATCCTGCCACAGAAAGGCAATTCCGCTTGTTCTTTCGAGCGAATCTATTTCAGTCGTGGCAACGACCGCGACATCTACAAAGAGCGCAAACGCCTTGGCGAACAACTCGTGCAGCCCGTGCTCAAGGCCATCGACGGCGACACGAAGAATACCGTTTTTTCCTTCATTCCGAACACCGCCGAAGTCGCTTTCTACGGCATGGTCGATGGTTTCGACGAGCGCGTCCGCTCCGAAAAAGTCGTGTGGAAAGACATCAAACTCCGCACTTTCATCACCGAGGACAATTCGCGCAACGACCTCGCCTCGCACGTCTATGACATCACCTATGAGAGCATCCGTGCCGGCATTGATAACCTCGTCGTCATCGATGACAGCATCGTGCGCGGAACAACGCTGAAAGAGAGCATTTTCCGCATCCTCGACCGCCTGCATCCGAAGAAAATCGTGATGGTGAGCAGTGCGCCCCAGGTTCGTTACCCCGACTATTACGGCATCGACATGCCCCGTTTAGAGGAGTTTTGCGCTTTCCGCGCCGCCATCGAACTGCTGAAGGAGCAGGGACATCACGAAATCATCGACAACACCTATCGTCAATGTCTTGAGGAACTGAAAAAGCCGACGAGCGCGATGGTGAATTGTGTCCGAAACATCTACGAACCCTTTACGGTCGAGGAAATCAACGAAAAAATTGTGGAAATGCTGCGTCCAGAGGACATGGAAACGCCCATCGAACTCGTTTATCAGTCGATTGAAGGTTTGCACAACGCTGTTCCCGACCATCGTGGCGACTGGTATTTCACTGGTCACTTCCCAACACCCGGAGGCACAAAACTTTGCTTGAAAGCCTACGTGAACTACATCGAAAAATATTATCAGTTCGAAGAGAAATTTTAGTCGGATTTCTATTCAATCGTATCCTCGACAATGATTTGATGCTCGAAAATATCGCTCAAGTCAATGTCGTTGATGATGCGGCTGCGGAGCGTGTCGCGCATATTTAAAATCATCTTTTGAATCTGTGCGATGCGTGGTTGGTCGGCCGTGGTGTTGCGGAAACGCTGGTAATAGTCGAGTGCGGCCTGGAAATACTCGGCGGCGGTGACGGTGTCGTTGTTGAACAGATAGCAGTAGCCCATACGATAGAATGCGTCGGACTTCTCGTTGTCGTAGCAGACGTTGAGCGCTAGTTCGTAGTAGGGAATTGCCTGGTCGTATTGCTTGAGGTTGAAGTGGCTCTCGGCGTTGATGTAGTAGTAGATGGAACGCTCGTGGGGCGCGAAGGGTTCCAGCAGCGGAATGAGCGAATCGAGGTATTCGCAGGTCTGTTCGT
>CACYQZ010000040.1 GCA_902776665.1 uncultured Prevotellaceae bacterium
TGCATGCTTAAACACACCCTCGAAGATGGCTCTGTGTATAGCTGCCAATCCTGCCACACTATAGGTGAATGCATCTGTTTGTAACAACTTGGCGATGTTGCCGGAAACTCTGTCGGCCTCCTCTTTATCGGCATCATCTTCGTCATGAGTGGTTTTGCTGACATAGTATAGTTTCACCAACTCACGGGCTTCATCGATAGTAATCTCTCCCTCAATATTCCTACGAGCGGTTTGATGCAAGTATTCTGAGGTTTTGAGTCCATCTACAGCCTGCAAACCGATAGCCACACGCCACGCATCAGCACGATCACGTTGTGCAGGCTCGCCCTGACGGATATACTCGTCGAAATTGATATATAGTTGGTCACTCATAGTTCAATGATTTCTATTTCAATTCCTCCCATGCTTTTTGTATCTCGTTCATCAGAGTGTTGGCTTCCGCGTTCAGCTGTGCCAACTCGGCATGAATCTCCGTCATGCGCTCATGGAAGTCCACTCCGTCGTCTTCCTGCTCGGCTACACCGACGTAAGCACCAGGGGTGAGCGAGTAGTTCTTTTCCTCTATCTCCTGAATGGTGGCAATCTTGCAGAGACCAAGCACGTCCTTGTATTCGCCTTCGCCAAACTTCTCCGTGAGCCATTCGTGCTGACGGGCCGTTTCGAGGATATCTTCCAAATCAGCAATCAGTGCATTCTGCTCGGCTTCGATGCGCTTCTTGTCTTTGCGAGTTGCCTCAAAAATGAGTTGTTTGGCCTCTGCCTTCTGCTTGTCGAGAGCCTCTTGGGCTGACACAACGGTCGTTTCGCCTAAGACAGATTGATAGTCGGCCAGCAGTTGCTGGTATTTCTCCTTCTCGCCACGATACAGATGCACGATGGCCTGCAGGTTACGCAGTTGCCATTCCGTCCATTCGTTCAAGGTGCGGTCAACAACAGTATAGTAATTGCGGGCATCGATGAAGAGCACCTTATCACGAATCTCTGTATTTTTGTTCTTGTCGAAGAACCACAAAGAACAAGGAAGTGAGAGCGTATAGAAGAAGTTGTTACCCACGCTGACCATCACATCCACATCACCTGTACGTACCAGCTTTTCACGAATGTCGCGGTCTTTGTTCGCACTATCCGTAGCAGAGCTCGCCATTACGAATCCTGCACGACCGTGTTCGTTCAAGTAGGCATAGAAGTATGAAATCCATAGATAGTTGGCATTACCAATCTCTTTTGTCTTAGCATTAACACCAGGCAAGCCGAATGGCAAACGACCAGCAGCAGAGGCGGACTCTGCTTTCACCTTATCGACATTGAATGGCGGATTGGCCATTACATAGTCGCACTTGCCAGCCAGATTGTGAGCATCGTGATAGAATGAGTTAGCTTCGTCACCAGAAATGATACGACCATTAAGCCCATGAACAGCCATGTTCATCAGACAAAGCTGAGCGTTATACTCCACCTTCTCCTGTCCGAAGAAGGTCATTTGGGTATTAGCATTGAGTCCTGCTTGATTCACAAAGTCGCCTGTCTGAACAAACATACCACCGCTACCGCATGCAGGATCTAACATGATGCCTTGCGTGGGCTCCAGTACATTTACAAGCATCTTTACCAGCGACTTAGGCGTAAAGAACACACCATCGTCAGAGGCTACCGCTTTTGCAAACTTGGAAAGGAAGTATTCATAAATTCGTCCGATGATGTCGCCACCTACTTCGTCGATGGTCTTATTGTTAAAGATGCGAAGCAACTCACGTAGGAGGTCATCAGCGAACATTGTGTAGGTCTTAGGTAGCACGCCTGTCAACTGTTCGCTCTGGTCTTCCACAAGTTGCATGGCGTTGTTGACAGCCTCACCCAATGAGTTGATGGCCTGTCCGTCTTTAGTTTTCAGACCTGCAGCCACGATATTATCTGGCAAGTTCACAAGATAGTCGAACTGCGCTTCACGGGGCAGATACAATGCACTCTTAGCAGCAAAATCGCTAGGTTCCACAGGCATTACGCGCCCGCCACGACTAGGACGGTTCTGCAATATCTCAGCCTCTACCATTTTGTAGCGGCTGTAGGCATAGCGCAAGAACAGCAATGCCAACACAGGCATGCAATACTGACTGCTTGTCAGTTTACTACCTTGTCTCAACAAATCTGCCGACTCCCATAGCTCGGCTTCGAGTTTTCGTATATTGATCATTCTTTCTTAATATGTTTACTGGTTCTTTTTTCAACCTAAAGGTTTTTGGTTATTGGCTACAAAGTTACAAAAAAATCATGAATAACCCTCGGTTATATCATTTTTTTTTTGCCGTTTTTTGGTTCGTTTTTATTTTTGTGGCCTTGAAATTTGCAGTTTCCCATCGTCGAGGAGCCAGGTGGTGTCGGCGAATTCTTCGGCGAGGGCGAGGTCGTGGGTGGTGAGGAGGATGGCTTTGCCGTTGTCGTGGGCGAGGCGTTTCAGGAGCGTAAACAACTCGCGACGACTGATGAAATCGAGGAAGGCGGTGGGTTCGTCCAAGAAAATCATTGGGGTTTGTTGGGCGAGGGCCTTGGCAATCATCACTTTCTGTTGTTCGCCGTCGCTCAGGGTTTCAAACGGGCGGTTGGCGAGGGTTTCGATGCCGACGAGGTGCAGGGATTCGGCGACAATGCGATGGTCATCAGCGCGGAGGGTGCCCCAGAAATTGGTGTGGGGCGTGCGACCGAGCCCGACGACTTCCTCAGCGGTGAGGTTGCGCAGGTCGGGGCGCTCGGTGAGGACGAGGGCGACGGAAGGTTGAGGGTTGAGGGTTGACAGTTGAGAGTTGAGAGTTGAGAGTTGTGGATTGAGTGGTGGCTGCAGACCGGCGAGGGTACGGAGCAGGGTGGATTTTCCCGTGCCGTTGCGTCCGAGCAGACAGATCAGTTTTCCGCGTTCGAGCGTTGCCGTCAAGCCACTCGCCACAACAACCTCGCGACGACCTTTCCGATAGCCAATCGTCAAATTGTCGAAATGCAATGGCGATTCGTTTTCCCCTTGATTAAAAATCATCACTCCTTACTCCTTTACTCCTTACTCCCCAACTCCAATACTTCTTAACTCCATCACTTCCAACTCCTCGCAAATCGGCACAATATTCTCCACCGACACCTTCCACTGATACGGCCAATGACGCGCAGCGATGGCCACAAGCGTGAGTGCATCGTTTTCGGGATTGGAAGGTTTCGAAAAGATGTCCGACGGTGGTGGCAGTTGGAAATAACACTGCGAAAAAGCATTTTCGGAAGGCCAATTTCGTGCCACTTCGAGCAGATTTTCGGGTTGGAGATAGCTTGAAAAACCATCCAAAGAGATTTCTGACTCTTCATTCTCCAAATTTCTCGCCACCGACTCCACCATCAGCGCATAAGCGTTGCGCACCGTCTCATCGTTGTATTCGGCAGCATTTTTCTTCACCAAATCCCGCTCAATCACGTAGGGATGGGCAAATCCGCGCCGAATCATGTCGGCCACGGCGATGGCTTCGGGACGGTGATAGACGTGAAGCGTGTCGTGCGAGGCATAGCGCAAAGCCTTCGCCACCATCGACGGGAAACCATAGAGCGCGAGCGGTGCAGACTGCCACCAGTCGGTGATGGGCACGGAAGCATAGTGATAAAGCGACTCGACCATCCGCTGTTCGGCGAGTCGGGCCTCGGGAGCGGCGTTGGCGGAGAAGTCGGCCATTCCGCACTCGTTCCAGAACTCACTCCACTCGGTCGCCACGTTCAGCGCATAGTCCATGAACGGAGCGGCATAAATCTGCTCGAAAAACTCCACGGAAGGCTCTGCGTTGAGGCGACGGAACAGCACTTCGACAGGTCCGCCCTTGCACGTCAGCACCACGCGGTTGTCATCTTGTCTGACACTGACATCGCCATACCAATTCGCGATGAGCCAATGGGTCTGATGACCGTCGGTTTCCTTCACGACCATGCGCTGGCGGCGTCCGATTTGCTTGAAATTCGGCGATTTCTGAGCCGTTCTGACAGGATAGCCCGTCGATGAGCGGAAAGAAATCTCGAAAATCGTGTCGCTCGTGATGCGCGTAGCCACTGCCGCCTGCATACACACCGTTTCCACGCGAAACCGCTGTCCGTTGCGGCAGAAACGACTATCGAAACGACCCGACCAGCGGTCGAGTTTCGCGTCGAGGCGGTCGGTTCCGATCGTGTCGGGAAAATTCAGTCCCACCGTAATCGGCCATTCCTCGTCGTTGGCAAACGTCTGCAACCCCGTCGCATCGACGTTGAAAATGAGTTCGCCACTGCCCAAGAGCCATTTTTCGGCAAACACATGGTTCGTCGAGTCAGTGATGTGGGGATTATGTCGTCGCACCAGCGATTTTCGGTCGATGCGTTGCGATTGTGCCTCGGCGACCATCGAAAAAGTCGTCAAGAGCAAAAAGGTCAAAATTTGGGTCGAAAAAAGCTTCATTTTGTTCTGATTTTGATACAAAGTTAGGTGAAAAAATCTAAAAAAACAATTTTTTAATTTTTTTTATACTTTTAACTGCATATTTTTCTCATTTTTATTTGTCCATATCAAAATAAACCCGTACTTTTGTCGCCGAATCTATTTATAACCTAAAAATTACATTTTTACAACTATGATGGAAATGAAAGAAGCCATGGCCGGAACGCTGGAATCCGGCGACATTTTCGTTCAGATTGCGCCTGCCGCTACACCGGGTCTCCAGATTGAACTCGACTCGACGGTGGACTTTCAGTTTGGCAAGCAAATCAAGAAAGTAATCACTGAAACGCTCGAAGGGCTGAACATTCGCGACGCCCACGTGAAAGCGACCGACAAGGGCGCTCTCGACTGTACGATTCGTGCCCGTGTGACGGCTGCTGCCGTTCGCGCCACTGGAAACGATGTTTGGAAATAAAAAGAGAAATACTATGCAACGACTCAGAAGAACTATGATGTTCGTCCCGGGCAACAACCCCGGAATGATGCAGGATGCGTTCATCTACGGTCCCGACTCGATTATGCTCGATTTGGAGGACTCGGTGACAATGGCTGAGAAAGACGCCGCACGCCTGTTAGTGTACAATGCTCTGAAAACCATCGACTACGGCACGACCGAAATGGTGGTTCGTATCAACCCCCTGAACACGCCCTACGGAAAGAAGGACGTTGAGGCCATGGTGAAAGCCGGCGTTCACGTGATTCGTATGCCGAAGACCGAAACCGCCGACGAGGTGCGCGAGGTCGAGGAAGAAATCCTGAAGTGGGAAGAGGAACTCGGATGCGTGGGTCGCACGAAAATCATGGCCGCCATCGAGAGCGCACTCGGAATTGTCAATGCCTACCCCATCGCCATCGCCTCGAAGCGCATGATGGGTATCGCACTCGGTGCCGAAGACTACTGCGCCAACCTGAAGACTCAGCGCACGCAGGGCGACAACCCCAACTTCGGACTCGAACTGCTGCTGGCTCGCCAGACCATCGTCGTGGCTGCCCGTGCCGCCGGCATCGACGCGCTCGACACGGTTTATTCGAACCTCGACGACATGGACACCTTCCGCAGGGAAGTGGAACTCATCAAGACGCTCGGTTTCGACGGAAAATCCATCATCAACCCGCGTCAGATTGAAATCGTCAACGAAGTGTTTGCCCCGAAGCAGAAAGACATCGAGAAAGCCCTGAAAATCATCGCAGCCATCAAGGAAGCCGAGCAGAAGGGTTCGGGTGTCATCGCCGTGAACGGAAAGATGGTCGATCGCCCCGTGGTGATTCGCGCCGAGCGCACCATCAATCTCGCCATTGCAGCGGGTGTCATCAAAAAGGAAGACATTGAATAATGTACTATTTACGGATGTCAATTTACAGATGTACCATTTACCATTTAAACATTGAAAAAGATGAATTACGCTGAAAGAATCAATGATATCAAGGACGCGGCGTCAAAAATGACCAAGCCCGTCTATCAAGAGAACAAAGGTAGCAAGGACATCACTCCTCGCACAGACCTTCAGCAGAACAAATCGAAACTTTGCACGCTGGAAGAAGCCATCCGTCGCAGCGGACTGAAAGACGGCATGACGATTTCGTTCCACCACCACTTCCGCGGTGGCGACAAAGTGGTGAACATGGTGGTCGATAAACTGGCCGAAATGGGTTTCAAAGACCTGCACGTGGCCGCTTCGAGCCTGCAAGACGTTCACAAACCGCTCATCGAGCACGTCAAAAACGGCGTGGTGACGAAAATTTCGACCAGCGGACTGCGCGGTGAACTCGCCAACGAGATTTCTCGCGGTCTGATGAAAGAGCCGGTCGTATTCCGTTCGCACGGCGGTCGTGGCTCGGCCATCCGCAACGGCGACCTGCACATCGACGTGGCCTTCCTCGGCGCATCGTCGAGCGACTCGTCAGGTAACGCAGCCGGTTATTCGCGCTCGCAGAACGCCAAGTCCATCAGCGGCTCGCTCGGCTATGCCAAACCCGACGCCCAGTATGCCGACAAGGTGGTGATTCTGACCGACGACCTCGTGCCCTATCCCAACATGCCGAATGCCATTTCGGAACACAACGTCGATTTCGTGGTCGAAGTCGATAGCGTCGGCGACTCGTCGAAGATTTCATCGGGTGCGATTCGCGACACGAAGAACCCGCGTGACATTTTGCTCGCCCAGCAGGCTGCGAAAGTCATTGTGAACAGCGGTTATTTCCGCGATGGTTTCTCGATTCAGACGGGTTCTGGCGGTGCTTCGCTGGCTGCCGTGAAATACATCCGCGAAGAAATGATCAACCGCGGCATCAAGGCGTCGTTTGCCCTCGGTGGCATCACGGCCCACATGGTGAAACTCCACGAGGAAGGCCTCATCGAGCGTCTGATCGACGTGCAGTCGTTCGACAAGGTGGCTGCCGAAAGCATTATGCGCGATCCGATGCACAAGGGCGTTTCGGCCAACGAATATGCCAGTGCCGACGAGCCGGGTTCGGCCACGCACTTCCTCGACATCGTGATTTTGTCGGCCTTGGAAGTCGATGTGAACTTCAATGTGAACGTGCTCGTGGGCTCCGACGGCATCATTCGCGGTGCCATTGGCGGACACCCCGACACAGCAGCCGACTCGGCCCTGTCGATCATCGTCTGCCCGTTGCTGCGCGGTCGCATTCCGTGCATCGTCGATGAGGTGACAACGATGATTACGCCAGGCTCGACGGTCGATGTGGTCGTCACGGAATACGGCATCGCCGTGAATCCGCGCCGTCCGGAAGTGGCCGAGCGTCTGAAGGCCGCCGGTCTGAAGATTGTCACGCTCGACGAACTGAAAGACCGTGCCAAGAGTATCATCGGCGAACCCGACCCGCTGCCGTTCGGCGACAAGGTCGTGGGTATCGTGATGAACCGCGACGGCTCGGTGATGGATGTCATCAAAAATATTGTAGAATAAAGGCCTCTCCCCAACCCCTCTCCGAAAAGAGAGGGGCTTCGGGGGGGGATTGTTGATAAACGATGAGTGAGAACGGGATTCTAAAAGGGGTGAGTCTCCACGAACTTCTGGCAAGCCGCGACCAGCGGTGGCATCGACAAATGCAGTTGCTCCGGGAGCATCCCAACGAGTCGCTGCTGTGTCTGACGGTGATTATGCCGGGGTCGGTCAAGCGAAATCGGCTCTCGCTCGCAGTCGCAAGGGCAGCCACGGAGGCCATTCGCGTCGAATTTGCCGACAGCCTCACCCAGATGGAGGAGCGCGACCTTGAAACGGGCTTTGAAGCCTACGTTTTGGTGTCGCTGCCGACGCTCGAAACGAAGCAAATCGCCTGTCGCATCGAGGAAAACCATCCACTCGGACGACTTTTCGACATCGACATCATCGCCCCCGACGGCACACCGCTCTCTCGCGCCAGCGTAGGCGCACAGCCTCGACGCTGCCTGCTTTGCAACAACGAAGCCCGCTTCTGCATGCGCAACCACACGCACACGCCCGAACAAATACAAGCCTACATCGCCGAAATCGTTGAAGCCTATGTGCACGACGGATTATGAAATTCAGGCCGTTCCGCTTGCGATGCCGCTCTGGAAACGCAAGGTTGAGCAGTTCCTCGAAGCCAATCAGCTTCGACTGGACGCGCTCGACTACTACGCCATTGTGACTCGTCGCGAAAGCGACGAAATCTTGGCGGGCGGCGGACTGCAAGGCGACATCGTGAAATGTATTGCCGTGAGCGAGCAGTTGCGCGACGAGCATATCAGCAACCGGCTGATTTCCCATCTGATGAGCGAGGCTTCGCAGCGCGGACACCAGTCCGTAAAAGTGTTTACGAAGCCGCAAAACCGACAAATTTTCGAGAGTTTAGGTTTTCGGGTTGTCGGCGAGGCTCCACTGGCCATTCTGATGGAAAACGGACGAGGGATTGAGAAATATGTTGAATTGTTGAAGGGTTTAAATGTTGAATTGTTGAAAAACTGTCAACTCTCAACTGTCAACTCTCAACTTTCCTTCGGAGTCATCGTGATGAACGCCAATCCTTTCACCCGTGGACATCAATACCTCATCGAACAGGCTGCCCAACAAGTCGAGCACCTTTTCGTGATTCCCGTGAAAGAAGACAAATCGCTGTTCCGTTACGCTGAGCGCAAGGCGATGATGGAAAAATTCATCACCCAACAGCCATCAGCCATCACCCAAAAAATCACGATTTGCGACGGCAGCGACTACGCCATTTCCGCCGCCACGTTCCCGACCTATTTCCTGAAAAAACTCGATGATGCCGCCGACACGCAGATGCTGCTCGACCTCGACATTTTCCGTCGTCACATCGCGCCCGCACTCGGTGCCACGATTCGCTTCGTCGGCTCCGAGCCCGACGACGCCCTGACGCGCCGCTACAACGAACTGATGCGCGAAATGCTGCCCGACGTGCGCGAAATCGAACGACTGCAAGAAAACGGCGAGGTGGTGAGTGCTTCGAAGGTCAGAAAAGCCCTCGAAAATGGCGATTTTCAACGTGCCGCAGCCCTCGTTCCACCGACAACGATTCCCTATCTCTTGGCTCATCTCGCCACCGACGCACTGCAACAGGAACTCGACACCACGCCCAAACCTGGCCTCATCGACCAGAACGACAACGGCGCCCACAGCGATATGGACTATCGGCTGATGCGGCGAAGCATCGCGGCCTTGCATCCGTATTTCGTGAAATTGGCCGTTTTCGCCTTCCAAAAAAACCTTCCGAGCGTCGAAAACCTTCAAAAAATCGGTCTTGAAGCCGAAAAAGCAATGCTCGACGCCACGAAGGGCGTGAACACGCACAAAGGCGCACTGTTCGCCCTCGGTTTGGCCCTCGTTTCGGCAGCAAATCTTTATCAAAACGGAATTTTAACCCCCGAAAATCTTCAAGAAACCATCGAAAAACTCGCGGCGCAATTCCCCGACACCACCGACACCCACGGTAGTCGCGTCGTCAGCCAACACAACGTGAAAGGAGCCTTGGCAATGGCTCGCGAGGGCTACCAACCGCTCTTCACCGACTGGCTTCCGTATTATCGAGGAGAGAGGAACGAGGAGCGAAAATTGAAAACACTGCTGCGCATTATGGCGACACTCGACGACACCAACGTCTATCACCGCAGGGGAGCCGAAGCCGTCGCCCAAATGAAAGCCGATTCCATCGCGCTTCTCAACGATTTCGAGCCGAAAAAACTCGAACAACTCAACCAAGACTACAACGCGCAGGGCATTTCCCCCGGCGGATGCGCCGATATGCTCGCGCTTACGATATTCGTCAATTTTATTATTCATTTTTAATATTTCAACAACTATGGTAGAACTTATCAAACATGGAGTTTATCTCCTCAACGGAAAGGAAATCGTGAACGACGGAGCTGGCCTGCCCACTCCTGACGAAGCACGTGAAGAAACCATCACCTACGGCATTCTCCGCGCACACGACGTGGACGGATCGAAGGGTAAGAAGATGCGCATTCGCTTCGACGCAATGGCATCGCACGACATCACCTACGTGGGCATCATTCAGACCGCCCGCGCCAGTGGTCTCGAGAAATTCCCCCTGCCTTATGCCATGACCAACTGCCACAACTCGCTGTGCGCCGTTGGCGGTACCATCAACGAAGACGACCACGTGTTCGGTCTGTCGGCTGCGAAGAAGTACGGCGGTATCTATGTGCCTGCTAACCAGGCCGTTATCCACCAGTATGTGCGCGAAGCCATGGTGAAGTGCGGCAACATGATTCTGGGTTCTGACAGCCACACGCGCTACGGTTCGCTCGGTAACATGGGTGTCGGCGAAGGCGGTGGTGAACTCGTAAAACAGCTGCTGAAGAACACTTGGGACATCAACGCTCCCGAGGTGGTGCTCGTTTGGCTCGAAGGCGCTCCGAAGAAGGGTATCGGCCCGCACGACGTGGCAATTTCGCTCGTGAAAGCAACGTTCGAGAGCGGTTTCGTGAAGAACAAGGTGCTCGAATTCGCTGGTCCTGGCGTAAAGAACCTGCCCATCGACTTCCGTAACGGTATCGACATTATGACGACCGAGACGACCTGTCTGAGCTCGATTTGGGTGACCGACGACGAGGTGAAGCATCACTACGAAATCCACAAGCGCCCCGAGTGTTACAAGGAATTGCAGCCCGGAAAGGTCGCTTACTACGACGCAATGATCAAAATCGACCTCTCGAAGCAGGAATCGATGATCGCACTGCCGTTCCACCCGTCGAACGCCGTGACGATTCACGAACTTCAGGCCAATCCCGTGGAAATTCTCCGCAAGATTGAGCAGGATGCACAAGAAAAATTCGGCTCGAAAGTCAATGTCCAACTCGTTGACAAGGTGCGCGACGGCAAAGTCTATGCCGACCAAGGCATCATCGCAGGTTGCTCGGGCGGTACTTACGACAACCTCTCGGCTGCCGCAGCCATTATGAAAGACCAAACCATCGGCAACGACTACTTCACGATGTCGGCTTATCCGCAGTCCACGCCTGTCTATATGGCCACGACGCGCAGCGGCATCGCCGAGGAACTGCTCGAGGCTGGTGTTGTCATCAAGCCCGCATTCTGCGGTCCGTGCTTCGGTGCCGGCGACGTGCCCGCCAACAACGGCCTGTCGATTCGCCACACCACCCGTAACTTCCCCAACCGCGAAGGTTCGAAGCCCGGTCAGGGTCAGCTCTCGCTCGTGGCGCTGATGGATGCCCGTTCGATTGCTGCCACGGCTGCCAACGGTGGTGTCATCACCGCTGCAACCGATGTCGATTACAACGACGCACACGACGCCTACAACTTCGATGCAAAGATCTACGAGCGCCGCATCTACGACGGCTTCGGCAAGGAAGACCTCGAGCAGCCGCTGAAGTACGGTCCGAACATCAAGGACTGGCCCACGATGTATCCGATGCAGGAAAATATGCTCCTCGAACTGGCCGCCGTCATCCACGACCCCGTGACCACCACCGACGAGTTGATTCCTTCAGGCGAAACATCTTCTTATCGTTCCAACCCGCTGAAACTCAGCGAATTTGCTCTGTCGCGCCGCGTTCCTGAATACGTCGGTCTGAGCAAGCGCATCCAGCAGGAAGACCTCGACCGTCGCAACGGAAAGGTCAGCGAGAACATCGCGAAGGGTCTGGCCGCAGTCGGTGCCAACGCCGAGAACACCAGTTTCGGTTCGTGCGTCTTCGCCAACAAGCCAGGCGACGGTTCCGCTCGTGAGCAGGCCGCTTCTTGCCAGAAGGTGCTCGGTGGCGACGCCAACATCTGCTACGAATACGCCACGAAGCGCTATCGCTCGAACTGCATCAACTGGGGTATCCTGCCCTTCACCATCGCTCCCGAAACTCCGTTCGACTACGAGGCTGGCGACATGGTGTTCGTGCCTGGCATCCGCGAGGCTATCCTCGGTGGCAAGGAAGAAATCGACGCGAAGGTCATCACCAAGGCTGGTGTGAAAGACATTCACCTCTTTTTCCAGAACCTCACTGCCGACGAGCGCCAGATTTTGGCCGACGGCTGTCTGATGAACTATTACAAGAACAAAAAATAATTAAAAACCAAACAAACAATGAAAGAAAAAATTCAGATGACCACCCCGCTGGTCGAGATGGATGGCGACGAGATGACTCGCATCCTGTGGAAAATGATTAAGGACGAGCTGATTCTGCCGTTCGTCGATTTGAAAACTGAGTACTACGACCTCGGTCTGGTGAAGCGCGACGAAACCCGCGACCAGATTACCATCGAGTCGGCTGAGGCTACGAAGAAGTACGGTGTGGCTGTGAAGTGCGCCACGATTACGCCGAACGCACAGCGTATGACCGAGTACAACCTGCACGAGATGTGGAAGTCGCCCAACGGCACGATTCGTTCCATCCTCGACGGTACCGTCTTCCGCACACCCATCACGATTCCGAGCATCAAGCCCGCCGTGAAGAACTGGGAACTGCCCATCACCATCGCTCGTCACGCCTATGGCGACGTCTATAAGAGCGTGGAACTCCGCGTCGATGAGCCCGGCGTAGCCAAACTCGTCTTCGACGGTGAAAGCGGCAAGCACGAGGAAGTTGTCATTCAGAACTTCAAGGGTGCTGGCGTGCTCCAGGGTATGCACAACCTCGACAAGTCGATTCGCAGTTTCGCTCACAGCTGCTTCAAGTTCGCTCTCGACAGCCATCAGGACGTTTGGTTCTCGACGAAAGACACCATTTCGAAGAAGTACGACGCTCAGTTCAAAGTCATCTTCGAAGAAGTGTTCGAAGAGTACAAGGCCGAGTTCGAAAAGCAGGGTCTGGAATACTTCTACACCCTCATCGACGACGCTGTGGCTCGCGTGATTCGCTCGAAGGGCGGCTACATCTGGGCTTGTAAGAACTACGACGGCGACGTGATGTCCGATATGGTTTCGACCGCTTTCGGCTCGCTCGCAATGATGACCAGTGTGCTCGTTTCGCCCGACGGCAACTACGAGTACGAGGCTGCTCACGGCACCGTCACCCGTCACTACTACAGATACCTTGAGAACAACAAGGACATCTCGGTGACTTCGACCAACCCGATGGCTACGATTTTCGCTTGGAGCGGTGCTCTGCGCAAGCGCGGCGAAAAGGACGGCAACCAGGAACTCCAGAACTTCGGCGACCAACTCGAGGCTGCCTGCTTCGACACGCTCAACGAAGGCATCTGCACGAAGGACCTCGTCAACCTCATGGAAGGCATCACGCCGAAGGCTGTGAACTCGGCTGAGTTCATCGGTGCCATCCGCGAACGTCTTGAAAAGCGCCTTGGCTAAGCCATTTGGAGCATAAAAACTTTGAAATCCTCTGCAAATCAATGGTTTGCGGAGGATTTTTTGTCAAAAACGCCAACTGATTCAAAAAAATACGGCAAAAACCACGAAAAAATTTGGTGGGAATCGAAAAATAGTGTACCTTTGCAGTCGCAAAACGCATTCAGGGGCGTAGCCCAGTTGGTTTAGAGCGCTGCAGTCACATTGCAGAGGTCGCCGGTTCGAGCCCGGCCGTCCCTACTGAAGAGAAGTCGAAAAGGCTTCTCTTTTTCGATGAAAATCAATTTGTAACCAAATTGTAACACCTTTTTTCTTGACAAGTTGCGAAAGAAAGTGTATCTTTGCAAAAAAATAACGAAAAACATAAAGGAAAAAGATTATGATGACAATAGACATTATTTTTAAGTTGTTAGGTGCGCTGGCACTGCTCATCTACGGTATGAAACTGATGAGCGAGGCGCTACAGAAAATGGCTGGTCCGCAACTGCGACACGTGCTCGGAGCGGTGACCGCCAATCGATTCACAGGTGTTTTCACGGGAATGTTTGTTACGAGCGCGGTGCAGTCGTCGTCGGCCACGACGGTGATGACGGTTTCGTTTGTCAATGCCGGACTGCTGACACTGGCGCAAGCCATTTCCATCATCATGGGCGCGAACATCGGCACGACGCTGACGGCGTGGATTATGTCGCTTGGCTACAACGTCGATTTGACAAACGTCGTTTTCCCGGCGTTTATGGTCGGAATGTTCCTCATCTACAGAAAAAAACACCGCTATTTGGGCGATTTCCTCTTCGGAATGGCCTTTATGTTCTTCTCGCTCGTGATGCTCAGCACTGCGGGCAAGGAAATGGACTTGGGCAACAACGAGGCGGTCGTCAACTTCTTCAGTTCGTTCGACACGAGCAGCTATTGGTCGGTACTTGCATTTCTGGCCATCGGCACGCTGATTACGGGCATTGTGCAGTCGTCGGCGGCGGTGATGGCGCTAACCATCCTTCTCTGTTCGACGGGCGTGCTGCCCATCTATTTCGGCATCGCGCTCGTGCTTGGTGAGAACATCGGCACAACGATGACAGCGAACGCGGCGGCTTTCGGCGCGAACACCCAAGCCCGACGCGCAGCGATGGCTCACTTGCTGTTCAACGTGTTCGGCGTCATTTGGGTGATGATTGTCTTCTATCCCTTCGTGAATATGATTTGCCGAATCGTCGGCTACGACCCGTCGATGGCCGGACAAACCGAGAAACTGCCCGTGCTGTTGGCGATGTTCCACACTTGTTTCAACGTGACGAACACAGCATTGCTACTGCCCTTCATCCCGCAAATCGAAAAAGCGTGCTATTGGCTGATCAAACCGAAGAAAACGAAGGAAAAATCGCGCCTGCGATTCATTGAAAAGGGTCTGATGGTCGCGCCGGAAATCTCGGTGCTGCAGGCGCAACGCGAAATCACGCTCTTTGCCGAGCGAATGCAGCGAATGTTCGGAATGGTGCGCAGTCTTCTCGATGAAAAGGACAAGAAAGAGGCCGAAAACATCTACGAACGCATCGAAAAATATGAAAACATCGCCGACAATATGGAAATCGAGATTGCGACCTATCTCGAAGAAGTGGGAAAAGCCCATCTTTCCGACAATACGAAGGCGAAAATCCGTTCTATGATGCGACAAATCGGCGAATTGGAGAGCATTGGCGACGCTTGTTTCAGCCTCGCCCGAATCCTGCACCGCAAACACGAAGGCAAGGAAGATTTCACCGCCGACCAATACGAACACCTGCACGAAATGTTGCGCCTTGCCAACGAGAGCCTGGCGCAGATGATTGTCGTCGTGGGCGGTCGGCGCGAGAACCAGACACTCGACCTTTCGGAAGAAATCGAAAAGGACATCAACGCCCTGCGCGACAACTTGAAAACAGAGCATATCCAAGCCGTCAATGCCCATCAATATTCCTATATGATTGGCACGATTTACGTCGATATCATCAATGCTTGCGAGAAACTCGGCGACTACGTGATGAACGTGGTGGAGGCACGACTCGGCAAGGCCACGCTGGGCTATCGCGGTATGAAAATGAACCTCGACAAGAAGATAGTCACCATCGACGGCGAAGAAATCGTCCTCACCCGCACCGAGTTCAACCTGCTGCACCTGCTGTTGGCAAATCGCGGTCAGATTTTCTCGCGCCAGCAACTGATGGAAACCATTTGGAGCGACGTCGTTGTCAGCGACCGCACCGTCGATGTCAACATCGCCCGACTGCGCAAGAAACTCGGTCCCTACGCCCAAAACATCGCCAATCGGCAGGGCTTCGGGTACTATTTTGATGGAGAGTAAAACCGTCGATTATTCAATAAAAAAACATAAAAAAAATGTCTTGTTTTTCGTTCTTTCCATAAAAAAGCATTATCTTTGCGTCGAAATGGACAAAAAGAAACAAGACATTGCCTATTTTCTGTCGTTCTGCATTGAGCAATACAAGAACGCGAAACATTTGACTGGCACTGAAGCCATGCGCCAGTTGGATGCCTATCATGTGCTTGACTATCTGGCTGAGCATTACGAAATCCTCCACACCCAGAGCCGTCAGTGGATTTTGGAAGACATCGACGAATTCATCAGACTACGAAAGGAGAAAACCGAATGAAAATCTATCACGGAAGCATTGAAAAAGTTGAAAAGCCAGAACTTCGGAAATCGAACCGAACGCTTGACTATGGCAGCGGTTTTTATACAACCACATCTCTTCAACAAGCAGAAGATTGGGTACACAGGCGGATGAACGAAAACGAAGTGAATCACGGCTATGTAAATGTCTTTAAACTTGATGAAAAGGCATTGCAGACGCTCAACTGCCTGGTTTTTCACGCGCCCACCGAGGAATGGGTTGATTTTGTGATGAAAAACCGCACCCAAAAAGGTTTTGTCCATACTTATGATGTTGTCTATGGTCCAGTTGCCAACGACCGAGTCTATGCAGCCTTTGCCCTATACGAAGGTGGACTGATTGGCAAACAACAACTGATAGCCGAACTAAAAACATACAAGTTGGTCGATCAATATCTTTTCCATACGGAAGCGGCATTGCAAACATTGACTTTTTTAGAAGCAAAGGAGGTGGCAAAATGAACTTTGACATCAATCAAAACAATCTGTATCTCCTTTTGCCATCGAAAGTGGCTTGGGTGGCGGATATGCTGTCGGAAGACAAGAACATCAGCATCGTCGAGGCAACAAAAGCCATTTATTCGTCCGACACCTACAAACAGTTGGAAACCGAATCTACAAAACTGTGGCATCTCGGGCCGGTGGCCATTTATCAAGGGATGGCGGATTAAAATAAACGATTCAGAATCGTCAAAAAAATTCGTCTTTCACTACATTTTTATGAAATTCTGAAAGATTTTTTCCAAAAATATTTTTTGGGAAGATTTTTTGTCATACCGAAAATTTTTCGTATCTTTGCAACCGTCTTTACACCTGAAGTGGAAGCGCAAGCCGAAGCGGAGGGATGGGACGCTATATATAAGAAGGCGTTATCTTACGCTTTGTTCTTGACACTTGAGAATCTGGCAGTTCACAAACAGTTGTCAAACAGCAAAGCAACAATGACGCTCATGGGTGTGTATATGTCAAATATACATATCAGCGTGGGCTTCGGCGTTGCTCGTTTCGACAACTAAGCAATGCCAGAGCTATCGAGTGTGGGACGAGTAACAGGACAGACTCCCACGCTTTTTTGTATATCAGCCGAAATAATGTTTAAAAGATAAAGCCGAAGCAGGGAGAGCGTAGGCACTAAAATGTTTATCGCTTATGAAAGAATTTGTGGGCAGGTTGCAAGAATCATCTATTGTTAAAGATTCTTCAAAACCTAAAGAAGTACAAACTTTAGAGAGTTTGGTTGCAAAAAAGATTACTCCTAAATTAGTCTTTATAAAAGGGTGTAACACAATGGAAGTGGTAGAAATCTCTGATAAAAACGTTCATAATATAAAAAAAGGAGATTATGTTGTTTTACCTGATGTAAAATTTAATCATTCATTTGAATGCGATGCAAAAATCACCGTAAAAGCTACTGATGGAGAAATTACCACTTCAAAGACAATTAGTGGATATTTTCAATTAGATGATGAAAGTACAATAACATTGCATAATATAATTCTAATAAAAAAATAAATATGGCTAACGTAAAACTTCCTAAACGTTCTTCGGTAAGTATTTTTATTGAAGAAGACGTGAATTTTTTCTATGAAAACATTTTGCTTGTTTGCGAGAGTGATCGAAATTCTTTTGGGCAAGAAAAGATTTTAAAAGAAGCTGCAAAAAATATTGTGGCATTCGTCCCATTTGATTTTGTACATAATGATTATGAGAAGGAAATGAAAACACCGAAGGACAATGTCTTTTATTTTTCTGCAGCCACAAAAATGCAAAACCCAAAGAGGAAACATTCTCAAATTGTTAGACAATGGTACAAACACTTGAGGAATGCTTTTGCTCATAATTATATTCGGCAGGAAAATGGTGCATATATTTTTGAAGATTATTACCAAGAGGAAAAAGAAGTTAATAACCAAAAGGTTAAAACCACCGAAAAAGTTCTTTATGCAAGGATTTTGTCTCTTGATGAATTTAAAAATTTAATTACTGAAGTTAAATCAAAATTAAAATAAAAGAGTTATGAAACAGATTAAATTAACTTTTTTACTCACGGTGCTTTTAAGCGCGGTTGGAGCGAGGGCGTTAGCCTATGACGCTAAAATTGATGGTATTTATTACGATTTTTCGGGAACTGAAGCAACGGTGACTTATTACAGCCCTTCCGCCGGCTTAAACAAGGATGCTTATACGGGTAATGTGACAATTCCCACATCTGTTAACTATAACGGAAAAACTTATTCCGTGAAAAGCATCGGCGAATACGCGTTCAATCATTGCTCTAGCCTGACGAGTGTGACCATCGGAAACTCTGTGACAAGCATTGGTCTGAATGCGTTCTCTAACTGCACTGGCCTGACGAGCGTGACCATTGGGAATGCTGTAACGAGCATCGGAGACGTAGCGTTTTATCGTTGCACTGGTCTGACGAGCGTGATGATTCCGAACTCTGTGACGAGCATAGGCGACTATGCGTTCATATACTGTATGTAGCAATACCTAAATAACCATGAATAACACAAAACAACTCTAACTAAAGTGCTGAATATCAGCTTCTCCTAAATTTTAACACTTCGAGGTTCA
>CACYQZ010000041.1 GCA_902776665.1 uncultured Prevotellaceae bacterium
TCTGGTCTGACGAGTGTGACAATTCCGAATTCCGTGACGAGCATCGGCCAATCCGCGTTTTATAACTGCTCTGGTCTGACGAGTGTGACAATTCCGAATTCCGTGACGAGCATCGGCCAATCCGCGTTTTATAACTGCTCTGGTCTGACGAGTGTGACGATTCCGAACTCCGTGACAACCATCGACGTGTCGGCATTTTTAGGCTGCTCTGGACTCCAAAAAGTTATCGTTGAAGACATTGCAGCATGGTGTGGTATTTCGTTTAAAAATTCTGATTCCAATCCCCTTTTTTACGCAAAACATTTATATAGCGATGAAAACACGGAGGTTACAAACTTGGTCATTCCCGATGGCGTGACAAGCATCGGCCAGGGTGCGTTCCATAGCTGCTCTGGCCTAACAAGCGTAACGATTCCGAACTCCGTGACGAGCATCGGCAGCGGTTCGTTCGCAGCCTGCTCTAGCCTAGCAAATGTTACGATTCCGAACTCTGTGACAACCATCGGCCAGGGGGCATTCCATAGCTGCTCTGGCCTGACGAGCGTGACGATTCCGAACTCCGTGACAACCATCGACGTGTCGGCATTTTTAGACTGTACAGGCCTAACGAGCGTGACCATCGGAAACTCCGTGACGAGCATCGGCAACTATGCGTTCTGGGGCTGCTCTGGTCTGACGAGTATCGTTATCCCAAATTCCGTGCAAACCATCGGCGATGACGCGTTCTCGGGTTGCACTAACTTGCAATATATTCTTTATTTGAATGATTTGACGGGACAATATGGGTCGAATGCCACCATATATCATGTGAAAGATTTAACGCGCTGGGTACAATGGACGCATACGACGTTTGATTATTCTGGAAAATCCCCGATTACAACTTTCACTTACGATGATATGCCTGCCGGTTTCGTTCCTACAGCCACGATGCCGGAATTGAAAAAAAATGTTGGCACTTATACGGAAAATATCCTCTTTACATTTACCAACGACGATGTTTCTTTCCAAACAGAAGTTCCCTTTACCTATACCATCAAACCAGCGAAACTGACGGCGAAAGTGAACGACGCCTCGCGGCTCTATGGCGACGGAAATCCGCAGTTCTCGTCGGTCTATTCGGGTTTCGTGAACAACGAGGATGAAAGCGTTTTAACGAATCCCGGCAGATTCATCACGACGGCAACCGTTACAAGCGAGGTGGGTACTTACGCCATCAAGCAATCGGGCGCAACGGCGCAGAACTATGTGATTGACTACGAGGACGGCGTGCTGACCGTAACGAAGGCTCCGCTGACCGCCAACGTGAACAGCTACACGCGGAAATACGGCGAACAGAACCCGAAATTTGAAATCAATTATTCGGGTCTGAAAAACAACGAAACGGCACCTGCGTGGACGGTGGAACCGACGGTTTCCACCATTGCCACGCCGAAAAGCGACGTGGGCGTTTATGAAATCACGGCCACTGGCGGCGAGGCGAAAAATTATGAATTGAGCAGCATTTCGGCGGGACTGCTGACGGTTACGTCCGTTCCGTTGCTTGTCAAGGCTAATAGTTTCAGCCGTCTTTATTTCGAGGAGAATCCCGAACTTTCGTATATTTATTCAGGCTTCGTCAATGACGATAGCGAATCGGCTTTGTCGGCCAAGCCTACGTTGAGAACCAATGCCACGAAGCAGAGCAGCGTGGGCGTTTATCCCATTGAAATCGGCGGTGCCGATGCCAAGAATTATACGTTTAGTTACGAAAACGGCACGCTGACGGTGAACAAACGGCAACTGACGGTGTCGGCAAAGAGCTATACGCGTGCCTACGGCGAGGAAAACCCTTCGTTTG
Source organism: uncultured Prevotellaceae bacterium (assembly GCA_902776665.1). GTDB lineage: Bacteria > Bacteroidota > Bacteroidia > Bacteroidales > Bacteroidaceae > Prevotella. Next base: position 1,838 of record CACYQZ010000041.1, read on the forward strand.
AGGTGAGTTACACGGGTTTCGTGAACAACGAGAACGAGGGCGTGCTGATTTCCAAGCCAAAGGCTTCCACCGTAGCCACGCCAACGACTGACGTGGGCGTTTACGACATCACGATTGGCAACGGCGTGGCCGAGAACTACGATTTCAACTATGTCAGCGGCAAGCTGACCATTGAAAAAGCCTATCAGACGTTGTCGTGGGAGCAGGATTTCAGCGAGGTGAAGAAATACGACCAAGTGGAACTGCTGGCGACGGCTTCATCAGGCCTTGAAGTGACTTACACGGTCGAGGGAAATCCGATTTGCTCGGTGTTGAAGATTGGCAACAAGCAATATCTGGACTGCTCGGGCGAAGGCGAAACCGTAATCGTGGCAGTGCAGCTGGGCAACAAGAATTATTGGCAGACTACGAAAATCTACAAGCCGATTACGATTCAAGGACCGACGGGAATCCGTTCCGCAACGCTGAACTTGGATAGCGACGCTCAGATATTCGATATGTCTGGCACTCGCATCAACAATTTGCAAAAAGGCGTGAACATCGTTCGCATGAGCGATGGAACAGTGAAAAAAGTGATTGTTAAATAATAAAACGAAAAATGGATAGCCTTTATGATTATCCCGTGTCTTTGAAAATTACGTGGGAGTAAGAATTAATGGTATTGAAGTGAAGTTCAGGGCGGAAACTCGCAAAAAAGCGATTTCCGCCCTGTTTTGATGTCGTTTTTTTCGATTTTCGAAAGATTCTTACGGCCGATCCTTCTTTTTCGTGCCGAAATCGCTGGGCTGCGGTCCCATCACGAGTTCGAGGGTGCCACCGCGACGGATGTCATCGAAGAAAATGTAGGACTTCGTGTAGGGTTTGCCGTTGAGCAGGGCACGTTGCACGTAGATGTTTTCGGCGGAGTTGTTCGTGGCTTTAACGGTGAACGTCTTGCCGTTGCCGACGTTGATGGCGGCCTCGTCGATGACGGGCGAACCGATACAGTATTTTCCGCCGGCGGGCTCAACCTGATAGAGTCCCATCGCCGAGAGGATGTACCACGCCGACATCTGACCGACGTCCTCGTTGCCCGAAAGGCCGTCGAAGTCGTTGGCGTACATCTCGCGCATCGTCTGGCGCAGCAGTTTCGCGCCCTTCCACGGCTGTCCGACGTAGTTGTACATATAGAGAATGTGGTGCGAGGGCTCGTTGCCGTGGGCATACTGACCGATGAGGCCGCTGATGTCGGGCGAGGCATTTTCGCCGAGGTCGCCTTCGACGATGAAGAGCGAGTCGAACTTCTCGACGAATTTCTGTTCATTGCCAAACATTTTCACGAGTCCGTGAACGTCGTGGGGCACGAGCCACGTGTATTGCCAAGAGTTGCCCTCCGTAAAATCGTCTTCGCGATGGGTCGAACTGAAGGGGTTGAAGGGCTTGCGCCGCTCGCCTGTCGAGGAAAGTCCCTTGATGAAGCGGTCGGCGGGGTCGAAATGCTTCTGATAGAGTTTGCTGCGGTTCATAAAGTACTGGTAATCAGCCTTTTTGCCGAGTTTTTTCGCCACTTGCGCCACGCACCAGTCTGCCAAGGCATATTCAAGTCCTTTCGCCACGGTTTCGTGGGTTTTGTCGAGGTCGAAAGGCAGATAGCCGTATTTTTTCAGCAGATCCATACCGCGCTCGTCGAGCATTGCCGACGTTTTCATCGCCTCGTAAGCCTTTTCGATGCTCAACTCCTTTACTCCTTTACTCCCCAACTCCTGAATATAGCCTTTTAAGACAAGGTCGGCGAGCACGGGAATGGCTGGATTGCCCACCATACAGTCGGTTTCGTTGCCCATCAGGTGCCACACGGGCAGTTTTCCCTGTTCTTGGAAAATGTGCAGGAAGGTCTGCGCGATGTCGGTCTGTTTTTCGGGATGGATGAGCGTTTGCAGCGGATGGGCGGCGCGATAGGTGTCCCAGAGCGACAGCGTGGTGTAATTCGTGAAGTTGCCCTTGTGAACTTTTCCGTCGGCACCGCGATATTCGCCATTCACATCGTTGAACACCGAGGGTGCAATCATCGAGTGGTAGAGGGCGGTGTAGAAAATAGTTGGGATGTCGGACGAAGCTTTGATTTTGATTTTCGACAGTTCATCGTTCCACGCTTTCCGCGCTGCAGCGACGGTTTTCGGGAAATTCCAATCGGGCAGTTCTGCCTGCAGATTTTTCTTCGCATTCTCGACGCTCACCGCCGACAACGCCACTTTCACCAACAGCGGTTCGGCGATGTCTTTGATGGTCAGAATGCCCGTGGTGTCGCCATCGACTTTCGTCAATTCGACAGGTCGCGAAAATTCTGCCACAAAAAAGTTTTTCTGGTCGCGGGCCCAGCCTCGGCTGAACCGATAGCCGCTCACGACGGTCGGCGATTCCTGCGTCATCTGGCAGTTGCGGACGTTGTCCCAACCGATTCCCTGCCGCAAATCGAGCATCATCTGGGCTTCCGACTGGTCGGCGCCAAACGTGTAGCGATGCATTCCCACGCGCTTCGTGGCCGTGAGTTCGACAAGGACGTTGGGATTGCCGAGTTTCACGGCATAATAACCCGGACTGACCGTCTCGGAAGCGTGGTTGAACGGCACTTGCGGACGTTGGAATTGCTTCTGACAGCAATTTTTCAGGCACATTTTAGGAATGGGTAGCAGGGCAATGTCGCCGAGGTCGCCGATGCCCGTGCCACTGAGGTGCTGATGGCCAAAACCGATGAGCACCGAATCGCTGTGGTGGTAGCCCGAACACCAGTCCCAGCCGCGTGTCGGCTGCGTCGGACCGAGTTGAATGTAGCCAAACGGCACATTCGCACCGAGAAAAACGTGGCCGTGGCCGCCCGTTCCGATGCGCGGATTGACAAATTTCGTAAAATCTTCGCCTTGGGCAAAGGTCGCGATGCCCGTCAGCAGGGCGATGGTCGTCAGAAAAAGTTTTTTCATATCGTTTCAGATTTTGTTAAATTTTGGTTCAAAGTTACGGCTTCTACTCGAAAAATCCAAATTTTATTCGCATTTTTTCGTATTTGTCCGTCATTTGCATTAACTTTGTGGCTGAATTTCGACGAAAAAAGGATGATTGACCGACAAACCGTAGAAAAAATCAAGGAGACTGCCGACATTGTCGAGGTGGTTTCGGAGTTTGTGACGCTGAAGAAAAGCGGTGCGAACTACAAGGGTTTGTGCCCATTCCACAACGAGAAAACACCGTCGTTTATGGTGTCGCCGGCGCGTGGAACGTGCCATTGTTTCGGTTGTGGAAAGGGTGGAAATCCCGTCAGTTTCGTGATGGAACACGAGCAGATGACCTATCCCGAGGCACTGCGCTGGCTGGCGAATAAATACCACATCGAAATTGTCGAACGCGAACTGACCAACGAGGAAAAAGAGGAGCAGAGCACACGCGAGGCGATGTTCATCATCAACGAATTTGCGATGCAATATTTCGCCGATATGCTTCACAACCACCCCGACGGTCAGGCCATCGGACTGCAATATTTCCGCAGTCGAGGCATTCGCGACGACATCATCGCGAAATTCCAACTCGGTTTCGACCTCAACGACCGTTTCGCATTCGCCAAAACCGCCCTAAAAAAGGGCTACAAGGCTGAATTGATTGAAAAAGTGGGCATTTGCTACAAAAACGAGCGCGGCGAACTCATCGACCGCTATGCCGGGCGCGTGATTTTCCCGTGGATTGGCGTTTCAGGCAAGGTCGTGGGCTTCGGCGGACGGAAACTCGACGCGGCAACGAAGGGAATCCAACAGAAATACGTCAATTCGACCGACTCGGAAATTTTCCACAAAGACCGCGAACTCTATGGACTCTATCAGGCGAAACGCGCCATTGCGAAAGAGGATTGCGTCTATATGGTCGAGGGCTACACCGACGTCATCGCGATGCATCAGGCAGGCATTGAAAATGTCGTGGCGAACTCGGGCACGGCGCTGTCCTACCATCAAATCAACATTCTGCACCGCTTCACGTCGAACATCGTTTTGCTCTACGACGGCGACGAGGCCGGCATCCACGCCGCCCTGCGCGGTACCGATATGCTGCTCTCGGAGGGTATGAACCTGCGCGTTTTGCTCTTCCCCGAGGGCGACGACCCCGATTCGTTTGCAAGGAAAACGACGGCGGCGGAATTCAAGCAGTACATCGACAGTCATCAAAAAGATTTCATCCAGTTTAAAACGGACCTGTTGCTGCGCAACGAACGCGACCCGCAGAAGCGAGCCGAGGCCATCAACTCGATTGTGCAAAGCATTTCGATGGTGGTCAATCCGATTCTGCGCGACACTTATCTGCACGACTGTTCGCAGCGGATGGGCATCGCCGAAGCCACGCTCATCAACCAGATGAACAACCTGATTCGCGAGCGCGGAGGTCGTCGTCCAGAGGCTTCCACAGCCACCACCGACAACCCAAATCCATCTGATGACGCGCCCACGGTAAACCCGCCGGCTTCGTTGGTCGGGAAACCAGTTTCGAGAGAAGAGAAAACCGTCGAGCGACTATTGGCCGAACTGATTGTCAAACACGGCGAAATGGTGATTTTCGAAGACATCGAGGACGAAAACGGAAATTCGATGATGTTGAACGTGGCGCAGTTTGTCCATCTCAACCTCGCCGACGACAACCTTTCTTTCGATAATCCACTCTACAAAAAAATCCTCGACGAAGCCGTCGCCCACAGCCACGACCCCAACTGGACGGCAGAACGCTATTTCATCAACCACGACGAGATTGAAATCAGCCGTTTCGCCGTTCCGCTGAGCGACCTGCGCAATCAGAAATCGGAGGCGAAAGAGCCCGACATCGAGGAAATTAGACAGCGCACGCTGCACCTGCTGCTCGACTTCCGCGTCGATTACCTCGACCGTCGCCTGCGCGAAATCAAGGCCGAAATCGCCTCGGTCGGCAGCGACGAAACCCGACTGCGCGAACTGATGACCGAATTCAAGGAAAAATCGGAGTTCCGCAACGAATTGGCACGAAAAATCGGCAGTAATATTATGGTATAAACCGAACGAAATATGACAATGACCCTCTGGTACTGGATTTTCCTCGCGCTCTACGCCCTGCTGGTCGTGGGAACGATGGTGACGGTGCTGCTCGAAAACCGGCAGCCGTCGAAGGCCATCGCGTGGATTCTGGTGCTGATTTTCTTGCCGGTCGTGGGTCTGATTCTTTATATTTTCTTCGGTCAAAACACCCGAAAAGAACGACGAATCAGTGGAAAAACCATCGACAATTTGTCGTGGAACGCCCTGCCGAGTTACGCCGACCAACTCGACACGAAACTGCTCGACAGCCATGGGCGGCTGATGCGCCAATTTCTGACGCAAAACAACGCCATTCCCCTCAACACCGACGATGTGGCGATTTACACCAATGGCTACGACTATTACTTAGGGCTTTTCGAGGCACTTGGCAAAGCCCGCCACCACGTCTATCTCATCACGTTCATCTTCGACGACGACCCACTGGGTCGATTGGTGGCCGACGCGCTGGCCGACTGCGCCGCCCGAGGCGTGGAAGTGCGCCTGATTTACGACGATGTGGGCTGTTGGCGCGTGCCGACGGCGTTCTACGAGCAGATGAAAAGTCGCAGCATCGACGTTCAAGCCTTTATGCCCGTGCGCTTCCCTGCCCTGACGAGCCGAATCAACTACCGAAACCACCGAAAACTCTGCATCATCGACGACGAAGTGGCGTTCATCGGCGGAATGAACATCGCGATGCGATATGTGAAGGAGTGGCGCGACACCCATCTGCGCGTCCGAGGCGACATTATCGAGGCGATGCGCCACTGTTTCCTCACCGATTGGAAGTTCTGCGTGAACGATTCCGACCGCGAAAAAGACGATTTTCCTGAACCACCGATACAGCCGACGTTCGAGGGTATTCCAGCGCAGTTGGTGACGAGCAGTCCCGTCAGCGAATATCCCGTGCTGATGCAGGGCTACGTGCGCATTCTGCTGCAAGCCCGCGACTATGTTTATATGGAAACGCCCTATTTCCTGCCCACCGAGACGATTCTCTCGGCGATGCGCACGGCGGCGCAGAGTGGCGTGGATGTGCGGCTGATGGTGCCTCGCGAAACCGACACCTATGTCGTGGAATGGGCGTCGCGGTCGTATCTGATGGAGGTCGTCGAGTCGGGTGTGACGATTGTGTTCTACGAAGGCAGTTTCAACCACTCGAAACTGCTCGTCGCCGACGACAGCGTGTGTTCGTGCGGCTCTACGAACATCGACTTCCGCTCGTTTGAACACAATTTCGAGGCCAATCTTTTCTTCTACGACAGCGATGTCGCCCGTCGTTTCAAGCAGGTGTTCCTCGACGACTTGAAGCATTGCAGCGACTTCGAAAGTTATCTTCAAATGCAAAAGCGACCTTTCCTCCATCGCCTTTGGGAATCGATGCTCAGACTGCTTTCGCCGTTGTTGTAAATCTCAAAAAAATGCAAGTTTTCACGAAAAAATCACGATTTTTTCATACCTTTGCAAAATAAAAACGAAAAATGAATCAATACAACCCAACCATCATCATCCGAATCGGACAAAACGCACTGTCGTTTGCCGTTGCCGACCCTTCGAAAGAGGGCGGAATCGCCTTTGAACCCTACGTTTTGCGAAGCAATATGTCGCTGTCGGCGAATCTGCGCGAGGCATTCCAAAAAAGTCCGTTGCTCGGTCGTGACATCGAGCAGGCACAGGTCATTGTCGATGCGCCAGTGTTGCTCGTTCCGAGTGGCGAATTCGACGAGAAACAGGCCGAAACGCTCTATCAGCACACGTTCGCAGGCGAAAAAACGATGGGCGTGGAACAGACGCGAATCGTTCACAGCGAGTTGGAAAAACTCAATGCCGTGGCCATTTTCAAGATGAACAGCGACCTGCGACTCGTCATCGGCGACCATTTCACGGAGGTGCGCTATCAGCACTTGATGCAAGCGGTTTGGAACCATTTCTACGCCCAGAATTTCACGGGTACGCAACGCAAACTCTTCGCCTATCTGCACGACAAACGACTGGAAATTTTCTGCTTCGATATGGGTCGTTTCCGCTTCAGCAACGCCTACGAGGTCAGCAACAGCCGCGACGCGGTCTATTTCCTGCTGGCCGTGTGGAAACAACTCGGTTTTGACGCGCTAAACGACGAGATTCACCTCGTTTTCGACACCGAAACCGTCGCCACTGCCGACGCGCAAAACGACCGCGACACACTGATGGAAACGCTGCGCCGCTATGTCAAGAATGTTCACACGCCCGAAACTTCGGAAACGAGCGCAAGCAACCTGCCTTTCGACCTGAAAATCCTTTTTGAAGACTGACCATTATGCGCATTGTCACTGGAATTTACAAAGGTCGCCATTTCGACATTCCGCGCACGTTCAAGGCGCGTCCGACGACCGATTTTGCGAAGGAAAACCTCTTCAACGTACTCAACGGCTACATCGATTTCGACGGCATCAGTGCGCTCGACCTGTTTTCCGGAACGGGCAGCATCTCGTTTGAAATGCTGTCGAGAGGCTGCAACCCAGTCGTGAGCGTCGAAATGGATGCCGAGCACGTGCAGTTCATCAAAAATTGCACACAAAAACTCCAGGCCGAGGGGCACGTCATCGTTCGCAAAGACGTTTTTCGCTTCATCAAAACCACACAACGGCAGTTCGACCTGATTTTCGCCGACCCACCCTATCAGTTGGCGACGCTCGCGACGATTCCCGACCTGATTTTCGAGCACGATTTGTTGGCGGAAGGTGGCATTTTCGTGCTTGAGCACGGTAAAAACCACGATTTTTCGCAACATCCGCGAGCCATCGACCATCGAGTTTATGGTAGTGTGAATTTCACCCTTTTCAGATAGTTTTTCAGCTAATTTTCCAATGACTTCAGCCGATTTTGTCAGACTGGTGGAACAGCAGTTCGGTTACGAGCCGACTGCCGAACAGCACGGTGCTTTGGAGTGTTTCGCGGCGTTTATGGCCGACCGTTCCGACCGTTCGCTGATGATTCTGCGCGGTTCGGCAGGCACGGGAAAAACGACTTTGGCCGGTGCGCTCATCGGTGTGCTTGGACGATTGGGTGTGAAAACGGTGCTGTTGGCCCCGACGGGTCGGGCGGCAAAAGTTTTTTCGCTGAACAGCGGTCAGAAAGCCTCAACGATTCATCGGAAAATCTACCGTCGGAAAAGTGTCGAAGGTGGTTTTTCGTTGGCCTTCAATGCCCATTCCAACACGCTTTTTCTGGTCGATGAAGCCTCGATGATCAGCGGTGTGGGCGGTGGTTTGGGCGTTTTCGGCACGAATAGTTTGCTCGACGACCTGATGAGTTTCGTCTATGAAGGTCGGCATTGTCGGCTGTTGCTCATCGGCGACCCTGCGCAGTTGCCACCCGTGGGCGAAAACGAGGCTCCTGCGCTCGACGGCGACGTGATGCGCGGCTACGGAATGACGGTTTATGAGGCGGATATGTCGGAGGTGATGCGGCAGAGTCAAGACAGCGGAATCCTTTGGAATGCGACGAAAATCCGAAATTTCGACGGTTTTGACACGCTTCCGCAGGTTCAATTCAACGGTTTTGCCGACATTCGAATCGTGCGTGGCGACGAACTCATCGAGTCGTTGGCGTCGAGTTACGGCGCGGTCGGGATGGACGAAACAATTGTTGTCACGCGGTCGAACAAACGTGCAAATGCCTATAACACGGGCATTCGCAACACGATTCTCGGTCGCGAGGAGGAACTGACAACGGGCGATTTGCTGATGGTGGTGAGGAATAAGTATTTGAAATTGGGAGTAATGGAGTCGGGGAGTAAAGAGACGGAAACGGAGTTGGATTTCATTGCCAACGGCGACCACGCGGTGGTTTGTCGCGTCAGAAACATCCACGAGATGCACGGTTTTCGCTTTGCCGAGGTGTTGCTGCGCTTTCCCGACTACGACGATGCCGAATGGCAGTCGATGGTGCTGCTCGATGCCCTGCAAAGCGAGGCTCCAGCGCTCACAGCCGAGCAAAATCGCCAACTCTACGACCGCGTTTTAGAGGATTATGCCGATGTGCGACCGAAGTCGAAGCGGCTGAAAATGTTGCAAGAAGACGTTTATTACAGTGCTTTGCAGGTGAAATACGGCTATGCCGTGACCTGCCACAAGGCACAGGGCGGTCAGTGGGCGCACGTCTATGTCGATCAGGGATATATGACCGAGGAAATGCTCACGCCCGACTACATCCATTGGCTCTACACCGCTTTCACGCGAGCCACCGAACAGTTATTTCTCGTGAATTGGCCGAAAAATCAAGTCGAAGCCGAATAATTTCACACTTCACACTCCACGAAAATCACTCCTCGAAAATCACTTCTCCATAATGTCGAGGAACTTACCCCACTGCTTGTTCAGATGGAAGTTGCCAATCGAGCCTTTTTTGATATTGACAATGGCCGAGCGATAGGTCGTTTTTCCAAACGTACTGCCTGCAATTTTCGGCGGTGTCGCACTTAACACATTGATTTCCAACAAATTATTACACTTGTCGAATGCCGAGCCGCCGATTTCCTTTAAGGCCGTCGGCAGCGTGATTTTTTCGAGGCTCGTACAACCCTCGAAGGCCGAACCACCAATCGATTTCAGACCATTCGGGAACGTGATATTGTGCAGATTGACGCAACCGCGAAACAGGTCGCCCGAAAGCGATGTCAAACCGTTCGGAAGGTTGATTTTTTGCAAATTGCTGCAATCGCGGAAGGCTGCCGAACCGATTTTCGTCACGCTGTTGGGCAGGCTGAGGCTGTCAATTAGCGAACAGCCGCGAAACGCCTCGCTACCAATCTCGCTGACGCTGTTGGGCAGGTGAATTTCCTCCAACGACGTGCAATTTTCGAGCACACCACTCTCAATTTTCGTGACACCATTCGGAAAATCGAAACTTTTCAGGCCGCTGCAACCCTTGAACGCCTCGTCGCCGATGGTTTTCACACCCGTCGGAATGTCGATGCGCTCCAAACTCGCGCAGTCGGCGAAAGCGTCGTTGCCGATGCTGGTCAAGCCCGTTGGCAGCGCCACTTCCTGGAGATGGCTGCAACCCTCGAAAGCACCTCGGGGAAGGGCAGAAATGCCACTCGGAAGTTCGATTCCCGCAAGCGATTTGCAGTCCTTGAACACGCCCGAACCCATTTTCTTAACCGTCGAAGGCAGCGTGATTTCTGTCAAGCTGGCGCAGTCGGCGAACATCTGTGCTGGCAGTTCCTCAAGACCTTTCGGCAGTTCGATGGTGGTCAGGCTCGAACATTCGGCGAAGGCTCGTGCACCGATTTTTCGGACACCCTTCGGAACGACGACCGAGGTCACGCCCGACGACTTTTCAAAGGCTCCGGCAGCGATTTCCTCGACGAAAAACGTCAGGCTATCCACTTCGATTTTCTCGGGAATGACGATGTCGCCGAGGTAGGGCTCGCCCTTTTTGACGACTACCGCCGTTTCCTTCTTCGCATTCACCGTGTAGCAAATGTCATCGACCACCACGCGGTCTTTTTTCAACTTGATGTCGATGGCCGAGGCCGTCAGGGGCAGGAAAGCCAAAAGGCAGAATGACAAAATCCATTTCCCCAAGCCTTTGGCATGGATGTCAATACGCTGTGTCATTTTTTTCGGATTTTTAGGCGTTGAGGTCGAGGAAAATAGAGAATCCCGTCATGTCGAACACGCTTTGGACAGAAGGCTGAACATTGATGACTTTCAGCGTTCCGCCAGTGGCATTCAGAGACTTTTGAGCTTCCAGGAAGATGCGAAGTCCCGAACTGGAAATGTATTCAAGCTCATTGCAATCGAACACGACATCGTTTTTCTCTTGAATGATGTCGGCAAGAGCCTCTTTGGCTTTGGGAGCCTCCGACGTGTCAAGACGTCCGGAGAACTCTACGATGATGTTTTCACCGTTAATGATGTTGATTTCCATATTGTTCAATGTCTTAAAAGGTTATTAAAAAGTTAGTTCAATGACTTTTTCGATGGCTGCAGCCAGTCCGTCTGCATTTTTACCGCCGGCAGTGGCGAAATGGGCCTGACCGCCGCCACCACCCTGAATCAGTTTGGCTGCCTCGCGCACAATCTGTCCGGCACTTTTTCCGCCGGCCACGATGTCGTCGCTCAGCGAAACGGTGAGGGTCGGCTTGTCGTTCTCGGCGCAGCCAATGGCCACGAGCAGGTGTTCGGGGAACTGATTGCGCAACTGGAATACGATGTCCTTGACGCTTTGTGCGTCGAGCGGCAAGATGCCGGAAATGACTTTCACGCCGTTCATTTCCTTGGCTTTTTCCACCAGTTTCTGCTTCAATTCCTTTGCCTTCATCGAGCGGAACTCGCCCACTTGGTTTTGCAATTCCTTGTTCTCTGCGATGGCCTTGCGCACGGTCGCCATCAGGTCGGGTGCGTTGTTCAACAAGGAACGCAAGTCGGTCATGAAGTCCTGCATCATGTCGCACATGGCTTCCACTTCCTTGCCCGTGATGGCTTCAATACGGCGGATGCCGGCGGCGATGCTGCTCTCGCTCGTGATGCGAACCATACCGAGTTGGCCCGTTGCCTTGGCATGGCAGCCACCGCAGAATTCCACGGAGTCACCGAATTTCACGACGCGCACTCTGTCGCCATATTTCTCACCGAAAAGTGCGATGGCACCCATCTCCTTGGCTTCTTCGATGGGGCAGTCGCGGAATTCCTCCAACGGAATGTTCTGGCGAATTTTCTCATTGACGAAATGCTCCACTTCGCGCAACTGCTCGGGCGTAACTTTCTCGAAATGGGAGAAGTCGAAGCGCAATCCGTCGGCGGTGACGAGCGAGCCGCGCTGTTCCACGTGCGTGCCGAGCACCTCGCGCAGTGCCGTGTCGAGCAAGTGGGTGCAGGTGTGGTTCGACTCGATGGCGCGTCGTGCATCGACATCGACGCAGGCCATGAATTCCGCCGTCGGGTCTTTCGGCAACTGCTTCACGATGTGGACGCTCTGGTTGTTTTCGCGCTTGGTGGTGATGACGTCGATGGTCTCGTTTTCGTTGACGAGAACGCCCTGGTCGCCGACCTGTCCGCCCATTTCACCGTAGAACGGCGTGTTGTCGAGCACGAGTTCGTAGTGTTCGTTTTTCTTCTGCGTCACTTTTCTGTAACGAAGAATGTGGCAGGTGTATTCGGTATAGTCGTAGCCAACGAATTGCTGTTCGCCGGCCATCAGTTCCGTCCAGTCGCTATTTTCGACCTGTGCTGCATTGCGGGCGCGGTCTTTTTGCTTCTGCATTTCGGCATCGAACTCCGCTTCGTTCACCGTAAAACCGTTTTCGCGGCAAATCAGTTCGGTCAGGTCGAGGGGGAAACCGTAGGTGTCGAACAGGCGGAAAGCCTCCACGCCACTCAACTCCTTACTCCCTTTACTACTCATCTCCTCCATCGCCTTGTCGAGCAAGGCAATTCCCTTGTCGAGCGTGCGCAGGAAGGAATCTTCCTCTTCCTTGATGACCTTTCCGATGAGTGTCTGCTGTGCTTTCAGTTCGGGGAAGGCGTCGCCCATCTCATCGACGAGCACGGGCAGCAATTTGTACAAAAATGCCTCTTTCTGACCGAGGAAAGTATAGGCATAGCGCACGGCACGGCGCAAAATTCGACGAATCACATAGCCTGCCTTCGCATTTCCGGGCAGTTGTCCGTCGGCAATCGAGAAGGCGACGGCACGCAGGTGGTCGGCACACACGCGCATGGCAACGTCAATTTGTTGTGAATTGTCTTCGCTCCTCGCTCCTCGCTCCTCGCTCCTCGAATAAGAAAGTCCCGTAATCTGCTCCTCGGCCTTGATAATCGGCTGGAAGACGTCGGTGTCGTAGTTCGAGTGCTTGCCCTGTAACATGCGCACGAGGCGCTCGAAGCCCATACCCGTGTCGATGACGTTCATCGCGAGTTTTTCGAGGCTACCGTCGGCCTTGCGGTTGTACTGCATAAACACCAAATTCCAAATTTCGATGACCTGCGGGTCGTCTTTGTTCACAAGGTCGCGACCACTGATGCCAGAGGCTTTGCGCTCGGCCTCGGGACGCGAATCGACATGGATTTCCGAGCACGGACCACAGGGACCCGTGTCGCCCATTTCCCAGAAATTATCGTGCTTGTTGCCGTTAATGATATGGTCTTCGGGCACGTGTTTCTTCCAAATTTCGGCGGCCTCG
>CACYQZ010000042.1 GCA_902776665.1 uncultured Prevotellaceae bacterium
CTCCAGCGGCGACCCTCCATGATACGGCCTGTCTGCTCATCGACAATCTTCACTTCGCCGTTGATGACGACATATTCGTCGTCCTTGTTAAACATACAATAAGCCTTGAGCAGTTGGCGAATCGTGTGAACGCGCTCCGACTGCACAGCGTAGTGGTTCAGCATATCGTCTTTCTTATCGACGCGCTGTTCCTCGGTGAGCGAAGTGTCGGCTTCGAGAGCGGAAAGTTGCGAGGTGATGTCGGGCAACACGAACAAATCGCGGTCGTTCACCTGCTTGGCGAGCCATTCGGTACCCTTGTCGGTCAGTTCGCAGGAATTGAGTTTTTCCTCGACCACGAAATAAAGCGGTTCGATGGCCTCGGGCATCCGTCGGTTGTTGTTTTCCATATAGATTTCCTCGGTTTTCAACATACCGGACTTGATGCCTTCCTCGGAAAGATATTTGATGAGCGGCTTGTTCTTCGGCAAGCACTTGTAAGAGCGGTAGAGCGAGAGGAAACCAGCGTCGAGCGCCTCCTGACCTTCCTTTTTCTGACCTTGCTCCATCAGTGTCTGGCCCTTGCCGATGAGCGACTTGGCCTCGGCAAGATACTGAGTTGCCAATTGGCGCTGCACACCCACGAGTTTTTCGACGAGCGGCTGATATTCCTCGAACATCTGGTCGTCGCCCTTCGGCACGGGACCGCTGATGATCAACGGCGTACGGGCATCATCGACCAACACCGAGTCCACCTCATCGACGATGGCATAGTTGTGGGCGCGTTGCACGAGGTCGTGGGGCGACGAAGCCATATTGTCGCGCAGATAGTCGAAACCGAACTCGTTGTTCGTTCCGAAGGTGATGTCGGCATTGTAGGCACGACGACGCGCATCGGAATTGGGCTGATGCTTGTCGATGCAATCGACGCTGAGGCCGTGGAACTCGTAGAGCGGTCCCATCCATTCCGAGTCACGCTTGGCCAGATAGTCGTTCACCGTGACGACGTGAACGCCGTTGCCCGTCAGTGCGTTGAGGAACACGGGCAGCGTCGCCACCAGCGTTTTACCTTCACCCGTCGCCATTTCTGCGATTTTTCCTTGATGCAGGGCAATACCGCCGAACAATTGCACGTCGTAGTGAATCATCTCCCATTTCAGGTCGTTGCCGCCTGCCGTCCAGTGGTTGTGGTAGATGGCTTTGTCGCCGTCGATGGTGATGAAGTCTTTCGCGGGATTGGCCGCAAGGTCGCGGTCGAAATCGGTCGCGGTGACGATGGTTTCTTCGTTTTGGGCGAAGCGTCGAGCCGTTTCCTTCACAATGCTGAAGGCGACGGGCATCACTTCATTGAGGGCTTTCTCGTAGATTTCGAGTGCCTCTTTGTCTAATTTGTCGATTTGGTTGAAGATGGCCTCGCGCTCGTCGAGCGGTGTGTCTTCGATGGTCGCCTTCAACTCCTCGATTTTGTCTTTCTGGGCCTTTGCCGACTGCTGCACATACTGCTGAATCTCCTTCGTTTTGGCACGAAGTTCGTCGTTGCTGAGGGCTTCGATGGCGGGATATGCCTCTTTGACTTTCTCGACCAGCGGCTGAATCAGTCGCATATCACGTGCCGACTTGTCGCCGAACAGTGATTTCAGGAATTTGTTGAAATTCATCTTGTTATTTGACTATTTTACGATTTTACTATTTGACAATTTTGAGATTTTCCACCTTATTGATAATAAAGCGGGTGCAAAGGTACGAAAATATTTCCGTACTTTTGCCAGCGTTGCTACTTTTTTATGATTTTTCGATTAAAAAAGCGGCTCGGTCGAGCAAGCATTGGGTGCTCGGATGCGGATGCTTTTGGCGATGGTGGGCGCGATGCGATCGACGGTGACGGGTGTCGCGATGCGGCTGCTGTGGATGCCTGCGCCGAAGAAGATGATGGGGAAGGGCAGGAAGCCCGAGCGCGATGTGAACGACTCGTTGGTATCTTCGTTCAGAAGTCGCCAGCCTGGGGCCACTTCGATGATGATGTCGCCGCTGAGGCTCGGATTGAAGCCGTTGCGCAGTTTCAGAATGTCATTGTTGCCTGCCAAAAGCCGCTCCGACGTGTAAACATCGGCGATGCCTGCGTTTTGCACGAGGAAATCCTGTGCGCGTTGCAGCAATTCCGACATATTGATGCGTTTTTCCTCAATCAGCTTGTGGTTGAGGTACATCTGGTTCGAAAAACACGTTTCGACGTAGCGTCCCTGCCCGTAAATCGCGGTGAGGAACATATTGAGCAGGTTGGCCGTGCGGTTGATGTAGAACGTGCCCGTCGGGATGCGATATTGCGAGAGGTCGCTTTCGCGCTCGTCGGCGTAGCCTGTGCTCGTCACGACGAATAGCACGCGCTCGTTTCCGACAGCCTTTTCGATGCCGCCCACGAGCCTTCCAAGCGAGTTGTCGAGTTGCATATAGACGCTCTCCATTTCGGTCTGCCAATCTGTCGTGATTCCGTCGGGATTTGCCGCCGAGAGCGTCACCATCATCATGTCGCTCACTTCGTCGGCTCCCATTCCAGTTGCACTGACGACCTTCAGAGCCATATCGACAACTTCTTCATTCGTAAGTTGTTTATTCTTAGCAAGTTCTCGCGTTATATTCGAGTTTAACTTAATCCATTCAGGAGTCGAGGCGGAATAGTAGGTCGAGGTGCGCCAACGATTGTTGTTGCTGTCAATCCAAAGGGCGCCGTCGGCTGCGTGACCGGCCGACAAAATGGCAGCGGCTTTCTCGGCGGCGACGCTCCAAACGATGGCCGAACCTTGCGTGCTGACCTTCAATTCGTCGCCGACGGTCGAGGTGGTCAGGCGATGGGGCGAGGCGAAATGCTTCGAGTCATCGACGCTGAAAACGGGTCGCAGCGTATTTCTGTCGAGCCATCGGTTGGCGATGATGCCGTGGTAGTAGGGCGTTGTGCCAGTGGCGATGGTGCTCAGTGCCGATGCCTGATCGACGGGCGAGAACGGATAGGATGCCGCGTCGAACACGGTGCCGTCTTTCATCAATTTTCGGAAGCCAGAGGCGTTGTAGAGCGGCGTGAAAGCCTCGAGATAGTCGGTGCGCAACTGGTCGATGGTGATATTGACGACGAGCCTCGGCGCAAGTTGGATGGCCTGCACTTCGGTGCCCGTGATGAGGGCGACAATGAGGGCGAGATATTTATTCATTGGACGATTCTACGATTTGACTATTTGACTATTTTACTTTTTCACCTTTTTACCTTTTTACCTTTTTACCTTTTTACCTTTTTACCTTTTCTTATATTGAACAAATATGGTGCCAAAATCGCGAGACCGCTCGCGAAAACTTGGATATGGCCGACGATGAAATAGGCGAGGATTTCTGCGACGATAAAGGCGATGAAGCAAAGGGAATAAAACCGCCAGAACCAATGCTTTTTAGGGCCATTTCGGTCTTTATAGGCGGCATAGACGCCGATGAGCGCAAGCGGATTGAGTATCAGAATCTGCAAATTGAGGTTCACCGTCGGGTGTTGTGAGAAAATCATCGCCGTCAAAACGAGGCCGCAGAGTCCAATGACGAACATCAGCAGTGCCTCGAAACACCACATGAACTTAAATTTTGAAGGGAAATACCAACTGAGAACGTAGAAAACGATGCCCAAGAATAAAATCAGCAAAACAGTGATGATGCTCTTTAATGCTGACTTTTCTTGGCTGTCGTAGAACATCGGAACGACTTGATTTTCCTCTTTCACCAGCGGAATCGAGTCGCCAATCAATGCGGTTTCAAAGTCATCTTTCAAGTTGAACGGCAAGAATTGCTGTTCGCTCTTCGTGGTAGGTGCGTCGGCCTTGAGTCCGAGCAGCAAATCGTTGCCCAATTCTGTCCAGAAATGCCCGATGGTGCATAAATGCAGCATTTGTCGGAACGACCATCCGTTGTTTTCCCGCTCGTAGGTGACATCCATCGAACCGAGAATCACGTCACGCGCCTTCGTCGTGCAATTATTATAAAAGATGTTATAGCGGTATTCCCGATTTTCGGGCTTGTAGTTTTCCTCGATGGTTCGGACGATGCGCAATTTTTCCTCGGGCGGCAGGTTCAGCTCCTGCTCGATGATGCCGCGACGCTCGTAGGCGTAAGTTTGGCAAAATTCAAAGAAATCTTGAACGCCCATCATATAGTCGGTTTGCCCGAAAATGAAGCGTAGCACGAAATTCGACTGACTCATATCGAAAATTCCGTAGTTCACCGCCACATCGACGCCCTGTTCGCGATTTTGATAGCGAATCGCCGTGTGACCGTAAAGACTGTACGATTCTTTACCTTCCTGACAAGTCAGCAGACTGATGGTAATCGTCGAATCGACGTGGGCGGCTTCTTCGGCGGAAAGTTTCGTCTCGGGAAAATTTTGTGCAAACGCGTTCACGCCGCCACCAAAAACGAGCAGCAGAACGCAAAAATAAAGTCTTAAAATCCTTTTAAAAAGTTTCACGATGCAAAAATAACTTATAATTTTCGTTTTTCGTGCGTTTATCTCGATTTTTTTCAATAATTTTGCACTCTGTTAGTGAAATGTCAAGGAAAATTGGCACAAAAACGTGAATTTTGACACTATGTATAAGAAAAAAATGATAGTCGGCATCCTTGCTCTGGCTGCCGCAGTGAATGGCTTTGCACAAAGTGGAACGAACTCGCCCTACAGCCAGTACGGACTGGGCATCATCTCGGAACGGGCCGGTAGTGTCGGACGCGGTATGAACGGCGTCGGCATCGCCTATCGCGAACACAATCAGGTGAATGCGCTCAACCCAGCGTCGTATGCCGCGATTGACTCGCTCTCGTTCATTTTCGACGTGGGTTTGTCGGGTCAGTTGACGAATTTCGAGGAAAACGGCAAGCGGTTGAACGCGAAAAATGCCAGTTTCGAGTATGTCGTGGCTGGTTTCCGCCTTGCGAAGCACCTCGGCGTGAGTTTCGGCATATTGCCCTATACGAATGTGGGCTACGACTACAGCGTTTCCGAGAAGGTCAATGCCACTTCCTCGGAATATTACACGAGCACGTTCACGGGCAAGGGCGGCATCCACGAGGTCTATCTCGGAATGGGCTGGGAACCGTTTAAGGGTTTTGCGTTCGGTTTCAACGCAGGCTATCTCTGGGGCGGCTACGACCGCACGGTGAAAAATTCCTACAGCGACAGTTACGTGAACACGCTGTCGAAAGAATATTCCGCCGACGTTCGTAATTTCAAGGTCGATTTCGGTCTGCAACTGACGGCTCGGCTCTCAAAAAAAGACCGTCTGACGCTCGGTGCAACCTACGGACTGAACAGGAAAATCGGTGGAAATCCGACGTGTCAGGTGATTTCCTACAATCCGCAGACGCGAGTTTCCGACACGATTTCCTATCCGAAAAACGGCGAACTCGACTTGGAAATTCCGATGACCATCGGCGGCGGACTGATGTGGAACCACAGCGGAAAGGTGAAGGTCGGTGTCGATTACTCGTTCCAGAAGTGGGGCGGCGTGAAATTCCCCGAATATACCGTTGTCAACAATGTTCCGACGTATCAACTCGCGGACAACATCTACCAAGACCGCCACAAATTCTCGCTTGGCGCGGAAATCTGTCCCGCAGAAAACAGCCGAAAATTCCTCAATCGCGTTCGCTATCGCGCGGGCGTGGCCTACGCTACACCTTATTTAAAAATAAATGGGCACGACGGACCGAAGGAACTCAGCGCGAGTCTGGGCTTCGGAATCCCAATTTTCGACGGCTGGAGCAACCGTTCTATCTTGAATATCAGTGCGCAGTATGTGCGGCAGGAAAGCAAAATGTTCATCAAGGAAAACACGTTCCGCATCAACATCGGCCTGACGTTCAACGAGCGTTGGTTCGACAAGTGGAAAGTGGAGTAGTGCGAAGCGATGAAACCTCAACGAATCGTCTTTTTAGTCGCTTTTCTGGCGATGATGGTGGCTTGTCAAGAGCAGCACGAGCACATCGCGCCGGCGGTGAATCCGCGTGACTCGGTGCCGATGATGACGAGTTACGGCGTGAATGCGCTGATTTCCGACTCGGGCGTCATCAAATATCGCATCGTCACCGAGCAGTGGGACTACAATCCGAACGTCAATCCCTCGCGTTCCATCTTTGAAAAAGGTCTTTTTCTGACCCAATTCGACGAAAAATTCCACGTGCAGGGCTACATCCAGTGCGACACCGCCTACAATTACGACAAATTGCGCCTTTGGGAACTGCGCGGACGGGTCAGAATCCTGACGAAAGACGGTCTGCGCTTCACCAGCGAACAACTTTTCTGGGACGAGGTTAAGCACGAATTCTACTCGCACGTTTTCTCGAAACTCGTCACGCCCGAACGCACCCTGCAAGGCACCTATTTCCGCAGCGACGACCGAATGACCCACTACTACGTGTCGAACTCGAAAGGTACGTTTGAAAAGAGCGACTTCGACGGTTCGAACGACGAAAAATCAGAAGATATTGGCGACCAACCGCCATTCCGCGATATGTCGCAGCCGCAGCGCAAATCGACCCGCTAAAAACAACGAATATGGAAGGACAAATAGACATACCCTTATTGATTGGAATCCTCGTGAGTATGGTGTTTTCCGCCTTTTTCTCGGGAATGGAAATCGCTTTCGTGTCGAGCAACCGCCTCTTGGCCGAAATCGACACAGGAAAAAGCAACCTCACACAGCGCATTCTCTCGCGCTTCCACGCCCATCCCAATGGTTTCGTCAGCACGATGCTCGTCGGCAACAACATCGCCCTCGTGGTCTATGGCATCCTTTTCGCCTCTTTTTTCGACCGAACGCTCTTCGCCTCGCTTGACGATGCCACCCGCGTGACGCTCGACACGATTCTCTCGACCCTCATCGTGCTGTTCACGGGCGAATTTCTGCCGAAAACGCTTTTCAAAAGCAATCCGAACCGACTTTTGGCCTTCTTCGCCGTGCCGGCCTATCTGTGCTACGTGCTGCTGTGGCCCGTCAGCAAATTTTCCACGTTTTTGTCGAAAATTTTCCTTCGAATTTTTGGGATTCGGATGAACAAAGAGGTCGAAGAAGGCGAATTTTCGCGTGTGGACCTCGACTACCTCGTCCATTCGAGTATCGACAGTGCGAAAAACGACGACGACATCGACGACGAAGTAAAAATCTTCCAAAACGCCCTTGACTTCGGTGAAACCCGCGTGCGCGACTGTATGATTCCGCGAACCGAGATTGTCGCCGTCGGCAACGACAGCACCGCCGACGAACTGCGCCAGAAATTCATCGAGAGCGGCCACTCGAAAATCCTCGTCTATGACGACGACATCGACCATATCAAAGGCTACGTCCATTCGTCGGAAATGTTCCGCAACCCTGCCGACTGGCGCAAGGCGATAATCGACATTCCCTTCGTGCCCGAAACGATGATGGCACAGAAACTGATGCAGATTTTCCTTGCGCAGAAGAAGTCGTTGGCCGTCGTCGTCGATGAGTTTGGCGGCACGAGCGGCATCGTTTCGCTCGAAGACATCGTTGAGGAGATTTTCGGCGACATCGAAGACGAACACGACAATTCGAAATACGTCGCGAAGCATCTCGAAAGCGGCGAATACGTCCTCTCGGCACGTCTCGAAATCGACAAAGTCAATGAACTTTTCGACCTCGAACTGCCCGAAAGCGACGACTATATGACCGTCTCGGGACTGATTCTGCACGAATACCAAAGTTTCCCGAAACTCAACGAGGAAGTGAAAATCGGAAAATTCACGTTCAAAATCATCAAAAATACGATGACAAAAATCGAGTTAGTAAAGCTCAAAGTCGAGGAAGATGGCTGAAAAATCGGCCTCTGAACACGGAAAAATCGGGAAAATCGGCTCGAAAAACCAAAAAATATCCGAAAAATTCCGTCGTTTCAGACTTTTTTCGTAACTTTGTGCGCTTTTTTGAAGACAATAAATAAAAATCAATAAAAAACAAAGTAAAAAAATGGCAGCAATTGGAAAAATCAGAAGTTGGGGTCCGGTGCTCGTAGGCGCGATTGCACTGGCACTCTTCGCATTCATTGCCGAAGAAGCGGTTCGCTCTTGCGAAACCACACGTAACGACCAGCGTCAGCAAGTTGGTCAAGTTTTGGGTGAAAAAGTCAGCGTGCAGGACTTCCAGAAACTCCTCGACGAGTATCAGGAAGTCATCAAAATGCAGCAAGGACAGGAAAACCTCAACGAGCAACAGCTCAATCAGGTGAAGGACGCCGTTTGGCAGACCCTCGTTCAGAATCGTCTGATCGAAAACGAGGCCAAGAAACTCGGTCTGACCGTCACCGACGAGGAAGTGCAGAACATTTTGAAGGAAGGCACGAACCAGATGCTCCTCAGCACGCCGTTCGTGAACCAGCAGACGGGTCGTTTCGACGCGAATGCCCTGCAGCAGTTCCTCGCTGAGTACAAGCAGCAGCAGGCTACCAACCCGCAGTTGGCTCAGCAGTATCAGTCGGTGTATCGCTACTGGACTTTCATCGAAAAGACCCTTCGTCAGCAGGTTCTTCAGCAGAAATACCAGGCTCTGTTCGCCAACTGTCTGCTCTCGAACCCCGTCGAGGCGAAGATGGCATTCGACGCCGAGAGCGAGGAAAGCCACGTTGAACTGGCTGTGTTCCCCTACAGCAGCATCGAAGACAGCAAAATTGAAGTGAGCGAAAGCGAACTGAAAGCCAAATACGACGAACTGAAGGCTCGTTTCTTGCAGCCGGTCGAGAGCCGCGACGTGAAATTCGTGGACGTTGAGGTTCTGCCCTCGACACAAGACCGTGCTGAAATTCAGAAACTCTTCGCCGACTATCAGAAGCAACTCACCGAGGTAGCCGATCCGACGGAAGTCGTCCGCAAGAGCACTTCGCTGATGCCGTATCTCGGCCTGCCCGTCGCCTCTTCCGCATTCCCCATGGACATCGCGCAGAAACTCGACTCGATGGCAGTTGGTAGCGTCTATGGCCCGATGGAAAGCAAGGCCGACAACACGCTCAACCTCATCAAACTCGTCGCCAAGACGCAGTTGCCCGACTCGGTTGAATATCGTCGCATTCAGGTTGGTGGAACGTCGATTGAAGATGCTCGCAAGCGTGCCGACTCGATTTACACGGCTCTGAAGGCTGGTGCCGAATTTGACGTTTTGGCCAAGAAATATGGTCAGACAGCCGACAAGATGTGGCTCACAACCCGTGAATATCAGCTCGCTCCGACGATGGACGCTGACACGAAGAGCCTTCTGAATCAACTGAACACGATGGCCGCCAACGAACTTCGCAACATCGAACTGTCGCAGGGCAACATCATCGTTCAGGTTCTCAACCGCAAGAATTTCATCACGAAATACACCGCCGCTGTCGTCAAGAAGACCATCGACTTCTCGAAAGACACCTATTCGACGGCTTACAACAAGTTCAGTTCCTTCGTGAGCGCTAACCAGAAAGGCGAAGACCTCGTCAACAACGCTCAGAAGAACGGCTATCAGGTGCAGACCCGCAACGACATCACCACCGCCGAGCACTATCTCGCCAACATTCGTGGCACTCGCGACGCGCTGAAGTGGCTCTTCGAGGCGAAGGAAGGCGAAATCTCGCCGATGTACGAGTGTGGCGACAACAACCACCTGCTCGTGGTCGTGCTCGACAAGATTCACAAGGCTGGAAACCGTTCGTTCGACGACCCGCAGGTCAAAGAGTTCGTGAAGGCAGAAGTTATTCGCGACAAGAAAGCCGCTCAACTGATGGAAAAGGCACAGGGCGTGAAGTCGATTGCCGACGCGAAGGCCAAGGGTGCCGTGGTTGATTCCGTGAGCCAGATTACGTTTGCCGCTCCCGTGTTCATCGCGTCGAGTGGTGCCAGCGAGCCCGCTCTGAGCGGTGCCGTCGCAGGTACAGCCAAAGGCGAGTTCTCGAAGGCTCCAGTGAAAGGCAATGCCGGCGTCTATCTCTTCCAAGTGACCGACCGCCACAGCCATGCCGAGGCTTTCAATGCCAAGGAACAAGAAGCCAAACTCCGCCAGCGCGTCATGCAGTTCGCCAGCGGATTCATGGGCGACCTCTACCAGAAAGCAAAAGTGGAAGACAACCGCTATCTGTTCTTCTAAAAAATCGCTTTTCTAAAAGTCGATATACGAAAATGCCCGATGCGATTGCGTCGGGCTTTTTTTATATAATAATGTGTAGAATCGTTCGCCCGAAAATGCCCATTTTTTCGATTTTAAGAGTTTTTAACGTCACATAAAAGACATTTTTGACCGATATGCTTGCAATTGTCGATTTTTTTTGCTTACTTTGCAGAAACTATCATTAACAACTAAAACCAGACGTTATGATGAAGACAACAGAAACAGCGAATCTCTGTGGTCTGAAGCGCGAAGACTTCCAGACCACAGTGAACGGTAAGCAAACCGATCTTTACATTTTAAAGAACAGTCAAGGCAACGAAGTTGCCGTCACCAACTACGGCGGAGCGCTTGTCGCCATCATGGTTCCCGACCGCAACGGCAAACATGCCAACGTGATTCAAGGACACGACAACATCCAAAGTGTCATCAATAGCCCCGAGCCTTATCTTTCGACGCTCATCGGACGCTATGGCAACCGCATTGCGAAAGGCCGCTTCCAACTGAACGGTAAGCAGTATGAACTGGCCATCAACAACGGTCCGAACTCGCTGCATGGTGGTCGTGCCGGATGGAACGCGAAGGTGTGGGAAGCCCTGCAAATGAACGACAAGACGCTCGTTCTGAAGTATGTGAGTCCTTACGGAGAAGAAGGCTACACGGGCGAAATGAAGGTGACGGTGGTCTATACGTTCACCGACGAGAACGAACTCGTCATCGAATACATGGCGCAGACCAACAAAAAAACCATTCTCAACCTCACGAGCCACGGATTTTTCTCGCTGCAAGGTCTCGACAATCCGACGCCGACCATCGACGAGCAAATCTGCCAAATCAATGCCGATTACTACCTGCCCATCGACGACACATCGATTCCGACGGGTGAAATTCGCTTTGTGAAGGGTACGCCGTTCGACTTCCGCGAGCCGAAGGCCGTGGGTAAGGACATCGACGCCGACGACGAGCAAATCAAGAACGGTGCCGGCTACGACCATTGCTTCGTTTTGAACAAGAAGGAAGAGGGCGAATTGAGTTTTGCCGCCCGCCTCGTTGAGCCGAAGAGCGGTCGCACGATGGAGGTCTATACGACTGAGCCCGGTGTGCAGGTCTATTCTGACAACTGGGCCGACGGATTCCCCGGCTACCACGGTGCCACGTTCGGTCGTCGCTCGGCCATCTGCTTCGAGTGCCAGCACTTCCCCGATTCGCCGAATCATCCCTATTTCCCGTCGGTCGTGCTTCGTCCGGGTGAGGAATATAAGCAAAAAACTATCTACAAGTTCGGAATTGACAAGTAATTATTAACCATAAAAACGATTAAAGCTATGGACATTGAATTCGTAAGAAGTCGCTTCATCAAGCACTTCGATGGAAAAACTGGCAACATCTACGCATCGCCAGGCCGTATCAACCTCATCGGTGAGCACACCGACTACAACGGAGGTTTCGTATTCCCCGGTGCCATCGACAAAGGCATCATGGCAGAAATGCGCCCCAACGGTACTGAAAGCACCATTCGGGCCTATTCAATCGACCTGAAAGACCGCGTCGATTTCGACTTCCACGACGGCCAGGGTCCCCGTGCATCGTGGGCTCGCTACATCTACGGCATCACGCTTGAAATGGAGAAACTCGGCGTGCCCGTCAAGGGTTACAACATCGCTTTCGCTGGCGACGTGCCCCTCGGAGCTGGTATGTCTTCGTCGGCAGCCATGGAAAGTTGCTTCGCCTGCGGTCTGAACGACCTTTTCGGCGACAACAAGATTTCCAAGTGGGACATCGTCCTCGCCGGACAAGCCACGGAGCACAACTACGTCGGTGTGAAGTGCGGAATCATGGACCAGTTTGCCAGCGTCTTCGGACAGGCCGGCAAGCTGATGCGCCTCGACTGCCGCAGCCGTGAGTTCGAGTATTTCCCCTTCAATCCCGAAGGCTACAAACTCGTTCTGCTCAACTCTTGCGTGAAGCACGAACTCGTTGGTTCGCCCTACAACGACCGTCGTAACTCGTGTGAAAACGTCGTGAAACACATCGCTGCGAAACATCCCGAAGGAAAGTTCGAGACACTGCGTGACTGCACTTGGGAACAACTCGAGGAAGTCCGTGCCGAAGTCGGCGAGGAAGACCACACCCGTGCCCATTTCGTGCTCGGCGAGAAAGACCGTGTGTTGGCTGTTTGCGACGCACTCGTGGCAGGCGACTACGAAACCGTTGGTAAGAAGATGTATGAAACCCACGACGGACTGTCGAAGGAGTACGAAGTCAGTTGCGAAGAACTCGACTTCCTCAACGATGTCGCCAAGGAGTGTGGCGTGACGGGTTCGCGCATTATGGGCGGTGGCTTCGGCGGCTGCACCATCAATCTCGTCAAGGACGAACTCTACGACTCGTTCATCGAGACGGCCAAGAAGAAATATTTCGAGAAATATAACAAGGTGCCGAAAGTCTATGACGTGGTCATCAGCGACGGTTCGCGTAAGATTTGCTAATTCATAAACATTAAAAATATGAGTACACAACAGAAACAATGGGGAGCCATCATCGTGATGATTGCGCTCTTCGCCATGATTGCCTTCGTGACGAACCTCTGTACGCCGATGGCAACGATTATCAAGAATCAGGGTGGCAACGATTATCAAGAATCAGGGTGAAATTTCGAATGTGCTTGCCCAGATTGGTAACTACGGCAACTTCGTGGCCTATCTCGTGATGGGTATTCCTGCCGGTATGCTTATTTCGAAGTTTGGCTACAAGAAAACCGCTCTCATCGGCCTTGTCGTCGGTATGATTGGTATTCTCATCCAGTGGATGAGCGGTCTGATTGACAACGGCGACGGCTCGAACATCGGCGTCGTATTCGCTGTTTATCTCATCGGTGCTTTCATCGCTGGTCTGACGATGTGCATTCTGAACTGCGTTGTGAACCCGATGCTGAACCTTCTCGGAGGCGGCGGCAACAAGGGTAACCAGTTGATTCAGATTGGTGGCGTGTTCAACTCGACCGCTGCTGTGGCTTGCTACATTCTGATGGGTGCGCTCATCGCCGACGCTACGAAGGCTAAGATTGCCGACGCTACGCCCGCGCTGATGATTGCCCTCGCCATTTTCGTCATCGCCTTCGTCGTGATTCTCTTCACGAAAATCGACGAACCCGAGCAGGCTCCTGTCGATTTGAGCCTCATCGGTGGTGCAATGAGCTATCGCCATTTCGCACTCGGTGCCCTTGCCATTTTCTTGTATATGGGAATCGAGGTGGGAGTGCCTAACTTCGTCAATCTCTATCTGATCGAAGACAAAGGAATGAGCGCCAGTACGGTGGGTATGATTGTCGCTGTCTATTGGTTTATGATGCTCATCGGTCGTTTTGTTGGCGCTGCGATTGGCAACAAAGTGAGTAGCCGTGCCATGGTGACGACGGTTTCCGTTGCCACGCTCTGCCTTGTGCTGTTCGGAATGTTCGCGTCGCAAGACGTTCTCGTTCCGTTCCCGGGCGTTGACTGGAGCACGCTCACCGTGCAGATGACTCCCGTTCCGCAGGGCATCTTCGCCTTCCTGCTCGTGGGTCTTTGCACCAGCGTGATGTGGGGAGCCATCTTCAATATGGCCGTCGAAGGACTGGGCAAATACACCGCCATTGCTTCTGGTATCTTTATGACGATGGTGGTCGGCTGCGCCGTGATGATGTTTGTGCAGGCATTTGTGGCCGATGCTTTCGGCTATATCGCCAGCTTCTCGGTAGTCGTGTTCTGCGCTGCCTACATCCTGTTCTATGCGCTGGTCGGCTCGAAGCCTGCTAAGAAATAAACCTAAATTTCTAAAAACCGAAAGAGAGGATGCGTCCGTGTGGATACATCCTCTCTGTTCTTTGTGTGTTTTTTAATAATGCTTGATGGCTCGGTCCATTTCGCGACGGTCTTCCTTTTCCTTCAAAGTCTGGCGCTTGTCATATTGCTTTTTGCCTCGACAAAGGGCAATATCGACCTTCGCCCGACCATTTTCGTCGATGAAAATCAGTGTCGGAACAATCGTGTAGCCTGGTTGTTTTCCTGCTTCTTCCAATTGTC
The DNA here is from genome assembly GCA_902776665.1 of uncultured Prevotellaceae bacterium. GTDB lineage: Bacteria > Bacteroidota > Bacteroidia > Bacteroidales > Bacteroidaceae > Prevotella. The sequence goes on from CACYQZ010000042.1 coordinate 14,210, forward strand.
GGATTTCGCGCTTCGACAACAGCAGTTTCCGCTCGCGTTTCGCCTCGTGGTTGGCGTAGGAACCATAAAAATAGGGCGAAATATTCATATTTTTCACCCAAATCTCACCGTTCACGATGTAGCAATAGGTATCGACAAGCGAAGCCTTGCCCGCACGAATCGACTTGATTTCCGTGCCGGTCAGCACAATGCCCGCCGTCAGTTCCTCGACGAAGAAATATTCGAAGGCGGCCTTTTTGTTCTTGATCTGAATCGGACTTTTCTTCCGAAGTTCCAGTTGTTGCTTGTTCATAACCTTGCTGCAAAGCGATGTTGCCGATTTGCGGCTGCAAAATTACACATAATTTCCGATTCCGCAAACCATTTTACGGTTTTTTCCAGAATCGGGCGGTGATGTCGGTGAGTTCGCCGTCGGGCGCGACTTTGTAGAGCCGTTGGTTGGTGGTCGGCTTCGTGAGCGAACCGAGGTGGGCGATGTAGGGACCGATTTTGATGTAGTCGAAGTGCTGTCGGCTGATGCGGGGCGATATGCGGATTCTACCGCTGTACCACGCGACGCGATAGCGCGGATGACGCTTTCGGATGTATTGCGCCAGTGCATCGACCGTTTCGGGTTCGGCATCGCCGCCCATCAGGGCAATGCAGGTGATGTCGCCACCAAACTCGCTGACGAAGGCATCGATGGCGGCCTCGTCGAGCAGTTCGCCGATGTCCTCGGCCAAATAGGAACTGTGGCAGCCCGGACAATGGCACGGACAGCGCGAAATATTGACGGAGAGCGTCGTCTCGTCAGGGATTTCCTGAAAGACGACGCCTGTGTTTACGTATTTTAGCATGGTTTACGCCTTTTCAAGAACCAATTTTTCTTTTCCGGCGTAGAAGCGGCGGTGTTCCTCCTGCTGACGAGCCAGCGAGAAGTTGCTCACACGTTTCAGATAACCGATGATTCGGGTCATGTAATCGACGTTCTTCGAGCCGCACTTCGGACATTCGTGCAGATAGCGCTTGTCGATGCATCCGCAATCGTTGCAGAGCGTGTTCGGCACGTTGAAGGTGAAGTAGTTGCAGCCTTCCTTCGCAGCCACGCAGAGCAACTGGCGATATTGCGTCTTTGAAAGATGCTCTTCGAGGTTCATGTGCAACGCCGAACCACCCGTGAGGTGCTGGATGTAGGGTGCGCCGTGGAGTTTGAACTTGTCGATGATGTTCAACGAGTCGTCTTCGACCACGTAGAAATAGGAGTTGTAGCAGTCGCGAGGCACGAAATAGCCGTCTTCGCGGTCCCATTTCGCGTGCTTCACGCCGACGTTCTCCGCCGGAATCATTTCGCAGTTGAACAGCACGTCCTTCGTGTGGTATTCCTTGTTTTTCTTCTCGACCAGACCGAGCACTTCCTGTACGAAAGCGAGGTATTTCGGGTTGTCGGTGATTTCGAGTCCCATGAATTCGGCGGCCTCGACCATGCCGTTGATGCCGATGGTGAGATACTGCCGACCGATGTTGATGTAGCCTGCGTCGAACAGCGGAAGCATGCCGTTGGACTGCAATTCCTTGAGGTTTTCGTTGTAGGCGAGTTGCACCTTGTGGCAGAGGTCGATGACCTCGGTCAGGTACTCGCGATAGTCCTTTCCGTTGTTCACGGCGTACTGGATGCAACGGTTCAAATTGATGGTCAGAACCGACTTCGAACCCGTCGAAACACCACCTGCGCCGAGCGTATAACTAAAACCGTTGTCTTGAATTTCGTTGCGCAGACGGCAGCACGACGACAGCGAATCGGCGTTGTCGCTCATGTAGGTGAAGAACGAGTGCCCCTCTGAGTACATTTCAGCGGTGAAATCACCCCATTCCTTGTCCATGCAGTCGCCGTCTTTTGTGAGCAGCGCCATCGTTTCCACGGGGAACGTCAGCACGGTCTTCGTGCGCTCCTTGTTGAACCACTTCATGAAGCGTTTTTGCAGCCACGACAGGCCTTCCCAATCGGGTTTCGAGCCGTCGGGGAAGAAGAATTCACCAAAGAGGCTCTCGAAATAGAACTTGTCGTAGTAGGCGACGTTCCAGAACACGGCCTGATAGTTGCGTGCGCCAGTCGGCTGGTTGAGCGAATAGACGATTTGCTCGAAATAGTCAGTGATGACCTTGTCGATGGAGCGCTGTTTGAGCGAGAGATCGACCACGCGCTCGGGATCCTTATAATAATCGGTGCCGAACTCCTTGCCGATGAAATAGTTCATATACATCAGGAATTCGGGCGTGGCGCAGGCACCGCTGAGCATCGAACTGACCATGAACACCATGTTCACAAAACCGCCGCAGAACGATTTGAGGTTGGTCGGTGCGGTTGAGTTGCCGCCAATCGATGCCGTTCCGCCGATGAGCCACGGATACATCGTGATGGATGCACAATAATTGGCGAGCGATGTTTCGTCATTTTTATAAATGAAATGGTTCGTGAGCATTTTGATATATTCGTCGCTGAGTTGCTTGCCGTACATCTTTTTAATGCGGTCGGTCAGCAAGCGGCGATTCAGTCTGATGAAACTTGCCTTGGGCAGTTCGCCAATCAAAGTTGCAATATTTTTATGCTCAACGTTGGCATTTGCGTCATACTTTGAACCCGTTGCAGCGTTGGCGGCATCGACATAGTCTGACAAAAATTTCAATTTCTCCAGCGTTTCGCGGTCTTCTGTGTGCTGCTGGCGATAGAGCATAAACGACTTGGCAACCTGATAGTAGCCTTCGCGCATCAAGGCTTCCTCGACTTGGTTCTGAATGTCCTCCACCTTGATATTCTCCTGCATATCTAAGTGGCTGATAATCTTCGAGATACTTCCCAAGTCGATGGGTTCATTAACAGACTCGAACGCCTTCAAGATGGCGTTCATGATTTTGTCCAAAGAGAAGCGGTCTTTCGTTCCGTCGCGCTTCGTGATGGTAAAGTTTTTTATCTCCATTTTGGTTTTAGTTTTGGAAAACTTTTCAGAAAAATTTTTCCAAGAAGTTTTCCATTTTGAAAATTTCTCCCTTCAAATCCTCCATCAAAGTTTTCTAATTTGAAAATTCATTTGCGCTTGCAAAATTAGCAAAAAAGATGATACGACAAGCAAGAAATTCTAAGAAAATTTTCATTTTTACAATTTTTAATATTCTAAAAAATCGTGAAAGTTTGCAGTTTTCGATGAACAAAAACGTCTTTTCTTGCTGATTATCAACAAAAAAAGACATTTTTTTACTAAAAAACCGTTTTTTTATACCTACAATTTTACGCTTGAAATATCGACAAGTTGGTTGACGATGGCATAGATGGTCAGACCCGCCGGCGAATGGATTTGGAGTTTTCGGGCGATGTTTCGGCGGTGGGTGATGACGGTGTTGGTTGAGATGAAGAGGTGGTCGGCAATTTCTTTGTTCGACATTCCCTGCACGACGCAGACGATGACGTCTTTCTCGCGCTCCGACAGTACTTCCGAGTAGCTTGGACTCTGGCTTATCATGTTGGAAATCTTCGCCGAAACATCGTTTTGCCGCGATTTCTGCTCTAGTCTTCGAATGGCAGGAATGAAGATTTCGTCCTCGACATTGGCATGCAGCGACAGCCATTCTTCGTTGTTGTAGATGTCGTAGAGTGTGGCGGAAAGTTGGTTGTTGCGCAGTCCGTCGGCAGGCAGATATTTGATGATAATCTGTTTCAGTTCGCGCAGTTTCTGGTCGGTCTGTCCGTGGTTTTTCGAGAAAGTTTCAATGTCGTAATTGCCGTTGGCATTGCCTTCGAGCAGGTTTTCGACGTAGGGAAAAACCGTCTTTTCCTCGTACATCATGTGCACGCGGATGCTGTGGGCGTATTCGTCGTAGAGTTTCAGGATGAGTTGCGCCAGACTGCTGTGCTCGTCGAGCGCATCGGCCAGTTCGCGGCGTATAAAAGGCAACTGAAAGCGAAGGTAATAGTCGTGCGACGCCTTCAGGTAGTGCATCAGTGTGGGAATCGAGAGGCGGTCAGAATTTTCGTTGTCGAGGTAGCCGTTGATGGTGAAATTCACCACGGCAAGGAACGTATAGGTGTCCACGCCCTGTTCCTCGCACACCTCGCGCACGGTTTTGTCGCCAAAACCGAGGTTGATGCCAAACGAACCGAGACTCTGCAAAACGCTGTAATTATCGCGGATAATCGAAATCAGTTTGTCGTCCGCTTCGTACATTTTCAAGTGTTTCATACGTACATTATATATTATTAGGGTGCAAAATAACGAAAAAAAATCGATACCTGCAATCCCCATTATTAGGTATTTTCCTCGATTTTAGCGATTTTTTGCATAAAAAATCATGATATTTGGTTATTTTGATGTCATTTTTCGAATTTTTTGACTACATTTGCAGGCAGGGAACGAGAAATCGTCCCGAAAAGTAATCAAAATGAACCAAAACGTAAGTCTTGACTTGATGCAGTTTGTGGAGACGCAGATACTTCCACAGTACAGCGCATTCGGGCGAAGCCACGACATTCGCCACGTGCAGCGCGTCATCGAGCAGAGTCTGCAACTGGCAAAAACGATTGGTGCCGACATCAATATGGCATACGTCGTGGCCGCCTATCACGACATCGGTATGAGTGGTCCGCGAGCCATTCACCACGTGACAGGCGGAAAAATTCTCGCCGCCGACCAGCGTCTGCTTAAATGGTTCAATCCGCAGCAAATTGCGATAATGCGCGAGGCTGTCGAAGACCATCGGGCATCGCTGAGCCATGCGCCACGCAGCATATACGGGAAAATCGTGGCCGAGGCCGACCGCGACCTTGCGCCAGAAGTTGTTCTGACGCGAACCTTGCAGTTCGGGCTTGAAAACTACCCTGAAAAGGGCAAGGAAGAGCATTGGGAGCGCTTCGCCGAGCACCTGAAAAACAAGTATTCGGCGCAGGGGTATATCACGTTGTGGATTCCGAATTCGCCCAACGAGCAGCATCTTCGCGAACTGCGTAATATTATTGCCGACCCGAAACGACTTCGCCATGAGTTCGAGCGGGTTTATGAAAGGGAGGTGAGTAATTAACAATTAACAATTATCAATTAACAATTAAACTGTCAACTATCAACTCAAAAACATGGAATATTATATCATTGAAAACAAGGAACATCAGGGTCCGTTTAGTATCGACCAACTGCGTGAAATGGGCATCACAGCCGACAGATTGGTCTGGTCGGAAGACATGGAAGACTGGACACCGGCCAGTGAAGTAGAAGAATTGAAAAGTATTTTGAGACCGAGTCCGCTGACTCCGCCCGAAATCCCTGGCAAGAAGAAAGATTCGTGTCTGAAACGGTTTTTCGTCGCTTTTCTGTTCTTGCTCGTCGCCCTGCTCATCGCCATGGCCGTGTCGAATCCGGGGAAGGATGCCCATAAACGAGCCATCGCCAACAATGTGCTGTCTGGCATCCAGAAATCGGCCGATGCCCATGACGATTTGTTTGGAACGGGCCTGCAAATCGTCCAGAAAATGCTCAGCAGCCGTGTGTTCGACACGATGCTCGACGGAATGCTCGACTACGAAAGCTACCTTTTCTTCTCGAAAGGCAGCGTGACGTTCGACGGCAAGCCCCACACGGTTTCCTACGGCGTTTTCGGCAAAATTTTCACGCTAAACGAAGACGATGTGGCGACCTACATCGAGCAAAACAATCCTTTCGCAAGCCTGAAAGACCTCAATTCGGTCGGGAAGGAAATCGTCGGAGAAGCCAAAACCATCGAGGAAGCGATTGACAACATCGACACGAAAGGTCTGCTCGACAACCTCGGCGACGAACTCGTTGGAACAATGGGGCAACTCGTCAAAAAACAGATGACTGAACGAACCGACAGTGCCACCGGCGATGCCCTTGAGCGCATCATCGACGGTGTGACCGACATCATCAAAAACGGGATTCGCGAAGAATAATTCGACATGAAACGCTGTTTTTTTCTCCTCTTCATCGCGTTGATGTTTGGAAAGTCGTTTGCCCAACGTCACGAAATCCTCAACGAGCGCATCGCGTCGCTGCAAGTCACTGCCGGCGACGACTGGCTTTCGCCGCCCGTGATTCGACTCGACGGAAACGTGCCCATCTGCATCGATTTCGACGACCTCACCCACGAATACCATCGCTATGTCTATAAAATCGAACATTGCGAGGCCGATTGGACCGTGTCGGAAAGCCTTTTCGCCAGCGACTACATCGAGGGATTTGCCGACCGACTGACGATTGACGACCTCGCCGAATCGCTCAACACCAATGTGCTCTACACCCACTATCGGCTGCAAATTCCGAACGAGCGGTGTCGAATCAAGATGAGTGGGAACTACCGCGTTACCATCTACGACGAAAACAACGACGACCGTCCGATGCTGACTGCTTGTTTCATGGTGGTGGAGCCGCTGGCAGGCATCAGCCTCAGCGTCACGAGCAACACCGACATCGACATCAACGGACGGAATCAGCAGGTGGAAATGCAACTCAACTACGGCGCTCTCAACGTCACCGACCCCGAACGCCAACTCTGCACCGTCGTCATGCAGAACAATCGCTGGGACAATTCCGTCGTGAACAGCCGTCCCCAATTTGTCATGGCCGACGGACTTCGCTGGAGCCACAATCGCGACTTGATTTTCCCTGCCGGAAACGAATATCGCAAGTTTGAAATACTCGACGTGAGCCATCCGACGATGGGCATCGAGGCCATCGATTGGGACGGCGATAACTACCACGCCTACCTCTACATCGACGAGCCGCGCCGCAGCTATCTCTACGACGAGGACGCCAACGGCGCTTTCCTCATTCGCAACAGCGACAACTACGAAATCAACCACACGTGCGACTACATGCTCGTGCATTTTCGCCTTCAATCGCAGCGATTGGCCTCGCCCGTTTATGTCAATGGCGTGTGGACGAACGACCGTTTTCTGCCGCGCTACATGATGGAATACGACGACGCGAATCAGCAATACGAACTCGTCGTACCGCTGAAACAAGGCTATTATTCCTATCAATATTTGCTGATGAATCCCGACGGTACGCTCGCCCCTGTGCCATCGGAAGGCAGTTTCTATCAAACCGAAAACAGCTATCAGGCCTATGTTTATTTCCGTGGGGTGGGAGAGCGTACCGACCGCCTTGTAGGATTCCAGCAAGTCATTTTTAATTAAAATATAGTAATTAAAATTTTATTTTAAGTTAAAATTTGTAATAATATAGAATTTTATTAACATTATACTGTTAATTCATTCACTTTTTCATTACCTTTGCGTCATCAAATAAAAAAAATGTTCACAACATTATGAAGCAAAGGACCATTTGGACAATCGCCATCATCATGGGAGGCTCGTTTCTCGCCCTGCTTTTCCTTCAGTTGCAGTACATCCGCGAGATGGCTGAGATGAAGAAAGAGCAGTTCGACGAGTCGGTGAACAGAGCGCTCTATCAGGCCAGCAGCAACTTGGAACTGAACGAGACCCAACGCTACCTTGAAAAAGACATCAACGAAGCCGAACGTCGCTCGTTCAGCGTGGATTCGATAGGAACGCGCTCGGGACAGCCCGACGGCACGATTCAGCAGAGCCACCAATATTCCGTCGTGGGCAAAGACGGCACGATTTACTCGTCGTTCATGCTGAAAACCATCGAGACGAAGCCCTCGCAGAAGCCCAAGGCGATGATTCTTCGCAAAGACCGAAACGCCATTTCCGAGGCCAGCAAGTCGATGCAGGAAATCATGAAAAACCGCTATGTCTATCAGAAAGCGCTGCTCGACAAAGTGGTCTATTCGATTCTCTATTCCGCGAGCGATAAACCGTTGAAAGAGCGTATCAACTTCAAGTTGCTCGACCAAGATTTGAAAGCCGAACTGATGAACAACGGCATCAACATTCCCTATCATTTCATTGTGACGACGCAAGACGGTCGGGAAGTCTATCGCTGTCCCGAATATTCCGACGAAGGCGACGGAGTCAGCTATTCGCAGGTGCTTTTCCGCAACGACCCGCAGTCGAAAGTCGGCATTGTGAAAGTCCACTTCCCAACGATGAATTCCTACATCTATTCATCGGTGCGGTTCATGATTCCGAGCATCATTTTCACACTCGTGCTGCTCATCACCTTTATTATAACGCTGATTCTCGTGTTCCGTCAGAAGCGCTATTCTGAAGTGAAAAACGACTTCATCAACAACATGACCCACGAACTCAAAACGCCGATTGCCAGCATTTCGTTGGCAGCGCAGATGATGAACGACGACTCGGTGACAAAGAGCGAACAAATGACCAAACACCTCGGAACGGTCATCAACGACGAGGCGAAACGACTGCGTTTCCTCGTGGAAAAAGTGCTGCAAATGTCGATGTTCGACCGTCAGGACACGACGTTCAAGAAAAAAGAACTCGACCTGAACGAAATGGTCGAGAGCATTGCCAACAATTTCTCGTTGCGCGTCGAACACACAGGCGGAAAGATTTATACGCAGATTGAGGCCGTCGATTCGGCGATGTTCGTCGATGAGGTGCATTTCCAGAATGTCATCAACAATTTGCTCGACAATGCCGTGAAATATCGCAAACCCGACAGTCCGATCGATATTTTCATCAAGACGTGGAACGACGGCGATCATCTCTATCTCTCGATTCGCGACACGGGTATCGGCATCAAGAAAGAGAATCTGAAAAAGGTGTTCGAGAAGTTCTACCGCGTCCCCCGAGGCAATGTCCACGACGTGAAAGGTTTTGGACTCGGACTGGCCTACGTGAAGAACATCGTAGCGCTGCATCAGGGCGAAATCCGCGTCGATAGCGAACTCGGCAAGGGTACGACATTCACGATAAAATTGCCAGTGATGAAAAATTGAAAACTATCAACTGTCAACTATCAACTGTCAACTATCAATTATCAACTAATACAAACCAACCGCCTGCCAGCAAACTCCCACAAACCGGCGGGCACTCCCCAAGAAAAATGGGGTAGGAGGGAGGACAAAGATTATGGAAGAAAAACTGAAAATCCTGTTGTGCGAAGACGACGAAAACCTCGGAATGTTGCTTCGCGAGTATCTGCAAGCCAAAGGCTACATGACCGAACTTTGTGCCGACGGCGAGGCTGGTTTCAAAGCCTTCATGAAGAGTAAGTTCGACATTTGCGTGCTCGACGTGATGATGCCGAAGAAAGACGGCTTTACGTTGGCGCAGGAAATTCGCCAGACCAATGCCGAAATGCCCATCATCTTCCTCACGGCGAAGACCCAGAAAGAAGACATCGTGGAAGGCTTCAAACTCGGTGCCGACGACTACATCACCAAGCCCTTCTCGATGGAAGAACTCGTATTCCGTATTGAGGCCATCCTGCGCCGCGTGCGTGGCAAGAAGAGCAAGGAAAGCACGCTCTACAACATCGGAAAATTCACTTTCGACACCCAGAAGCAACTGCTCTCCATCGGCGACGAACACCGCAAACTCACCACGAAGGAAAACGAGTTGCTGTCGCTGCTCTGCTCGCATGCCAACGAGATTCTCCAGCGCGATTTCGCCCTGAAAACCATCTGGATCGATGACAACTACTTCAATGCCCGTTCGATGGACGTCTATATCACGAAGCTGCGCAAGCACCTGAAGGACGACCCGCAAATCGAAATCATCAACATCCACGGCAAGGGCTACAAGCTCATCGCGCCCGAAGAAGAATAAAAAAAAGTAACCACATTTTCGACTTTCCCCTACCGCTTTTTAGGGATTTTCCTTTGGCGGTATGGGGAAAGTTTTGTATCTTTGCAGCAGAAAATAAAAAGAAAGGGTTTGGATTATGTTTTTCTTGAAATGTATGTTACTTAGTTTAGTTATCGGAGTGGTCGGCGGCATTATCTGCGGTATCTTATTCCCTGAGTCGGAGGAGGAGAAGCAGAGGCGGTTGATGAAGAAAAATCGTCGTAAGAAGCCCTACAAATTCAGGTCAAGTGGAGAACTTCTTATCGAATAAAAAATGACAAAAACGAGGGGTAGGACAACGGCTCATCCCCTTTTTTCTTTCCAAACCCAGGCGACGGCACCACCCAGCACCAGTCCGAAACCCGTCAGCAGCACGGCATTGACATGGCTAAGTCCTGTGAAATAACTCGCCACAAGCACCGCAACCCCAATGCAAACCATCGGAATCCCCAGCAGCCAATCAAACGATTTTTTGAACCAATTCATCGTCAAAATCCTTATTTTTTCAGTCAAAAAACATCGAAAACAGCCAAAAAGCCCATTTTCAGGTGCAAAATTAAGAAAAAAATTTGGTCGGTTGAAGAAAAAGTAGTAATTTTGCACCGCTTTTTTAAAAATTACATTATTAATTAATCATTTTTAGGTAGTATGAATCAATACGAAACCGTTTTCATTTTGACTCCCGTTTTGTCTGATGAACAGATGAAGGAAACGGTCGCTAAGTTCAAGACGCTGCTCACCGACAACGGTGCAGAGATGGTGAACGAAGAGACCTGGGGACTGAAGAAGATGGCTTATCCTATCCAGAAGAAGTCGACAGGTTTCTACTGTCTGCTGGAGTTCAAGGCTGAGCCTACTCTCGTGAAGACGCTTGAGACGGCTTTCCGCCGCGACGAGCGCGTTATTCGTTTTATTACAGTTAAGGAAGACAAGCACATGGTGGCCTATTCAGAGAAGCGCCGTGCGAAGCTTGGTAAAAAAGAGGAGGCTTAAACCATGGCAGAACAACAGTCTGAAATCCGTTATTTGAACGCTCCTTCGATTGACACGAAGAAGAAGAAGTACTGCCGTTTCAAGAAGAGCGGCATCAAGTACATCGACTACAAGGATCCCGAGTTCCTCAAGAAGTTCCTCAACGAGCAGGGTAAGATTCTTCCCCGCCGCATCACAGGAACGAGCATGAAGTATCAGCGTCGCGTGGCCATCGCCGTGAAGCGTGCCCGCCAGCTTGCCCTGCTTCCATACGTAACCGATTTGATGAAATAAAAAAAGGAGGGAACAGATATGGAATTGATTTTGAAAGAAGATATTATCGGTCTGGGTTACAAGAACGATATCGTGAAAGTGAAGGACGGCTACGGCCGCAACTATCTCATTCCCACGGGTAAGGCCGTCATCGCTTCGGCAATGGCGAAGAAGGTGTTGGCCGAGAATCTGAAGCAGCAGGCCCACAAGTTGGCCGTGCTGAAGCAGAACGCCGAGGAGAAGGCCAAGGCATTCGAGGGCGTCGCTCTGGAAATCGCCGCCAAGGTGTCGAGCACCGGTCAGCTCTACGGTTCGGTGGGTGCCGCTCAAGTTGTCGCTGCATTGGCAGAAAAGGGCATCGAGGTCGATCGCAAGATTGTCACCATGCGCGAAGCCAAGCAAATCGGCGAATACGAGGCTACGGTTCACTTCCACAAGGAAGTTGAAGTGAAGATTCCCGTGACGGTTGTTGCCGAGAATCCCGAAGACATCGAGAAGGCTCCGAAGAAGGAAGCCGCTCCCGTGGCTGAGGAAGCTCCCGCCGTCGAGGAAGTCGCTGAAGAAGTTGTTGAGGCAGCAGCCGAGGTGGTCGAAGAGGCCGTCGAGGAAGCTCCCGCAGCAGAAGAGGCTCCTGCAGCTGAGTAATCATTATCCTACGATAAAAATCCCGATGACTCAAACGAGTTGTCGGGATTTTGTTTTGAGCGGAATACGGGACTCGAACCCGCGACCCTCGGCTTGGGAAGCCAATGCTCTACCAACTGAGCTAATTCCGCGAAGAACCGCCTTTTTAGCGAAAAAGTTGAAAAGTTTTGAGCCTTTCAACCTTTCTGCGAGCCGATACCCGGACTCGAACCGGGGACCCACGCATTACGAATGCGTTGCTCTACCAACTGAGCCATATCGGCAAATGCGGGTGCAAAGGTACGTGTTTTTTTGATACAAACCAAATATATTTCGATTTTTTTTAGTCAAAAGATAAATTTATCGGTATTTTCATGGTGGAATATCAGTTTTTTTCAGTAGTTTTGCAGAAAATTTGTTACCATGGGTTTATTTGGATTATTTAATAGAGAAAAGAAAGAGACGCTCGACAAAGGTTTGGAGAAGACCAAACTGAGCGTTTTCTCGAAGCTGACACGCGCCGTGGCCGGCAAGTCGAAGGTCGATGACGAGGTGCTCGACGACCTCGAGGAAGTACTGATTACGAGCGATGTGGGCGTGGAAACGACGCTGAAGATTATTCGTCGCATCGAGGAGCGCGTCGAGCGCGACAAGTATGTTTCGACTTCGGAACTCAACGCGATTTTGCGCGATGAGATTGCCTCGCTGTTGGCGGAAAACAACACGGAAGACCTTGCCGACTGGGAATTGCCGTCGTCGCACAAGCCTTACGTGATTTTGGTTGTGGGCGTGAATGGCGTCGGCAAGACGACGACCATCGGAAAACTCGCCCATCAGTTTAAAAAGGCAGGAAAAAAGGTCTATCTCGGTGCTGCCGACACGTTCCGCGCCGCTGCCGTCGAGCAGATTTCGATTTGGGGCGAGCGCGTGGGCGTTCCCGTTGTCAAACAGCAGATGGGTGCCGACCCCGCGTCGGTGGCGTTCGACACGCTGCAATCAGCAAAGGCCAACGATGCCGATGTGGTGATTGTCGATACGGCAGGCCGACTGCACAACAAAGTCGGACTGATGAATGAATTGAAGAAAATCAAGGACGTCATGAAGAAAGTTCTGCCCGAAGCGCCCGACGAGGTGTTGCTCGTGTTGGACGGTTCGACAGGTCAGAACGCCTTCGAGCAGGCGAAGCAGTTCGCCGCCGTGACCGACATCACTTCGTTGGCCATCACGAAACTCGACGGAACGGCGAAGGGCGGCGTGGTCATCGGCATCAGCGACGAGTTGAAAGTGCCCGTGAAATACATCGGTCTGGGCGAAGGAATGGACGATTTGCAGTTGTTCAACAAGCGGCAGTTCGTCGATTCGCTGTTTGGAAGTTGATTTTGGACGATGAAAAAAGGGCAGGTTGATATCATCACGATGGGATGTTCGAAAAATCTGGTTGATAGCGAACTCCTGATGAAGCAATTCGAGGCCAACGGCTTCGTCTGCAAGCACGATGCCCTTCATCCACAAGGCGAAATCGTCGTCATCAACACCTGTGGTTTTATTGCCGATGCGAAAGAAGAAAGCATCAACATGATTCTTCGCTGTTCGATGCTGAAGGAACAGGGAAAAATCGGGAAACTCTACGTGATGGGCTGTCTGTCGCAGCGTTATCAAAAAGAATTAGAAGAAAATATTCCCCAAGTCGAT
>CACYQZ010000043.1 GCA_902776665.1 uncultured Prevotellaceae bacterium
GGCACGCCTGGAAAGCGTGTAACCGGCAAAACCGGTTCGCAGGTTCGAATCCTGTTCTCTCCGCGCAAAACTTAAAAAACAGTTGATGAAGAACGACAAATTGAAAAATCAGTACCGTGTCAACGAGCAGATTCGTGTGCGGGAAGTGCGTATCGTGGGTGAGAACGGAAGTGAAGTCCTGCCCACCAAACAGGCCCTTGACTTGGCTCGCCAGCAGGGCGTGGATCTTGTGGAGATTTCTCCGAATGCCGACCCACCTGTTTGCCGTCTCATCGACTATTCAAAATTCCTCTACCAGCAGAAAAAGCACCAGAAGGAAATCAAAGCCAAGCAGGTGAAGGTGGAGGTGAAAGAGATTCGTTTCGGCCCCCAGACCGACGACCACGACTACAATTTCAAGCTGAAACACGCGAAGGAATTCTTGGAAGACGGCAACAAAGTGCGTGCCTACGTGTTCTTCCGCGGTCGTTCGATTCTGTTCAAGGAGCAGGGCGAGGTGCTGTTGCTTCGTTTCGCCAACGACCTTGAGGAATACGCCAAAGTGGAGCAGTTGCCACGACTCGAAGGCAAGAAAATGTTCCTCTTCCTCGCACCGAAGAAGGCTGGCGTGGCCAAGAAGAGTCAGCAGAAGCGCGACAGCGAGCGTCGCGAGGCCGAGGCCAAGGCCGCAGCCGACCAGCAGGCCGAGGAAAATGCCGTTGCCAACGGACTTCTCGCCAATGCGAAAGGCGGAGCCGATTTGCTGAAAGCAATCAGCGATGAAGAATGAAAAATAAGGTGCGTAACGCCCGGTATATGCGTTGCCGCCGCTTAGATAACAAAATGTTAAACTATTAAAATTTAAAAACAATGCCAAAAGTAAAGACAAAATCCAGTGCGAAGAAGCGTTTCCGCTTCACTGCAACAGGTAAGATCAAGCGTCATCACGCTTACCACAGTCACATTCTGACGAAGAAGACCAAGAAGCAGAAGAGAAATCTGTGTGGTTCAACCCTCGTGGACACCTGTGACAAGAAACAAGTTCGTGAAATGCTCGGACTGCGTTAATGTAAACCTTTTGTTGAACTTTTAAAAGAAGAAAACTATGCCAAGATCAGTAAATCATGTTGCCTCGAAGGCACGTAGAACTCGCATTCTGAAGCTCACGAAAGGTTATTTTGGAGCTCGTAAAAACGTTTGGACCGTCGCCAAGAACACTTGGGAGAAGGGTCTCACATATGCATACCGCGACCGCAAGAACAAGAAGCGCGCTTTCCGTTCGCTGTGGATTCAGCGTATCAACGCTGCCGCACGCGCAGAGGGCATCAGCTACTCGGTTCTGATGGGTAAGCTCGCCAAGGCTGGCATCGAAATCAACCGCAAGGTGTTGGCCGACCTCGCCATGAACAACCCCGAGGCGTTCAAGGCTATCGTCGAGAAAGTGAAATAAACAATTTGAGTTAATACGAAGAAAATCCCGAAGGTGTTGAACTTTCGGGATTTTTTATGTCGATTTTTCAGTAAAATCTTATTCGTAATCGTCGATGACGGCGTTCATGAAGTCCATCATCGGCTTGGCGACCTTGAAGATTTCGACGGCCTTGTCGAGCCATTTGTCGCCCTCGAAAAACGTGTCATCGACCTGATGCCAACAGCAGTAATCCTTCATGCGAAGGTAGCGGATGTGCTCGTAGTCGCGTGGAAATCCCGATGGACAGGTCTTCAGCATCGATAGACCGAAGCCGCGCTCAGTGGCGGTCGATGGGGCGTTTTCTTCGCTTTCGTTGGTGGAAAATTCGGGCCAATTTCCTTCACCCACGCGACCGAAAAGACGGACAAATTCGGGATTCTCGACGATTTCGAGCCAGCGATCGATGTTGGCCATGATTTCGTTGCGACACGAGGTCAGAATGTTCGTTGGAAGCCAATAACTACCCGTTGCGAGAAGGCAATTTCCGGGTTCCAAATGGATATAGTAGCCGCCGCGCAGCGATTTCTTCCCTTTCGCGCAGATGTAGCCGCCGAGATGCCGCTTGTAGGGCGACTTGTCGGGCGAGAAGCGCGTGTCGCGGTTGAAGCGATAAACGCAATCCTTCACTTGCAGATGGGCGACTTCGTCGTCGAACTCGGCGATGCGGTTGATGGCTTTCGCGATGCCGTCGTTGAAACTCTTGCGGCAGACATCATACTCGGCTTTGTTTTCCAAAAACCAAGGCCGGTTGTTGTTCGCGGCGATGTCGCTCAGATAGTTGAGTATTCGTTTTGCTTCCATTTTATATTTTCTTCGGACAAATCCCGTCGAACGGACACTTTTCGCAATGCGGTTTGCGCGATGTGCAGATGTATCGACCGTGCAGCAGCAGCCAGTGGTGTGCGTCGGGAACGTCGTCGGAAGGGATGTTTTTGATGAGTTCCTGCTCGACCTTCAGCGGCGTGTTGGCTGACGCAGGCACGAGTCCAAGTCGATGGCTCACGCGAAAAACGTGTGTATCGACCGCCATCGCAGCGCGTCCGAACCACACCGCCTGCATCACATTCGCCGTCTTGCGACCCACGCCTGGCAGTTTCACGAGGTCGTCCATATCGCTCGGCACTTCGCCGCCAAAGTCGCATACCACCATCCGTGCCATTTCCACGAGGTGCTTCGCCTTCGAATTCGGATAGCTCACGCTACGGATATACTCGAAAACGTCCTCTGGCTCGGCTTTCGCCATCGATTTCGCATCAGGAAATCGAGCGAAAAGCGCCGGTGTCACCTGATTGATGCGCTTGTCGGTGCATTGTGCGCTGAGCAAAGTGGCACAAAGGAGTTGGAAGGCACTGCCAAATTCCAACTCCGTCGTCACCACGGGCATTTGCTCGCGAAAATAATCTAATATGTACGCGTAGCGCTCTCGTTTCGTCATTTCTTGGCGGGAGCGGCTTCCTCTTTCTTCTCAGCCGTTTCTTTCTTGGCGGTTTCGCTCTTGGCAGGCTTGTAAGCCTTGTTCAGTCCAGCGATGACCTCGGCGGTGATGTCGAAAGCCTTGTCGGCGTAGAGCAGGTTGTCGCCTGCCTTGCTGAGGATGAGGCTGTACTTTTTGTCCTTGTTGTAGCGTGCGAGGAAGTGCTGAATCGAGTCGCGCAGGGCGTTGTTGTACTTGTCGGTCTCGGTCTGGAACTCGTTGCTCAGACGCTGGTTGAGCACGTCGAGGTCGGCAGCCTGCTTCTGAAGACTGGCCTGAATGCCCTCGGCCTGCTCGCGTGTGTAGGCGTTCTGCTGCAGTTTCTGTTGGAAGTTGGCAGCAGCCTGTTCCAGCGAGCGTTGCTTGGCGGCAAGCGTGTTTTGGATGTTCTGACCCTTCTTTTGCAGAATCTGCGTGTAGTCCTTGCAGAACGTGTACTGCGTCATAATCGAATCGACCTCGACGAAAGCGATCTTCAGTTCCACGGGAGCCTGCTGTTCAGCACCTTTCTCGTCCATTTTCGGAGTCGATTTGTCACACGATGTTATGGCGACGCTTGCCACTGCGGCAACGGCCATCATTCGGAAAAAATTCTTCTTGTTCATTGTTTTATATTTTTTGTTGTTAATATTCAAATTCAATGTTTAATCTTCAATGATCAATCTTCAATGTTCAATAAGCAGCCCCTTTCTGCCGTGCTTCGCGGTCTTGGTCGATGACGCAGTGAACGCCGCGTTCGCGCATCGCCTCGCTGTCGTGAATATGCTGCGAAGAGAACCGTCCGTCCTTCTTCCAAAGCACTTTCACGAGCAACAATGCCATCGCAACGGCAATGATGATCAGACTGATGAGCAGGGTTTCAATCATTTTTCTTTGAATTTGCGGTGCAAAGGTACAAAAAAAAGCGAACCTTTGCAAAAGATTCGCATTTTTTAGATTTTCAAGTCGAAATAATCATTATCTCTCTGGTATTTTAACATTTTTATCCTCTATCCATTCAACAATATGCTTGCAGAGTTTTGAAAAGCCTTTTCCGGCCTGATAGCCCTTATTTTGCTTTTTTTCATGACGGACAAAAAGTGGCATAAGTGGCTGATAAATTCCACCAGAATCCTCAAACGAGTGGGTGACACTGTCGATGGCGATGCTGTGATAGCCGAAGTGCCTGTTATCCATCAAAATCCGCTCCAGATTTTCTTGATTTTCCTTATATCTCATCAGGTTGTCATCTTTGGCATAGGCGATAAATACAGGACATTTTATAGTCGGAAAATAATCAGCCGGATTATATCGTATAAAGGCCAAATAGCGTTTGTCCTCTTCCGGTCTCCTGACAACGTTCTTCACATACTCGTCTTCGCTTTGCTTGCCAAATAAACTCTCCTTGCCGAGTTTTTGGGTTTCGTTTTCCCTGTAAAATCTTCGGGCCTCTGCTCTAAGTTTAGAAAAGGCCGTTTCATTGTCAGGATTGTTTGCAATGATGTGAAGAGGATAATAGATACCGTATTTTAATAGGTTTATCTCTTGTGTGGTTAATCTGTTGGACAGGAAATCGAGTCTTGATATTTGTTGCGAATACCCGAATTGCTCTCCTGGCAGGCCGATGGTTGCCAATAAAAGCAGGTATTTTACGTCCTCGTTTCGTGCTGTTTCAACAATGGAAATGCTGCCTCCTTCGCTGTGTCCGATAAGCGCGATAGGACGATTCTGATTTTTTAAGAAGGTTATCGCATCGTGCAAATCGTCGGCTCCGTCGTGAAGGGTGTATCGCTCATCGTTCGGTTTTGCATTGATGGTGTCAGAAAAATTCCGATTGTCATATCGAAACGTAACGAATCCATAACTGTTCAGTGTGTCTGATAATGCTTTGAAAAAACCGCTGTAATCTTTGTTTGTCGGTTGTGGCGGACTCACCAGCACCAAGAGAGGCGCATTGGGAAGTGCATTTTCAGGCTCCGACAAAACACCTCGCAATGTCATTTTTCCATTGAGAATCGGGAAATCGACTTCCGAGGTTTTAATTCCTTGTGACCATAGCGTCATCGGAATACATATCAATAAAATGATTATTTTGATTCTATGCATCGTTCTGTAATTAGATTGTTTTGACTGCAAAGATATTGTTTTTTGGGGTATTATCCAAATTTGTACAAAAAAAAATGTAAATCGTTGGCAATTTCAAGAAAAATCTGTATTTTTGCAAAAATTATTCAACGAACAAAAAAGACAATCATCTAAACAATTATTGATCATGAACCAAATCGAACTGAAACCAGTATGCGTGTTTGAGCAATTCGCACGTATCAACGAGATTCCCCGCCCATCGAAGCGCGAGGAGAAAATGATTGAGTTTTTGAAGAATTTCGGCGAAAGCCGTGGGTTGGAAACAAAGGTCGATGAGACGGGCAACGTCATCATCTGCAAGCCTGCCACGAAGGGCTTGGAAGACCGCGCGACGGTGATTTTGCAGAGCCACATGGATATGGTCTGCGAGAAACTGGTCGATGTGGAATTCGACTTCGACAAGGATGCCATTCAGACTTACGTCGATGGCGAATGGCTTTGCGCGAAGGGCACGACGCTCGGTGCCGACGACGGTATCGGCTGTGCCATCGAGTTGGCGATTCTCGACAGCGACGACATCGAACACGGACCGCTCGAGTGCGTTTTCACGCGTGACGAAGAGACGGGACTGACGGGTGCCGAGGGTATGAAAGCCGGCTTTATGACGGGCGATATGCTCATCAACCTCGATTCCGAGGACGAAGGCGAGATTTTCGTCAGTTGCGCAGGCGGTCGGACGACGACGGCCACGTTCAACTTCGAGCGCGAGGAAGCACCGCAGGGTTGGTTCTTCGTGAAGACTGCGCTGAAGGGCTTCGTGGGCGGTCACTCGGGTGGCGACATCGAGAAGAAACGCGCCAATGCCGTGAAAACGATGGCCCGCTTCCTCTATCAGACACAGGAGCGCTACGGACTGCGCCTCGCCCAGTTCAACGCGGGTAAGTTGCACAACGCGATTCCTCGCGACGGTATGGCCGTTTTCGCTGTTCCCGCCGACAAAAAAGACCAAGTGAAGGCCGATTGGAACGTCTTCACGGCGCAGGTCGAAGAAGAATACCACGTGACGGAAAAATCGATGGAATTTTCGATGGAAAGTGCCGATGCCGAGCCCGTTCTTCCGCTTGAGGTGAGCACGCGACTCGTGCAGGTGATGCAGGCCGCCGACAATGGTATTTTCGCGATGTGTCAGGACGAGGAAATCGCTTGGCTCGTTGAGACGTCGAACAACGTCGCCAGCATCGTCACAACCGAAAACAGCGTGAAAGTTGTCTGCTCGCACCGCTCGAATGTGATGAGTGCGCTCGACAATATGGCTGCCACGATTAAGGCTGTGTTCCAACTCGCAGGTGCCGAGGTGGTGCAGGGCGAGGGCTATCCCGCTTGGAAGATGCGTCACGACAGCAAACTGACCGCGCTGACCGTCGAAACCTACAAAAAACTCTTCAAGAAATCGCCGAAAGTGCTCGGAATCCACGCTGGACTTGAGTGTGGACTGTTCTCGGAGAAGTATCCGAACCTCGATATGGTGTCGTTTGGCCCGACGCTGCGCGGTGTCCACTCGCCCGACGAGCGCCTGCACATCCCGACCGTGCAAATGGTGTGGGATCACCTGCTCGAAATCTTGAAAAATATTCCGAAGAAATGAAGAAAACGCTCGTAGCCATTGTCGCCCTCGTGGTGGCAATGGCTTTCACTGGCTGCAACCGCGAGAAGAGCAAGGCGGAGTCGATGGTGAAGGATTTTTTGAAGGAAAATCTGGTCGAAAACGACTTCAAGGTGATGGATTTCTCGCGCCTCGACTCGACGACTTTTGTCAGCGACTCGATGGCTCATATGATGCGGATGAAAATGGCTAATAATCCCTTGTTCAAGCCTGAAATGAACTATCAGAAAGGTCATAAAACAAGAAAATTGTATTTCATCCGCGTGAAATATCGCATTGAAAAAGACACGATTCTTCAGACGTTCTATTTCGACGATGAACTCTCGCGAGTGGTGTCGTTCAAGGAAGGTTGAGCGGCGTTTTAAGAATTTGAAATTTCTTCCTGTTTTCGTGCCATACGGAGCAGGAAGAATTTTTTTGTGGCAGCGAAAAAGAGCAATAATCCGACAACGTGGACGGCAACTATCGACCAGAAGGCCGTCGTGTAGTCGAAAAATTCGACCACAAAACCGCCCATCAACACGCCGAGACCCACGCCGAGGTCCCAACTCGTGAGCAACGTTGAATTGGCCGTTCCGCGCTCGTTGTTGTTGGCGATGCTGATGATCATATTCTGAAACGCGGGCCACATATGGCCGTTGCCGAGGCCGATGAGCAACGCCGAGCCGTAGTAGCCCACCTCGTGGGGCACGAGTACGAACAGCGCGTAGCCGACCGTCGAAATCGCGATTCCCTCGCCGGCATTGTGCGTCAATCGGCCTTTTCGCAGTGCCTTCACGCCTTGCAGTCGCGAAAGAATCAAACCCAGCGAGAGCAACAAGAAGAACGTTCCCGTGCCCGTTGTGATGCCCATCGTTTCCTTGCCGTAGATGGCGAGATAATTGCTCAAAACACCGTAGCAGAGGCCGAAACAAATCATATTCACCGCCAGCAACCACCCTTTCACAAGGAAGAATCGGTCGAGCGAAATGGCTTTTTTATCCTTCAAAATCTGCCGTTCGCGTGGTTGAATCGTCGTATTGACAAAAAATCCGAGTGCGGCGATGGCAAAAGCCATCCAAAAAAGCAGGTCGAAATTGTGGAAATAGCGATAGACGAAAATGCCGACCGTCGGTGCGATGGCCGTTGCGATGTTGTTGCTCAGTCCGTAGTAGCCGATGCCCTCATTGCGCCGCGACGATGGCAGCACGTCGATGGCCATTGTACTGTTGGCGACGCTTGCCGAGCCGAAGGGTGCGCCGTGCAGCGTCCTGACGATGGCGAAAAGCAGCAGCGTCGAGGCCAGCAGATAGGTTCCGAAGCACAGAAAATAGACGAACAGGCTTGCGAGCAGCACTTTTTTTCGTGGAAAACTGTCGGTCACGTAGCCGCTGAACGGTCTGACGAGCAGTGCCGTGAGCGTGTAGCCCGACAGCACGAGTCCAATCATATCCTTCGTAGCGCTGAAGTTCTCGCTGAGGTAGAGCGGCAGCAGTGGCGTAAGCAAATAGAAGGAAAATGCCATCGAGAAATTCGCCGTCATCACCTTCCAGTAGTTCGCGTTCCAGAGTCGTTCGTTGTTGTCCATCTGTTGGATTGTTCTAGCCTGCAAAAGTAATGATTCTGTGACAATCGTCCAAATTTTTTTCCAATAATTATTAGCAAAATACTTTTGGCACAAATTTTGCAAGAGAATCAGCAGAAAAATCGAACAAAAAAATAAGAAAACTATGCAAAAAGGTAACATCGGGGTTACGACTGAGAACATTTTCCCCGTCATCAAAAAGTTTCTCTACAGCGATCACGAAATTTTCCTGCGCGAGATGGTGTCGAATGCCGTTGATGCGACGCAGAAGATGAAAACACTGGCCGACAAGGGCGATTTCAAGGGCGAACTGGGCGATTTGGCTGTGCGCGTGAGCCTCGACGAGAAGGCGAAAACACTGACGTTCAGCGACCACGGAATCGGTATGACGGCGGAGGAAATCGACAAGTATATCAACCAGATTGCCTTCTCGGGCGTGACCGACTTCCTCGATAAATACAAGGATTCGGCCAATGCCATCATCGGACACTTCGGACTGGGTTTCTACTCGTCGTTTATGGTGGCCGAGAAGGTGGAAATCGTCACGAAAAGCCATCAGGAAGGGGCTCAGGCCGTGCGTTGGACGTGCGACGGTAGCCCGGAATTCACCATCGAGGACGCAGAAAAGGCTGAGCGTGGCACCGACATCATCCTCCACATCGCTGACGACTGCAAGGAATTCCTCGAAAAGCAGCGCATCGAGGCCCTACTCAACAAGTTCTGCAAGTTTATGGCTGTGCCCATCGCCTTCGGCAAGAAACAGGAATGGTCGTCGGAGGAGAAGAAGATGGTCGATACCGCTGAGGACAACATCATCAACAACGTGGAACCGCTGTGGACAAAGGCACCTTCGACGCTGAAGGACGAGGACTACAAGTCGTTCTACCGCACGCTCTATCCGATGCAGATGGACGAGCCGCTGTTCTGGATTCACCTGAACGTCGATTACCCCTTCAACCTCACGGGAATCCTTTATTTCCCGCGCATCCAGTCGAATATCGACCTGCAGAAAAACAAGATTCAACTCTACTGCAATCAGGTTTTCGTCACCGACCAAGTCGAGGGCATTGTACCCGAATTCCTGACCCTGTTGCACGGCGTCATCGACTCGCCCGACATTCCGCTGAACGTGTCGCGAAGCTATCTGCAGAGCGATGCCAACGTGAAGAAAATCTCGACCTACATCACGAAGAAAGTGGCCGACCGTCTGAAGTCGATTTTCAGCGAAAACCGCAAGGAATACGAGGAAAAATGGGACGATTTGAAGATTTTCATCAACTACGGAATGCTCTCGCAAGACGATTTCTACGACCGCGCCAAGGACTTCGCGCTGTTGAAGGATGTCGATGGAAAATTCTTCACTTTCGACGAATACAAGACACTCATCAAGGGCGAACAGACCGACAAAGACGGCACGCTGGTCTATCTCTACGCCAACAATAAGGAGGAGGAATACAGTTACATCGAGACGGCGAAACAGCGCGGCTACAGCGTGTTGCTCTTCGACGGACAACTCGACACGCCTGTGGCGCAGATGCTTGAGCAGAAACTCGAAAAAACGAGGTTTACCCGTGTCGATGGCGACATCATCGACCGCCTCATCGTGAAGTCCGACGCGAAAAAGACCGAACTGACCGACGAGCAGACTGACAGTTTGTCACAGGTCTTTAAGTCGCAGATGCCGAAGATGGAGAAAACGGAATTCTCGGTCGAGGTGCAGTCGTTGGGCGAGCAGTCGCAGCCCGTCGTCATCACGCAGAGCGAATATATGCGCCGAATGAAGGATATGAGCCGATTCCAGAGCGGTATGGGCTTCTACGCGCAGATGCCCGATATGTATTCGATGGTGCTCAATGCTGACCACGAACTGGTGAAAAAAGTGCTTTCCGACACCGAAAATGCCACGTCGGAAGCGTTGAAGCCGATTCTTGCCGAGTTGAAGGGTCAGGAGGCGCGTCTGGCAGCCATCCAACAGGCGCAGGACAAGAAAAAATACGACGAACTGACGCAGGAGGACAAGGACCAGAAGGCCGAGGCCGAGAAAGCCGTCAATGAGCAGAAGGACAAGAAAACCGCTGTGTTGGCCGACTATGCCGCAGGAAACAGCATCGTCCATCAGTTGATTGACCTCGCGCTGCTGCAAAATGGTATGTTGAAGGGTGCTGCCCTCGATTCGTTCCTGAAGCGGTCAGTGGAAATGATTCAACATTGAACATTGAACATTGAGCATTGAACCCTGATGGAAAATCAATTTACGAGAACTGAGCTTTTGCTTGGCGAAGATGCTATGAAACGGCTGCGTGCGGCGCGCGTGGTCGTTTTTGGCGTGGGTGGCGTTGGTGGCTACGTTGTCGAAGTGCTGGCGCGGAGTGGGGTAGGGACGATTGCGATGGTCGATCCCGACCGCGTGAACCTCTCGAACCTCAACCGCCAGATTGTCGCCCTTCATTCCACCGTCGGACGGCTGAAGGTCGAGGTGATGGCCGAGCGCATCCGCGACATCACCCCCGACTGCGAAGTGCAGACGTTCCCGCTGTTCTACCTGCCTGAGAATGCCGATGAAATCGACCTTTCGCAGTACGACTACGTGGTGGATTGCATCGACACGGTGAAGGCGAAAATGGAAATCATCCGTCGCTGCCATCGCCAGCAAATTCCCGTGATTTCGAGTATGGGAGCCGCCAACAAACTCGACCCGACGGCGTTCCGCGTTTGCGACATCGCCAAAACGTCGATGGACCCGTTGGCGAAAGTCATTCGCAAAACGCTGCGCAAGGAAGGAATCTACCATTTTAATGTGGTGTATAGCGAGGAAGCCTCCGTTCAGGAGTTGGGGAGTAAGGAGTCAGGAGTAAGTAGCCAAAGAGGAGAAAAACGGCCCCTTCCCTCCTGTGCCTTCGTCCCTGCAGCCTGCGGCCTCGTTGTCGGAGGCGAGGTCGTGAGGAATCTCGCAGGTTTATAAAAACGATTATTTGAACACAATCATATCGGCCAACTGCTCCTTCAAGGCTGCCTTGAACTCTTCTTCGGACATCTCAATGCCTACTTTTTACTGATTTTTCTGTTTCGGCACAACATTGAATCGATACGAAAGCGAGAGCATCACGTAGCGCGGAATGCCGTTGTGCCACGACTCGGTGCGTCCCTGCTCGTTCATCACGTAGCGCGTGTTGGAGAGTTGTTGCAGGATGTCGAAGCCCTTGAGTTTGGCGAGGAGTTTTCCGTTGAGGAAACTGCGCGTGAGTTGGGCGTTCCAGACCCAGTCGGTGGTGTTCATCTCGTTTTGCTGATAGCCGCGACGGGCGTACATCGTCAGGTCGGTGGTGAACTGGAACTTCGCAGGCAGGTTCAGCGTCGTGTTGAAGCCGACTTGGTAGTCGCCGGCGTTGATGTTTTCGAAACCCTCGCGACGGCTGTTTACAAGATAATAGGTGCCGCCGCCGTGCAGTGTGAACTCGTAGTTGTCGTTGGGGCGGAAGGTCAGCCTGAGGTTGTCGCCGAACTGGTGGTTGTTGACGATGCTGCAAACGGTCGAGGCGAAGCCCGAGACGGTCGCCATATCGACGCTATGGTGGTAGTTGTAGCGCAGTTGGTTGTTGATGGTGAACTTGTCGGACTTTCCGAGCGCACGTCCGAGGCCGAAACTGACGTTGGTGCTCCAGTTGCCGTTCACGTTGACGGGTCGCACGGTGGAAATGCCGGTCGTCTTGTCGAACTCGGTGGCGTAGGCGACGGCGTTGTCGCGCTGGTTGTAGCCGATGTTCATCCAGTATGACTGCTGATGCTTGCTCACCCAACGCCGAAGGTCGAGCGATGCGCTGTAGTAATGCTGATTGCGCAGGTCGGGGTTGCCGAGGCGGATATTGAGCGGATTGGTGTCGTCGCGATAGCCCACGAGCATCGTCATATCGGGAATTTCCGACCACATACTGGCCGAGAAACCCCATTTGATGTCCGAAATTGTTCCTTTGATGTCGAAATTCGGCTCGAAAAACACGGCGTGCCGCCTGACATCGTGCCGTCCGAGGCGGTTGTAGTTGAGGTTGTTATGCGCGATGCGCAAGGGAAGTTGCAGTCGCCAATAATTCACAAAGGCTTTTTTATCGGAATATTCCTCCCCCGAAATCACTTGCAACTTGAAGCGATGGTGGTTCTGATACTCGTGGAAGTCGTAACTGTTGTTTCGGTCGAGCACGTCGATGAGGGCTTCGCGAGCCGAGGGCAGCATATCCCAAATCGTGGAATCGCAGTCGGCGAGCCTGTCCAGCCGATAGAGCATATTCGAGGTTTTGTCGTACTTGTAGTTGTATTCGTATTCGGGCGTGATTTTCTTGTCGGGCCAGCAGATTTCGTACTTGGTATTCGCCTTGATTTTCCAATTTTGATGGCCGTTGTCGCCGTAGGTGTTGCGGAAGTCGCGTGGCGTCTGTCCGTTGGTATATTGGATGTCGCTGAGCGAAAACTGGTCGGCGGTGTATCGGTCGTAGTTGGCGCTGAAGTCCCATCGGAGCATATCGGCGATGATTCTCGCACCACCGCTGATGGAACCGTCGGCAAAGATTCTTTGATTCTCGTAAGAACCTCGCGTCAGCATTTCGTTGAGCACCGAAGCCGAGTCGCTTGTGGTCTGGGTGGAATGGCTGAGATTTTTGTTTCGAATGTATTGCAGGCTGAAATCG
>CACYQZ010000044.1 GCA_902776665.1 uncultured Prevotellaceae bacterium
TCGCTGGTGGGTGCCTTCGACGCGATGCTTCGCGGACAGAAGATTGCCGACCTCATCGCTACATGTGCTGCCATCGACGTGGTGATTCCAGATATTGACAGATAAATGGTTGTAAGGTTGATAGGTTGTCAGGTCGCTTCGCTTTCAGACGATGCTTCCTCAAAACCTCAAAACCTCAAAATCTTAAAACCCAAATAGATTATGTTTGATTTCAGTATAATAACACAATGGTTCGACAGTCTTCTTCGGGAAACTCTGGGTCTCGGCGATTTCTGGACGATATTGATTGAGTGCGTAGTGGTGGGCGTCATCATTCTGACGGCTTACGCCCTGCTCGCCATTGCACTGATTTTTATGGAACGAAAGGTCTGCGCCTATTTCCAGTGCCGTCTTGGCCCGATGCGCGTAGGTCCTTGGGGAATTTTTCAGGTGTTTGCCGACGTGCTGAAAATGCTCATCAAAGAGATTTTCTTCGTCGATAAGGCCGATAAATTCCTCTATGCGCTGGCGCCGTTCCTCGTTTTGGTTGCCTCGGTGGGCACATTCTCGTTCCTGCCTTGGAACAAGGGCGCAGGCGTGCTCGACTTCAACGTCGGTCTGTTCCTGATTACCGCCATCTCGTCGATTGGCGTGGTGGGCGTGTTCCTGGCCGGATGGGGTAGTAACAACAAGTATTCCGTCGTGTCGGCGATGCGTGCTGCCGTGCAGATGATTTCCTACGAGATGTCGCTCTGCCTCTGCCTCATCACCGCCGTAATTATGATTGGCTCGATGCAGGTCAGCGAGATTGTCGATTACCAGACTGGTCCGTGGAATTGGCTCATCGTTCGCGGTCACGTTCCAGCCATCATCGCCTTCATCGTGTTCCTCATCGCAGGCAATGCCGAGGCCAACCGCGGTCCGTTCGATATGGCTGAGGCCGAGAGCGAACTGACTGCCGGCCACCACACCGAATATTCGGGTATGGGCTTCGGATTCTTCTATCTGGCCGAGTTCCTCAACCTTTTCATCATCGCAGGCATTGCCACGACGGTCTTCCTCGGCGGTTGGGCACCTGTGAACATCGGCGTTGAGGCCTTCGACACAGTGATGAACTACATTCCGGGCATCGTTTGGTTCCTCGGAAAGGCTTTCGCCGTCGTTTGGCTGCTGATGTGGGTGAAATGGACGTTCCCGCGCCTGCGTATCGACCAGATTCTGAAACTCGAATGGAAATATCTGATGCCGCTGTCGCTCATCAACCTCGTGCTGATGACGGTTGTCGTGGCGTTGGGTCTTTATATTAAATAAGGTATAGAAACAATGGAACAGAATAAATCATATTTCGGCGAACTCGGACACGCTATCAAGACCCTCGCGACGGGTATGAAAGTGACGCTGAAGGAATATTTCACGGCGAAATCGACCGAACAATATCCCGAAAACCGCAAGACGACGCTGCACGTGGCCAGTCGCCATCGCGGACGCTTGGTTTTCAAGCGCAACGACGACGGCACCTACAAATGCACCGCTTGCACCTTGTGTGAAAAGGCCTGTCCGAACGGAACCATCAAAATCACGGCTCACATGGCCGAGGACCCCGAGACGGGCAAGAAAAAGAAGGTGCTCGACGACTATCAGTACGACCTTGGCGACTGTATGTTCTGCCAACTTTGCACCAATTCGTGCAACTTCGACGCCATCGAGTTCACCAACGACTTTGAGAACGCCACATTCGACCGCGAGTCGCTCGTGCTGCATCTCGACAAGGAAGTCTATCAAGGCGGTTCGCTGCCCAACCTCATCGACGGCGGCGCAGCGATGACCATTGGAAAGTTTAACACCAAAACAAAGTAAAGGAATATGGCAAGATTAGTAATGTTTTGCATTTTGGCCGCAGTCATTCTCGGTTCGGCCATTATGTGCGTAACGACCAAGAGGATTATGAGAGCCGCGACGTTCCTGCTCTTTGTTCTCTTCGGTGTGGCGGGAATCTATTTCCTGCTCGACTACACGTTCCTCGGAGCGGCGCAAATCAGCATCTATGCCGGAGGTATCACGATGATGTATATCTTCGCGATTCAGTTGGTGTTGAAGCGCACGCTGCAAGGTCTTGAGGAGCACGTCAAAGGCAGTCGCGTCCTCGTGGGTGCGCTGGCGGCTCTGATTGGCTTCGGAACGGTGATGATTGTATTTTTCAAAAACCAGTTGTTCGACGTGATGGCAACGATGACCGAGGGTGCGGAACTGCCGATGGAACAAATCGGAACGGCGCTCGTCGGTGCCGACAAGTACGGATGGGTGCTTCCCTTTGAGTTCATCTCGATTTTCCTACTTGCCTGCATCATCGGCGGCATTATGATTGCCCGAAATCACAATGAGAACACGCAAAAAGAAGGAAAGGAGGGCCAGCAATGATACCTGTTGAGTGCTATTTCGCGCTGAGTGCCATTTTGTTTTTCATTGGCTTCTTCGGCTTCGTGACTCGTCGCAACCTCATTGCGATGCTCATCTCTGTTGAACTCGTGCTGAACGCGGTCGATATCAACTTCGCCGTGTTCAACCGCATCCTCTATCCCGGACAGCTCGAAGGCTTCTTCTTCACACTGTTTTCCATCGGTGTGAGCGCTGCCGAATCAGCTGTTGCTATCGCAATTATCATCAACGTTTACCGCAACTTCAAGAGTGATCAGGTGAACAGTATTGAAAATATGAAATGGTAAAATTTTGAAATGATGTACGAATATTCATTTTTGATACTTCTGCTTCCCCTGCTCTCATTCATTGTCTTGGGACTTGCGGGAATGAAAATGTCGCACAAGACGGCTGGACTCATCGGCACTTGCTCGTTGGGCGCGGTGACGCTGTTGAGTTTCGCGACGGCATTCGAGTATTTCACTGCCGACCGCGTCAATGGCGTTTTCCAGACAATTGTGCCTTATAACTTCACGTGGCTGCCGCTGGGCACGCTCAAATTCGATATGGGCATTATGCTCGACCCGATTTCGGTGATGATGCTGATTGTCATTTCGACGGTGTCGCTGATGGTCCACATCTATTCGTTCGGCTATATGCACGGCGAAAAGGG
Organism: uncultured Prevotellaceae bacterium; assembly: GCA_902776665.1. Taxonomy (GTDB): domain Bacteria; phylum Bacteroidota; class Bacteroidia; order Bacteroidales; family Bacteroidaceae; genus Prevotella. The sequence goes on from CACYQZ010000044.1 coordinate 3,068, forward strand.
TTTCCAACGCTACTACGCCTTCCTGAGCCTCTTCACGATGTCGATGCTCGGACTGGTTTTGGCGACGAACATCTTCCAGATGTATATGTTCTGGGAACTTGTGGGTGTGTCGTCGTACCTGCTCATCGGCTTCTACTATCCGCTGAAAGCCGCTGTGGCCGCCTCGAAAAAGGCGTTCATCGTGACGCGCTTCGCCGATATGTTCTTCCTCATTGGTATACTGATTTTCGGCTACTACACGGGTTCGTTCTCGTTCTCGTTCATCGAGAATGTGCAATATCTCGGCGGTGCCGTTGAAATGATGCCGGGTAGTGCCGAGAAAGCCGTTGCTGCAGGTGCAATGATTCTGCCGACGGCCCTCGTGCTGATGTTCATCGGTGGCGCTGGTAAGTCGGCGATGTTCCCGCTGCACATCTGGCTGCCCGACGCGATGGAAGGCCCGACACCCGTCTCGGCGTTGATTCACGCTGCCACGATGGTGGTCGCCGGTGTGTTCCAATTGGCAAGAATGTTCCCGTTGTGGATTGAATATGCGCCCGAAGCGATGTCGATTGTCGTCTGGGTGGGTGTTTTCACGGCGTTCTACGCTGCTGCGGTGGCGATGGCACAGACCGATATCAAGCGCGTGCTGGCCTTCTCGACCATTTCGCAAATCGCCTTTATGATGGTGGCGCTTGGCGTTTCGCTGCCCGGCCATCACGGTGCCGTGCTCGACGACCACGCGCAGTTGGGTTATATGGCTGGAATGTTCCACCTGTTCACCCACGCGATGTTCAAAGCCTGCCTGTTCCTCGGTGCCGGTTGTATCATCCACGCCGTTCATTCGAATGAAATGGCGCTGATGGGCGGACTTCGCAAGTATATGCCCGTGACGCACATCACGTTCCTGGTTTCTTGCTTGGCCATCGCTGGAATCCCGTTCTTCTCGGGCTTTAGTTCGAAAGACGAGATTATCACCGCCTGCTTCGCCTACAGCCCTGTTGTAGGTTGGATAATGACAGGCATCGCAGCAATGACCGCGTTCTATATGTTCCGCCTCTATTACGGCATCTTCTGGGGCACTGAGAACAAAGAGGCTCACGCCCATCACACGCCGCACGAAGCACCGCTGACGATGACAATTCCGCTGATTGTGCTCTGTCTGATTACGGTCGGTGTCGGTGTCTATACGACTTTGGCAGGTTTCCTCGGTTGGGGTGGATCGTTTGGTTCGTTTGTCAGTGCAAGCGGTCAGGACTACACCATCCATTTCGACCATCAAATCGCCCTGACTTCGACGGTTATCGCGCTCGTGAGCATCGCTTTGGCAACCTTTATCTACAAAGGTGAGCGTCAGCCCGTCGCCGACAAGCTCTACAAGACCTTCCCGAACCTCTGGCAGGCCGCCTACAAGCGTTTCTATCAGGACGAAATCTGGCAATTTGTCACCCACAAGGTCATTTTCCGCTGCGTTTCCACGCCCATCGCTTGGTTCGATCGCCACGTCATCGACGGCACGTTCAACTTTATGGCTTGGGGTGCCAACGAGGCCGGCGAATCGATTCGTCCGTGGCAGAGCGGCGACGTGCGGCAGTATGTCGTCTGGTTCCTCACGGGTGCAGTGGCGCTGACACTGGTTTTGCTTGCTTTATAAATTGTACATTGTCAATTGTCAAATTGTAAATTAGATTTATGAATATATTAAGTTTATTTGTCCTCATTCCCGTCCTGATGCTCTTAGGATTGTGGATTGCCCGCAACCTCAATCAGGTGCGTGGCGTGATGGTGGTCGGTTCGACGGCCTTGTTGGCGTTGTCGGTCTGGCTGACGGTCTATTTCGTGCAACAGCGAGCTGCTGGAAACGACGAAATTATGCTGCTGACCGACACGATTCCTTGGTTTAAGCCGCTGAACATCGCCTACGCAGTTGGTGTCGATGGCATTTCGGTCGTGATGTTGCTGCTGTCGAGCATCATCGTGTTTACTGGAACGTTCGCTTCGTGGCAGTTGAAACCGCTCACGAAAGAATATTTCCTGTGGTTCACGCTGCTTTCGACGGGCGTTTTCGGCTTCTTCATTTCCATCGACCTTTTCACGATGTTTATGTTCTACGAAGTCGCCCTCATTCCGATGTATCTGCTCATCGGCGTGTGGGGTAGTGGAGAGAAGGAATATTCGGCGATGAAACTCACGCTGATGCTGATGGGCGGCTCGGCCCTGCTGATTATCGGCATTCTCGGCATCTATTTCTTCTCGGGCGCCACGACGATGAACGTCGTCGAGATTGCCCAGTTGCACAACATCCCCACGGCCATCCAAAAAGTGTTCTTCCCCTTCATTTTCATTGGATTCGGCGTGCTTGGCGCGATGTTCCCGTTCCACACGTGGTCGCCCGACGGTCACGCTTCGGCACCGACAGCCGTTTCGATGCTGCACGCTGGTGTGCTGATGAAACTCGGAGGCTACGGCTGCTTCCGCGTGGCAATGTATCTGCTGCCCGAAGCCGCACAGGAACTCGCGTGGATTTTCCTGATTCTGACGACCATTTCGGTGGTTTATGGCGCACTTTCGGCCTGCGTACAGACCGATTTGAAGTACATCAACGCCTATTCGTCGGTCAGCCACTGCGGACTGGTGCTTTTCGCCCTGTTGATGATGACGCAAACGGCCTGTTCGGGTGCGATTCTTCAGATGCTCTCTCACGGTTTGATGACGGCGTTGTTCTTCGCCCTCATCGGTATGATTTATGGTCGCACACACACGCGCGACGTGCGTAAACTCGGTGGATTGATGAAAATTATGCCGTTCCTCGCCGTTGGCTACCTCATTGCAGGTCTGGCCAACCTCGGACTGCCCGGTTTCTCGGGTTTCACGGCTGAAATGACCATTTTCGTGGGTTCGTTTATGAACAACGACACGTTCCACCGCGTTTGCACGATTATTGCCTGTTCGTCGATTGTCGTCACCGCCGTCTATATTCTGCGCGTGGCAGGCAAGATTCTGATGGGCAGTGTCGCCGACCCGCACTACGAGCAACTCACCGATGCCACTTGGGACGAGCGCATCGCCGTTGCCTGCCTCATTTTCTGTGTGGCTGGCCTCGGACTCACACCGTTCTTCTTCAAGCCCATCATCGACGATGCCCTTTTGCCGATTCTCACAGTAATCAATCCGGCTATGGCCACTATATAATTGTCAAATAGTAAATTGTCAAATAGTAAATATTGTTATGAATTACGGACAATTCCTAAATATGGTACCCGAGGCAAGCCTCGTCGCCATTCTGATTATTCTGTTTTTTGCCGATTTCGCCTTGTCGAAGAGCAAGAAGAAACACCCTGTGCTGCGCTGTCTCACCGTCGCACTGCTGCTTTTGCAACTCGTGCCCTGCGTGTTGGCAGAGCCGACGGAGGTTTTCGGCGGACTCTATGTTTCCACCGCTGCCGCCAACGCGATGAAACTCATCCTCACGGGTGGAACGCTCATCGTGGCGATGATGGCCGACACTTGGCTGAATGGCGATGGAAACAATGGAAAATTGACAGGTGAATTTGATTTGCTGCTCGTTTCGACGCTGCTCGGTATGTATGTGATGACCTCGTCGGGTCATTTCCTGATGTTCTTCCTCGGACTGGAAATGGCTTCCGTGCCGATGGCGTGCCTCGTGGCGATGGACAAGTGGAAAAAAGACTCGGCTGAGGCTGGTGCGAAGTACATTCTGACCGCCACGTTCTCGTCGGCTATTATGCTCTATGGCATTTCCTTCATCTACGGAGCCTGCGGAACCCTTTATTTCGACGATATTGCCGCAAAACTCAGTGTGACACCGCTCACCATCGCCGGACTCGTGTTCTTCTTCGCCGGACTCGGTTTCAAACTCTCGCTCGTGCCGTTCCATTTCTGGACAGCCGACACCTATCAAGGTGCTCCGACGACGGTCACGGCCTATCTTTCCGTCGTGTCGAAAGGTGCTGCGGCCTTCGCGCTCTGCACCATTCTGATGAAGGTATTCGTGACGATGACGGCACAATGGGAAATGCTGCTTTATATCGTGATTGTGTTGTCAATCACCATCGCCAACCTCTTCGCGATGCGCCAGTCGGAACTCAAGCGATTCATGGCCTTCTCGTCGATTTCGCAGGCAGGCTACATCATGCTCGCCGTCATTGGCAACTCGACGATGGGCATTGCCTCGCTGATGTTCTACACGCTCGTCTATGTGGCGGCCAACCTCGCCGTTTTCGCCGTCATCAACGTGGTAGAGCAGAACAACGGCACCACCGAGCGGTCGGCACTCGCAGGTTTCTACGAGACCAATCCCAAACTCTCGTTCCTGATGACGCTCGCCCTGTTCTCGTTGGCAGGCATTCCTCCCTTCGCAGGTATGTTCTCGAAGTTCTTCGTGTTTATGGCAGCCGCCGAGCAAGGTTCGGTTTGGGCTTACGCAGTGGTGTTCATCGCCTTGATTAACACCGTTCCGAGCCTCTACTACTACCTGCTCATCGTCAAGGAAATGTACATCAAGAAGACTGCCACGCCGTTGCCCGCTTTCCGCAGCGACAACGCCACGAAACTCGCCCTCGCCCTCTGCACCGCAGGCATCGTGCTCTTCGGTGTGTGGTCGGGCATCTACGAGTGGCTCAACAGTGTGGCTGCGATGTAAAAAGTCAATAGAACCACAAAAAAATGCAGGAAGACCAATCATCTTCCTGCATTTTTTCGATTACTTCGTTTCAATCTCTTCTTTCATGTCGATGAACTGCTTCTTGGAATCGTAGAATTCGTATTGCAAGAAAGCGAGTTTTTGAGAAGAAACGATGTGCACTCCAGCCCCATATTTCAGCTGCCATCGCCGTTTTTGCGAGATAAAGCCCTGATTGATGTAGGCAGCAACGTAAGGATGGACGTGCAGATAGAATTTCTTGACGCCGATTTTGTTGACGAGGGTGTCAATTTTGCTCTCTAATTGCTCGGTGAAAAGGAGACTCGACTTGATGGTTCCTTTTCCAAAACAGGTCGGACAGGTTTCTTCGACATTGACATCGATGGCGGGACGAACGCGCTGGCGCGTGATCTGCATCAGTCCGAACTTCGACAACGGCAGAATGTTGTGGCGGGCGCGGTCCTGCTCCATGTTCTTGCACATCCGCTCGTAGAGCATCTGGCGGTCTTCTGGCAGGTTCATGTCGATGAAATCGACGACGATGATGCCACCCATGTCGCGCAGTCGCAGTTGGCGGGCCAGTTCGTCGGCGGCTCCGAGATTCACCTCGAGCGCGTTGGCCTCCTGACCTTCTGCCGAGCGCGTACGCACTCCGCTGTTCACATCCACGACGTGCAGTGCCTCCGTGTGTTCGATGACGAGGTAGGCTCCATGCTTGAAACTCACGATTTTGCCGAATCCCGATTTCAGTTGCTTGGTGACATTGTAATTGTCGAAAATGGGCACCTTTCCCGTGTAGAGCTTCACAATGTTGGCCTTTTCGGGCGCGATGAGTGAAACGTAGCTCTTCACTTCGTTGAAAACGTCCTCGTCGTTGACGTGGATGCTTTCATACGTCTGGTTGAAGAGGTCGCGCAGCAGGGCTACTGCTCGTCCGGTCTCTTCATAGACCAGTTGGGGGCGCTGCTGAATTTCCTGCACTTTCTGGATGGTTTCCTCCCATCGCTTGTTGAGGATTTTCAGTTCTGCATCGAGTTCGGCAACTCTCCGCCCCTCGGCCACTGTGCGCACGATGACGCCGCAGTTTCGGGGCTTGATGCTGTGGATGAGTTGTTTCAGTCGGGCGCGTTCTTCGCCGCTTTTGATTTTCGAGGAAACGGTCACTTTGTCGTTGAACGGGATGAGTACCAAATAGCGTCCTGCGAATGAGATTTCGCCTGTGAGTCGCGGTCCTTTGGTCGAGATGGGTTCTTTGACAATCTGTACCAACACCTCCTGTCCGAGTCCGAGCGTGGTCTGCACGCTGCCGTCCTTGGGAAGGTCGGGCAGGCGGATGGCTTTGCTGAACGGGAAGGAGCGTTTCCTGTCGCTTTGTACCTGTTTGAGGTATTTTTCGTAAGAGCTGAATTGATTACCCAAGTCAAGGTAGTGCAGAAAGGCGTCGCGTTCGTGTCCGACATCGACAAAGCAAGCGTTGAGCCCTGGCATGAGCTTTCTGACTTTTGCCATGTAGATGTTTCCAACAGCGAAAGATGCTGAACGTGGCTCGTACTGGTATTCGACGAGCTTTTGATCTTCCAGCAGGGCAATCGAAATCTGTTTCTGTTGGACGTCAATTACTAATTCGCTGGTCATTTTCCTTACTCCTTGTTGTTTGGATAATTAGTCAACAGGCTTATTTGCTCTTGTGCCTGTTCTTGCGCAGTCTTTTCTTGCGCTTGTGCGTGGCCATTTTGTGGCCTTTTTTCTTTTTACCGTTTGGCATAGTTGTTAATGTTTTTAATTTGTGATGGTTATAAATGTGATTTTCTTTTCCTTCACTTTACTTGCCCGACTTCATCTGCTCGAGGAAGCTCTTGGCGGGCTTGTAGCACGGGATGTCGTGCGCATCGACCTTGATGGTCGTGTTCTTCTGGATGTTGCGGGCGGTCTTGGCGGCGCGATGCTTCACGACAAAACTGCCGAAGCCTCTCAGATAGACGTTCTCACGCCTTTCGAGCAGGCTGTCCTTCACTGTCTCCATGAAACTCTCGATGACGACGGCCACGTCGCGTTTCTGCAAACCCGTCGTGAGAGTTATTTGGTTAATGATGTCTGCTTTGGTCATTTTTTCAATTGTTTTTATAGGGTTATTGTATCTCTATTTCATTTTGGGCTTGCAAAGATACGAAAGTTTCGCGTCATACGAAAATTTTATTTGATTTTTTTGCGAAAAAATGTGGCGAAGTGGTTAATTTTCAGTGAATTATGGCAAAAAAAGAAGGAAATACACGATTTGTGCACCTCCTTCTTTCGATTTTCAGCCAGTCGATCAATACTCCATCATCGGTGGCAATTCCTTGGCCTGCTCAATCATTTTTTCAACCTCTGAAAGGCTCGGAACGCGACCCACGAGGTGCTTCTCGTTGTTGATTTCCTCGAGTTTCGGCTGCAAATTGGCGGGAACGCGGTTGCGGAATTCCTTCACCGTATCGACTCCAGCGGCCTCCAACAGTTCCGAGAACTGCGGTCCGACGCCGTTGATGCGCATCAGGTCGGCATGGTTGGCCCATGTCAGAATGAGTTTCGGGGAAATTTCCGTTGCCTCGGCCAGTTCGTTGCGTCCAGCGGGCTTGCAGCATTTCTCCAGCAGTTCATCGACGGTGTTGATGCCTGCTTCGACCAGTTTCTTTGAATACACTTCGCCGATTCCCTCGACGTCCATAATTTTGTATGCCATAATAAATAATAATTAAGGTGTTAATAAATGATAGATTTTTTTGATTGATTTGCAAATGTAGCGATTTTTTGCGACTTCCGCAAATTTTTGTCGTATTTTTTGCGATTGTGGATAAAAAATCGGGAAAAATTTGGCTGCCATGAAAAAAAATAGTAATTTTACGGCTTGAAGTCAATGGAAATGCAGAAAATGGTGACGATACTGGGGCCGACGGCCAGCGGGAAAACGCAGTTGGCAGCGGCATTGGCGGCTCGGATGCATCGGGATGGGCACGAGGCCGAAATCCTGAGCGGCGACTCGCGGCAGGTCTATCGCGGCATGACGATTGGAACGGGGAAGGACCTCGACGACTATGTGGTCGATGGCTATCGCGTGCCGTATCATTTGATTGACATCTGCGACGCAGGCACGAAATACAACCTTTTCCAGTATCAGCAGGATTTTCTGGCGGCCTACGACGACGTGCGGAGTAGGGGAGCACTGCCGATTCTCTGCGGTGGCACGGGACTTTACATCGAGTCGGTGTTGAAAGGCTATCGGCTGTCGCCCGTGCCGCAGAATCAGGCGCTGCGCAATGAGTTGGAGGGTCGTTCGTTGGAGGAACTGACGGCGATGCTCGTGGAACTGAAGCGACAGACGGGCTCGACGATGCACAACCAGACCGATGTTGATACGGCGCAGCGAGCCATCCGCGCCATCGAAATCGAGACTTACAACCTCGCGAATCCCACGCCGGAGCGCGAATTTCCGGCCATCGAGTCGGTGATTTTCGGCGTGAACATCGACCGCGAGGCTCGACGCGAGAAAATCAGTCGCCGACTGCGCCAAAGGCTCGACGAGGGGATGATTGACGAAGTGAAAGGGTTGCTCGACCGCGGAATCGCCGCCGACGACCTGATTTACTACGGTCTGGAATATAAATTCGTGACGGAATACGTCATCGGTCGCACGACTTTCGATGAGATGTTTCGTCAGTTGGAAATCGCCATCCACCAGTTTGCCAAGCGGCAGATGACGTGGTTTCGAGGAATGGAGCGGCGCGGCTTTACGATTCATTGGATCGATGCGGCGTTGCCTATGGAAGAGAAAATTCAAAAGATTATCAAAGGCCTCACCCCCTAACCCCCTCTCCAAAGGGCGAGGGGGAACCTTCGGAAAGTGTGAAAAATGTAATCAAAACTATAAACTATGAACTCTGAACTAAATAAAAAATGGGGCATTCTCTACTGCCCGAAATCAGGAGTTTGGAACTCCCCCACGAAGCGATGGGAGAAAATCGAGAAATGCCTCAAGGCCGAGGGCATCGACTATGACTATGTGCAGAGCGAAAATGCCGGCAGTGTCGATCGGCTCGTGAAAATGCTGATTGCCAACGGCTATAAGACCATCGTCATTGTCGGCGGCGACTCGGCGTTGAACGATGCGGTGAACTGCTTGATGCAAACCGACCAGCAGAAACGTGACGAGATTGCGCTGGGCTTGATTCCCAACGGCGTGATGAACGATTTTGCCCATTTCTGGGACATCAAGGAAGACGAAATCGAGGAAAACATCAAGTGGCTCAAGGCGCGTCACGTCAGGAAAATCGACCTCGGCTGCATCCGCTACACGAACAAAAAAGACGAGAAATGCCGCCGCTATTTCCTGAACTGCATCAACATCGGCCTCATCGCCACGATTATGAACCTGCGCCGCCAGACGCGCCACTATTTCGGGTCGCGCACGCTGTCGTTCTTCTCGTCGTTTATGTTGATGATTTTCCAACGGCTCGACTATCGGATGCACCTGAAAATCAACACCGACGAAATCAACCGCAAAGTGATGACCGTCTGCATCGGCAACGCCCGAGGCTACGGACAGACGCCGAATGCCGTGCC
>CACYQZ010000045.1 GCA_902776665.1 uncultured Prevotellaceae bacterium
CGAGTATGCGCCGCCTCACCCACTACGACTACTGCCAAGACCGCCTGCGCCCCTGTATTCTCGTCGATTCTGGTGCCGATATGATTATCTACGGAATGGGCGAAAAACCGATGCAGAAAATTGCCGAAGAATTGTCTAACTGCCATCCTATCAATGAATTACGCGACATTCCGCAGACGGTTTACTTGACTTCCAAAAACGACCTTGAGCCGCAAGAAGGCGACATCGTCCTGCACAGCCACGAAGATTGCCTGCGCGACAAACGAAAACAGGCCGAAAACTACCGCCACATCGAGGAACAATCGAATATGATGCACGCTCGGCGCATCCTTCAGGAAGTTCCTTCCCCCCATTTGGGGGGACAGAGGGGGGCTTCCTTTGTCGTCGTCAATCCACCCTATCCGCCGATGACCACCGAAGAACTCGACGCCTCGTTCGACCTGCCCTACACGCGCCTGCCGCACCCGAAATACAAGGGAAAAACCATTCCCGCCTACGAAATGATCAAATTTTCGGTCAATATCCATCGCGGATGTTTCGGCGGCTGCGCTTTTTGCACGATTTCCGCCCATCAGGGCAAGTTCATCGCATGTCGGTCGAAGGAAAACATCCTTCGCGAAGTGAAGAAAATCATCAAAATGCCCGATTTCAAAGGCTATTTGAGCGATTTAGGCGGTCCGTCGGCAAATATGTACGGAATGGGCGGACGAAACGAGAAAGCCTGCGAGAAATGCCGCCGACCGTCGTGCATCCATCCGCAAATCTGCCCGAATCTCAACACAGACCATTCCGCCCTGCTCGACATCTATCGCGCCGTCGATGCGCTGCCCGGCATCAAAAAAAGTTTCATTGGCAGCGGTGTGCGCTACGACCTGCTGCTGCACCAATCCAGCGACGAAATGAGCAACCAAGCCGCCCGACAATACACCCGCGAACTCATCGCCCGACACGTCAGCGGACGTTTGAAAGTGGCACCCGAACACACGTCCGACCGCGTGCTCTACCTGATGCGAAAGCCGCCGTTCAACCAGTTTCAGCAATTCAAACGGCTGTTCGACCGCATCTGTCGCGAGGAAAACCTGCGCCAGCAGATTATCCCCTATTTCATTTCGTCGCACCCAGGTTGTCAGGCTGAGGATATGGCCGAACTCGCCGTTCTGACAAAGCAGATGGACTTCCACCTTGAACAAGTGCAGGATTTCACGCCCACGCCAATGACCATCGCCACTGAAATGTGGTACACAGGCTACGACCCCTACACGCTGAAACCCGTTTTCTCGGCGAAAAGTCCGAAGGACAAACTCGCCCAACGGCAATTCTTCTTCTGGTACAAACCCAGCGAACGCCAAAGCATTATGCGCGAACTGCGCCGCATCGGACGACCCGATTTGATTGCCAAACTCTTCAATCATCGTTAATAATACTTAATGAAATCGCATTTCTCGTGTCGGAAATTTCCGTTTTCGACTTTTCTTCGTATTTTTGCACAACAAAAAACGAGGAACGAGAAAGGAGAAGCGAGTGAATTTGTAAGTTGATCATTGAAAATTGAAAAAACAGGGGTGTTGCGCCAGTTCGAATGGGATACTCATCACTAAAATCAGAAAACCGAGACAGCTTCTTTTGCTAATGGCGGGCCACATAAATCTGCGAATGCAGACTAAGTTTCAAACCGGTGGATTACAAAGGCGGAGAGCCCTCAAATCATTACACTCGGAGTTTCATCACATCACTGGGCAACCCCTTTTTACGGCCTCTCCCCTAACCCCTCTCCCAAGAGAGAGGGGAACGGTTTTTAAAGTTTAAATAGTCAAATTGTAATAGTCTAATAGTCAAATAAAAACAATGTTTAGCGGAATTGTAGAAGAAATGGCTGTTGTCACGGCCATCAGAAAAGAGCAGGAGAACATCCATTTCACCCTGCGCTGTTCGTTTGTCGATGAACTGAAAATCGACCAAAGTATCTCACACAACGGCGTCTGCCTGACCGTCGTCGCCATCGAAAACGGCACATACACCGTCACGGCGATGAAGGAAACGCTCGACTGCTCGAACCTCGGACTGCTCAAGGTGGGCGACCGCGTGAACGTGGAACGCTCGATGCTGATGAACGGGCGGTTGGACGGTCACATCGTGCAGGGACACGTCGATCAGACGGCTCGATGCACCAATATGGAGAACGCCGACGGCTCGACCTACTTCACCTTCGAGTACAAGGACGACGCAGAAATGGCGCGACGCGGCTATTTCACGGTCGATAAAGGCTCGGTGACGGTCAATGGCGTGTCGCTGACGGTCTGCAACCCCACGCGCAACAGTTTCCGCGTGGCCATCATCCCCTTCACGATGGAGGTCACGAACTTCTGCGACATCCAAATCGGTAGTGTCGTGAACATCGAGTTCGACATTCTGGGCAAATACATCGCACGACTGCAAAGCCTTTCGTAACAAAAAAATCGTTTTTTCGACGAAAATTTGGAACGAAATCAGAAAAAGCCCAAGTTGTGTTCGCACACAGAAAAAAAGTGAGAAAAAATTGAAAAAAAATGCAGAAAAAATTTGGAAGTTATCAAAAAAGGGCTTACCTTTGCAGCGTTATCCTGAAAACAATCTTTTTACCTTAAAAGACTAATACCTATTGAAGATTTAGAGCGACTACCTGTGACAGGCCGTCGCTCTTTCGTTTTTTTTGGTGTTTCAGAAACGTTCAAGGAGTCTTTTTAAAGCGTTTTAGAAGCTTGAATGTTAATCTGTCTTAAAAAAGTGGAAATTTTAAGTAGAAAAAAGATTCTCTCTCGGATTTTCTTTGTAATTTTGCAGCCGATTTAGTCCGTAGGGGCTCGGAAAAGCGTGGACAGGGTGTCCATCGCCTCGCGGAAAAACCCGTTATATAATAAATAAAAATGTACGTAATTGTAGAGATTAACGGTCAGCAGTTCAAGGTTGAGCAAGGCGCAAAGCTGTTTGTGAACCGCATCAAGGACGCCGAAGCCGGCCAGACTGTTGAGTTTGACAAGGTGCTGCTCGTCGATAACGAGGGCGCAGTCACAGTCGGTGCACCAACCGTAGAAGGTGCGAAAGTAGTAGTAGAAGTCGTGGAAGCGCTCGTCAAGGGCGACAAGGTCATCGTCTTCAAGAAGAAGCGCCGCAAGGGCTATCGCGTGAAGAACGGTCACCGCCAGCAGTACACGAAAGTTGAAGTTAAACAAGTAATCGCTTAATTCAAGGAGGAACAAATTATGGCACATAAAAAAGGTGTAGGTAGTTCTAAGAACGGTCGCGAGTCAGCAGCTCAACGACTTGGCATCAAGATTTACGGTGGCCAGAAGTGCATCGCCGGCAACATCATCGTCCGCCAGCGTGGCACGAAGCACAATCCGGGTTTGAACGTCGGCATCGGCAAGGACGACACGCTGTTTGCGCTCGTCGATGGCACGGTGAATTTCCGCAAGACCCGCTACAACAAGAGCGTCGTTTCGGTGATTCCCGCCGAGGCGTAACGTTTACTCGACTCAAACGACAAAATCCCAAAGTTCCTTGCGGAATTTTGGGATTTTTTTATTTTTGATATGAAGCAACGGTCTCAAGCAGCAGTTCTACGAGTCGGGGAACGCCGTATTGGCTGATGTCGGACTCAGGAATCCAAATGAAATCGTCGGGAAGAGGCGGTCGTTCGGCACATTCCAAAAGATAGAAGTCGGCCAAGAGAATGCGATGCGTGAGGACGTGTTTGACGTTAGAGCGTAGCAACTTCGCGTTTTTCAGCAAATCGTCGTTTTGGACGCACGGCGGTTCCCAAAGTCCTTGCCAAATGTCGCCTGCGCCACGCCGATGAATGGCCGTATAGCCATTGCAACGGATATAAACGTATGTAAGATGGCGCGTTTTCACTTGTAATTTTTTTAATTTCACGGGCAACTCCTCTACCCTGCCCTCGCGAAACGCCGCGCACGACTCTATCAACGGACAATTCGCACAACGCGGCGACTGCGGCACGCACTGCACGGCACCGAAATCCATCATCGCCTGATTGAACGCCGAGGCTTCGGAAGGTGGCAGCAGTTCCTGTGCCAATGCCTTGAAAGTCTTTTTCCCTTCGGTCGAGTTGATGGGCGTTTCAATGCCGAAATGCCGCGCCAGAACACGATAGACATTCCCATCGACCACCGCTTCGGGCAGGTCGAAGGCAATCGAGGCGATGGCTGCCGCCGTGTAGTCGCCCACGCCCTTCAGCCGCCGAATTTCGTCCATCGTATCGGGAAAATGGCCCAATTCCACGATTTGCCGAGCCGCCACGTGTAGGTTTCGCGCACGGCTGTAATAGCCCAAGCCCTGCCATTCGCGCAACACTTCGTCCTCGGTTGCTGCGGCAAGCAATTCCACCGTCGGCCACCGCTCGATGAAACGCTGCCAGTAGGCCGTTCCCTGCGCGATTCGGGTCTGCTGAAGGATGACCTCGCTCAGCCAAATCGCATACGGGTCGCGTGTCTCGCGCCACGGAAGCGGTCGGCGGTTTTCGCGAAACCAGTCGAGTAATATCGTCGTGAAAGGATGTGCCATTTTCGTGATTTAGTAGCCCAAATCCTCGCCGACAAGCACCACGACGTGACGGCCTTTGTTTCGGGAATTTCGCAGGAAATGGACGTAACTGCAAATGCTTTCGGGCGAGTTGCAGTTGTGGCACGCACCGTCTTTCATGCAGGGCGTGTCGATGTTCAACCGATGCGCATTGATGGGCGAAGCCACGCTTCTCGCCCTTGTGAGAGCCGCCTCGACGGTCTGCGCAACCTTGTTCATTCCGATGACGAAAACCACCTTTTTCGGTCCCCAAGTGATGGCTGCAACGCGGTTTCCGTTGCCGTCGATGTTCACGATGACACCGTCCTCCGAAATGGCGTTGGCACTCGTCAGATAGACATCCGCCGAGAACGACCGCAAATAAAGTTCCCTCACCTCCTCGGGCTTGTCAAGCAGGTCGCGGTCGAGCACTTCGAGCGTTCCTCGACTCCGCAACATTTCGGGAATCCCCAAGTCGCGAATCGTCATCGAACCGCCCCACGTCACGGAGTTTCCGTCCTCGACCAGTTCCGACACTTTTCTCACTGCGTCTGCTGCTGTCGGGCAGTAGAACGCCTCCATATTGCGGCGGTTCAGGCATTTAATCATATGCGCCGCCAGTTGCTCGTTTCTTTTTTCTTTTGGAGTCATAATCTCCTCGTTTTAATTTTACTTTTGCAAAAATACAAAAAGTTTTGGATTTTTCGAACTCTGTATCAGTCTTTTTTTGTACTTTTGCATCTGCAAATCGAAAAAACATTCAAAATATGCTGACATTAAAGCTGATTAACGAAGAAACCGAACGCGTGATTCGCGGTTTGGAGAAGAAGAATTTCAAGGGTGCGAAAGAGGCGATCGACGAGGTGCTTGCCATCGACAAGAAACGGCGCGAGGCCCAGCAGACGCTCGACGCAAACCTGAACGAAGCGAAGAAAATGGCGGCGCAAATCGGCGCACTGATGAAGGAAGGAAAGCGCGACGAGGCCGAGAGCGTGAAGGAGCGCGTGGCTGCGCTGAAAACGGCGAACAAGGAACTCGACGAGGCGATGAACAGCGCGCAGGAGGAAATGACGCGACTGCTCTGCCAGATTCCGAACATTCCTTACGACGAGGTGCCCGATGGCAAGACGGCGGAGGAGAATCGCGTGGTGAAGTCGAATCTGAAGGAATGTACCGCCGCCGACACCGTTGGCAACTGGACGACGAACCCTTTTCTAGGCGTGGAAAATCCGCTGCCGCACTGGGAATTGGCGAAGAAATTCAACCTCATCGACTTCGACCTCGGCGTGAAAATCACGGGCGCAGGTTTTCCTGTCTATATCGGGAAAGGCGCTCAACTGCAGCGTGCGCTCATCAATTTCTTCCTCGACGAAGCGCGTAAAAACGGCTATACGGAACTGATGCCGCCGACGGTTGTCAATGCGGCGTCGGGCTATGGCACCGGACAACTTCCCGACAAAGAAGGCCAAATGTACCACTGCGAAATGGACGATTTTTATTTGATTCCGACCGCCGAAGTGCCTGTGACGAACATCTATCGCGACGTGATTCTCGACGAGGCGCAACTGCCCATCAAAAACTGCGCCTACACGCAGTGTTTCCGCCGTGAGGCAGGCTCGTACGGCAAGGATGTGCGCGGTCTGAACCGTTTGCACGAGTTCTCGAAGGTCGAAATCGTGCGCATCGACAAGCCCGAACACTCGAAAGAGAGCCACAAGGAGATGTTGGAACACGTCGAAAGCCTGCTCAAGAAACTCGAACTGCCCTATCGCATTCTGCTGCTCTGCGGCGGCGACCAATCGTTCACTTCTGCCATCTGCTACGATTTTGAGGTCTATTCCGAGGCACAACAGCGTTGGTTGGAGGTGTCGTCGGTATCGAATTTCGACACCTATCAGGCCAACCGTCTGAAATGTCGCTATCGCCACGCCGAGGACAAGAAAATCGAACTTTGCCACACGCTCAACGGTTCGGCTTTGGCTTTGCCGAGAATCGTGGCTGCGCTGCTCGAAAACAACCAGACGCCCGAAGGCATCCGCATTCCGAAGGCACTTGTGCCCTACTGCGGTTTCGAAATCATCGATTAAAAGAAAACGAGTTTTCCTTTTGCATTTCACTCGATTTTTCGTAACTTTGCAGACTGAAATCTTCAATTATAAAAATAAAAAGGTAAAAAGATGATGACAATTAACGAATTTAATTTTGCTGGTAAAAAGGCAATCGTGCGCGTTGATTTCAACGTGCCACTCGACGAAAATGGTAAAATCACCGACGACACCCGTATTCGTGGTGCCCTGCCGACGCTGAAGAAAATCCTCGGCGACGGCGGTTCGCTCATTCTGATGAGCCACATGGGCAAACCGAAGGGAAAGGTGAACCCGAAACTCTCGCTCGGACAGATTCGCGAGGATGTGGAAAAGGCTCTGGGCGTTCCCGTGAGCTTTGCACCCGACTGTGCGAAGGCTGCTGAACAGGCTGCTGCGCTGAAATCGGGTGAGGTTTTGTTGCTCGAAAACCTTCGTTTCTACCCCGAAGAAGAGGGCAAGCCCGTGGGTGTGGAAAAAGGTACGCCGGAGTATGACGAGGCCAAGAATGCGATGAAAGCGTCGCAGAAAGAGTTCGCCAAGACACTCGCTTCGTATGCCGACGTCTATGTGAACGACGCATTCGGAACGGCGCACCGCAAGCACGCTTCGACGGCTGTCATCGCCGATTATTTCGACGAAAACTCGAAAATGCTCGGTCTGCTGATGGAGAAAGAGGTGGTTGCCATCGACAACGTGCTGAAAAATGCCCAACATCCTTTCACGGCCATCATCGGTGGCTCGAAAGTGAGTTCGAAACTGGCTGTCATCAAGAACCTGCTCGACAAGGTCGATAACCTGATTATCGGCGGTGGAATGGGCTTCACGTTCATCAAGGCACAGGGCGGTAAAATCGGTTTGTCGCTTCACGAAGACGACCTGATGGAAGAGGCTCTCGGCGTGATGGCCGCTGCCAAGGAAAAGGGTGTGAACCTGAGTCTGTCGGTGCAGACGGTGGCCGGTTGCGAATTTTCGAATGAGTCGCCCCAGCAGGTGGTCGATATTTTCAACATTCCCGATGGTTGGGAAGGTATGGATGCCGGTCCTCAGTCGCTGGAAAATTGGAAGAAAATCATCCTCGAGTCGAAGACGATTCTGTGGAACGGTCCGGTGGGCGTGTTCGAGTTCGACAACTTCGCTCACGGAACGGGTGAAATCGCCAAATACGTGGCACAGGCTACGCAGGAAAACGGTGCGTTCTCGCTCGTGGGCGGTGGCGACTCGGTAGCCGCTGTCAACAAGTTCGGACTGGCCGACAAGGTGAGCTACGTCAGCACAGGTGGCGGCGCAATGCTCGAAGCCATCGAAGGAAAAGTGCTTCCCGGCGTGGCTGCCATCAAAGGCTAATTTTGGGAAAATCTAATCTTTGAAATACATCGAAAGAGAAGCGTGAGTCCTCGAACCCACGCTTCTCTTTTTCAACCTTTCACGATATTGATCAATTCATCGGCATCGACCAGCATCTGTTCGCCCGTCGCCATATTTTTCAGCGTAAATTTGCCGGCGTTCATCTCGTTTTCTCCTGCAAGCGCGACAAATGGAATCTGTTTTGCATTGGCGAAACTCATCTGCTTCTTCATTTTCGCGGCATCGGGATAGAGTTCGCTGCGCACGCCCGCCTCGCGCAAACGCTTGAGAACAGGCAGGCAATAGGCCATTTCGCAGTCGCCGAAATTGATGAAAAGCACCTGCGTCGTGCCGACGGCGTCGGTCGGATAGGCATTGAGCGCATTGAGCACGTCGAAAATGCGATCGACACCGAACGAAATGCCCACGCCACTCACGCCGGGAAGTCCGAAAATACCCGTGAGATTGTCGTAGCGACCGCCGCCTGTGATGCTGCCGATTTCGACATCGAGCGCCTTCACCTCGAAAATCGCACCCGTATAATAATTAAGTCCGCGCGCGAGCGTGAGGTCGAGTTCTATTCCGTTGTTCAAACCCGTATTTTTCAGCGTTTCAAGGATGAAACGAGTTTCCTCAACACCTTTCACGCCGATTTCCGACATTTTCAGCACTTCGGAAATGGTCGTCAGCTTCTCGTCGTTGCTGCCACTCAGCGAGATAATCGGTTGCAGTTGGTCGATTTGCGCGTCGGTCAAGCCGTTGTTTCTCAACTCTTCGTTCACAGCATCGAGTCCAATTTTATCGAGTTTGTCGATGGCTACGGTAATATCGACAATCTTGTCGGCAGCCCCGATGACCTCGGCGATTCCCGTAAGGATTTTGCGGTTGTTGATTTTGATGGCGACACGCACGCCGAAGCGCGAAAACACCGTGTCGATGATTTGCATCAACTCTACCTCGTTCAGCAACGAATCGCTGCCAACCACGTCGCCGTCGAACTGATAGAATTCGCGGTAACGGCCTTTCTGCGGACGGTCGGCACGCCAAACGGCCTGATACTGATAGCGCTTGAAGGGGAATTGGATTTCCTCGCGGTGCATCACGACATAACGAGCAAATGGCACGGTCAGGTCGTAGCGAAGGCCTTTCTCGCACATTTTCGCTGCGAGGTGCATCGGATTTCGTTCGCAGAGTTCCTCGTCGGTGACTTTCGCGAGGCAGTCGCCGCTGTTGAGCACTTTGAACAGCAATTTATCGCCCTCTTCGCCGTATTTTCCCATCAGCGTCTGGAGCGTTTCCATCGCAGGCGTCTCGATTTGTTGAAAACCGTAGAGCGCGTAAACTTCACGAATCGTTTCAAAAATATAGTTGCGCTTCGCCATTTCCATTGGGCCGAAGTCGCGTGTTCCTTTGGGGATACTTGGTTTCATTTTTTTTTCTTTTATGGAGTTATAAGAAGTTATTGGAAGTTAGAGGTCTGCGACCTCCGGAGTTAGCAGACATTAGCCCCTTGTTCCGTTTCCAGTTCTTGAATTAAAATTTGATTTCGTTTGCAAAGGTACAAAAAAAAACTGGGACGACGCATTGTCGCCCAGATTTTTTATTTGTCGATGAAATCTCGTTTTATTTTTCGTTAAAAATTTCTGCCAATCGCATATCAAGTTGTTCGCCTCGCAGGTCAACATCGACAATTTTGCCATCACCATCAAGAAGGATATTAGATGGAATACCTTTAATTTCATAGGTGGTAGCAGCGATGCTATGCCATCCCGCAAGGTCGCTCAAATGAATCCAAGGCATTTTCATCGTATCAATGGCGTGTATCCATGCTTCTTTCGACTTGTCGAATGAAATACCGATGATGTCAAGACCTTTTGCGTGATATTTTTCGTAGCAATGCGTCACATAAGGCATCTCTGCAAGGCAGGGGCCACACCACGAAGCCCAAAAGTCGATGAGTACATAACGGCCTTTGCCACACCATTTGCTCAGTCGGTGTTCCAGTCCCGTAGTATCGTTCATGGCAAGGTCGGTGAAAGGCTTTCCTATGGAACGAACCGACTGTCCAGAAAGTAATTCAAATCGTTTCTTAGCCTCCGCCATAAGTGGTAAGTTGGCGTATGGGGCATCGGGGTAAAAGATGCGTTGCAGGTCACCCAGCGATAGTCCGCTGAAAATCATCGGCACAAATTCCAAAGGAATCATCGAGTCGAGGTTGTCCATTACGGCTTCGCGCATGATTCTAAACCCTTCCTCTTTTGGACCATTGCTTGCTGAAAGTACAAAGAGGTCTTTTAGGGCTTTGTTCATCGCTTCAGACGCTTTTGAGCCTTTCACAGTTCCCGTGGTTAGATCAACCTCGGTTGGAACGGTGTCTGCCATGACGGCGACAAGTTCATTCAAATTCTTTTGTTTGAATGAAACATCGCTAATAAAAATTCGTAAGGTCGGAAGAATTTTCGCTGCGGGATTGTATTCCCACTGTCCATTAGTGACTACGATGCTGTCGGCGGGCTGCGACAAGTCTATATTTTTGAAAACATAGACTTTCTTAACATCGGCATGTGCTGTACCTTTCAGATTGATACTTTTTTGCGCCTGCACTGCGATTGCGACGAGGGCGAGTAGGGCGGTGATGATGATTTTCTTGTTCATATTTGTTTCGGTTTATTTTTTATCGTTGAATATTTCTGCGAGTTTCTTTTTAAGTTCTTTTCTGCTTGCAAGTCTGCGAGATAAAATGGTTCCGTCGGGGGCAAAAAGAATTTTGTAGGGAATCCCCATCACTCCATAGATGCTCATAGGTTGGGATTCGTAAATCTGGGGATAGGGGATGCTCAATCGCTGCACGATGCTGTCGGATTTCTCTGGCGTGTCGCTCACGGTGATACCAACGACTTTCAGCCCTCTTTCCTTGTATTTTTCGTATAAGGCAATGACATCGGGCATATCGGCTAAGCAAGGCGCACACCACGATGCCCAGAAATCGGCCAACACATAATTTCCTCGTCCTACGAAGTTGGAAATGGCGGTCGGTGTGCCATCTGGTGAAACGCCCGTGAGTTCCTTAAACATTTTTCCTTCCTCAGTTTCCTGCACCAACAAAAAACTTTCTTTCAACCTGTCCATCTTCGAACTTGCCTGTAAGTCGGGGGATAGTTTCTCTATCAGTCCAATCAATTCGGTGGACGTGAACAATGCCCTCGATTGCCCGATAAGATATGGGGACAGCGGATGGTCGGGATGGTTGATGACGATACGACTGACAACTTCGTAGATCTTCTTGACGTATGTGTCCATATCCATTTCCGCGTTCTGTACTGCAAGCAAAGCCATCAGTTCGTCGTTCATCGGCGTGCCTCCAATCCGAGGGAGGAAAATTAAGTCCAAATCAATCGTGAGATTGACGGTCCCACTTTCCAAAACAAACATTCTGATCGGCACTTGTCTGCCCTGCTTGGCGATGCAACAGATGGTTGGTTTGTCGAGCGTTCCGCTTGCAGGGATGATGTTCCCGTCTTTGACTTGCAGCGTTGTTATCATCCGTAGTTTCTCGGCATCGACGACCATCAGCGTATCAGTCGGTGCGGCGTTTGCCACCGTGCCTTCTATTCTCCAAGTGAATGTCTGGGCTTGTCCTGCGAGGGCAACAAGGGCGAGTAGCGCGGTAAAAAATAGTTTTTTCATCATTCGTTATTCTCTTTTTTGAGTTTTTGACTAAAGCGGTAGCTGACGGTCAGCAGGGCGTAGCGGCGCATTGAGTTGGTCCAGCGTTCGGTGCGACCTTGCGAACTGATGTAGTAGTTCAGGCTGGAAACCTGCCCCAAAAGGTCGTAGCCGCGCAGTTTCACGACCCATTTCCCTTGTTTAAACGATTTCGTGAGCGACGCATCCCAGTAGAGGCGGTTGTCGTTCATTTCCTCGTC
>CACYQZ010000046.1 GCA_902776665.1 uncultured Prevotellaceae bacterium
ATGAAAAAATATCAGATTTTATGGATATTCGTCGCCGTTCTTGGACTGACTTCGTGCCTCGATTTCGACGACCCCATCGACACGCTGAACTTCAATCAGGAAGCCCTCGAAGACTCGGTCTATCACGGCAATCCTGCGAAAATCGACTATAACATCGAAATCACCGAAGCGCAGTTCGACGACGCACTCGCAAGCCTCGACACCTATCTGAAGCAGGCGAAGAGCGGACAATATTCGATGCGTGGCGGTAAAAACGGCGACTATCCAGGCGAACACGCCTATCAGCGGCAGTTCTCGCTCGGTCCCGACAACTATGCCCAATACACCACCGTTCCCCACTACGATTTTATGTATGGAACGCTGCAAACGAGTTACGATGTCAGTGCCGAATTCAACGGCGGTCCGAACGGATTGTATCTTTTGGTAAAAAACGCGATGGTGCCGCTGCTCAACCATCCTGCCATCGACTCGATTCCCGAAATGAAGGCCATCTACCTGCTGATGTTCGACTATTCGACGCAGGAAATCGCCGATGTTCACGGTGCACTGCCCTACGAGGAATTTCTCGTCAATAAACAGGGTGCTCCGTTCACTTACAACGGCGTGGAACACATCTACAAGAGCATTGTTTCGCACATCGACCTGATTACGGCGTGTCTGCGCCACTACGAGACGCGTCCCGACTGGTACAAGACGAAATTGCAGGCACTGATGGACGACAATCTGGAAATTTCAAAGGACAAATACCTCGGAAACAAGGGAATGGACTCGTGGATTCGCTTCGCCAACTCGCTGAAACTGCGCATTGCGATGCACTGCGTGAAAGTCGAGCCCGAACTCGCCCGAAAATGGGCTGAGGAAGCCGTCGCTGGCGGTGTCATCGAAACCACCGACCAAGAATTTGCGCTGATGGGTATGCAACTCGGTTTCGGCCATCCGCTCAACATGATTTGGATTTCGTGGAACGATGCCCGACTCAGTGCCTCTTTCGAGAGCCTGCTGATGAGCCTCGACCACCCTTATACGAAGGGCGAATATCCTTTCTTTAAGAAAAACGGCGGTGCAATGGTCAATCAGAAGACTGGCGAAATCCTCGAAGCCGACACGCGCATCGTGGGACTTCGCGAAGGCATCCACCCGGGTATGGGACAAAGCATGGCCACGAATCCAATGCTGGCGTGCAGCGTGTTTGACAAGGATTATATGGCAGAAGCGCCCCTCTACATCATGAAGATTTCTGAAGTCGATTTCCTTCGTGCCGAAGGTGCGGTTCGCGGTTGGAACATGGGCGGTTCGGCGCAGATGTTCTACGAGCGCGGCATTCGCAACGCCTATCTTTTCGAGCGTTCCGAGACCTATTTCCACGAAGAATACGACATGCTGGTTGAAGACTATCTGGCACGTTCAGAAGCAGTTCCCTACACCTATCACGACCCGCTCGGCAACGTCGATGACGAGCCCAGCGTGACGAAAATCGGTGTGAAATGGGACGAAAGCGACTCGCAAGAGACGAAACTCGAGAAAATCATCACCCAGAAATACATCGCCGGCTTCCCCTACTCGTTTGAGGCATGGACAGACCTGCGCAGAACGGGCTATCCGAAGCTCTTCCCCGTGCTCAATGCCGACGAAGGCGACGGCACGCTGAAGTATGGCGACATCATTCGCCGTGCTCCCTTCCCCGACACCGACGACGCTTCTGTGGCCGACATCATCGAGACAGGACTCGACGCACTCGGTGGCGAAGACTGGCAATCGACGCGACTCTGGTGGGACATCGACAAACCGAATTTCTAAATAACAAATGATATTTTAAAAAAGGAGTAATTATGAAAAGAATTCTATTCATTTCTGCACTCGTGATGCTTTTCACAGCCACGGTGCAAACCGCCAAGGCTCAGTACGACCCTTCGGCATCGAGAGAACTCTTCGACTTTTCGCCGTTCACCGACAGCGGACTGCTCAACTTGTTCTACAACGCACAGCAGGCAGGTCGCGAATACCCCACTCAGGCGGAATTCGAGGCAGCAGGTTTCAACATGATGGACATTGAGTTCGTGCGCTCTCACGTGCGTCCGCGTCCCATCATCAACGACCAAGCCAACCAGCTCATCAGCAGCGTGAAAAACACGCGCCGTCTGTGGCTGAACATTCCGATGGGAACGGCTCGCGGCATCGGCGGCTATCCGGGCACCAACGCCGGCGATGACACCTATTCGCTGTGGAACTACACCCACCTTTTCGGCTCGTGGAACCACGGACTGTTCCAGGCTCCGGGTGCATGGATCGACGCGGCTCACCAGAACGGCACCGACATTCTTTCGGGTATCAAGTTTTTCGAGTCGTGGACGGAAGGTGCTGGCGACCAAGCCTATTCGAAGCTCATCACCGAGAAAAATGCTGACGGCTCGTTCAAGTACGTCAAGCCGCTCATCAGCGTGCTGATGTATTTCGGTGCCGACGGCATCAACTACAACTGGGAGGACGCTTCCTATAGCAATGCCGACGTTGTGGCGTTCCACAAGGCACTCTACAAAGAGGCCGCCGCTCGTGGATTCAACAACTTCCACGTCGGTCTCTACACCAACATTTCCAGCCTCACAGCGTCGAACGCCAACGCCCTTTTCGGCAATTCCGAAGGTCGCACTGCCGACACGTTCCTCAACTACGTGGGCAACGACTTTGCATCGGCCATGTCGATGCGTAGTTCTGAAACGACTGCCAAAAACGCGATGGGAACCACCGACGGACTCTATGCCGGCGCATGGATTGTGACGATGAATCGCTCGTGGACGAACCTCGCAGGTCGCGAAATCGGTGCCGTGCTCTGGGGTGAACACGCCAACAGCCGTTTCTGGTCGAACAATGTCGGAAACGACGCGAAGGAATTCCAAGCCAACTATCAGGCACTGCTCGAGCGCACGTTCTCTGGCGGTAAGCGCAATCCGGCCGACCTTCCGAAGATGCAAAACACGGGCAACGAATGGGCATGGAACGGCACAACGCCTCCGATGTCGAAATTCGGCGGTCTGGCCACCTACTTCCCCGAGCGCAGTACGATTCAGGGTAAATATCCCTTCCACACCTATTTCAATACGGGTATCGGCGAGGTTTATACCTACAAAGGAAAGAAAACCCACGGCAACTGGTACAACCTTTCGACGCAAGACATCGTACCGACCTATCGCTGGCTAGTCTATAACGCCGGAACAAAGACGGTTTCGACCATTCTCAACCCCGAATTCACCATCGAAGACGCTTACATGGGCGGTTCGTGCCTCAGTTTGAAGGGCAACGGCAGCGGTTCGGCTGACCTCATCCTCTTCCGCACCGCTCTGACGGGTACTTCGGGTACTCCATACGCGAAAGTCGCCGTGAAAACGAAGAAAGACGGTACAACCCAGACCAATCTCTACCTCATCGTGAAGGTCGGTAGCAGTTGGAAGGAATTCCCCATCGGCGCGACTTCTGGAAAAACTTGGGAGGAGAAAACCATCACGCTCAACGGTATTTCCAGCAGCGACCAGATTGACTTCGTCGGTCTTCGTGCGAAGGACATCACGAGCAACTACCAGGTCTTTGTCGGCGAAATCCAGCTGAACGACGGTGTGCAGACCACTCCTGCCGAAATCAACGACATTTTGGCCGAAGTGAAGAAGGAGACCACCTCGAAACTCAGCGTGAAACTCAATTGGAGCCTCAACCAAGCTGGCGCAAGCCCCTACGGTCTCGTCTATAACGACGAGGGCGATGTCGATCACTTTGAAGTGCTCTACAAAAACGGCGAAAACGGTCGCGTCAGCGTGGTCAGCCACGTGCAGGGCTGGTCGGCATTCGTCGGCGACATGCCGATGGCCGAGGGCGAGCAGCCTTACTTCGGTGTGCGTTCCGTTTCCACCGACCTCAAGACCTACAGCGAACCGAAATGGGTGGCTGTCAGCCGCAGCAGCAACGTGCCACAGGGTGCCGATGCCGATGGAATGGAATACGGCGTGAGCGAAATCAACCCCGATGCCGATGGCTACAAAACCGCTATTGCCACTCGTTTCCTAACGAAAGTGACAACGACGGGTGCTTCGGTCGAGAATTTGAATTATACTTGCAATGCTCCTGGTCCAGAAGATGATTTGAACTATGTGAATGCTTCAAAAACTGCCGTTCTCAAGGTGAAACAGGGCGATGAAGTGACCATCAACTACGAATGGTTCAATGCTACCGATGGTATTCAGTGGTGCATCATGAAGGGTTATGCCGACTGGAACATCAATGGTTTCTTCGAGGGTACAACCGACGAACTCATCATCGAACAAGGTACGGCCAACACTTGCAACAGCTACGAGAACACACCTGAAGGCACTCAGACGGGTGCCCCGCTCCATGTCAATGGTTGGTCGAAGAGTCCTTTCGTGCCCTTCACCGTGAAAATTCCCGAAGATGCCGTGCGTGGACAGAGCCGTATCCGCATCGTCTTCACTGACGCATGGGCAGCCCACCCCGGTCCGGTCGGTCTGACCGCCAAAGGCTTCACCATCGACCTCGGCGTTGAAATCAGCGGCGATAACGAGGAACGCCAACCCACCGTCAGCCCGGTCGATGAGGGTGTTGCCGACGAGCCGGAGAACCTCAACGGAACAGATGGCGTGGAAGTCGTGAAAGGTGATGCTTCCGAAACCTTCTACAACGACGGACAATTCAACTTCCGCAACGTAGAAAAGGCTTGGATCTACACCGCCGACGGCAAACTTGTGAAGTTCGTGCAGAATCCCACCACGGTTGCTGCGAAACTGGCCGACGGTGTCTATATCGTGAAAATGCAGAACAAGAACGTGATTCGTTCGCAGAAGATTACTGTGAAGTAAGCAATCCTTCATCCCAACAAAAAAGCGTGAATCCTCATCGGTTCACGCTTTTTCGTGGTTGGCTGTCAAACTTTTCAGTCAATCACAGAGTTTAAAATACCCATCAGAATACCTTTCAACTCGTTGCCGAAGGCTTTTAACTTGTCAAAAACACCCTCTTTCATGCCTTTCGCCATGTAGCCGGCGCATTTGCCTTCGAGCTTGCCGATTTTCGTTTTTTCATCGGGCGTGTAGTCGAGTTCGTGCTTGCTGATGTCCTTTCGAATGTCCACGAATTTCTCGCCGGCCTTCTTCCACTCGTTCACGCTGTATTGCGCACTGTGGTCGCGGAGTTCCACCGAGAATTTCTCCAAACGATTGATGGCGTGCTGCTTCGTGTTGCACGATGACAGTCCGCCCATGCTCAGCATCGCGGCGAGCGAAAGCGTCACGATTGAAACGACTTTCTTTTTCATGGCTTACTCGGGTTTCATGTTCGTATAAACGGTCTGCACATCGTCGAAATCCTCGAGTTTCTCGACCATCTTGTCAATGGTCTCGCGCTGTTCGGCAGTCACGTCCTTCAGGTCGTTGGGAATACGGGTAAATTCCGCGCCCGTCACTTCGAAACCTTCGGCTTCGAGGTGCTTCTGGATGGCACCGAAACTCGACGGATCGCCATAAATCGTGATTTCGCCCGTTTCCTCGTCCTCGTCGAACTCGTCTTCCACGCCGTAGTCGATCAGGTCGAGAATCATCTCGTCCATGTCAAGTCCGTCCTTTTTCTTGAACGTGAAAACCGACTTGTGGTCGAAGAGGAACGACAACGAGCCCTGTGTGCCGAGGTTGCCGTTGAACTTGTTGAAAACCGAGCGCACGTCGCCCACGGTACGGGTGGTGTTGTCGGTCAAAGTCTCGACAAACACAGCGATTCCGTGCGGTCCGTAGCCTTCGTAGGTCACTTCCTTGTACTCGCTCTGGTCCTTGCCCATCGCGTTCTTGATGGCACGTTCGACGTTGTCTTTCGGCATATTCTCGCGCTTCGCATTGGCGATGATGGCGCGGAGTGCCGGGTTCGTGTCAGGATCGGGACCGCCAGCCTTCACGGCGATGGCGATTTGCTTACCGATCTTCGTAAATGTCTTGGCCATGTGGCCCCATCTTTTCAGCTTTGCAGCCTTACGATATTCAAATGCTCTTCCCATAATTATTTACAATTTTTCAATTTACAATTTATTGTTCTATTTTAGAATTTAAACATTTACCTCAATTCGGCGTTGAGTTGCTTTTTGAGGTTTTCGATGATTTTCTGCATAATCGCATCGATTTGCTTGTCGTTCAGCGTTTTTTGCTCGTCCTGAAGAATGAAATTCACGGCATACGACTTCTTGCCCTCGGGCAAGTTCTTTCCCTCATAAACATCGAAAAGTTCGACGTTTTTCAGCAGTTTCCGCTCGCTCTGACGGGCGATTTGCTCGATTTCGGCAAATTCCACGCGCTTGTCGATGAGCAGGGCGAGGTCGCGGCTCACAGCAGGGAACTTCGAGATTTCCGTATATTCGACCTTGTTCTTCCGAATGGCCTTCATCAGCGCAGTCCAGTGCAAATCGGCGTAATAAACCTCGTTTTGGATACCGAACTGCTTTTGCAACTTCCGACTGACGACACCAAGTTCCACAAGCACCTTTCCACCGCGATTTTTCAGCGTCAGACCCGACGAGAAAATGTTGTTTTCGGACTTTTCGGTGACGAATTGTCCCTGTGCCACACCCAGACGCGCCAGAATGTTCTGCACGTAGGCGTTCAGTTCGTAGAAAGTCGCGTCCTCGTTCGGGTGAATCCAACTGCCTTCCACGCGCTTGCCCGTCACCCACAGACCGAGGTGCATATCCTCGGAATATTTCTTGATTGGCAGCGGCTCCTCAGTGCTCCCCTCGCCCTTTGGAGAGGGGTTGGGGGTGAGGCGATAACAATTTCCAAACTCGAAGAACCGCAAGTTCGGATTCTGGCGATTCGCATTGCGCACGATGCTCTCCAGACCACCGAAAAGCAGCGTCTGACGCATCACGCCGAGGTCGGTCGAAAGCGGATTCATCACCTTCACCGTCGTGTCCAACGTATAGACGTTCAAATCGTCGGAATAATAAGATAATTTGCTCAGCGAATTGTTCAAGATTTCATTGAAGCCACAACCCACAAGTTGCTCAACCACAATGTTTTGCAGTCGATGGTCTTTATCTTGCTCGCCGGCCACGGTGAGCGACGATTTCAACTGCGTCGGAATCTCTACGTTATTGTAGCCGTAAATACGAAGAATGTCCTCGACCACGTCGCACGGACGCTGCACATCGACGCGATAGGCAGGCACTTCGAGCGTCAAACCGTCGGCGTTTTCTTCGAGAATTTTCATCTCCAGCGAGGTCACGATGTTCTTCACCGTTTCCGCACCGATATGCTTGCCGATCAACTGGAAAACATAGTCGTATTTCAAGTCGATTCGGGCGTTTTCGATGGGTTCGGGATAGACATCCTTGATTTGCATCGACACTTTTCCGCCTGCCAGTTCACGACAGAGAATCGCCGCCTGCTTCATCGCGTAAACCGTGCCGTTAGGGTCGATTCCGCGCTCGAAACGATAGCTTGAATCGGTGGAAAGACCGTGGCGACGCGCCGACTTGCGAATCCACGTCGGATGGAAATAGGCGGCCTCGAGCACGACGTTGCGCGTCGTTTCGTAGGTTCCACTACCCTTTCCGCCGAAAATGCCAGCGATGCACATCGGTTCCTCGGCATTGCAAATCGACAGGTCGTGCTGTCCGAGCGTGTGTTCCTCGCCGTCGAGCGTGACGAATTTCGTTCCCTCTGGCTGCGTGCGCACCACAATCTTGTGCCCCGTCACCATATCGGCGTCGAAGCAGTGCATCGGCTGTCCGTAGGCCATCATCACGTAGTTCGTAATATCGACAATATTGTTAATCGGACGCAGTCCGACGGTCGTCAGTTTGTTTTTCAGCCAGTCGGGGCTTTCTTTCACATCGCAGTCGGTCACGCTCAGACAAACGTAGCGTTTGCAGGCTTCCTTGTTCTCGATTTCCACCTCAATCGGCAGATTTTCGTTGTCCACAACGAAGTTGTCGCACGACGGACGATGCAGCGAAGTTTCGTAGCCCTGCTGCTTCAACGAGGCATACAGGTCGCGAGCCACACCCCAGTGCGACAGCGCATCGGAGCGGTTCGCCGTAATATCGACCTCAATCACAAAATCGCTTTCCAACTGATAGTATTCGGCAGCAGGCGTGCCCACCACAGCGTCGTCGGGCAAGACGATGATGCCGTCGTGCGAAGTGCCGATGCCGATTTCGTCCTCAGCGCAAATCATTCCATTCGACTCGTGGCCGCGCAGTTTCGCACGCTTGATGACAAATTCCTTGTCGCCGTCGTATAGCACACAGCCCACATCGGCCACAATCACCTTCTGACCAGCCGCCACATTCGGCGCACCGCACACAATTTGCTGCGGCTCATCCTTGCCCAAATCGACCGTCGTCAGGTGGAGATGCGTGTCGGGAATGTCCTCGCACGTGAGCACCTTGCCCACGAACAGGCCCTTCAGACCGCCTCGAATGCTTTGCACTTCTTCAACGCCGCCCACTTCAAGACCGCCAGCCGTCAGCACGGCAGCCACTTCCTCGGGCGAGAGCGTGAAATCAACATATTCTTTCAACCATTTGTAAGAAATATTCATAACTATACTCGTTTTTTCGTTCGACCTGCAAAGTTACGAAAATTTCTATTAAGTGAGAACAGAATGAAGAATTTATTTTGTTGAACGAGAGAAATTTTATTCATTTTTTGAGCGAAATACAAGATTGTTTCAAAAAAATGTATATCTTTGTGCCAAGTTAATGATTTGAATATGATAGGAAGAACAATCATCTGCTGTCTGCTATTTTCTTTGAGTGTCGCAGCGCAAGAACAAGATAGTACCCTAACCTTCATGGACAGGCTTCATCAGGTGCAGCAATATCTGGACGACAAAGCCAAATCGAAGGTGGACCCAGGCTATATCGAAGTGCCAGAAAAGCCGTGGAGGGTTATCTTACGCTATAAAGAAAACATGGTTTTGGTGGACTATGACCACAGTATTGACTTTCCGGCGACGAATGAACGCGCGGAATGGAAACTCCGCTTCGAGCCGCCTGTTGCATCGTCTGTCGGCTTCTGGGTGGGCTATCGTGGAACGGGATTCTCCTATTCCAAATCGCTCACCAAAAACGCTGGCCGCTACTACTCTTTCAGCACCACTGGCGCCAAATACGGCTTCAACTTCCGACTGAGGCGATTTCAGACGCAAGATGCCCAGTTCTCTGCAACGGAATACAAGGATGGGCAACTTTCAGAAGAACCTTATGACACGGCCTTCAGTATGCCCAGCCCCGTATGGATTCGTTCCGTCTATCTCAACGGATACTACGTCTTCAACGGTCGTCGCTACTCGCAGGCTGCCGCCTACAACCAGTCGGTCATTCAGCGACGCTCGGCAGGCTCGCTGCTGTTAGGCGCCACGTGGTATCAGTCATCATTCGACTATTCCGACATCGCCAATGGCTATTTCATGATTTTTGCTGGCGGCATCTACCGCATCAAAGTGCATCAGGCAAACCTCGGCGTCGGCTATGGCTACAACTGGGTACCCTTTCGTGGCCTTGTCGTCAACGCGATGGCTATGCCAACCGTCAGCGTCTATAACCGCGTGAAAGTTTACAAGAACGACTTCAACTACTATCTGGCCCCCGAGGAACCCGTTGACGACTATGGAGAATGGGACATGGAAACAAAGCTCTGGGCCAACGGAAAGCCCGACAAGCCCCTCACCATGCTAAAAGAAAGCGACAATGACGTCTATTATTGGGATGATGGCTCTGAGACGAGCTATAGTGCCCTGCAGTTGAATCTCGACCTGCGCCTCGGCATAGCCTACAACTGGAGCAATTATTTCATCGGAATTCAGGCACAGTACAACAATTTCATCTACAAGAAAAATCAGAGCAAGGTCAATATCTTCGACGCATACGCCCGAATTTCCTTGGGTGTTAGATTTTAAAATGGATAATTTTGGCGTTAGGCACCTTAAATCCGACACATTCTGCGCGTTTTTACACGTTCATGTTAACGATAAACATGCTTAATGGCAGAATAATCTATTATATCATTTTCTTGATTTTCGCTAAATTGAATTTATCGCTTCTGACCACTCAGCCATCTCTCAATATACTCATAATCATAACCTTTGGGGCCTCGAAAGAATCCTCCAATGTGGTTTGTCTTAGATAATTCAATCTTTTCTCGAACTTGGCTAAGATTGCCTGAATGTATGTCCATCATTAGTTCGTAAATGCGGTTAGTTCGCCCCGCTGGGCAAAAACTATCGGGATTAGGATTTTCACTGAGGAAACGAGCAATGTCTGACTCTATGGCATTGAACGTGCTTTCCCATCGGGCGACCACATCATCTTCTGTGAAAACTGGAATTTGGCTTTTATCAAAGACAACGTACTCCTTTAAATGTACAGCCCGAACAGCAAAAGCTCCATTACCTCTTAAACTTTTAGGTGCTTGTTTGTTGTCTGACATCTCAAGTATGTCCCACAATAAATCATCAATGAAATATGGCTTCACGGAAAGTTCAACCTGCTCCAAGACACAATGACACAAACTGAAATAGTAGCCGGAATCTATTTTCCAATTGAGATAGTCGCATTGTTTCCAACCAAACCTCTTCGCTACTTGTTTCCTACAGTTATTTGAGACTTTCTTCAATGAATTACGCGCCCTTGATTCTTCTCTGGTCATAATTATAAATTCATAAGTTTACATTTCTATTTATTTTTGCTATTCTCTATTACTTGCAACGATATACGAACAGTATTTACTGAGCAAATTGGACAATGGTAAATCACCTTTCTGGTATCTGTCAGCATCAAGTTTCAGAACTCTTTCGCAAATTCATTCTCCTCGGAAATACTTACTTCAGTAAAGAACTGCGAAAGGTCCTCTGCATCATAGACAATGGAGTAACTTGGGCGCTTGGCACCAGGGATGTCCTCTCTCAGTATGTTCTTATCTACTAGGTCTTGAATATCACGTATGGCGGTGTCCTTCGAGCATTTCGCCAATGTCGACCAAGTCTTTGACGTAATCTTTGCTTCGTAGCCGTCAAGAAAGAGGTTGAGCATCTGCGTCTGACGCTCTGTCATTGGCACAGACGATGCCTTCTGCCAAAAGAAACTCTTGTTCAAGATGGTGGTCACAATGGTATCTGCCTCGTCGAGTGCTTCCACCAACTTCTGCATGTACCACACCAACCATTCTGTAAGGTCACCATCACCATGCTGCATCCGCTCCAAAATGTCGTAGTAGTGACTCTTATCCTTATTAATCTGTGATGAAACATTGTAGAAACTAAACTCACTTTTCTCTCCACGAGCCAGCAACATATCTGAAAGAATGCGAGCCAAACGGCCGTTACCGTCCTCGAATGGATGAATGCTCACAAACCAGAAATGTGATATAGCAGATCGGATCACACTGCTTACAGGCTCATCCTTGTCGAACCATGTGAGGAACTTTTGCATCTCTTCTTCTACACGATCTGGAGACGGCGCAATATAGTGAATCTTCTCACGTCCGAACATTCCGCTGACAATATGTTCCTCGTTTGTACGGTATTGTCCGATTTCTATTTGGCTGCCTTCGCTATAGCCAGATGGAAAGAACGCGGCTTGCCAAGCGCACAACTTCTCTTTACTGAGAGGCATATCATAGTGCTGAATCGCTTCGAGCATTACACCAACAACAGAATCGACATAATGCGATGGCGCAGTATATTTCACACTCTCAATCCCAAGTTTTCTGGCAATGGAAGAACGCACCTCATCTACGTTCAGCCGTATGCCTTCAATCTCCGAAGAATACACCACATCGTATGTCAGATTCTCTGCCATAGCACGTAGTTTACTGTCAAAGCCCAGCGAACTCAGCCTGCCATAAAGCAAGCCTTGTTTTCGGAATACTTGCTCCTGAAGAAGTGACACCTTAGAAGTGTCCCAACGGAAGTTTGTCCAATTGTCTCTTTCGTGTATATACATAATGTATTTTGAACGTTGTGCGACGAATTATGATTCGTATCATCGCAAATTTTGCGGCAAAAATACTTAAAAAATGTCGAACCACCAAATAAAAACGCAAAATAACGCATATTTTGCGACGTTCTGGGAAACATCAAAAATCGGCCGTTTTCAAAAAAAAACATCAAAAATGGCTGATTTTTCCTTTGTCATCTGAATGGATAATTGTATCTTTGCACCATCAAAACATCAGATAGAAGAACTATGGAAGTAATCGAAATAAAGCGCCCAGTCTTGGGAGCATCTAATATTAATGTGGAAAGAATCTTGGCGTTAGGCAGTTGTATCCCTCTTTTCTTCCTTATAGACGTTAGCGGAATAGAAATAAGAAAGTATCCTGCGCCTCTTTTCCTTGTCTGCTTCATAGGCTGCGTATTCCTCCTGTTTATGGTCATAAAAAAGATACTAATGATACCTAAACGTACTTACCTGACGATAAACGATGACCGCATCATTATCTATGATAAGCGTGAACCAGAGGAAATCTGTTTCAATGAAGTGAAGACTTTCGAATGTGAGATAATAAGGCTTTGGCGATTCAATATACCCACAGACGAGATCATCGCCCATCTGAAAAACGGAAATGGCTATGTCAAGACGTTTTCTGCCGGCGGTCTAACTGTAAAACCGCAACAACTTTGCGACTTACTCAATGAAAGGCTGAGCGAATATAAAAAAATGAAATGAGACACCTCATACGATAGACAAAAAAGTGACCAGCCCAAACGGACAGGTCACTTTTTGAATTATATCAGAGTTTTGATTACTCTTCCACAGCAGCCTGCGCGGCGGCCAGACGTGCGATAGGCACGCGGAAAGGCGAGCAAGAGGCGTAGTTCAGGCCGAGTTTCGCGCAGAACTTCACACTCGAAGGCTCACCGCCATGCTCACCGCAGATACCTGTGCGGATGTCGGGGCGGACGGAACGACCCTTTTCTACTGCCATCTTCACGAGTTGACCGACACCGTTCTGGTCGAGCACCTGGAACGGGTCAACCTTCAGAATCTTCTTCTCGAGATAGACGGGCAGGAACGAAGCGATATCGTCGCGCGAGTAACCGTAGGTCATCTGCGTCAGGTCGTTGGTACCGAACGAGAAGTACTCGGCAGCCTTGGCAATCTTGTCGGCAGTCAGGGCAGCACGCGGAATCTCAATCATCGTACCAATTTCAAACTTGATTTCAGTGCCATACTCCTCGAAGACTTCCTTCGCAGCCTTTTCGATGACTGACTTCTGCTGCTCGAGTTCGTGGAGCGTACCAATCAGCGGCACCATGATTTCTGGCTGCGGGTCTTTGCCTTCCTTCTTCAGTTCGCAAGCGGCGCTCAAGATGGCGCGAGTCTGCATCGCGGTGATTTCGGGGAAGGTGATACCCAGACGGCAACCACGGTGGCCGAGCATCGGGTTGTTCTCGGCGAGAGAATCAACGCGGCGCTTGATGGTTTCGACGCTCACGCCCATTTCCTTGGCCATCGTTTCCTGGCCGGCAATGTCGTGGGGTACGAACTCGTGGAGGGGCGGGTCGAGCAGACGAATGTTCACAGGCAGACCGTCCATTGCCTCGAGAATGCCCTTGAAGTCGGCCTTCTGATAGGGCAGCAACTTGGCGAGTGCCTTTTCGCGACCCTGAGCGTCCTCGGCTAGAATCATCTCGCGCATGGCGATAATTTTCTGATCGTCGAAGAACATGTGCTCGGTACGGGTCAGACCGATACCCTTGGCACCAAATTGACGAGCCATTTTTGCGTCTTTCGGCGTGTCGGCATTCGTGCGGACCTGCAATTTCGAATATTTGTCGCAGAGCGTCATGAGTTCCTGGAAGTCGTTGCTCAGCTCAGCGGCCTTCGTCGGCACTTCACCAGCATAAACCTGACCGGTCGTACCATTCAGCGACAGATAATCGCCTTCTTTATAAACGACGCCATCAACTTCGAGCGTCTTCTTGTGGTAGTCGATGTTCAATGCACCCACACCGCTCACGCAGCACTTACCCATACCGCGGGCAACAACGGCAGCGTGCGAAGTCATACCACCGCGGGCGGTCAGGATGCCTTCTGCGGCAGCCATACCAGCGAGGTCTTCGGGCGATGTTTCGATGCGGACAAGCAGCACTTTCTTGCCGTCTTCGTGCCAAGTCTTGGCATCGTCGGCGTGGAAGACAATCTGACCGCAGGCGGCACCCGGGCTGGCGGGCAGACCCTGTGCGATGGTTTTGGCTTGTGTCAGAGCCTTCTTGTCGAAAATCGGGTGGAGAAGTTCGTCGAGTTTGTTGGGCTCGCAGCGCATGATGGCTGTCTTCTCGTCGATTTTGCCCTCGTGGAGCAGGTCGATGGCGATTTTCACCATGGCGGCACCCGTGCGCTTACCGTTACGGGTCTGGAGGAACCAGAGTTTGCCTTCCTGGACGGTGAATTCCATGTCCTGCATATCGCGATAGTGCTCTTCGAGCTTGTTCTGAATGGCGTCGAGTTCTGCATAGATTTCGGGCATCGCCTCTTCCATCGAAGGATATTTGGCGGCACGCTCCGACTCGCTGATACCGGCACGTTCGGCCCACTGCTGTGAACCGACTTTCGTGATTTGCTGCGGTGTGCGAATACCTGCCACAACGTCTTCACCCTGTGCATTCACGAGGTATTCACCATTGAAAATATTCTCACCGTTGGCGGCGTCGCGGCTGAAGCAAACACCCGTTGCCGACGTGTCGCCCATGTTGCCGAACACCATTGCCATGACGCTCACGGCCGTTCCCCACTCGTCGGGGATTCCTTCCATCTTGCGATAGAGGATAGCGCGCTCGTTCATCCACGAGCGGAACACGGCGCAGATAGCACCCCAAAGCTGCTCGATCGGATCGTTCGGGAAGTCGTTGCCCGTGCGTTCCTTGATGGCAGCCTTGAACAGCTTCACCAATTTCTTCAAATCATCGACGGAGAGGTCTTTGTCGAGCACCACTCCACTCTCTTTCTTCACCTGTTCGATGATTTCCTCGAACGGGTCGATGTCTTCCTTGTTCACGGGCTTCATTTCGAGCACCACGTCGCCGTACATCTGCACGAAACGACGATAGGAGTCGTAAACGAAACGAGGATTTTGCGTCTTGGCAACCATTCCTTCGGCCACTTCGTCGTTCAGACCGAGGTTCAGAATGGTGTCCATCATACCGGGCATCGAAGCGCGAGCACCCGAACGAACGCTCACCAGCAGCGGGTTTTCCTTGTCGCCAAACTTCGAATTCATCAAGCCCTCGATGTGCTTCACAGCGGCCATCACCTCGTCGTTGAGCATCTCAACGATTTTCTCCTGACCCACCTCGTAATATTCATTACAACAGTCGGTTGTAATCGTGAAGCCCGGAGGCACTGGAACGCCAATCAGGTTCATTTCGGCAAGATTCGCTCCCTTGCCACCAAGTTCATTACGCATTTTTGCGTTACCTTCGGCCTTTCCATTTCCGAAAGTATAAACTCTCTTTACACTCATGTTAATTTTTAATTATTAAAGGTATGAAATTAGTATAAAATTACAATTTCTCTCGAAAAGTTGCGCAAAAGTACTACATTTTGTGCAATTCTCCAAAGAAAAATGTAAATATTTAATAAAATTTTGCACTAAATACCCAAAAATGTGCATTTTTGGCTATTTTTTTCGTTGTCTGACGGCTTCAAACAGCAAAATTGCCGCCGAAACCGACACATTCAACGAGTCGAGCCTGCCGAGCATCGGGATTCGGATGTGCGCGTCGGCTGCGAGGCGCCACTGCTGCGTCAGTCCGGTCGATTCGGTTCCCATCACGATGGCGATGCCGCGCCGCATGTCGGTTTCGTAGTAAAGGCTCGAATCTTGGAGTTGCGCCGTTAGAATTTGGATGTTTTTCGACTTCAGAAATTCGATGCAAGCCGACGAATCGCAGGCGACAACGGGAACGGTGAAAACGGCGCCGATGCTGGCGCGAATCAGGTTCGGGTTGTAGAGGTCGGTCAGCGGGTCGCAAACGATGACGGCATCGGCCTTCGCAGCGTCAGCCGAGCGCAGCACAGCACCCAAATTTCCAGGTTTTTCGACACTTTCAAGCACGATAATCAATGGCGTTTCGCCCAGTTCGAGGTCGTCAAGACTCCGCTCTCGACATTTCACCACTGCCACAACGCCCTCCGTGCTGCCGCGATAGGCAATGTGCTCATAAACCTTCGGCGAAACCGTGTAAACGGTGGCATTTTTCACGTCGAAATCGCCCGTGAACAACTCTTTGCAGACAAACAAACTCTCGACCTCGAAACCGGCCTCAACGCAGTGCTGCAATTCGCGTTGTCCTTCCACGACGAATACGCCACGACTCCGCCGCTCGGCCGATTTCTTCTGCAAGGCCGTCAGCAACTTGATTTTCGGATTCTGAATGCTGGAAATATCGTTTTCTACCATTTTTTTATTGATGATTTCGCAAAATTGAACTTTAATAGACTTTCAAACGGTCGCCAACCTTGATTTGGTAATCAGGTTCGAGGCGATTTTTCTTATACAACGACTTCAGCCGAATGCCGTATTTCTGGGCGATGGAGTACATGCTTTCGCCTCGCTGCACAACATGGTATTTATTCTTAAAGGCTTTGTCGGCGCGTTTCTGCTTCTTTTTCAAATAGACAATGTCGCCCTCGCTGAGCGTTTCGCGTCGATCGCGCTCGTTGTACTTAGCGAGTTTTCGGTAGGAAAGCCCGATTTCGTCGGCAATCGACTTGAATGTGTCGCCTCGTCGTGCCACAACGTAAAGATTCTTGTTGTAGATGCGGATGATGTGCTGGTCAGCCGGCGAAACGACAGGCTGATGGTGCTTCGAACTGGGCACGTCGTACTGGTGAAGCTGATAGAGTTCGATGAGTTGAATCAACTTCTGCGCATACTGCGGATTCGTCGCATAGCCACATTCCTTCAGACCGTAAGCCCAACTTTTATAATCGGTCCGAGGCAACTGAAACAGGCGCTTGTAGCGTGCCGAGGTCGCCAAAAACTTGCTGTGGTCCTCGAAACTTTCCTTCGCCGAATTGTAAGCCCGAAAACACTCCTGCGTCTCATCGTCGTCGTGATAGACGGAGCGCCCCGACCACCCGTGACACTTGATGCCGAAATGGTTGTTGCCCTTCCGACAAAGTTCGCTTTGCCCCGCACCACTTTCGAGAATTCCCTGCGCCAGCGTGATGCTCGCCGGAATATTGTAACGCTTCATTTCTTCGATGGCGATGTCCTTGTATCGTTGAACATATTCTTGATAATGTCGAACGACTTTCTGGGCATTGACCGTGAGCGCGCAAAAGACAAATACGATGATAGTAATCAGAATTTTTCTCATTTTCAGTTCTATTTTTTTCATCCCTAACAGCAAAATGGGGTGGAATTTTGTACAAAAGTATATAAAATTCTAAAAAAACACAAAAAATGTTTGTATTTTTAAGAATAATTAGTATATTTGCAGAAAAAATAAAAGATAATATGACAGAAGCGAAAGATTTGATTATTTCCATTGGTACAAATGTTGATCAGAGTATCAATATGTTTATGGGCAAACAGCGCCTTGAGGAGTTGTTCCACAACATCCAGTACAGTTCTGAAATTTGGTCAGACCCCATCGACCTGCCCGAGTCCGACCGATTCCTGAATTGTCTGGCGAAAGTCCGCACGGTGCACGGTTTCAAACAGGTTCATCAGGCGTTGAAGCAAATTGAGCGCAGATGCGGTGTGAGTCAGGCAATGAAGCACTCGGGAACGGTCAAGTTGGACCTCGACATCCTGAAATACGGCGACGAACGGATGCACGAGGCCGATTGGGAACGTCCGCACATCAAACTTTTGATGAATGAATTGAACGTGGAGTAAGGCAATGAAAACGACGGTTGGCACGGCGAAAAATTGGTGGAAACTGACATTTCTACTCCTATTTTTATTCGCGCACGCGCGCGTAGAGGCTCAAGAGTTTAACGATTTTTTCGAAAATCGAACGCTGCGAATCGACTACACCTTCTCGGGCGACGCGACGCACCAAGTCATCGCCTTAGACCAACTCAACGTCGCGCCCGGATGGTTCGGAAAGCGCACCAGACTCGCCGAACTGCTTGTCGAGGGCAACGGACAAATCGCTGTGCGCAGTCGAAAAACGGGAGAAGTCGTCTATCGCAATTCGTTTTCGACGCTCTTCCAAGAATGGCAGTCGTATCCCGAAGCCGAAAAAACGTGGCGGTCGTTTGAAAACGTTTTTCTCATTCCGATGCCGCTCGACACGGTCGATGTGACGGTCAGTTTGTTCAACAACCGACACGAAATCACTTCGACCATGACCCACGAAGTGGTTCCGACCGACATTCTCATCCGACGCATCGGCGAACGCGACGTCACACCCTACACCGTCGTGCAAAATGCTGCTGACAAGTCGCGCTGCATCCATATCGCTTTTGTCGCAGAAGGCTATCAGCAGTCGGAAATGGACACGTTTCTCAACGATGTGAACATCGCTGTCGAAGCCATTTTCGCCCACGAACCTTTCCAATCGCTGCGCGACCGCTTCCAGATTGTCGCCGTGCAAGTTCCGTCGCAGGAAAGCGGCACGAGCGAACCCCACAACGGCATCTGGAAAAACACCGCGCTCCACTCGCATTTCGACACATTTTACAGCCAACGCTACCTCACCACGCTCCACCTCAAAGATATGCACGACCTACTCGCAGGTATCCCCTACGAGCATATCATCGTGCTTGTGAACACCGATGAATACGGCGGTGGCGGCATTCTGAACTCCTACAACCTCTCGATGACCCACCATCCGAGATTCCGTCCCGTCGTCGTTCACGAATTTGGACACAGTTTCGCGGGTCTGGCCGACGAATACGCCTACGAAACGGAGGAAATTCCGATGTATCCGCACGACATCGAGCCGTGGGAACCCAACATCACGACGCTGGCCGATTTCTCGCAGAAATGGCAGTCGATGCTCGACCCTAAAGCACCCGTCCCCACCCCACTCTACTACGGGAAAATCGGCGTTTACGAAGGTGCAGGCTACAGCACAAAGGTTGAGGATGCATTGAAGTTGTTCCCCGACGTGTCGTTTGTGTTGAAGAATGGAACGGAGTACGAACACAAGGGGCGAATCAGTAGCGCCACGGGTATAGTGAACGCTACGACCGGAACCATTGCCTGTAAGGCTACTTTCCCGAACCCCAATGGATTGCTCTACTCGGGCATTCAGGGCACTGTGGTGATGCCGTCGTCAAAGAAAGACGTGATGGTGATACCGCAGGCGGCCGTGCTGCGTCTTCAGGACAAGTCGTTAGTCTATAAAATAAAGGCCGATAGCACAGCCACTGCCGTCACCGTCACAACGCAAGATGCAGGAAACGGACAGGATTTCATTGTGACGAGTGGCTTGAACGTCGGTGACAGAATTGTGACAGTCGGTGCCAATAATGTACAGGAAGGAGAACGGGTACTTTTCCCAGCGGAAGCGAAAAGTAAGTAGTCATGAAGAATAATATTTTCATCAACAGATACGTGATGGCGTGTGCCATAGCGATTGTCATCACGTTGGTAGGCTTCATCTGTATGTCGACGCTGCCCATCGAGCAGTATCCCAACATTGCACCGCCAACGGTGCGTGTCTCCACGTCGTATACTGGTGCAGATGCAAATACCATCATGAAGTCGGTGGTACAGCCGTTGGAGGAGAACATCAACGGTGTGCCCGGCATGACCTATATCACCAGTTCGGCGTCTGCATCGGGCGACGTCTCGATTCAGGTCTATTTCGAGCAGGGCACCGATCCCGACCTTGCTGCCGTGAACGTGCAGAACCGTGTCAGCCGTGCTACTGCCCTTTTGCCCTCTGAGGTGACGAAAGTGGGCGTGCAGGTGATGAAACAGCAGAGCAACATCCTGCACATCGGCGCCCTGAAGAGTATTGATGGCAAGTACGATGCCGACTTCATAGCTAACTATATAGACATCAACGTGCGCCCCCGACTGATGCGTATCACTGGTGTAGGCGATGTGATGGCATTGGGTAACACCTACGCCTTGCGTATTTGGCTGAAGCCCGACGTGATGGCACAATACGGTTTAGAGCCGAACGATGTGTTTGCGGCTATCGGTGGACAAAGTTTCG
The DNA here is from genome assembly GCA_902776665.1 of uncultured Prevotellaceae bacterium. Taxonomy (GTDB): domain Bacteria; phylum Bacteroidota; class Bacteroidia; order Bacteroidales; family Bacteroidaceae; genus Prevotella. Next base: position 20,173 of record CACYQZ010000046.1, read on the forward strand.
TTGCTGCAACCGGCTCTTTAGGCGAGCAAAGTGAGAACGCCTATCAGTATTCGATGGAGTACAAAGGAACGTTGAAGACGGTCGAGGAGTTCAACGACATTGTGCTACGTACCAGCGAAGGTGGCCACTTGCTGCACTTGAGCGATGTGGCCGATGTCGAGATTGGTGCCGTGAGCTACAACTTCACGTCGAACATCGATGGCAAACCTGGTACTATATACATGGTGTTCCAAGCTCCTGGGGCCAATGCTACGGAAGTGAACGCCCGCATCAATAAGCTTTACGAGGACCTGAAGCCTACGATGCCCGCCGGGCTTGAGTTCGAGATACTGGAAACCAGCGATGACTTCCTCTTTGCCGCCATCCATAATGTGGTAGAGACACTCATCATAGCCATCATCCTTGTGATTCTGGTGGTATATTTTTTCCTGCAGAGTTTCAAGGCAACGGTCATTCCTTCGCTATCGATTATCGT
>CACYQZ010000047.1 GCA_902776665.1 uncultured Prevotellaceae bacterium
CGCTTCGCTAAATGATAATGGACAATGGATAAATGATAATTTTTATTCGATTGACGGTCGGAAGTTGCAGGGCGAACCCACGCAAAAGGGCGTTTATATCCATAACGGTAAGAAAGTAATCAAGTAAAAAATAACTCAGCCAGTATGAAAAATAAATAAAATAAGAAAATATGAAAAAGAAAAATGCAAGTATGACAAAGAGAATTTCAATCTTCCTCCTCGCCATGGTATTGGGGCTGCTGCCCAACAGCGTCTTTGCGGCGGAAGGTGCAGAAAGCAAAAGCCGTATAATGGAAAAACTCGACCGCGGAACAGTCGCCGTAAAAACGACAAACGGGGTGTATCTGTCGTGGCGGTTGCTGGGTTCGGAAAGCCTTTCGAATCAAGCATTCGATATTTACAGAGACGGCATAAAAATCCATACAACCGGCGCTCACGACGCAACGTGCTATACCGATACGGAAGGTACAGAGAGCAGTCGATATATAGTCGTTCCGAAACGCATTTCAATAAACGGACAAAAATCCGTTGCGCCCTGGACGACAAACGCCGCGTTTGACGGCAATTCCTTCGCGTATATGGATATTCTGTTCACCGCGCCAGAAGGCGGCACTACCCCCAGCGGTGAAAATTATACATATTCTGCGAACGATATGAGCGTGGCAGACCTTGACGGCGACGGGGAATATGAAATCATTGTCAAATGGGATCCGTCAAATTCAAAGGACAATTCCCAGGCAGGTTATACGGGCAATGTCTATATAGACGCGTATAAGTTGGACGGCACGCGTATGTGGCGTATCGATCTCGGCAAAAATATCCGCGCCGGCGCGCACTACACGCAGTTTCTCGTCTATGACTTTGATTCGGACGGCAAAGCGGAAATGATGGTAAAAACCGCCGACGGCACGCTGGACGGACAGGGGCGTTGTATAGGAGACAAAACCAAGGACTACAGAGACTCGGGGGGGACCATTCTTAAAGGTCCTGAATACCTCACAATCTTTAACGGGGAAACAGGCGCGGCAATGCAGACAGTGGAGTATAAGCCTTCGCGTGATATAAGACAGCATCTAAGGCGGGATACCGATCCTCCCGTGGGCTGGGGTGATAACTACGGCAACCGCTGTGAACGTTATCTTGCCGCCGTTGCATATCTTGACGGCAAAAACCCAAGTGCCGTATTTATGCGCGGATATTATACGTATGCTTATGCGGTGGCATACACGTGGGATGGGAAAAAAATCATAGAGCAATGGTATTCGCAGAACGAACCCGACGGCTGCCGAGTAGGGCAAACCTGGTATCCGGGCAAAACACTCTTCGGTCAGGGCGCGCACAGCGTTTCTGTTGCAGATGTGGACAACGACGGCTATGACGAGATCATCTTCGGCTCAGCGGTGCTCGACAATGACGGAACGGTGCTGATGTATGACGGACGCGGACACGGCGACGCGGAGCACGTTTCCGACTTTGACAATGACGGAAGGCAGGAGATATTCTTTGTCCACGAATCAAACTTCGTCCACACGGTCGATGTCAAGCGATATAACGCGAACACGGAAAGCGGAACGGAAGACATCGTCGTGCAGTCCGTAGCAAAAGATGTCGGCAGAGGTGTTATGGGGAACATCGATGACGGCTATGCGGCGGCAAGCGGCGATCTTTCGCTTTTTTGGGCCGCAGACAATAGCAATAACGTGTATAATATGGCGGGTACTGCCGTGGGAATCAAACCGGGGTCTCAGAACTTTTTGGCGTACTGGGATGGCGATCTTGGCAGTGAACTTGTAGCAGGCACAACTGTCGCCAAATACTCTGTCGCAAGCGGCACGACAGCATTTAGTTTTGACGGATCAACCGAAGTCCTTCCCGGCGTGTCCTCGAATAACGGCACAAAGGCAACTCCTGGACTTGTGGCGGACATCTTGGGCGACTGGCGCGATGAATTGATTTACAGGCTTGCAGACGGCTCGGGTATGCGGATATTTTTCTCGACCATACCAACCGAGTACCGTTTGACAACGCTGATGCACGACAGCCAGTATCGCTGTGCCGTGGCGTGGCAGAACGTCGGCTATAACCAGCCGCCGCACACGAGTTATTATATCGGCTCGGCAGCGCTTGCCAAAAAAGGCTCGGAAACGCTCAATTATCTCGATCCGCAAACGCCGTTTACGAAAGTGGCGTATTATGACGGCAGTGAGATTATTCCCAACCTCGTCTTCCTCGACGACGACAGCGAGGCCGACACAAAGAACCACGAACTCATTCAGGCGAATCTGGGAGAGCAGGTGGGCGAAGTCAATGTGACAATCGAGGGCCGCACCCTCTACAAGACCGGCCACTGGAACACGCTCTGCCTGCCGTTCAGTCTGGATGATTTCGAGGATACGCCGCTTAAAGGTGCCGACGTGCGCGAACTGGTGCCCGACGAGTGCGCCTACGCCAACGGCACGCTCACGCTGAAGTTCGCCGCCGCCTCGGCCATCGAGGCCAACAAGCCCTACATCGTGCGGTGGGCAGCGTCGGAGGAGAACATTGTCGATCCGCAGTTCGCCAATGTGTTTTTGGAAGACGGCATCCGCGTCATCGACCTTTTCGAGGGCGGCATCCTCTTCTTCGGCACCTATGACACGTTTACCGTGCCCGAACTTGAACTGAAGCACTACCTCTATATGGGCAGCGACAGCAAGCTCTACTATCCCCTCGCACCGATGAACATCAACGCCTTCCGCGCCTTCTTCATCCTGCGCGACTTCGTGGCCGGCGAACCCTCGGCAACGGGCAGCGCCAAGAATATCGTGCTGAACTTCGGCGACAGCACGACGGAAATTGTCAACTATCAACTGTCAACTGTCAATTCCAACGACAGTTGGTACTTGATTGACGGTCGGAAGTTGCAAGGCGAACCCACGCAGAAGGGAATCTATATTCATAAAGGTAAAAAGGTAAAAAAGTAAAAAAATAATTAACCATATAAACTAAAAAGAGTATGAAAACGGTATTGAGTCTCGCTGCGAACAACGGCAAGCAGGGTTACACTCAACCCGAAGTCAAAATTCGGAAAATGGAAATGGCGGACTTTATCGCCAACAGCATTACCGACATCAATGATGGCGGTGGCGACGGCGAAAACCCTGGCCCCGGCTACGGCGGCGGTGGTGGTGGACCTGCCTATGCACCAGAATTTAAAAGTGTTTGGGATTGAATTCGTGGAGTGTGAAAGGCTTTTGCCTGAACTCCTCGACTCTAAAAAAACGCGAAACCTCACGGGGAATCGCGTTTTTTTTTGTAAAGTTTGTTAAATATAGGTTTTACACATATTATTTGTTATCCTAAATTCGTAATTTTGCACCCTAAAATCGGATATTATGATTGTGAATAAAAGTATGAAAATCAAGAGTTTTATGTTGGTTGCAGCAGTTGCTGCAACGATGGCATCGTGCGGCGGCAATCGCGGCGGAATGCCTAATTTCGGTGACGATGAATATCCTGTGGTGACGGTTGGAACGTCGGCCTCGGCCTCGGAAGCAACCTATCCCGCCACCATCAAGGGTGTGCAAGACGTGGAAATCCGCCCGAAAGTGGCTGGTTTCATCACACGCGTAAATGTGAAAGAAGGTCAGACGGTGGGTGCCGGACAGGTGCTCTTCGTCATCGACAATGCCACGTATCAGGCGGCTGTGCGTCAGTCGCAGGCAGCTGTGAACACGGCGAAAACGCAGATGAACACGGCGAAACTGGCCTACGAAAACAGCCAGAAATTGTTCGAGCAGAACATCATCGGCGACTTTGAACTGTCGTCGTCGAAAAATCAGTATGAAACGACTCGCGCTGCCGTTGCGCAGGCTGAGGCAGCATTGGCTTCCGCCCGCGAAACGCTGAGTTTCTGTTATGTGAAGAGTCCGGCGAGCGGTGTCATCGGTTCGCTGCCCTATAAAGTGGGTGCGATGGTGAGTTCGGCGAGCAATCCCGCGCTGACAACGGTGTCGAACAACTCGTCGATGGAGGTCTATTTCTCGATGACGGAGAAGGACCTGCTGGCGATGACGAAGTCGAGCGGCACGGCGCAGGCTGCCATTTCAGCCCTTCCGACCGTGAAACTGCAACTGGCCGATGGAACTATTTACAACCACCCGGGTAAGGTGACGAAGATGAGTGGCGTAATCGACGCTGCGACGGGCTCATTCCAGGTCATTGCGGCCTTCCAGAACCCCGAGCGCCTGCTGAAGAGCGGTGGTAGCGGTGTCATCATCATCCCGACCGACAATGCTGCGGCCATCGTCGTTCCGCAGTCGTGTGTGAGCGAGGTGCAGAACAAGAAATTCATCTACACCGTCGGCAAGGACAACAAGGTGAAATACACCGAAATCAAGGTCGCTCCGCAGAACGACGGCAATAACTACGTCGTGGTCGAGGGTCTGAACATCGGCGACCGTTACGTGACCAACGGCATCACAAAACTCACCGACGGAATGGAAATCAAGCCCATCACGCCCGCCCGCTATGAGCAGAAGATTCATGAGCAGGCCAAGGCGATGTCGGCAGGGGATATAGTTAATTCAATGAAAAAATAATTTGAGGAGTTGGGGAGTAAAGAGTAAAGGGAGTAAGTATTCAAGGGAGTAAAGGAAGTAAGGAGAGTTGGGTATGACGAAGAGCTTTAAAGAGATTTTTGCTTGGCAGCGGGCACATTCTTTTGTGATCAGTGTCTATCAGGTCACGAAGGATTATCCCCAGTATGAGCGCTTTTCTCTTTGTTCTCAGTTCCAGCGAGCCGCAGTTTCCATCGCAGCAAACATTGCCGAAGGTTACCGTAAGGACGGCATCGCCGACAAACTCCGCTTCCTGAATACCGCACAAGGCAGTCTTGAAGAATGCAGATACTACATACTCCTATCCTACGACCTCAATTACATCGATCTGGAAACATATAATAATATGAACGTGAGTTTAGAAGAGACGAGTAAGTTGCTGAATGCCTATTACCGGGGCATCAAAGAAAAGAATGTGCAATAAAAACCATTCTCCTTACTCCACATCTCCTTACTCCACAACTACAAAAGATATGACTTTTACAACATTTATCAAACGCCCAGTGCTTTCGACGGTGATTTCCATCGTCATCGTACTGTTGGGCTTCATCGGACTGGCCACGCTGCCCATCGAGCAGTATCCCGACATCGCACCGCCGACCGTCGTGGTGTGGACCAGTTATCCGGGTGCCGATGCCGAAACGGTGAAAAATTCCGTGCTCGTGCCGCTCGAAGAGAGCATCAACGGTGTGGAAGGAATGGATTATATTTCCTCGTCGGCCTCAGCGGGTTCGGCTTCGCTGTCGATTCTATTCCGTCAGGGAATGAACGCCGATATGTGTGCCGTGAACGTGCAAAACCGCGTGCAGCAGGCACAGGCGTTGCTTCCGGCTGAGGTGACGCGCATCGGTGTGACCGTGTCGAAGCGTCAGACTTCGCAGGTGATGATGTACACGCTGACGTCCGACGGTCGCTACGACGACGAGTTCCTCACGAACTATTCCAACATCAACATCATCCCTGCCATCAAGCGTATTCAGGGTGTGGGCGACGTGCAGTCGCCGGGTATGAAAACCTACTCGATGCGAATCTGGCTGAAACCCGACGTGATGAAGCAATACGGCCTGATGCCGAGCGACATCAGCAACGTTCTGGCCGAACAAAACGTCGAGGCTGCGCCCGGTACCTTCGGCGAGCGATCGAATGTGGCCTACGAATACGCAATGCGCTATACGGGTCGCCTGAAAAACGAGGAGGAGTTTGGAAACATCATCATTTCGAGCAATGCCAACGGTCAGACGCTGAAGTTGAAGGACGTGGCGAAAATTGAACTCGGTGGCTTGCAGTACAGCGTGTCGATGAAGAACAACAACCTTCCCTCGGTGCTGGGTATGGTGCAGCAGATTGCAGGATCGAATGCCAATGAAATCGCCAAGCAGGTGAAGGCCGAGTTGAAAGAACAAGAGAAACTGTTCCCGCCGGGAATGACATATAAAATCAACTACGATGTGACGGAATTCCTCTATGCGTCGATTGAAGAAGTGGTCTTCACGCTGTTCTTCACGCTGCTGTTGGTGTTCGTCGTCATCTACGTCTTCTTGCAGGACTGGCGTTCGACGCTGATTCCGCTCATCGCCGTGCCCGTCTCGCTCATTGGAACATTCTTCTTCCTCAGGGTGTTCGGCTTCTCGATTAACCTGCTGACGCTCTCGGCCCTGCTCCTGGCTATTGCCATCGTGGTCGATGACGCCATTGTGGTGGTCGAAGCCGTCCACGCGAAACTCGACCAAGGCTATCAGTCGGCGTTGCAGGCGAGTATCGACGCGATGAACGAAATCTCGAGTGCCATCATTTCGATTACGCTCGTGATGGCGTCGGTGTTCATTCCGGTGTCGTTCATCGGTGGTACTTCAGGAACATTCTACCGCGAATTTGGTGTGACGATGGCCGTCAGCATCTTCATTTCGGCTTTGAACGCCTTGACGCTGTCGCCTGCGCTGTGTGCCATCTTCCTCAAACCGAAAGATGAACACGGCAACGACCGCAAAATGTCGCGCATCGACCGATTCCACACGGCATTCAACACAGCCTACGACAAAGTGCTCGGAAAATATAAGAAGCGCGTCGAAAAACTCGTCAGAAAGCCTCTGGCCATCGGCATCGCCGTGTTGATTGGCATTGTCGTGCTGGCTGGAACGATGTTCGTCACGAAGACCGGACTGGTGCCCGACGAAGACACGGGAACGATTTTCTGCACGATTTCGATGCCGCCGGCCACGTCTGTGGCTCGCACGAAGCAGGTCATCAGCCAAGTCGATTCGATTCTCGCTGCCGACCCTGCCATCCAGAGCCGTGAGCAGATTCAAGGTTATAACTTCATCGCTGGTGCAGGTTCCGACCAAGCCACGTTCATCATCAAACTCAAGCCCTTCTCCGAGCGTCAGAAAGGCTTCTTCTGGAAACTTTCGGGCTTGTGGCAGGGCGATGGCATCTATCGGTTCTTCCTCAATCCGCTGGAGTCGAATGGTGTTCTGGCGCAAATCTACCTGAAAACGGCGCATATCAAAGACGCGAAGATTCTCGCTTTCGCACCGCCGATGATTCCTGGCTTCTCGGCCAACTCAGGTGTGTCGCTCGTGATGCAAGACCGCACGGGTGGCTCGCTCGACAAGTTCTTCGGCATCGTGCAGGACTATCTCGCCGAACTCAACAAACGGCCTGAAATCCAGATGGCCATGACGTCGTACAACCCGAACTATCCGCAATATATGATTCACGTCGATGTGGCGAAGTGTAAGCAGGTGGGCATCTCGCCTGCGACGGTGCTCTCGACGCTGCAAGGCTACTACGGTGGACTCTATTCGTCGAACTTCAACGCCTTCGGTAAACTCTATCGCGTGATGGTGCAAGGTTCGCCCGACACGCGCATGACACCCGAATCGCTCAACAGCGTCTATGTGCGCACGCCGTCGGGAATGTCGCCCGTCAAGGAGTTCTGCTCGTTGGAGCGCGTCTATGGTCCGACAAACATCAGCCGATTCAACCTCTTCACCTCGATCACCGTCACGGCGACCGTCGCAAGTGGCTATTCGACGGGTGAGGCCATCAAGGCCGTCGAGGAAGTGGCTGCCGACATGCTGCCGACGGGTTATTCCTACGACTATTCGGGTCTGACCCGTCAGGAGGCGAAGTCATCGAATTCCACAGCATTGATTTTCGTGCTTTGCTTCATCTTCATCTACCTGATTCTCTCGGCGCAGTACGAAAGCTATATCCTGCCGCTCTCGGTGGTGTTGTCGGTGCCGTTCGGACTCGCCGGAGCCTTCCTGTTTACGCTGCTTTTCGGCCATTCCAACGACATCTACATGCAGATTTCGCTCATCATGCTCATCGGACTTTTGGCGAAAAACGCCATTCTGATTGTGCAGTTCGCCCTTGAGCGTCGCCAACTTGGTATGGCCATTTCGTGGTCGGCGGTGCTGGGTGCTGCGGCTCGTCTGCGCCCGATTCTGATGACCTCGCTGGCGATGGTCATCGGTCTGTTGCCGATGATGTTCGCCTCGGGTGTGGGTAAGAATGGTAACCAGACGCTCGGTGCGGCAGCCGTGGGCGGTATGCTCATCGGTACGCTCTTGCAGATTATCGTCGTGCCGACGCTGTTCGTCATCTTCCAGTCGTTGCAGGAGAAGATTAGTCCGATGAAGTTCGAGGACGAAATCGACGACGAAGCCACCGCCGAACTGACGCAATATGCGCGTGAACTATCCGTAGAAAAATGAGAATATTAAGAATGGAAAGAAATATGAAGAAAAATAGTATTATTTTAATCCTTCTCGGAGCCATCATCGTCGGAATGACAGGCTGTAAAAGCCTTTACGGGAAATACGAGCGACCCGATGTGAACACGCAGGGACTCTTTCGCGACCCCGTTTCGCTGACCGACACGCTCGCCGTCGCCGACACCACGACCTTCGGCAATATGCCGTGGCGCACGGTGTTCACCGACCCGACGCTGCAAAACCTCATTCAGACCGCGCTCGACAACAATGTGAATATGCTCAACGCGGCGTTGAACGTGAAAATGGTCGAGGAGGCGCTGAAATGTGCGCGACTGGCCTTCCTGCCGTCGCTGTCGTTCTCGGCACAGGGCACGATTGCCCGACTGCAGACCGACCCCGCTGTCACGTCGAAAATCTATCAGATGCCGCTGGCAGCCTCGTGGAACGTCGATTTGTTCGGCAATCTGCTCAACGCGAAACGCTCGGCACAGATGCAACTGCTCGCCACGAAAGACTATCAGACCGTCGTACAGACCAACCTGATTTCGGGCGTCGCCAACCTCTATTACACCCTGCTGATGCTCGACAAACAGGTCGAAATCGTGGGCGAAATGGAGACGCTGACGAAAGAAACGTGGGAGAAAATGCAGGTGATGAAAGACACGCGCATCGGCTATCGCTCGACCGCCGTGCAGAGTGCCGAAGCCGCCTATTACAGCGTGCAGTCGCAGCGCGTCGATATGCTGCGGCAGGTGCGCGAAATCGAAAATTCGCTCTCGCTGTTGCTCGGACTGCCTGCCCAGACCATCCATCGCGGTACGTTCGAGGGTCAGCATCTGCCCGAAAACCTCGCCACGGGTGTGGGCATCCAACTGCTCAACAACCGTGCCGACGTCCACGCCGCAGAACTCGCGCTGGCGCAGTGTTTCTACGATGTCAATCGGGCACGGTCGCGCTTCTATCCGCAAATCACCATCACGGGTTCGGGGGCGTTCACCAACAACAACGGCGTCGTGAACCCGGGAAAATTGCTGCTGTCGGCGGTGGGAAGCCTCGTACAGCCGATTTTCCAGCACGGACAGATTGTCGCAGGGCTGAAAGTGGCTAAAATGCAGTATGAACAGGCTTACAACACGTGGCAAAACACGATTCTTCAGGCTGGAAACGAGGTGTCGAACGCCCTTGTGCAGTACAATTCCGCTGCCGAGAAGGCCGAGTTCGATGCGAAGCGCGTCGAGGTGCTGAGAAAGAACGTCGAAGACACGCGCACGATGTTGGCAGCGTCGCCGAACACCTCGTATCTCGAAGTCATCACGGCGCAGTCGAACCTGCTCAATGCCGAAATCTCGAAGGTTACCGACGACTTCAACAAAATGCAGGCCGTCGTCAATCTCTATCAGGCACTGGGGGGTGGAGCGAAGTGATAGCCCCCTCCAACCTCCCCCAAATAGGGGAGGCTCTGAAACATCATCAAAATTGAAAAAAAGATTTCATTATGGACAATCAAAATATGGTACAATCGGGTGGAACGGGAATCAGCCCCAACGCTAAAATTGGCCAAAACTGCAAAATCTATCCTTTCGTCTATATCGAAGACGATGTGGTGATTGGCGACAACTGCGTGATTTTCCCCTTCGTGTCGATTCTCAACGGCACGCGCATGGGAAACAACAATCAAGTGCATCAAGGTTCGGTCGTTTCGGCACTGCCGCAGGACTTCAACTTCAAAGGCGACCAAACCGAATGTGTCATCGGCAACGACAACGTGATTCGCGAGAATGTCGTCATCAACCGTGCCACCCACGCCGGCGGACAGACCGTCATTGGCGACCACAACTGCCTGATGGAGGGTGCCCACGTGTCGCACGACACGAAAATCGGCAACTACTGCGTGCTGGGCTATGGCACGAAGATTGCCGGCGAC
>CACYQZ010000048.1 GCA_902776665.1 uncultured Prevotellaceae bacterium
GGCGGTTTGTAGGGCCTTCATTTCATTGTCAGGCAGGTATTGGGCGTGGAAAAGGTTAGCCATTTGCCCATAAACGGAATAAAGCGTGCGCAAATCGCAATCGTCGCGTGTTGTGTCGGCCTGTTCTGCGGCGCGTTGGTAGGCATCAAGGGCTTGCGGTGCTTCGCCCATGTCGTGGAGTACGCGTCCTTGAAGATAATACGCCATCATCCGCTCGTTGTCCGTGCCGTGTCGCTTGAAATAGTTAACCAAAGAATCCACCGTCGGCATCCACTGTTCAGTGAATACCGTATCAGCACGGTTACACTCGGCAACGAACTCCATCCGCTGTCGCATCTGCTCACCTCGTCCGCAGCCTGTGAGCAGGGCGAGGAACAAAGAAAAAACTGCAAAATATGTCTTATGATGGTTTTTCATCGCTCTCAACTCCTGACAATCGTCTGTTCCCTGTCCGGCCCGATGGAAATGATGCGAATCGGCGTGTTGAGTTGCTGTTCGATGAAGGCAATTTAGTTGCGGAACGCCTCGGGGAATTCATCCTCAGAAGTCATTTGCGACATATCGGTGTTCCAGCCTTTCAGCGTTTCATAGACGGGTTCGACATTGTCAATCGAATATGGGAAATCCGTCGTCGTCTGCCCATCGATTTTGTAAGCCGTGCAAGCCTTGATTTCGTCGAAACTGTCGAGCACGTCGCTCTTCATCATAATCAGTTCGGTCACGCCGTTCACCATAATGCTATAGCGCAGCGCAACGAGGTCGATCCAACCGCAACGACGTTCGCGACCCGTCACGGCGCCGTATTCGTGGCCGAGGTCGCGGATTTTCTTGCCCGTTTCGTCGAACAATTCCGTCGGGAACGGTCCCGCGCCCACGCGCGTACAATATGCTTTCATAATACCGAAGACACGACCGATTTTGTTTGGACCGAGGCCGAGACCCGTGCAGGCACCAGCGCAAACGGTGTTCGACGACGTGACAAACGGATACGAGCCGAAATCGATGTCGAGCATCGTGCCCTGGGCACCCTCGCACAGCACCGTCCGCCCTTCACTGAGGTGGCGGTTGATTTCGTGTTCGCTATCGACGAGGCGGAATTGCTTCATATATTCCACTCCCTCCATCCATTTCCGTTCCTCTTCGGCGATGTCGTAGTCGGTGAAGCCCATCGACTTCAGCATAATTTCGTGGCGAGCCTTGTGAAGGGCATATTTCACCTCGAAATCGTCGAGAATGTCGCCCACGCGCAGACCTGCACGACTGATTTTATCGGTGTAGGCCGGACCGATGCCCTTGCCAGTGGTTCCGACACGATTTTTTCCCTTCGAAGCCTCGATGGCCGCGTCGAGAAGGCGGTGCGTCGGCATAATCAGATGGGCTTTCTTCGAGATTTGCAGCCTCGATTTCAGTTCGTGACCGCTCTGTTCCAAACTCATCGCCTCTTCCATAAACAGGTCGGGCGCGAGCACCACGCCGTTGCCGATGATGTTGATTTTATCGCCTTGGAAAATGCCCGACGGAATGCTCCGAAGCACGTATTTCTGACCTTTGAACTCGAGCGTGTGCCCTGCGTTCGGACCGCCCTGAAATCGTGCAATCACATTGTAATTCGGTGTGAGCACATCGACCACTTTTCCTTTTCCTTCGTCGCCCCATTGAAGTCCCAACAGAACGTCTGCCTTGCCTTGATTCATTGTCTATTTATTTTTCTTGTTATTACTCTTCTCTGACTTCGACTTTTTCCGTGTGATTCGCGCCTGACAACTGCTGCAAATCCCATAGAAATCAATCGAAAAAGTGTCCTTCTTGAAGCGTTTGAGCCTCACCCGATTCACCGCCTGCACCACTTCCGGCACGCGCACTTCTGTCATTTTTCCGCAGACGGTGCAAATCTGGTGGCAATGGTTTCGACTGGTGTATGCCGCCTCGAACATCGTTCCCGACATCAGGTGGTGCTTCGTCACCAGACGCAGTTCCTGAAAGAGCCGCATGGCGTTGTAAATCGTCGCCCGACTCACGCGAAAACTGTGTTCCGCGAGATAGCCGTCGAGTTCTTCCATCGTGAAATGGCCCTTCATGCTGTATGCCGCATCAAGGATGGCGTAGCGTTCGGGCGTCTTTCGGTGCTTGTTCGCCTCAAGATAATCGGTCAGAATCTTCCTGACCATCGATTTCACGGGGTCGTCTCTCATGCCATTTTCTCTGAAAGGACGTACAAAGGTAGTAAAAATTTACAAATTCGAGGAAAGAAAGATTATAAAAAATCTAAATCGAGGGCTTTCCGTGCCATCTTTTCATAATCTTCGCCCAATTGCGTGAAATGCACGACGCTGTTGTAGGCGGCACGGCGAACGCCTGCGTGTTCGTCGCCGAGGGCGATGGCGACTTGGTCGAGATACTCGTTGATGCCGCGCTCGTTGGGTTCTTGTCCTTTGGCGAACAGCCGTGCCAAAATCTGATAGGCACAGACCAGATACGGCATTTTGTCGGATGCCATCCAGCGGAAAGCCAAAATCGAGGCGAAATCAAGATGTTGATAGAGTTGGAAAGCCGCTATTTCCGCCATTTCCTGCGAATTTGTCTGCTCCATCCAGATTTCCGCAACCTCGGGCAGCATTTTTTCGGGCGGCATGAGCATTGTGGCGAGGATTTTGCACTCGCGCACGTCCTCCTTCCACAGCGAAATCGCCAGTTCGTAGTCTTTTCCGATTTCCTCGGCCATCGCCTGCAAATCGGGCAGACTCACGCCCCAGTTCAGCTTGTAGTCTGCCCCTTTTTCGCGCATCGAACGCGATGCCGTTCCGTTCATCATCAGACGAAACGACTGTTTGATTTCCTTGATTTTTTCGTTCGTCATGCGCTGTGTTCTTTCTTGTATTGGCGCGGCGTGATGCCCGTCAGACGGTAGAAAGCGGCGTAGAACGACTGGCGGTTTGCGAAACCCACCATGTCGGAAATCTCCTGCATGTTGCAGTGAGCGTAGCGTTTGTCGGTCAGCAGGGTCATCGCCTCTTCAATGCGGAATTTGTTGATGAAAGAGGTGTAGTTCATACGGAATTTCACGTTCACGACAGCTGAAACGTAGCGTGTGTTCGTGCCGAGGTCAGCGGCCAACTGCTTGGCCGAATAATCCTTATCTTTATATTTCTGACGAATCAAGATAATGTCAAGAATTTTCTCCTTGAGTTCGTCCATCAGCGTTGCGTTCACCAATTCGCGATAAGCTGCGTTCTTCGTTTTCTTCTCAGAAATATTGTATTTTGCCATCATAAAAAGTTTTAAGGAACAATTTTTTAGTCTGCAAAATTACAAATATAATCTCATACGTAAAAATTTATCGAGAAAAATTGTTTAAACTTACGACTTTTTTTTAAAAGATTTTCGTTTTTTCGAACAAAAAAATGCCCACGCTTTTTTCTGCGTGAGCATTTGGTTACTTTTTGAAAAATCGTTACGGATTATTTCAGTTCAGCAAGGTACTTGATGGTGCGAACCATCTGCGAGGTGTAGCTGTTCTCGTTGTCGTACCAGCTGACAACCTGCACCTGATAGGTCTCGTCGTCGATTTTGCTGACCATCGTCTGGTTTGCGTCGAAAAGCGAGCCGAACTTCATGCCGATCACGTCAGACGAGACGAGTTTCTCGGTCGTGTAACCGAACGATTCGTTGCTGGCAGCCTTCATAGCGGCGTTGATGCCATCGACGGTCACGTCCTTACCCTTCACAACGGCCACGAGAATCGTCGTCGAACCTGTGGGCGTCGGAACGCGCTGAGCCGAGCCGATGAGCTTGCCGTTGAGTTCGGGAATCACCAGACCGATGGCCTTGGCAGCACCCGTCGAGTTGGGAACGATGTTGCAGGCACCTGCGCGGGCACGCTGGAGGTCGCCCTTGCGCTGCGGACCGTCGAGAATCATCTGGTCGCCAGTGTAGGCGTGGACGGTTGTCATGATACCGCTCTGAATCGGAGCGAAGTCGTTGAGGGCCTTGGTCATCGGAGCAAGGCAGTTCGTGGTGCAAGAAGCAGCCGAAATCACGGTGTCGGCGGGAGTCAGCGTCTTGTGGTTCACGTTATAGACGATGGTGGGCAGGTCGTTGCCGGCGGGAGCCGAAATCACAACCTTCTTTGCGCCAGCCTGAATGTGAGCCGAAGCTTTTTCCTTCGAGGTGTAGAAACCCGTGCACTCGAGCACGACATCGACGTTCAACTGACCCCAAGGCAGTTCAGCAGCGTTGGGAACAGCGTAGATGGTGATTTCCTTACCATCGACGATGATGGAATTGTCCGTAGCCTCTACGGTGTGCTTGTTTTCGCCGAACTTGCCGCAGAAACCGCCCTGAGCGGTGTCGTACTTGAGCAAGTGAGCGAGCATTTTGGGACTTGTCAGGTCGTTAATAGCGACCACTTCATAACCTTCAGCCTCGAACATTTGACGAAATGCGAGGCGACCAATACGGCCAAAACCGTTAATTGCAACTTTTGTCATCTTTTTACTTTAAATTAAAAGGGTTATACCTAAATTCAATCTATTTTTGCCTATTTTCGGGCTATTTTCGGGCATTTTTGCCATTTTTTTTCCTTTTCGGGTGCAAAGTTACGAAAAAATTCCTAAATTTGCAGCAGTTTTTCGTATAATTTTTCATTAACTAACTAAAATTATTACATTATGGGATTTGTAAAAGAATTTAAGGAATTTGCCATGAAGGGCAATGTAATGGACATGGCTGTCGGTGTCATCATCGGCGGTGCGTTTGGAAAAATCGTCTCGAGTCTGGTCGATGACATCATCATGCCGCTGATTGGCAAGATGACTGGTGGCGTGAGTTTCACCGATTTGTTCGTGAACCTCGGCGAGGGCAACTATCAGACGCTCGCAGCAGCGAAAGAAGCTGGTGCTGCCGTTTTTGCCTACGGACAGTTCATTCAGAACATCATCGACTTCCTCATCGTGGCGTTCTGTATCTTCCTGATGATTAAGGGAATGAACAACCTCAACAAGAAGAAGGAAGAAGAGCCTGCCGCTCCCGCCGGTCCGACGCAGGAAGAACTTCTTGGCGAAATCCGCGACTTGCTGAAGAACAAGTAATTTCGACTTCATCGAGTAGCAAAAGAAAACCCCGAAAGTTTCGCGCTTTCGGGGTTTTTCGTTGTTGTTTGGGTTTTATTTCGCCACTTTCTCCAGTCGCTTCATCATGGCAAACATGAAGAGCGCGGAGAGGATGCAGAGCACGAGGAACACCGTCCAAACCATCCACAGCGGCATGTTGCCCCAGAGATAGCCGCCCACGCTGACGAGTTTGTTGCCGATGGCTGTCGCGCCAAACCATCCGCCCATCATCAGACCCTTGTATTTCAGAGGAGCTACTTTCGACACGAAGGAAATTCCCATCGGCGAGAGCAACAATTCTCCGAAAGTCAAAATCAGGTAAGTGCTGATGAGCCAATAAGGCGAAACATCGGCCACGTGCATTCCCACAGGTTGACCGTCGGGTCCAATTTCCTCCTGCGGCATCGGCAATCCAATCGACGCGAAAATCATCACTGCGAAAGCGACCGCCGCCACAATCATACCGTAGGCAATCTTGCGCGGTGCCGAGGGTTCTTTTCCTTTCTTCGCCAAAGAAGCGAAAATCGCCATCGAAACCGGCGTCAAAGCCACCACGTAGAACGGGTTGAACTGCTGGAAAATCGGTGCCGAAATGTGAATCGAACCCGTTGCCTGATAGTATTTATACACGAGCACGCCCAACGCTGCCAAAACGACAATTGCCGAAATGGTTTTTGCCTTCTGCGTCTTGCTTTGGAAGAACGAAAAACCGCCATAAACAATGAAAATAATGATGACGAGATTCCACACGTCGAAGGGCATGGTATGGACGCCAGACGCTGTCTTCGCAGTGAATTCGTCAGCGAAATAAGTCAGCGAAAGTCCGTTCTGGTGGAATGCCATCCAGAAGAAAATCACCACCGCGAAAACGAGGCAGAGCGCCACGATTCGAGCCTTTGTGTCTTCCTTCGACAATTCCTCGACAGGCTGTTCCACGGCTTGATTGACAACCTGTTTCTTACCACCTTCAGTATGGCGGAACGTGCTGCGGAAAGCGTAGTAGATGGCAATCGAGAGGATGAGCGACGCACAGGCCACGGCAAACGCGAAATGGTAAGCCTCGCCGGGAGCGGTGTAGCCGAGGTGGTTTTTGGCATACTCGGAGATTTTGATGGCCGCCGTCGGAGCAAAAAGAGCACCGATGTTGATGGCCATATAGAAAATCGAGAAGCCTGCATCGCGCTTGTCGGCATACTTCGGATCGTCGTAGAGATTTCCGACCATCACCTGCAGATTGCCTTTGAACAGGCCGGTGCCAAAACTGACGAGCAACAGCGCAATGAGCATGGCGACGAGTCCTACAACCTTTCCACCGAGTGGAAAAGAGAGGAGCAAGTAGCCCAAGAACATGATGATGATACCGATGGTGACCATCTTTCCATAGCCAAACTTGTCGGCCATAAATCCGCCGAAAATCGGCAGGAAATAGACCAATCCGAGGAAATCGCCATAAATCTCACCTGCCCAGAAAGCATCGAGACCGAAATTTGACCTCAGAAACAGCGCAAACACGGCTATCATCGTGTAATAGCCAAAGCGCTCGCCAGTATTGGCAAGCGCTAAGGCATATAGACCTTTTGGTTGTCCTTCAAACATTGTTGTTGAATTTTAAATGGATTATGCAGTTACTCTTTCAAGCCACTTGAGCATTCCCAGCATCACACCCATCGAAATGAGGCAGAAACCGGCAAACACTGCCCAGCACTCCCACTGCTGCGGGAAACTATTAAGCATCGTCACACCGAGGGCGATGAACAGGTTGCCGATGGCCGTAGCACACAGCCACAGACCCTGACAGATGCCCTGCAAGTGCTGCGGCGCAATCTTCGACACGAACGACAGACCCAGCGGCGAAATGAACAATTCGGCCACCGTCAGGAAGAAATAGGTGACAATCAGCACCCACGGACCGGCCTTCATCGATGCCTTCATCGCCTCGGGCAAGCTCTTGAATTCTTCGCCAGAAGGATAGCCGTTGGCGACGGAAATGGCAATGAGGAAGAGGTAGGCGCAGGCTGCGATAAACATACCCAACGCAATTTTCTTCGGCGTTGAAATCTCCTTGCCCTTCTTGGCCAGCGTACCAAAAAGAATCATAATAATCGGAGTGAGCACAATCACGAAGAACGGATTGATGCACTGCCAAATCTCGGGAGCAATGGCGTTCGTGTCGCAGAAGTCGCGTGCGAACACCGACAGCGACTGACCGTTCTGGTGGAACGAGAACCAGAAGAACACAGCCACGCCCAGCACGGCAAACAGCGCATACATACGCTGGCGAATCTCCTTGGCGTCGGCAGCAACTTCATCGTTGTTGACTTGGGCAGCCTTCACCTTCTTGACAGGATTCGGATAGACCTTGCGCGTTGCCACGAAAATCAGGAACGACGCAATCATAGCCAAAGCCGATGCGATGAACGAATAGTGAACGCCCGTGTTGAAGCTCTCAAGATAGTTCGTGCAGAACGTAGCCATGTCGGTCATCTGATAGCCGTCGAGCGAGTTGTTGGCCAACGTCGTGAGGTTCTGCATATCATCGCCTTGCAGCGTGTTGTTCAGGAAACCGTGACACAGGCGAGGCAGGTCGGCATTGTAGATGAAACCGTCAAGTTTCAGCATCGCACTGCGCAGCAACGGAGCCACGAAAGGTGCAATCACACCGCCGATGTTGATGAAAACGTAGAAAATCTGGAAACCGCTGTCACGACGCGACTTGGCGATCGCCAGTTCCTCGGCACCCTTCTGGGCGGCCTCAGCCTCGAAGTTGTCATACATCTGACCCACAATGGCCTGCAAATTGCCCTTGAACAGACCGTTACCGGCAGCAATGAGCAAGAGGGCAAAGCACGTCAGCACAAGCACCCACGTGGGAACTGCGCCAGGGTCGCCACCAAACACGGGCAACGACAAGATGGCATAGCCCGCTGCCATGACGATAAGACCCGCCATGATGGTTCCCTTGAAGTTCTGCAACTTGTCGGCCACCATACCGCCGGGCAGGCTGAGCACGTAGATGCCGAAGTAGAAGACGGCGTAAATCCAGCCGGCAGCACTGTCGCTGATGCCGAATTTCGATGCCAAGAACAGCAGCAGCACTGCGTTCATAATGTAGTAACCGAATCGCTCGCCCATGTTTGACAGAGCCGCCGAGATGAGACCCTTAGGGTGTTTCTTCCTTGCCTCAATCACATAGTAAATGAGAAAGGGCACAACTACAACCAGAATCGCGAGCAGCATCGCCACCATGCGATTGTTGTTCCATAAATCTTGTAGCATTTTCTTTTAGTTTTTAAGTTAATAATTATTTAGATTACATTCAATTTTCATTTTTTCGCCTGCAAAGATAATGATTTTTTTTGAAAAATCACATTTTTTGGCAATATTTATTTTTTCGTTCGCTTTAAGTCGAAGAGCCACGCGAGTTTGAAGACGATGCTGCCGAGGTTCGACTTGGCGAAATAGTCGCGCTTGGTGTCGCCATAGATATTGCCGAGACCGTAGTAATAACGGGCTTCGAGTTGGAAATGGCCGATGCGAGGAACAGAATATTCAACGCCGATGCCGGCAGCGATGCCATAGTCGAATTTGTGTTCGACGGCCATCGTGTCTTGCGCACAAACGGGATTGACGCGGTCGGCCATATTGCGCTCGCTCCACTCGAAATTCGACTTCGTGCTTTCGCTGAGGTAGTAGCCGAACTGGGGACCGACCTGAAAGAAAAATTGCGCCCCACGCTGTTCGCGTCCCCACGCAAGATGAGCGAAAACAGGCACTTGAACGTAGTTGATCGTGCGGCTGTATTCCTCGGCAAGCCCTGTCACCTTATTGATGACGGGCTGGTCGTCGCGGTCGAGAATATCCTCTTTCCATCCCATTTGCGTATAGTTCACCTCGGCCTGCACGGAACAAATCGTGTTGAAATATTTTTCGCAAACATATCGAAGGGAAAGACCACCAGTCATACCGCCGTGAAACCCTTGCGACACGCTCGGAACGAAACCGATGTTGGTCAGCGCATAGCCGCCGTTGATGCCGATGGCGAAGTCGCTGCGGTGGTCGCCGACTTGGGCCTGCATCTGCAAAGGTAAAAGGAGAAAAAGGTAAAAAAGGAAAATTCTCGACTTCATTTTTTCAATCTTTCAACCTTAATAATTGA
>CACYQZ010000049.1 GCA_902776665.1 uncultured Prevotellaceae bacterium
CCGTGACGAGCATCGGTCAATATGCGTTCCAATGGTGCTCTGGTCTGACGAGCGTGACGATCGGAAACTCCGTGACAAGTATCGACCCAAGTGCGTTCTCAAACTGTCCTAACTTGCAAAATGCTATGGTGTCCAGTTCTCTGGAAAAAATTATTGCTGATAAAAGGATTCCTTTGTTTAGTGGAACAAAAATCAAGACTGTGACCGTAAAAAATCCCAATGGCACAAAAAAACAGAGCAATGCGTGGTATTGGTTTGATAATGAATCTCCAAAGGAACGAGCTGAAGCTGCGAAAAGAGCAGCAGAATTAGCCCGACAAGAAGCTGAAGCGCGAAAATCGATTGACCCCAATTCGATGTCATGGCCAGAACCGAGCTACGATTCTGGGTGGCAAAGATTTGACAATGAAAGTCTTAAAAAATATGTAAGTTGGACTAATCAATATAGAAATCAAATATCTATTTTGGTGACTTACCCTTATGATGAGGTCTTAAGGGCTTATTATATAGGTGAGTTGGATTGGTCTTATAAAAACTATCAAGATGCGGAAGCCGCTGCATATTTTTGGAAAGTTCATGGATTAAAAAGAACGAGAGGAGTAAAAAGAAAGTATAGTCATTAACTCCCTATCTTCTAAAAATGCGATTCTTTTGGTTAGAATCGCATTTTTTCTGTTTCTATCCTATGACTTCTGCCCTACTCTCCCAATATTTCATCCAAAGCCACTGCAAAGCACCGCGGAGGGCGAGATAGACGATGAGAGCGAGCCAGAGTGCGTGGTTGCCATATTGCGGGAAGAGGGTGAAATAAATCGCGAAGAAGGTCATCGTGGCGATGGCGCACGAGGCCAACATTCCGCGTGTGGCCAACATTCCGACGAAAATGCCGTCGTAGAGGAAGGCGGCGACACCGGTCAGCGGAATCAGCAGAATCCACGGCAGATAGGGTTTCGCAGCCTCTACAACGAGGGTTTCAGAGGTCAGAATCGTCAGAAAACCGCGTGCGCCGACGGCATACATCGCGGTGAAGAGAATGACCATCATCGCACCCCAGACAAACAGCCGTCGGTTGGTCGCGTGGAACGAATTCCAGTCTTTCGCACCGAAGAATTTTCCGCTCAGTGCCTCGCCTGCGTAGGCAAAGCCGTCCATGATGTAGGAAAAAATCATGAAAAAGGTCATCAGCAGCGTGTTCACCGACAGCATCAAATCGCCTTGTCGGGCACCTGCCGAGGTGAAAAACAGATTGACCGCCACCATGAACAGCGTGCGAAGGAACAAGTCGATGTTCACCTTCGAATAGACTGAAAATGCCGGTAATTTCAGCGTTTCTGACGTTTTTTCGTGTAAAGAAAGTTGTTTTTTCTTGAGCATCACCCCGAAAAAGGCCATCACCGCCCCACTCCACTGCGCGATGAGCGTTCCGAGGGCGACACCCTCGATTTTCATGCCGAATCCGAACACGAGAACGAGCGAAACGACGATATTGATCACATTTTGGGCAATCGACACCACCATCGGCGTCCGCGTGTCCTGCATTCCGATGAACCAGCCCGTCATCACGTAGAGGCTGAGCACGGCAGGCGCACCCCAGATGCAGATATTGAAATAGACGCGCACGAGCGAGGCGACACCTTCCGACGGCTCCATCAGCCAGAGCGACAACCATTGCAACGGCGTTTGCAGAACGACGAATGTCACGGCAATCGCCACCGCCACCAACAGATTGCGGCGGAGAATGGCGAGTATCGGCACATTGTTGGCGGCGAGCGACTGTCCGAAAGCCTGTGCCGTCATGCCGCTGGTTCCCATTCGGAGGAAGCCCATCAGCCAGTACATCACGTTGAAAATCATCGAACCGACGGCAATGGCGCCGATGAGCGTTTCGTTGCCAATGTGGCCGACGATGGCCAAATCGACGAGGCCGAGCAGCGGCACCGTCACATTCGTCACAATCGACGGAATGGCCAAGTGGAGAATTTCTTTATCGCGAATGTTCATCATCAAATCGTTAAAAATTTCGGTTGCAAAAGTACGATTTTTTTTGATTTTACGAAAAATTTTTCGATGGTTTTTCGGGAAAAGCGATGGCGTTACGCCAGCAGCGAGGTGTCGCCGGTGTAGAGTTGGTAGTATTTTCCACGCTGTCGGAGCAGTTCGTCGTGCGAACCGTGCTCGATGATGCGTCCGTGGTCGAGAACGATGATTTGGTCGGCATTGCGCACGGTTGAAAGGCGGTGGGCGATGACGAAAGTGGTACGTCCGCGCATGATCGAGTCCATGCCGCGCTGTACGAGTTGTTCGGTGTGGGTGTCGATGCTCGACGTGGCTTCGTCGAGGATGAGCACGGGCGGATTGGCGACCGCAGCGCGGGCAATGGCCAACAGTTGCCGTTCGCCCTGCGAAAGATTGCCTCCGTCGCCACTGAGCATCGTGTCGTAGCCCTTCGCAAGTCGGAGAATGAAGTCGTCGGCACCCACGAGCCGTGCGGCCTCGCGACATTCCTCGTCGGTGGCGTCGAGCCGTCCGTAGCGGATGTTGTCGAGCACCGTGGCCGTGAACAGATGGGTTTCTTGCAGCACGATGCTCATCGAACGGCGCAGCGACTCCTTCCGAATGTCGTTGATGGGGATTCCATCGTAGAGAATATGGCCTTTATCGCCCTGATTCGAGGCTGTCACGTCGTAAAATCGGTTGATGAGGTTGATGATTGTGGTTTTTCCGGCTCCCGTACCGCCCACAAAAGCGATTTTCTGCCCCGGAGAGGTATTGATATTGATGTCGAAAAGCACTTGTTTTTCAGGCACATAGCCGAAATCGACGTGTTGGAAATCGACGTCGCCTTGTATCGGGTGATGAGAATTTGAGTTTTCGCCATCCTTCAACACCCAACACCCATCAACCATCACCCAAGACCCTTCATCGACTTCCGGATCGGCATCGAGCAGTCGGAACACACGCTCGGCACCCACCGATGCGTTCAAAACGGAGTTGATTTGCTGCGAAACGTGGCTGATGGGTTGCGTGAAACTCTTGTTCAACTGGAGAAAAGCGACGATGGTTCCGAGGCTAATCGACAAATGAGAATTGACAAATGAGAATTGGCCGAGCGCAACCGCCGCACCGACCACGGCGATGAGCACATAGCCCAGATTGCCGAGGTTTCCATTCACGGGCATGACGATGCTCGCAATTTTGTTCGCATTGCACGCCGACGACCGCAGTTGCTCGTTGATACGCTCGAAATCGCGAATCGCCTGTTCTTCGTGGCAGAAGGTCTTGACGACTTTCTGACCCGTCATCATCTCTTCAATAAAACCATTGACGGCGGCAAGCGACTCCTGTTGCGTGCGGAAATAGCCTCGCGACCACGTTCCGAGTTTCGTCGTCGAAATCGACATCAGAATGGCGATGAAAATACTGACGAGTGTCAGCGGAACGCTCAAAACGACCATCGACGTGAAGGTGACGACGATGGTGATGAGGGAGTTGAAAACCTGCGCCATACTCGTCGAAATCACCTGTCGGAGTGAATCGACGTCGTTGGTATAGGTGGACATCATTTCGCCGTGGGAATGGGAGTCGAAATAACTGAGCGGCAGCCGTTCCATGTGCTCGAAAAGCTGTTTGCGCAGGCGTAGTTGCGTGCCCTGCGACACGTAAATCATCAGTCGGTTGTAGGTGTACGAGCAAATGACGCCCAAAAGCAAAATCAGACCGAGTTTGAAAAGGGCTTGCAAGAGCGACGAATATTCGGGATTGGCGACTTGCGTGAGTGGCACGATGTAGTCGTCGATGAGGGTTCGGGTGAAAAGGGTCGAAGCAAGCGAGGTGACGGACGAAACGGCGATGCAGACGAAAACCGTGAGCACCATCCACCGATAGTGCTTCATCACGAGGCGGAACAGCCGCAGCAGCGTAGATTTTTTCGATGCGTCGAGTGTGGCCGAGAGGTTTTCGCCCATTCGTGGACCACGGTTTCTATTGAAATTGGGTTGTCTCATGCCAAAACCTCCTTTCGTTCGTCAAAATCGCCTGTTCCGATGCTCTGCAACTCATTGATTTCGCGGTAGAACTGGTTGGTTTCGAGCAGTCGCTCGTGGGTGTCGAATCCTGTCACCATTCCACCCTCCATCACAAGGATGCGGTCGCAATGCTGAACGGACGAAATGCGCTGTGCAATGATGATTTTCGTCATGTCGGGCAGTTGCGTGCGGAACGCTTTTTGGATTTTCGCGTCGGTGGCGGTGTCGCAGGCCGATGTCGAGTCGTCGAGAATCAAGATTTTTGGTTTCCGAAGCAATGCTCGGGCGATGCAAAGTCGTTGTTTCTGACCGCCCGACACGTTGGTTCCGCCCTGTTCGATGCGTGTTTCATACTGATTTGGCATTTCCATCACGAATTCGTCGGCCTGCGCCATCCGACACGCCTCGCGACACTCGTCAAGCGTGGCCGATTCGCGTCCCCAACGCAGGTTGTCGAGAATCGAACCCGTGAACAGCGTGTTTTTCTGCAACACCACTGCCACTGCCGACCGCAGCGACTTCAAATCGTAGTCGCGCACGTTGCGACCGCCCACCAGCACACTGCCTTGAACCGTGTCATAGAGTCGGCTGATGAGGCTGACAAGCGTCGATTTTCCCGAACCCGTACCGCCGATGACGCCGATGGTTTCGCCCGACGCGATGGTGAATGAAACATTGTAGAGAGCACTCCGCCGCGATTTCGCAGTTCCTTGCGCGGGGTCGGAGAGAGCCTCATAATCGAATCGCACGTCCTGAAACGCCACACTGCCGTCGGCCACTTCCGCCACGGCATTTTCGGGCGAAACAATGTCGGCCTCCTCGCCAATGACCTCGCAGACGCGCTTCGCCGAGGCCGCACTCTGCGTGAGCATCACGAAAATCATCGACAGCATCATCAGCGCCTGCAAAATCGACATCACATAGGTGAAAAGCGAGGTGAGTTCGCCCGTCGTCAGCGTTCCGCCGACGATGAAATGCGCACCCCACCACGACAGCGCAATCATACAGCCATAAACCACAAGGTTCATCACTGGATGGTTCAACGCCATCAGGCTCTCGGCCCGCACATACAGTTTGTAGAGGGCTTCGGCAGCGCGTGCGAACTTCTCGTTTTCGTATTTTTCACGCACAAATGCCTTCACGACGCGAATCGCCGACACGTTCTCGCCCACGCTCTGGTTCAGCGCGTCGTATTTCTCGAAAACCTGCTGAAACAGCCGCGAAACACGCGAAATAATCTGCCAGAGCGAGAAACTCAAAATCAGCATCGCCACGATGAAAATCAGGCTCAGCCGAGCGTCGATGAGCAGGCACATCACTATCGACAACAGCAGTCGGAACGGCGCACGCACGGTCACTCGAAGAATCTGCTGAAAAGCTTGTTGCAGGTTCTGAACGTCGGTCGTCATGCGCGTCACGAGGCCGGCGGTCGAGTATTTGTCGATGTTCGAAAACGAAAACGTCTGGATATTTCGATACATCGCCGAGCGCAAATTGGCCGCGAAACCCGTCGATGCGTAAGCCGAAAATCGTCCGGCAAGGATGCCGAAGGCAAGGCTCAGCAGCGCCATCACGACCATCAGTCCGCCGTAGCGATAGACCGCCGCCATGTCGCCCGCGTTGATGCCGAGGTCGATGAGCCGCGCCGTCACCCACGGAATCAGCACGTCCATCACCACCTCAAGCGCCGTGAACAGCGGAGTCAGCAGGGCGGCCAACTTGTATTTTCCTACTTGTCGATAGAGTATTTTCAGCATTTTCTATCCCATTCTGAAGGTTCAAAAACCATTTTTGACGTGCAAAAATATAAAAAATACTTGACAACAGCGAAAGCATTGCCGATTTTTTTTGGCATTTCAGAGAAAACTTCGTATCTTTGCCGAGTGAATCTAAACTAATCTAAATTTATTCAATATGAGAAAACTACTTTTAGGCGACGAAGCCATCGCACAAGGTGCGCTTGACGCCGGACTGAGCGGAGTTTATGCCTATCCGGGCACTCCCTCGACAGAAATCACAGAGTTTATTCAACATTCGCCACTCGCCCGCGAACGCGGTGTTCACAGTCGCTGGTCGTCGAACGAAAAAACGGCGATGGAGGCCGCACTGGGTATGTCGTTTATGGGCAAGCGCGCGATGGTGTGTATGAAGCACGTCGGACTGAACGTGTGTGCCGACCCCTTCGTCAATTCGGCGATGACGGGCGTGAACGGCGGACTGGTGGTGCTCGTGGCCGACGACCCGTCGATGCACTCCTCGCAAGACGAGCAAGACTCGCGTTTTTACGGAAAATTCGCGATGCTGCCGACCTTCGAGCCGAGTTCGCAACAAGAAGCCTACGATATGATGGCGGTGGCGTTCGACTACAGCGAAAAACAAAAACTGCCCGTGCTGATGCGCGTGACGACACGAATGGCCCACTCGCGTGCGGTAGTCGATGTGAAAGGTGAGGCGCGACCCGAAAACGAACTGAACTACAACGCCGAGGCATCGAGTTGGGTGCTGTTGCCCGCGAATGCACGTCGCCGCAACGACCAGGTGACGGCACAGCAGTTGGTGCTCGAAGAGGATGCTGAAAAATCGGCGTACAACAGCCTAAGCCTCACACCTAACACCCAACACCCTCTGGGAATCATCGCCAGCGGCATCGCGTATAATTATGTGATGGAGGCGCTCGGCAACAGCGACGCAGGGCTTCCCATCTTGAAAATTTCGCAATATCCGCTACCGAAAAAACTCGTTCGGAAAATGCTCGAAACGTGTGAAAAAGTGCTGATTGCCGAGGAAGGACAGCCGTTTATCGAGGACATCGTGCGCGGTGTGAGCGAAAGCCCCAACGTGTTCGGACGACTCGACGGCACGCTGCCCCGCACGGGCGAACTCACGCCCGATTCGGTGAAAAAAGCATTATCCCAACTGTCAACTCTCAACTGTCAACCCTCAACTGAATTTGCTCCCAGCGAAAACGTCGTTCCGCGTCCGCCAGCACTCTGTCAGGGTTGCGGTCACCGCGATGTTTACACCGCACTCAACGAAGTGCTGAAAGAGTACGACAATCCGCGTGTTTTCGGCGACATCGGCTGCTATACGCTCGGTTTCCTGCCGCCCTACAAGGCCATCCACTCGTGTGTCGATATGGGTGCGTCGATTACGATGGCGAAAGGTGCTGCCGACGCTGGCCAATGGCCGTCGGTGGCTGTCATCGGCGACTCGACCTTCACCCACAGCGGAATGACGGGCCTGCTCGATGCCATCAACGAAAACTCGAACATCACCGTCATCATCTCCGACAACCTCACGACGGGTATGACGGGCGGACAAGACTCGGCTGGCACGAATAAGTTCGAAGCCATCTGTCGCGGTCTCGGCCTCGCCGACGAACACCTGCACGTGGTCGTTCCACTGCCGAAGAATATGCCCGAAATCACCGAAATCCTCCGTCAGGAAATCAACTACAAGGGCACCAGCGTGATTATTCCGCGCCGTGAGTGCATTCAAACCCTGCAACGACACCTCAAAGAAGCGAAAAAGTCACAGGGTTAAATAGTCAAATTGTAAAATAGTCAAATCGTAAAATATGAAAACCGATATTATCCTTTGCGGCGTGGGCGGACAAGGCATCCTCTCCATCGCCACCATCATCGGCGAGGCCGCGATGAACGAGAACCTCTACATCAAACAGGCCGAAGTACACGGAATGTCGCAGCGAGGCGGCGATGTGCAGTCGAACCTGCGCATTTCGAGCGAACCCATCCACAGCGACCTCATCGCCAAAGGCACTGCCGACGTCATCATCTCGATGGAGCCGATGGAAGCCCTGCGCTACCTGCCCTATCTGAGCGAAAACGGCTGGGTCATCACGTCGAGCAATCCTTTTAAGAACATCCCGAACTATCCCGAAATGGACGTGATTATGGGCGCCCTCGCGAAACTGCCCCACGTCGTCACCATCGACCTCGAGCAACTGGCGAAAGACGGCGGCGTGCCCCGCTCGGGCAACGTGATTCTGCTCGGTGCGGCGCAGAAAGCCCTCGGCATCGAGTACGAAAAACTCGAAAATGCCATCCGCCGCGTCTTCGCCCGCAAGGGCGATGCCGTCGTCGATGCCAACATCAAGGCACTGGCGATTGGGTTCCAGCAAGCGAAGTAATCAGGAAAAAAGAAGCGAAACCGCAAAAGTTTCGCTTCTTTTTTATTGGAAATTAAGGAGTTAGGTCAAATTAAAGCAATTATATTGGTTTGACGAAATTTTCGCGTAAGAATCTTTCGTCGTTCCGTCATCTTCAGACTTAGTACATTTATTTTTTATTAAATACGAAAGGAATGTCACCAATCTTTATTGGTTTTTCCTTACAATATAAGAAATTGTCAAAATTGATGATAATA
>CACYQZ010000050.1 GCA_902776665.1 uncultured Prevotellaceae bacterium
ACATTGAAGATTGAACATTGAAGATTGAACATTGAAGATTGAACATTGAAGATTGAACATTGAAGATTGAACATTGAAGATTGAACATTGAAGATTGAAGATTGAAGATTGAAGATTGAAGATTGAACATTGTTCCCTGACTTTAAAAAAATGAATCGAGTAGCAACCATCGGATTTTTCGACGGCGTTCACCTCGGCCATCAATTTGTCATTCGACAAGTGGCTGAGGAAGCACGGAAACGAGGCTTGGAAGCCCTCGTCGTTACGTTCGATTGTCCGCCGCGAGAGGTGGTAACGGGTAAAAAATGCCACCTGCTGACGACGCTCGACGAGAAAAAACGCCTGATTCTCGCCGCCGGTGCCGACCGCTGCGAAATCCTGTCGTTTACACCCGATTTTGCAGCCCTTTCCGCGAAGGATTTTATGCTCGAAATACTGAAAAATAGGCTACGCGTCGAGGTGCTGATGCTCGGCTACGACAATCATTTCGGCCATCGCGACCCCGACCATCCCGAAACATTCGACGACTACCAACGCTATGGTCGCGAAATGGGCATCGAAGTGTTGAAAATGTCTCCATTCACCACCCACCACCCACCACCCATCACCCAAAATTCAACATTCCTACGCCACACCCTCCGCGACGGCGACATCAGCCTCGCCACCGAACTATTCGGTCGTCCCTACAGCATCACGGGACTTGTCGTTCACGGTCGTGGCGAAGGCCATCGCATCGGTTTCCCGACCGCCAATCTCGCACCCGAATCGGTCGAAACGATTTTGCCGAAATCGGGGGTGTATGCGGTTAAAGTTCGGAGTAAAGGAGTAAAGGAGTCTGGGAGTAAGGTTTTTTCGGGGATGATGAACATCGGCACGCGCCCGACCTACGACGGCACAACGCTTTCGCTCGAAGTGCATCTTTTCAATTTCGACGGCGACCTCTACGGGCAGACGCTCACCATCGATTTTCTCCGTCGAATCCGCGACGAACAGCCGTTTGAGTCGCCCGAAGCGCTCAGAAGGCAGTTGGAGAAAGACAAAGTGGACTGCGGTTTGAATTTGGCGGACTGCGTCCTAAATGATAAATGACAATTGAGTAATGATAAATGAAAAATGAGAAATAAAAATGATGAATAGATTTCTTACCATCGTAAAGTATCTTGTGGTGTTTATCGCTATTCAAGTTTTCGCGACATTCGCAGTGGGTTTCGTTTGGCAACTGGTCGAGGGTGACAATGCTCGAACCGCCTTGCAAACAGCCGTTAGCGACGAAGTCACCACCAACGGCCTCGCCATGCTGCTGATTTCCGCCGTTTCCAGCGTTCTGACAATTCTTCTATTCATGAGTGCCCGTTGGTCGCCATTTTCACGCGACTACATCCGCACACGCCCGTGGACACTGCTGTTTTGGGTCGCCATCCTCGCCTGCGGAACCATCATCCCCTCGCAGTGGATGCTCGAACTTCTCGGACTGGAAGCACCCCCCGAAATGCAGCAAATGTTCGAGAAAATCATGCGACAACCCGCCGGCTATTTCGTCATCGGCATTCTCGTGCCCATCGCCGAGGAAATGGTGTTTCGCGGTGCCATTCTCCGCACCCTGCTCCGCATCTTCAACCCCCGCTACCACTGGCTGCCCATCGTTCTCTCGGCTCTGCTTTTCGGCGCCGTCCACGCCAACATGGCGCAGTTCTTCCACGCCACGCTGCTCGGTCTGCTGCTCGGTTGGCTCTACTACCACACCAACAGCATCGTGCCTGGCATCGTCCTCCATTGGATGAACAACACCATCGCCTACGTCCTCACGATGCTCCTTCCCCAATCGGCCGACTGCACCCTCGTCGAACTTTTCGGCAGCGAACAAAGAGTCTGGCTGGCCCTCGCCTGTTCGCTCTGCATTTTCCTGCCCGCATTGTTTCAAATTGTTTCAAGATTCGAACGACGATTTTAGATTTTCGAGGAATGATTTTCGAGGAGCGAGAAACGAGGAACGAGACACCATCATCTTGACTCCTTAACTCCTTGACTCCCAAACTCCTAAAATCTGAAATAAAAAAGGTTAAATAAGTCGCTGAAATTATAAAAAACAAAAAAAAAGTTCGGTTTATATCGGAAAAACTTGGCGAAAAAGGGTTTTTCCGTATCTTTGCAGACCCATCTTCTCGCACCCGCGTGCGAACCTTGATGAAAAGAAAGGCGATGGGAAACAACCAAAAAGAAACAAAACGAGACAAGAAACGGATTAGAGAACTTTAAATTTCATCATCATGAAAAAACAGATACTATTGACAATCGCAGCCATGCTGCTCCCGATGGGCATGATGGCGCAAGGGTATCACTATGTAAACCACGAAAACGGCTTGGAGTACATCTGTAAGGATGGCGACCCCGAAGACGACGACCATCTCTTCATCTATGTGGGTGGTGACGACTGGACCATCAAGATTGATGGGGAATTCGTGTCGAAAAGCCGCTATTTTTTCGAGTCAAACATCAGACCTGGTTGGAGAAGAAAATATAACGATGATAAGCCACTATTCTACAAGAAAGATTTGGATGCCTTAACAATCATTACAGAAACCAGAAATATGACTGATAATTATCAGGGGGTTGAGTATTTCACTAATTTGGAAAAACTGACTATTAATTCTAAACTTGCCACGAGCGGTGTTAAACTTGACTTGTCGAAAAATGAGAATTTGAACACTCTGACTTTCGCAGAACCGACCCAGATTAAGTTGGTTACTTTCAACATCAGCAACACGAAACTGACATCGCTGACCATCCCAAGCGGATCCTTGACCACACTGACTAACCTCTATGTGAGCAATTCGAGTTTGACAGCGCTCGACGTCATGTCGTGCAGCAACCTGCGAATCTTAGAAGCCGACAATATCAATTTCAGTTCCAATACAGCGCTTAAACTGCCGAATGCCAGAAACAAACTCGACGAGTTGAGCCTCGAGGGAGTAACAGGGCTCACTTCGTTAGATGTCCAGCGTTTCGATGCCTTGGCAACACTCCACGTCAATGGCTCGTCGATTGGCACACTCACATTGCCCGACGAAACGGGTATTTTGAAACACCTGAATTTGAGCGATAACCCCAATTTGGGATACCATTATACGCATGCCAATCCGCTCGACTTGTCGATGTATTCCCGCTTGGTGGCGGTGGTAGACGAAAACGACCCTTCAAGCACTCATCATTCCAACACCGGTGGAGCACTGATTTACAACAATTCAAACCTGTCGGTGTATCTTGGCAGCGACGGAAACATGAAACTCTATCCCGAAGGCGCTGAATTCATCACCCACACCTGTACGCCCGAAGAAGCCGCGTATGCATACATGGACTATTCTGGCCTTCCGAACCTCATCGGTCTGAACCTGACGGGTGCGCAGGGCGTGAAGTTGCCAGACAACAGAGAAACATTTATTCTCGACCTGACGGGAAGTCCCAACGTCGAGGAAGCCGATTTCTCAGGAAGTGCATCAACGCTGAAGAAAATCAACGCCGTGAACGTGAAAAAACTCAACGTGGCGGCCTGTCAGGAATTGGAAGAATTGCAACACACGGGTTCGATGTCGGAAGAATTGGTGCTCTCCACCGCCCCCGGCAGCCATCCCAATCTAAGAACGATGGTGCTCACCAAGAGCAGTGTCGCAAAAGTTGACCTGAAGGGTGGCGGCGGCACTTCGACCTGCATCGCCCCGAACCTTGAAAACTTCCGTGCCTATTACTCGGCTTTGGAAGAAATCGACCTGTCGAACCACGCACAATTGAGTACGCTTTCGCTGTTGCCGCCGAAGGTAGGCCACGACGAGAGTGTTGAGGAGTATGGTATCAACAATTTCAACGAAGGCAACAAACTGACGAAGTTGAACATTGAAAACTGTACGAGCCTGACCGGTGCTGTGACGCTCGGATTCCTGACCGACGATATGCTCTTCTACAACCAAATTCAGGATGTGGATGCTTCGGGCTGTACTGGTATCACGCGATTCGACTGTCCGAACAGCCTGATGGAGAACCTCGACCTCTCGAATTGCTCGTCGTTGGAGATTATCAACATCAACCAAGGAATGCTCACCGGCAACGGCGACATCAACCTTGCCGGCTGTACGAATCTTGCTACATTCAACGCCAGCCACCATCCGTGGGAGTCGATGGCCTTCCTGCTGAGCACTTCTGGTGGGCGTACTGCCGCTGAAATCGGCAAACTCGAAGTGCTGCAAGTCGATGGCGGTTCCTATACGTTGCTCAATGAGGGTAGCCGTTACGTCAGAGAAATCGATGGCAAACCGCAGATTTACACGAGCCGACTGGAGTCGCTCGACCTTAGCAATCTGGTGAACGGCACGTTCCGTGAGTTGAACTGCGAAGACAACCTGATTCAGTCGCTCGACCTGAGCGCCATCGGCCCGGGAATGACCGTTCTGAAATGTGCCCACAACATGATGCTCACGCTCAATCTGAACAGTTTGAACACTGAAACACTGGAAGAAGATAGCCAATGGAGCCCACAAGTAGCCTATTTGAACGCAGAAGCAGTGAAAGGTGACGATGGAACCGATTCCACAGAAGGCCGACACGACTGGGTGGCACTTCCCTTGCCCGGAAACGACGGCTACACCCACTCGTTGGATAACAACCTGGCCCTCTACGCAAATCTTTGGGACTATTTCAACGGTGGCACCATCATCGCCGAAGAATCCACTCCGTGGATGTGCCTGGTGTCGGAAACCGACGACATCGCCACGTATGAAGGCGAAGCCAGCAAGTTTAAAGGAAACTACCTGCACCATGATGGACATGAGGGCTATCATCTGTTCCTCCACTCGCAATCCGACATCCAGAGCCAATGGGGAACGATGCGCGACCAAGACCTTTATGGAAATCTTCTTACCTATCGCTACAACACTGGCTACAACCGTGTGTTGGGAACGAACCCCATCAATGGCAAAGAAAATGACACGCCTTCAGACACCAAAAAGACGGCCAGCAACAACCTCGACCCTCACATCGAGATTCGTGCCCATATCTGGCCCTACATCATCAACCTGCATCCGCTGACGAAAAATGCAGAGTCGCAGGCGGCAGACGAAGAACTCAACTACTATTCGAGCACGCTCTTCCTCGACTACGATGCCGTGATTCCCGAAGGTGTTTCGGTGTATTACGCAACAGGCATCACCAATCGAAATGCCATTGAAAATGGTGGAACTTCCACTACGCAGAATCAGGTCATCATGACCATCTACGGTGGTGACGACAGTGAGAACAAGATTCTTCCTGCCTTCACGCCCGTCTATGTCAGATCGAAGTCGTCTGGGCAGGCAGGTCTCTATGCCTTTAATCCCGTGTGGGAATTCGACATCAAAGGCTGGGAAAACCTCAGAAGCCTTCCGGGTCATGACGAAGATCTCCACGTACTCCACGGTGTGCAACCCACCGACCAACGCACCGTCAAACCCGAATATGTTGCCGCCTTGGCTGCAGCCAAAGAAAAGAAGAAAACCATGCCCAAAAACCTGCTAACGGGTATTCGGGGACAGAAATATAACGTAACAGACATGACGGCTGAGAATTTCAATGTTTACGAGCGCAACGACACGACATTGGAAAGCGGAGCAAGAACTTGTCTGACACTGTCGCTCCAGACGCAGAAACTCAACACGCAGGTGATCGGTTTCTGGCCGTTCAATGGAACCGTGATTCCCGCCCACCGTTGCGTCATCTTAGAGGCAGACTACAATGAAGCCGTGGCCAAAGCAGAAGCCAAAGGCGAAACCATCGACACGACGGGTAATGCCAAAGGTGGCTCGTTCTACTTCATTGATGAAGGTTTCGACGCGACAGGCATCGATGACCTCAATGAAAACTCTCTGACTACAACCCAAGCAGGATGGTACACCCTGCAAGGAATTCGACTCAATAGCCAACCCCAAAAACAAGGCATTTACATTCACAACGGGAAAAAAATCACCATCAAATAACGATGACCCATCTCAAAAGATAGAAAGGAAAAAGATATGACAACAAGGAACGAATACATCAAGCCTGAAATCGTTGAGGCTCCTTACAATCAGCCACTGATGGTCATCGGAGGTTCAGCAGGTGCTGACGCAACCTTGCCAGGCAACGAAGTAAACGTATTTAGCAAAGAGTTCGATGACTTCGAGGAGAATGACTCTTACGAAGACGATCTTTGGGAAAACGAACGAGAAGGATTCGGACTACAAGACTGGGATACGAACTACGAACAATAAGAATAACAATTTCGTACAGAAGAACCTCCCTTTCGCCGCGTGCGGAAGGGAGATTTTTTTGTTTAATCGGAAGTGTAAAGCATCTGAGAAAAAACAAACAAATGTGAATAGTCAACGCGTAGAGTTAAATAAGTATAAAAGTTAGGTCTTGGCGAAAAAGGATGCGACCAAAATAAAAATTATTGAATAATTTTGCACGCTTATATAATTTGTGTACCTTTTCGGTTCGCCCGATTTGCACAATATAATAATGTGTAATTGACAAATCATAACATAATTAAATATGAAAGAAATGAAAACAAGAATGAATGAGACAGGACGGCAAGCATATTGCCGCCCAGAGACTTGGACGGTTCCCTGCGAACTGGCTCCGATGATGGGACCCT
>CACYQZ010000051.1 GCA_902776665.1 uncultured Prevotellaceae bacterium
AATTTATGCTCTGCCTCGCCCCGCACACCAGCAACTGGGACTTCGTGCTCGGGCAGTTGTATATGCGTGCCGAAGGGATGCGCATCAATTTCCTAATGAAAAAAGAGTGGTTTTTCTGGCCGCTCGGCATCTGGTTCCGGAAAATCGGCGGCATTCCCGTGTTTCGCACGAAAAAGAACAGTATGACCGACAATCTGGCCGAGGAAGCGCGAAAAGCCGAAACCTTCCAACTCTGCATCACGCCCGAGGGAACGCGCTCGCGGAATGACGAGTGGCGAAAGGGTTTCTACTACATCGCGCTGAAGGCCGAACTGCCGATTCTGCTCTACGGACTCGATTTCGAGCGCAAACTCATCCAATGCACGAAAACGCTCGTTCCGACGGGCGACATCGAGCGCGATATGCGTGAAATCAAGTTATATTTCAAGGACTTCAAGGGAAAATATCCCGAAAAATTCACCGTAGGAAACATTGAAGAAGATTAAGCGATACATCATTTTCTGCTTGATGCTTGTGACGACAACGGCACTGGCGCAGGAAGAAGTCACTTGGGGCGACATCGACTACAAGGGCGAGCCGTGGGTGAAGAACGTTTCGCGCCCGAACGAGATTTCCGAGGGACTGCAAAACCGCCATTTGTCGCTCTGGGCAAGCCACGGCTACTACTACGACCAAGCGAAAGGCTTCTGGAAATGGCAGCGACCCTTCCTTTTCGGCA
This sequence comes from uncultured Prevotellaceae bacterium, assembly GCA_902776665.1. Taxonomy (GTDB): domain Bacteria; phylum Bacteroidota; class Bacteroidia; order Bacteroidales; family Bacteroidaceae; genus Prevotella. Next base: position 719 of record CACYQZ010000051.1, read on the forward strand.
CCACCGAAGACCTTTTCACGCAAACCATCGTCGTGCCCTACCTCATTCCGATGCTCGAAAACGCTGGAGCTGTCGTTTTTACGCCGCGTGAGCGCGATTGGCAAAAGCGCGAAATCATCATCGACAACGACGACCCTACACCTTATTATTATATGGAGCTGGCAGGCAGCCACTCGTGGACGACGACGAATCTGCCTGGCTTCGCCTATCATTTGGGTGCTTACTACGATGGCGAAAATCCCTTTGAGGCAGGCACGGCGCGAATGGTCAAGGCGACACGAAAGGCATCGAACACCAGTCACGCGGTCTATCAGCCGTCGTTTCCCGAAAGCGGTCGCTACGCCGTCTATGTGAGTTATCAGACGCTCGAAAACAGCGTTCCGAATGCCGAATACACGGTTTTTCACAAGGGTCAGCAAACGGTTTTCCACGTCAATCAGCAGATGGGAGACGGAACTTGGGTGTATCTCGGAACGTTCGATTTCGATAAAGGATATAGTGAACGAAATCGCGTAATTCTCTCAAATCAAAGCAATTACGATGGAGTTATAACGACTGATGCCGTGCGATTCGGCGGTGGAATGGGCAACATCACCCGAGGCGGAAGCGTCAGCGGAATGGCGCGGTCGTTCGAGGGTGCGCGCTACTATGCGCAATGGGCTGGAGCACCCTACGCTGCCTACAGCTCGAAAAACGGCGAAAACGACTATGCCGACGACATCAACGTGCGCTCGCTGATGACAAACTGGCTGGCTGGCGGTTCGCCCTACGCCCCGAACACCGAGGGCAAGCGCGTTCCCATCGAAATGACGCTCGCCATCCACAGCGATGCTGGCTACAACCCCGACGGACAGAGCGTTTACGGGCCGTTGGCGATTTGCACGACGAATTTCAACGACGGACTGCTCGACGCAGGCATTTCGCGGCAGGCATCGTTCAATCTCGCCGAGGAAGTGCTGTCGGGCGAAGTCCGCGATATGTCGAGGATTTACGGCGAGTGGCCGCGACGCAATTTCTACGACCGAAACTACTCGGAAACACGTGTTCCAGCCGTTCCGTCAGCCATCATCGAGACGCTGTCGCACCAGAGTTTTCCCGATATGCGTTATGGTCAAGACCCGAATTTCCGCTTCAACCTTGCGCGTTCAATCTACAAAAGCGTGCTGCGCCACGTGTCGAAGATGCACGACGAAGACTATACCGTACAGCCGCTGGCACCCGACCATTTCCGCATCGAATTAGTCGGAAAAGACAAAATCAAACTTAGTTGGGAAGCCGTCGCCGACAGCCTCGAACACAGTGCGCGACCGACGGGCTACATCGTCTATACAGCCATTGGCGACGGCAATTTCGACAATGGCGAGTATGTGAAATCGACCTCTCTAACGCTCAGAATCGACCCTTACGTGCCCTACCACTTCCGCGTCACAGCCACGAACAAAGGCGGCGAGAGTTTCCCCACGCAGGTGCTTTCGACGGCGTGGGTGCCCGAGGCGCAACACACCGTGCTCATCGTCGATGGATTCCAGCGTCTGGCCGCGCCATACGCCATCATCAACGATTCGTTGCAGGGCTTCGACCTCGACGCCGACCTCGGCATCAGTTACGGACTGACGGCGGGTTGGAGCGGTCGGCAGCAATGTTTCGACCGAATGAAAATGGGCATTGAAGGCCCTGGTGGACTCGGTTTTTGTGGCGACGAAATGGCGGGCTACTACATTCAAGGCAACACGTTTGACTACGTGCGCACCCACGCAAAGGCCATCGCGACGGCGAAGCAATACAACATCGTCAGTTGTTCGCGCGAATCCCTCGAAGACGGCGACATTCACCGAAAACGCTACGACTGCATCGACCTGATTCTCGGCGTGCAGAAGCACGACCACCACGCGCTGAAATCGTATAAAACCTTTACGTTGGAGTTGCAGAGGATGCTGCAAAGATTCCTGAAACAGCACGGTCGGCTGCTCGTCAGCGGTGCGTTTGTCGCCTCTGATATGCAGAGTCCGCACGAACAGCAATTCCTCGCCGAAAATCTGCGAATCAAGTTCGGTGGAACGCAGTGGAATGCCCTCGGTCAGCGGTCGCTCATCGTCGGATTGGGTATGAATTTCAACATTTTCAACCAACTCAACGACAAGCACTACGCCGCGACGGCTTCCGACATCGTGCAACCGCTTTCATCGGCCTATTGCGCGATGCAGTATGCCGACGGGACGAGCGCGGCGGTGGCCTACGACGGCAGCGACTGCAAGGTTTTCAGCGTCGGTTTTCCCCTCGAATGTATTCGCGAACAGGCCGCTCGCGAGGGAATTTTTCGAGGCATTATGAACTTCTTATTAAAATGATTACGATATGGAAATACAAGCCAATCCGTCAGGAACTCGTCACATCGAAGTGACTGATGAACATCTGCAAACCATTCACCGCTATCAGTTGTTCGACAGCCTCGCCGACAGCAGCGGAATCATCGACGAGACGGTACTCGAAAAACTGAAATTCACCGTCCGTTCGCTGCTCGAAACGGCTGGAAACAACGACAAGAATCTGTTGGACCTTTGCTTAGATGTTCTCTATAACAAAAATATGAAAGCATTTGGTCTTCAGCAACTTATCGATTTGTATGGGAATTGGATAAAGGATGAAGAATGACGCGATTTTCAAACTGACCGATTTTCTTCCGACGACAAAGAAGGAATGTGAGTTGCGCGGATGGGATGAGTTGGACATCATCCTGTTTTCGGGCGATGCCTATGTCGATCATCCGTCGTTTGGCGCGGCGGTCATCGGGCGCACGCTCGAGGCCGCTGGCTATCGCGTCGCCATTGTTCCGCAACCCGACTGGCACGGCGATTTCCGCGATTTCAAGAAACTCGGTCGTCCGCGGCTGTTTTTCGGTATTGCGCCTGGCGCGATGGATTCGATGGTGAACAAATACACCGCCGCCCGCCGTCTGCGCAGCGAGGATGCCTACAGCCCCGACGGTCGCCACGATTGTCGTCCCGAATACCCGACCATCGTCTATACAAAGATTCTCAAGCAACTTTTCCCCGATGTGCCCGTCGTTTTGGGCGGCATCGAGGCGAGTA
>CACYQZ010000052.1 GCA_902776665.1 uncultured Prevotellaceae bacterium
TTTGTGTGCAATATGTTGCAGGAAAACTGCTACGTGGTCAGCGATGAGAGCCGCGAGTGCGTCATCATCGACTGCGGTGCTTTCTTTCCAGAAGAGAAGAAAGAAATACTTCAATACATTCGTGATAACAATTTGATACCCAAACATTTATTGGCAACGCACGGACACCTCGACCACAACTTTGGAAACCGTTTCATCTTCGACGAATTCGGCTTGAAGGTCGAAATTCACCACGACGATGCCGACTTCATAACGAACTATGAGTTTCAGGCCGAAAAATTCTTCGGAATGACGGCCGTCGAGCCTCTGCCCGAGCCTGCCCGACTGCTCACCGGCGACGAAATCATCGAATTCGGCAACCATCGCCTGACCATCATCGAAACGCCCGGCCATTCGCGTGGCAGCATTTTTTTCTATTGCGAAGACGAAAAGGTCTGTTTCTCGGGCGACTCGCTGTTTGAGGGCACCATCGGACGCACAGATTTGATGGGCGGCTCGATGTTTATGCTCATCCAAAGCCTGCGAACCATCGTGCAACTGCCCGACGAAACGGTCGTTTGGCCCGGTCACGGTCAACAGACAACCATCGGCAAGGAGGTGGCGACAAATATGTATTTGGAACGATAAAATAGCATTGAATTGACCTTGAAAACGGAGCGAATCATCCTCGGCATCGACCCTGGCACCAACGTGATGGGCTACGGTGTTATCCGCGCCCTCGGCAACAAGGCCGAGATGGTGGCGATGGGTGTCATCGACCTGCGGAAAATGACCGACCCCTACCTGCGACTCGGCCACATTTTCGAGCGCGTCACGGGCATCATCGACGCTTATCTGCCCGACGAAATGGCCGTTGAAGCCCCGTTTTTCGGCAAAAACGTGCAGTCGATGCTGAAACTCGGACGGGCGCAGGGCGTCGCCATTGCTGCCGCCATTCAGCGCGAGGTGCCCATCCACGAATATGCGCCGCTGAAAATCAAAATGGCCATCACGGGCAACGGTCAAGCCTCGAAACAGCAGGTGGCGGGAATGCTTCAACGAATGCTGACACTGAAGGCCGACGAAATGCCGAAATTCATGGATGCCACCGACGCTCTGGCCGCTGCCTACTGCCATTTCCTGCAACTCGGCCATCCCACGAACGAGGGCAAAAGCTATCGCGGATGGAAAGATTTTGTGGCGAAAAACCAAGCGAGGGTTCAGAAGTCGTGAAATAGTGGAGTGTGAAGTGAGGAGTGTGGAGTGTGAAGTGTGGAGTGTGAAATGAGTTAAAAATAATAAAAAATCGATACACTTATCGAATTTTGCATTATCTTTGCACGCTCAAATTTGAAATTAAATAACTAAAAATAAGGAAATCATGAAAAAACTATTCGTAATGATGCTGTGCGTGGCCTTTTCGATGGGTTTGAGCGCACAAAACGTTGAAAGTGTTGGAACCGTCGAGTTGGGAAGTGCCTACGACGTTGCTCTTGCAGCCATGAAAGCCGAGTTTGGCGAACCGCTGAGCGTTTCCGAAAGCGAAGTGGTCTATGGCCCGAAGAAATATCGCGGTTTTTCGTTCGACGAAGTGAAGTTCCGCTTCAACAACGGTAAGTTCAACGAGGCTCGTTTCTACAGCAAGGTTGGTTCGCGACCCGAGGCGCAGCGCAAAATGGAGAACATCGCCCAGACGATGCGCACGAAATACCAACTGTCGCGCGACGTCGAGGAAGACCACACATGGTTCTACAAAGGCGGTCTTTCGCCCCTGGGCATCGGCCATCTCTTCACGATTTACACCTATCGCCGTCAGGGTGCTTACGGTGTGGAACTGCGTTTCGGTCCCATCAAATTCCCCGAATAATCGTTGCCAATGAGCAGATATCTTGCCCTTGTCGCCGTGTTTTCCCTGTGTCTTTCGATGCAGGGACAGCGTGTTTTGGAATGTTGGAAAGCAATGCCCGACGCGCTGCTGCCCTATCTCGATGCAGGCAGTCGCACGGCGATGGTTGAGCAATACGACATCACGCAGAAGGCCGACAACAAAGCCGAACTGAACACTGGCGTCGCCAATCGGTTGCGCGGCACTTCCACGCTCGACACGCTTACGACGAACTACCTTCGTTTGCGGCTCAACGAGCGGGCTACATGGGAAATGAAACTGATTGCGACCGACGGCGACAACTTCGTGATTGCCACGTCTATGACCGTCTTTGGCGATTCGCCAGAGTCGAAAGTCAGTCTGTTTTCGAGCGATTGGAAACACCTTTCCGACACGATTTTCACGGAGCAAACCCTTGTCAAACCCGAAGAAATGTCGTCGGAAGAGTTTCAAAAACTGACAGATGGCCTTTCGCTCGTTCTTTGGGAGGCTCATTTCTCGCCCGACAACGACGATTTGACGCTGTCGCCTTCGTTGCTCTTCGTTCCCAGTGACGAGAAAGAGCGTTATAAAGCATTAAAAATGCAAAAATCCCTTAAATTCGACGGAAATATTTTTAATCAATATTAAAATTGAGGGTAATTCCAACGAATTGTTTTGAAAATCGACGAAAAAGTGATAACTTTGTACCGTGTTTTTCATGGTATTAGATTATTAAGGTTAATTAAAGATTGGGTGTCGTGAGACAGCCAATTTTTTTGTACCCGAAAATTCGATTTTTTAATCGAAAATGCAAAAAGTTTTTCGAGTTTTCTTGAGTTTGCGATTTTTTTTATATTTTTGTCGCTTGAAACTGAAAACTACAGCTTGAAAAATCAGAATCGTATGAAAGCATTGACAAGAACTGACTTCCAATTCGAGGGTCAGAAGAGCGTGTACCACGGGAAAGTGCGCGACGTGTATGACATCAACGACGACCTGCTCGTCATGGTTGCAACCGACCGAATTTCGGCCTTCGACGTGATTCTGCCCAAGGGGATTCCCTTCAAGGGCCAGGTGTTGAACCAGATTGCCGCGAAGTTTCTCGACGCGACGGCAGACATCTGTCCGAACTGGAAACTGGC